>NZ_JBLYEG010000003.1:0-340462 GCF_048514875.1 Flavobacterium sp. T12S277 | reverse complement strand
GTTTTTAATCGTTAATTAACCACAAAACCTGGTGGTCAATTTGCTCCGGAATCAGGTGGTCAGTTTGCTCCGGAACGGGTGGTCAATTTACTCCGGAATTAGGTGGTCAAATTGACCGGTTTTTCCAATATTGTTGGGGATAAAACAATTATTTCGGGTTGTATCACTACCGGTTCTGATGTAAGTAACGGAGTTGTTTATGTTAATGGTGAAATGTACGAATTTCGAGGGGGTTTAGCGCAAACGAAAGTGATTATTAAAGAGGAAACGACCAATTTAGTTTATAAAAACAACAACTCTTACCCTGCCGTTAAGACTAATTATGTGACTTTTGGAACGGGTATAGACGCAATGAATTGGTCAGATTTTAAACCAGGTTATCCAACTAAAGATATAGCCACGGGACTTGCAGGAAAAGCGGATCAGGCTGCGTTTGATTCTCTGGCTAATGCTTTCACGATTGTTGCAACAAAAATGGCTACTATTGAAATGGGGGCTCAAAAAAATGTGCAAGCGGATTGGAATGAGGCAAACAACGGCAGTAATAGTTACATTAAGAATAAACCAAATATTTCGAATCCTTTTTTACACAAAGATAAATATGACATTGGTGATGTCTTTGATGAAGATTTGCTGACTGTGACTTTTTCTGATGTTGGTACCGCTGATTACATAGTAAGTGGCGGTTTAGTCGGAACTAATAGTGACTTTACTCAGGACGCTAATGTTTACTTTCAAACGCGAGAACATACCAGAACTTCTTTTAAGCTTGTACTTACCGAACAAGCAGGCGGACGATTTCAAAAATTATGGCTCCATTATGCATTAATACCTTTATAAAAAATGGCACTTAAAGAAACAGTAAAACAATGGTTTAAGACGGGCTACAAGCCTACCGAATCCCAGTTCTATCAGTTTTTCGATTCTATATGGTGGAAAGAAGAAAAGATTCCGGCTAATAAAATCGAGAATTTACAGGAGATACTGGATGATAAGGCAGATTTGGATTGGGTTCAAAATAGTTTAGTACAAGCAAAGGACAGAGCCTCACACACCGGTACACAGCTCAGCAATACTATTTCAAATTTCAATGAGAGTGTAAATGCGTTACTGGCAGTATTTAAAGCGGCAAACTATCTTGATGCCACAAGTAGCATTCAGGGGCAAATAAACGCCATTAACAGCCTTCTTTCTTCCAATGATGTTAATTTGGATCAGTTACAGGAAATCGTTGATTACATTAAATCTATACAAACCAATCTTGATACTTTATTGGTCAATGACTTGGTTACAGGTGGTACATTGAAAGCTTTAACCGCCGAAATGGGAAAAGTAATCAATAATCGTTTACTCGATTTGGAGGCACGACCAATTCCTGAAGGGTTTTATGTCACCACTTTAATTGCAAGTTCTAAGCTTTTATATTTTTCGGATCAATTTCGCGAAGTAGATTTGCAGCCTGTTCTTCCGACAACCACTATCGTAAACACAAACGAAATAGTTCGAAATGGTAATGATTTGTTTATTGTTGGGAATTACTCACCAGATGGTAGCTTGACAACTTTTATAATGCGCCTCGTGAATTGCAGGTTGAGAGATAATATACTTGTATGGGAGAAATCTAACGCTATCGAACTTTCCGGACAAATTCACGGATTAATATTTCACAACGGATTTCTCTACACAGCAACAATTACAACGGTGACCAAAATAACAAAAATAAATCCTTATGACTTTACAGATGTTAGAACGCTGACCATGCCAGCAACAGCAGATTTTGACGGTCTTACTAGTGATATTGTTGGTTACAAAGATAAACTTTACATTTTGGTGGCAACCGCCTATTATCAACCATCAAAATTTATTGAGATTTCGGATGATTTGACACGTTATCGCCAGGTATTTTCACAAACGAGTAGTACAAGTTACAGAACTGCTCCGGGTATTCCTTTTCTCATATACAATGACGAATTGTACATCCCGTTTTTTATGAATGCGACTAATATTTCCATTAGGGTTTATGATCTACAGGGAAATCTTAAGAGAGAACGCACCAGTATAACGATTAATACAATAGTTGGTGGTGGTTCGTTCGCTGTGCCACACTGGCTAGGAACATTTAACAACAAACTACTAATAACAACCATATATGGTAAATCATTGGTTAGATTGGACTGCCAAACGTTAGCAACTGAGGAAAGTGTAGCATTGCCAACATCCGTTACAGACGATAACACAATTTCTAAAGATGGATATGTTTACTTAAATGGTGAAAAAAGCAGTTTTGACACAGCAGCGCCAGTACAATTGTTAAAGTTTAAGTACAATAATTTTACAGACAAGACTATCTTATTTGCGGATTCGGCTTTTAACAATGGAAACGGCTCGTATGGCTCAATCAACAACAACACTGATAAGTCAGCTCTGAATTTGAATGCGAAAAAGAATAACTATTTGACCAAAACGGCAGATTACACAATTGTGTTAAATGATTTTCCAAACAATAACTGCCTGTTAATCTTCGCAGATGCTACTACCGCAGCTATTACAATTACTCTACCTACAGCCCTAAGCAGTAACGGTTACGAGGTTACAGTTATCAAAACTGATTCTTCGGCAAACACAGTAACTGTAAAAGGAAATGGAAGCCAACTGATAAATGCGTCTAACACGCAGGTTTTAGCGGCTCAATTCGATAAAATCAATGTAAAATCAAATGGTGTTCAGAACTTCATAATTTAAATGTTGGTTAAATAGTGTTTAAACAGTAACACAAAAGCCTGTACGAATGACGTACAGGCTTTTGTGTTTTTGCTCAGAGAATGTACATTTTATAAAAAAAAACGGTACATTTCATTTTTGCGATTATACTTTTCTATTTCAGTACTTCAACTGAAAAATATTTTGAGATTCTTATCAGTAACAATTCCATCAGGCGTTAGATTACTGTGTACTCATAAAACCTAATAATCATCACTTATTTGATGAAAATCGGTACCATCACTTTGAATACTATAAATTCTACCATTTATTAAAACAGCAGAACCCGCTCCTGTTCTGTTATAAAATGTACTTATGCTTATATTAGCACCCGATATATTTTTAAGGATATAAATCCTTCCCTTACACGTATTCGCGTAAGGTAATGTGACCCCTGTACCCGTATAAGTTCCAGATTTTAGAATAAGGGTGTAATCGTTCTCGGTTAAAGTGGTACTGGCGGTTACTGCTCTTATGGGTAAAGAAAGCGATCCTCCAACCTGCAAAACCGAATTGGCAGTTACTCCGTTTGTCATTATACCAACTCTAGAAGTACTGTTTGCACCAACTCCGTACCCTTCTATGCGCATCATCTCTTTTATACCATCAGTAAAATGCATCTTTTTAAATACAATAGGTTCATTCCCATCGTCTCCGGTAATAAATTCTAAAGAACCATTATTAGCGGTACCTGCCGATCCCATTTCAAAATAATCACTATAGCCAACACCTGCAGCAGCAGCTCCTTTGATCCTAAAATTTCCATCTGTGGTCGTATAAAGTACAGGTTTCCAAGAGGGAGCTGCGGAAGATTCAAATTGTAACGCCGAGACTCCGTTGCCCTTCAGGTAAGCCATGTATTGATCTGCATTGGAGGCCTCCGGACGTGCTGAATCCACTAACCCCAATGTACCTCGTTTTCCTAATTCAAGAATCGAAGTGTTATTAGAGGCCAGGGCTACTTTGGTATCAGTGGTCGTTCCTAATAAACTGGTGGCTGTTGCATTTGAATTGCCATTTAAGCCCCAACCATTTTCATTTCCGATTTGATACCAATTTGAACCATCACTTTGAAAAGTAGTAGCTGCGTTATAAAATACAACATCATAACTAGCTCCGGTTATGTCCAAAAATGGAGTCGCTTTTAAATTAGAACCCGAAGTATTTCTAATGACATAAATTCTTCCCTTACACGTATTAGCTGCGGGAAATGTGATCGCTGTACCCGTATAAGTTCCGGGTTTTACAATAAGGGTATAATCGTTCTCGGTTAAAGTGGTACCGGCTGTTACTGTCCTAATAGGTAAAGAAACCGACCCGCCAACCTGCAAAACAGAATTGGCCACCGCTCCATTGGTCATTATACCTACTCTAGTGGTACTGGTTGCACCACTTCCCTGCCCTTGGATGCGCATCATCTCGGATGTACCATCAATATAATGGTTCTTTTTAAATACAATAGGTTCATCACCATTGTCTCCGGTAACAATTTCTAAAGAACCATCATCACTGGTACCTGTACCACCTATTTGAAAAAAATCATTAGCGCCTGCAGCGCTTCCTTTCAACCTGAAATTTCCATCTTTGGTCGTAGAAAGCACAGAATTATGACCGTTCGTTACGGGAATTTCAAATTGCAAAGCCGAGACTCCGTTGCCGCCTCTAAGGTAAGCCATGTATTGATTTTGATCTATATCAAAATTTGTTACCCCCAAAGTACCCCGCTTTCCCAATTCAAAAATAGAAGTGTTATTAGAGGCCAGACTTAATTTTGTATCCGTGGTCGTTCCTAAAAAACTAGTGGCGGATGCATTTGAATTGCCGTTTAAGCTCCAATCACCTTCATTTCCGATCAAAGAAAGGGTTCCATTGCTCAGGCCAATATACAATTGTTTGGTATCGGAGGTGAGATACAAATCACCCAGTCCGGCATTGGTAATCGTTGGAGCCAATGCCGAAGTGGTACTAATTTGCGAACGGGCAATGGTACTGATGAGTACTATTAAAAATAGAAATTTAATCTTCATTTTTTCTTCAATCTATTTGATTCTTTTTACAAGTAAGGACGATCCGTTATTGACCATCGTTAAGGCTAAAACAGCAGCTGTCGAAGCGTAGGTACGCCCTTTTACCTTAATTACAGTAGAGGCTGTTGTTGTTACTATTGTTTTAGTCACCGAAACGGTGTTTTTATCCACAACACTATTTCTGGCATAGGTATAGGCTCTTGTACCGGGTGATTCTGTACCCGCAACCTCTAAGTAGAATTCTCCTCCCGATCTTTCATTGTTATTGGCATCTGTACTTACTCTGTAGGTTATTTCATAACGACCGATTTTTTTAATGGTGACAGAAGTTCCATTTACAGAGAAGTCTGAAGTATCAACAATTCCGGAATCACTAAAAACAATGTCTGAAAAGGCACCCGCAAGTGTCTGCGAAGTAGATGGGCTGCCAATATAGAGTTCGGCAAGGTTTCCTATTCCCTGCTCTATAGTGACCAAAGTTCCCTTATTGTCAACTACTTTGGCAGTTTGCGCATAACCTAAATTACAGACGACTGCAAGAAAAACCATCAAAACATTGCATTTAAGAGACATATTTAAATTTTATAAAAAAGTTATCTAATATATTGAACTTCAATAACATCACCAGCATACATTGGCAAGTCGGCTGCACTATACTTAATGCTAACGGTACCTGCTGTTGCCGTAAAATCTGTCCCTGATCTTAATTTAATACCGTTTCTAAAAACAAATAATTTGGCATCTGTAGTTCCGGCTGTCAAAGCTGGTAAACCCACTACAGCGACGTCTACATTCGCGGCGGCATTGGCTGCTTGTGTATACTCTACTCTGATTCCGCTCACTAAATTGTCGGCTGCCATTTTTTTGGTAGCCCCTGTGGCTTCGTCTCTTACTAACAAAGTCCAGCCTGTACCTGTTCCGCCATGGATGGATGTTGTAGTGGCATTTGTAGATGCGGCGCCTGTTTCTAAAGCAATACCATCCAAAGCAAATACTTTTCCGTTAACGTCTATATACGTATTATCCGTCAGCTGTCCTCCTAATTGCCAGGTGGTGGTCGTAACATCGCCAGTTGTATTTACAATTTGTGAAATACCGTTATTGGATTGAAAATACTTTATGGTACCTTTATTATCCACCACTTTAATCGCTTTGGCTCCTTTGACTACATCTTTAGTCGATTGTGCATTTAGGGCGTTAATTCCAAGCATAAATACCGTAAAAAGCGCGCATTTAAATAATTTTGTTTTCATTTTCTTCTGTTTTAATTATTGATTTAAAGTTTAAGGTTTTGTATTAATAAATCAGTACAATTCGTACTTCATCGTTTTGATAACAAACAGCACTGGGCTCTAATTTTATAGTACCGGGTTTTACGATCGAAAAATCTACTCTAATGCCATTTCGATAGACGTTTACTTTTTCGGGATCCGAAATGGGCGATACCGGTGTAAATTCTGCCTGACCGTCTTTGGCGATAAACAATTCCTGTTTTTCCTGAACAAAAGAATTTGTTGCCACTTTTTTCAGCGTTCCTTTCGTTTTATCTACGACTACAAATTCGTCGGTTTTTAAATCTCCGGTTTCCAAACCCTTTAGGGCCAATGTATTTGATGCTGTGGTTGTGAGTGTAGTGGAGATTTGTAATGCACCTCCTAATTGTAGTTTTCCGTTAGACATGGTCAGACCGTTCTCGGCTGCTACTGACAAATTATCACCTGTGATCGCTATTCTGTTCCATTTGTTATTGGACCAGTAATAATATCCGGGTGTAATATCTGCAGCTGTTGCGGTGTTGTAGACTAATAAACTTTCCACATTACCGCTTTTAATGGTAGTTAAATCTTTGCTTCCCACTAATGCAATTCTTGGAATAAGAAGCCCTCTATTTGCTGAAACGATATCAAGCATTGCCGAATTATCGGGATTAGAATTTCCGATTCCTACCTGACTATAGGAGAGATTACATAACAGTAGTAAAATGGGAATAAATAGTATTTTTCGACTAATCTTGTTTGATTTTGCATTAAGTAATTTCTTCAAATTCACCTAAATCTTATACAAGTGTACTGCAAAAAACAGATTGGATTTTCGTCAAATTAATAAGCGCCAGCTACATTGATATATGTGTATCTCAATAGTTCATAAATGGTTTAGCAGTACTGATCAGCTATCAACTTTACGCATTTGGGTTTGAAGTTGCAGTTCGCTTTTTTCCATAAAAAAAGCCCCCAAATAGTGTCTGACTATTTGAGGGCAATACATGTAAATATCTTTCGGTTTTACCGCTTCAAACTACTTCCAGTTAAAAGTAATATTCTTTTCTATTTCAGTGTTTAAACTTAAAAATACAGGGCAGGTCATTGCCGCACGTTCCAAAATCGTTTTGCTTTTTTCATCGGCATCCCCTTTCATTTCAAAAACAATTTCAATGGCTCCGATACGTCTTGGTTCTGCATTCATTATTTTGGTTACCTCGGCAGTTGAGTCGATTAAATTGACGTTCAAATCACGGGCTTTAATCCCCATAATCGTCATCATACAACTGGCTAAGGCATTGGCAACTGTATCTGTTGGAGAAAAAGCTTCTCCTTTTCCGTTATTGTCTACCGGTGCATCCGAAATGATTTCACTTCCCGATTGCACATGGATTGATTTTGTTCTTAAATCGCCTAAATAGGTTACTTTTGATGTCATTAATTTGCTACTTTTAAAGTTAAATCATTATCGTAATATAAGATGTAGACCCCTTTGTTGGCGTGCCCTCCATCTTCTTTTTTATAAAATTGAAATTTATTGTCAACTTGTTCGGTTGTCATTAAATCGGCTGTTTCCTGATAGGTTTTTCCCTGAACCAAACGCATCATGGTATCAAAAGTAACGTCAAACCCTCTGGTAGCGTAGGTATTTGGATTTACTTTATTTTTCAATCGATATTCTTTCTCAAAAATCAAAACCGACGGTTCGTCGCTGTCACGCGTAACAGACGGATACATCAATTTTAGTTTTATCAAACTGTCAAAACTAATTTCATCTGAGTCCAGCGTACTGTTTGGCTCTAAAACCACCAATTGTACCTGACAGGTTTTTTGAGCATCCAACAACGCTTTTATAGTGGTTCTAACCATGGCTGTATTGGCGGTTTCCATTACCACATAGTTCACTCGGTTAGGCAATAATAAGCTTTTTAAATTGGCCACATCCAAAGCTCCGGTTTCGGTCAGACTGGCAAACACAACTCCTTTTTGGTTTTGCTTGATGTAACTGATAACCGATTCTTTCTTTTTATCGACCACCGCAACGATGTTTCCATTTTTGCCGCGCATGTACTCAAACATCGCATTTCTAACCATATCGTTTGACGGAATGGTCTGATACAAATTATCAATCGGGTTGGCTTTATCTTTTGACAATGGCGAAATCACCGGAATATTATACAAACGCAAGGTATTGGCCGTAGATTCGGCATTACTCTGATAAAAAGGTCCCACTACAGCATTGGCATCCTGTAATTTGTTTTGCGCTATTAAACCCGAAACATTGGAACTGTTTTTGGTTTCCTGAGAATCATAAATGGCAACATCTATCGGCAATTTTAAAGTTCTCGCAGAATCGATTGCCATCAACGCTCCCGAATAAAAATCAAGAGTCATGTTCAGGAATTTATCATTTTTAATTCTGGTAGCCGAACTGGTGGTATCGTTTTGCATTTTAGCCAAATTAAACGGCAACAATAAAACCAGTTTTTGACGTTCTGTTTGTCCGCGTTTTTTAGTCAGCTCAACCACTTCAGGATTTACAGAAACGGTTTCCGATTTTACTTTGTCTATAATTTGTATGCCTCCTGTGCTTTTATTTTCGACTGCTTTTTCAATTGTTTGCTGTGGCTGTTCCTGTTTTTCCTGTAGAACAATAGGTGTTGGCGCTAAATATCCTGCCGGAACTTTTAAAACCATTCCTTCTTTAACTCCTTCCGAAAGTGCCGGATTCAAAGCCGTTAACTCTTCCTGAGTAATATGAAAAGTGTGTGTTAAACTATAAAAAGTTTCTTTTGGCTTTACCTGATAGTCCATATAAGAAACTGCTTTTTTCGCAGGTTCTGCCGCTTTTTTAACTTCTGCCGGTTTAGCAACATGAGTCGCAGGCTGAGCCGAAGCCTCCGTTTTAGGAGCCGTTCCTTTTATAGTCAAACGATACCCAACCGGTAAATTGGAAACAATCTCAGGATTGCGTTTTTCCAATTCTTCAATTGTCATTCCGAATTGTTTGGCGATCGAAAACTTAGTTTCTTTGGCCACCACATCATGATAAACATATTTTTCAGGAGCTGCCGATTTCGTTTTGGCAGGAGTCAGAGCTGCTGCTTTTACCACACTTCCTTTTGACGGTATCACAAGAGTCTGTCCAATTTGCAAACCGTCTTTTACCAAAAATGGATTGGCTGCTTTTAAAGCTTCATCCGAAACATTATATTTTTTCTCAATGCCAAATAAAGTTTCTTTGGGCTGTACTTCATGCGTAGTTGCTTTTCCCGGGCTAGAGCTCTTCGCTGCAGCAACCTCAGTTTTAACCGCCGCTTTAGTACCGGAGGTTGGAATCAATAAAACCGTATTCGGTTTAACACCATTTCTGGCATCCGGATTTAGTGAATAAATATCATAAGGCGTAACCTTAAATTTTACGGCAATCTGATTAATAGTTTCTCCGCCTGAAACCGTATACTTCACCACTTTTTCTTGTGAAAATGCGGAACTGGTTGCAAAAAAAATCAGAGACAATAATGTTGAATAATATTTCATAATAAAGCTTAAAACAATTTAATTTCAATTTCAATAACAAGTTACAAAATTCTCTTTAAAGCAAGATTCCTGCCACTTATTATTTCTGCACTGCTTATTCTCTAAGATCAATCTCGACCTTAGCAATAACAACCTCTTTATATAACTCCTCTTCCTCCTTTTTCTTGCATTGATACAAAACTTCTTCCATATTTTGATACTTATCGGAGTATACATAGTACGAAAGACTGTTGATATTAAAGAAGAAACTGGCGTTAAAATCGCCCGAATCAATGAGTTTCATAATGAACCTGTCTCTTAGCGTTGCGTCTGTAAATATACCTAAAACTAAGTAATAGCCGTTTGAAACTTCTTTAAGATTATCAAAAACTTCAACCTTTACCGTTTTGTCTTTTCTAAGCGGATTTTCCTTTAACTCGCGCTTCATTTCTTCTGACGAAACGATCTTCGCATCTGCAGTTGCACCGTTTTTTTTCTGATTTTTAATCGCCTGATCCTGATACTTTTTGAGTTTGACCAAGGCTACCTTGTCATCAAACTTTCGGGCTTCCATACTGTAATAGGACGCTTTGCTAATGTGTCTTTTTACTTCGATCTTTTTCTGACTGTCCAGCGAATCGATTTTAGCAATCAAAAGTTGATTTTGGGCATCCCCCTGCTCCTGCTCTATTTTGTAACGCTTTATTTCTTCCAGCGAAAGACGTTGCTGCAGCGAAGTTGAGTTGTTATTTTTTTCGCTTTCGCGGATTTTCTTCTTGTATTCCTGGTTTTCCTCGACAGCAATTTTCTCCACCTTATTCATTAAACCGGCATATGCTTTTCGGTTCTCGGCGAGTTCTTTCTTCAACTGAGACGACAATTCATTGGTTTTTCCGATGCTTTCATACGATCGTTTTTCGAGTCTTTTTGATTCGTCGACATTTAAAACATCCATTCTCTTCAAATCGACCAGATCGTTACTCATTGCATTGACCAGTGAATCCAGTTTTGCCATTAAAATATCCTGAACATTTTTATTGGCTTCCAATACCAATCGCAGCTTTTCAACCGAATTTTCTTTGGAGCCGTTCATGTCGTTCAGATTCACTTTCAGATCGTTAATTTTTATGATTTTCTGATTCATTTCTTTCTGAACCACCAATCGGTCTTTCAAATCTTCGAGTTCAACCGTTTTGGCTTTTGTTTTTTCGACCACGACCTGCTTTTCAGCCAGCGCCAGCATCAACTCTTCGCTTTCGTTTGCCGGTTGTACTCCTTTGGTATTGATCGCCAGCTTGTTCCCTACAATCAGTCCGTTTACCGTTTCAGGATTTTGAGATTCCAGCTGATCAATCGAAATTCCGTATTTTTTAGCAATCGAAAACTTGGTTTCTTTGGGTTCTACCACATGAAAAACAGTTTCCTGATTGATGACACGAACTCGTCCGTCCAGTGTTTTTCGTTTGTTCGGAATCGCAATAGACTGTCCTATTTGCAATCCGTTTTGAAGAAGGTTTTTGTTTAAATTTTCTAAATCCAGCACGGAAACATTGTATTGTCTGGCAATACTGAATAAAGATTCCTTAGCGACAACCTGATGGTTTACTTTGGAAGAAGTGGTGCTTTCATTTTTGGAAAGGGTTGCAGGTCCTTGCGGAATAACCAATTCCTGACCAATCTGAAGTCCGTTGGCAAGAATCGCCTGATTGGCATTTTGAAGGGATTCAACCGAAACGTTGTACTGTTTCGATAAACCAAAAAGGGTTTCTTTTGCGCCAACAATGTGGGTAATTTGGGGAGCGGGGTTTGTTTCCTCAACCGGGTGAACAGGAATCTTAATAATCTGATTGTCTTTGATTCCACTCTGTGATTCGGGGTTGAATTTGTAAATCTCTTCGACAGAAACCTTGTACTTTTGGGCAATAAAATAGGCGGTTTCTCCTTTTTGAATTTTATGCTCAATAAATGAATCTTGCGCAGTTATTTTGTTAAAAGACAAAACAAAGACAAGAGAAAACGTTAAAAATTCTCTCATAAATAGTAGGTTTAAAAAATTAAGGCGTTACAAATGTAACGCCTTAATTGGAAAAACAATACTATTCCCACTCAATTGTTGCAGGTGGTTTTGAGCTGATATCGTAAACAACACGATTCACTCCTTTTACTTTATTGATGATGTCATTTGACACTTTCATTAAGAATTCATAAGGCAAATGTACCCAGTCAGCCGTCATACCATCTGTTGATTCTACAGCTCTAAGCGCGACTACTTTTTCGTAAGTACGCTCATCACCCATTACACCAACACTGTTTACCGGAAGCAAGATTGCTCCAGCCTGCCAAACTTTGTCATATAACCCCCAAGATTTTAATCCGTCGATAAAAACAGCGTCAACATCTTGTAAAATCTGAACTTTCTCCGGAGTAATATCTCCTAAAATTCTGATGGATAATCCTGGTCCCGGGAAAGGATGTCTTCCTAACAACTCAGGATCTATTCCTAAAGTAGCTCCTACTCTTCGAACTTCGTCTTTGAACAACATTCGAAGCGGCTCTACAATTTTTAATTTCATATAATCCGGCAATCCACCCACGTTATGGTGCGATTTAATGGTTGCCGATGGTCCTTTTACCGAAACTGACTCGATAACATCAGGATAAATAGTTCCCTGTGCCAGCCATTTTACATCTTCGATTAGGTGTGATTCATCATCAAAAACTTCAATAAATACACGACCAATTGTTTTACGTTTGGTTTCAGGATCACTGATTCCGGCTAATTCAGACAGAAAACGATCTCCGGCATCTACTCCTTTTACATTCAATCCCATTCCTTTGTACTGATTCAATACATTTTGGAATTCGTTTTTACGAAGTAAACCGTTATTTACAAAAATACAATATAGGTTTTTACCGATTGCCTGGTGCAATAAAACAGCCGCTACGGTTGAATCTACTCCTCCGGATAATCCTAAAACTACTTTATCGTTTCCTAATTTCTCTTTTAACTCTCCCACCATTTCTTCTACGAAAGCATTTGGTGTAAAGTTCTGCGGAACTTCAGCGATATCTACTAAAAAGTTCTTCAGCATTTTTGATCCGTCAGTCGAGTGAAAAACTTCCGGGTGGTACTGAATAGCATAAGTCGTTTCGCCTTCAATTTTATAAGCGGCAAATTCTACGTCATGTGTGCTTGCTAATTTCACAGCATTGGTTGGCAAAGCTTTGATACTATCGCTATGGCTCATCCAAACCTGGCTGTTTTCAGAAACTCCGTTAAAGAAAACTTCATTCTCTTTAATATAAGACAAATTCGCTCTACCATATTCTCTGGTATTCGAAGCGGCTACTTCACCTCCACTAAAATGAGCTAAGTATTGTGCTCCGTAACAAACTGCCAACATTGGAAGCTTGCCTCGAATTTGAGATAAATCAGGATGTGGAGCATCTTCTGCACGAACAGAAAAAGGACTTCCTCCTAAAATTACGGCTTTATAAGGTGATAAATCACTAGGAAAGTGATTGTAAGGGAAAATTTCGCAGAATATATTTAATTCGCGAACTCTACGCGCAATAAGCTGAGTATATTGCGATCCGAAATCTAAAATAAGTACGTTGTGTTGCATGCGCAAAAGGTATAGTTGTTTGTAATTCTCTAATTTATAAATAAAAATGACTTCTTCTAAAGTGGGACAAAAAGTGGTAAACTTATTGTCTCTTTTTTTATTTTAAATGATGCAAAGGTAGTAAAAAAGAACAGAAGACTCATTAAAGTCAATCGTTTTAAAATATTAAAGATCATACATTAGAACTGTATATACTTGCCAATATATTGAAGCAAAACTCTCGACTGTTTCTTTTAAAAAAACACTTCCCTATTCTTATATATAATATATGAATTGAATCGATTTGTTTTTAATTCCAAAAAAAGAAATTATAATATGAAAAAGAAAACACACTTACATACCAACTTTGTTAATTTTATTGTTGAAAAATATGATCAAGAAAACCAAGAACTAACCGGAAGAAGAAACAAATAAAAAAGTAGTCGATGATATTGACGATATTTTAAACTATAATGACGAAATTGAAGAGCAAGATGAAGACGAAAACGTCGATAACCTCTTAAAAGAGTACAAAAAAATCAGAAAAAAATAATAGAAATTAAAGAATGGTAAAATTTATAAAAGACAATAATATACTATATGATATTAAAACTATCAAACTGATCTTAAGAGTTCCTCTTTCAAAAGTTCAAAGAGAAATAAAGAATTATCACTCCTAGGGTATTTCTCGTTAGCTCTCTAATCATTCCTTCTTCACGTTCAGCAAGAGTAGCAAATATGTGAATAGTAAAATTGTATGCAGTTGGAACATTACATTTCTAGTTAAGCTATCCAATTTAGAAATCAATAAAACGACATCATTATCTTTTGTATATGTAATTGCTTTACTTAAATTTATTCTATGATTATTTTGTTCTCTTTCCTTTTCAGTAAATACTTTTAATATTTTATCATTTTCACTTATGTAATTACTAATAATACTTAATTGAGACTCTAAACCAGGTTCTTATTTGGTGGTTGATACTCTTATGCAAGCGACATATTTTTTTATTATTCTTTTTTAGTTTTTTTACCTGTCTTGCTAAGATACGGGCAAAAAAACATATTACAAAGAACTGTCTGTAATATATTTATGCATATTCCTTATAGCAAATTATTGAAATATTGGATTTTGTCTATCGTTAAAGTTAATAATTATTTGTAAACTTTTTTTTAATATCTTAGGTTAAAATAAACACGAAACTTATTTAATTAGCTTACAGAAAGTCTGGAACAAGTGCTATTTTTTCTTTTTATATTTATCAAATTGAGAAATATCAATAGTATTAATTAAAGTTAAGCCTTTCAATTTAGGTCGTTCTAAATTTTCTATTTTAATAATTTCTTTATCAGATTCTATGATATCTGCAATAGATTCTACCTCTTCAATATCTTGATCAAAACCTTCAATTTCAAATTTTTCACTTTCGACATATACAGGCTTTATACTATTTATCCTTGTAACTTCCCAAGCAGTAAGTCCATTATATCTAAAACCAACATAAAATTTTACTTTAGTTACACCTTCATCTTTCCCTTTTTCAAATCCTCCTCTAGCCGGAACAAAAAATGTTTCCAAACCACATTCCAAAATTATTTTCCCGCTCTGTCTGTCAAATATATTTGAGATTGTTCCTTGTACCTCTCCTAATTTTTCTACTTTTTCAAAAAAACCTTTATCATTCTTCATAGATCCAAGCTCTCCATGATTAACCATTTTTTTTATTCCCTTTCCATTTCCATACCACTCAAAACTATATTTATCGTTTGTTGACTTTTGTTTACATTCATTAATGTATTTTTTTGCTTCAGTAACATCAAAATCGCCAAAACTTTCACCTTCGTCTATTGCTTTACAAGCATGTAAAACATACCTGTAATACAATGCTTCCAGATGTGACATTTCAAAATTTAAACTATTATCATACCAAGTTTTTACTGGCCCTAATGCTTGTTCAAAACCAAAATAAACATTTGAGTGTCGCATTGCTTGAATAAGCAATTTATAACTGTGAGGATTTTCGGGTTGCTCTCTTATACTTCTCTCTAAAGTCGTTTTTAGTGTTTGAAATTCAAAATCACTTAATTTTTTCCATCCTTCTTTAAGTTTTCTCGGATCATTTCCTACTTTGCTGGCTAATGTTGAATAAACGTACATTTTTCCGTAGAAAGGTCTTGATTGTCTATCCCCTAATTCAGATAACCTCTTAAATTTATTAATTGCCTTGGTAAAGTTTCCTAAAACACTAAAAAAGGTCCCCTCAGATGCTTCAATCATGCTTGTCGATTTTGAAATAACTCTAGATTGTTCAACATCTCTAGATAAGTCAATTACATACTGCGCTTCATCTAATAAATTAAAAATATCACTAACCTTATTCTCATACCAACTATTATTTTTATCTAAAAGGAAATCTTGACTTGATTGATAGGTAGATATTTGTTTTCCGAAATTTATTACCTTATTTAACATCTGGATTTCGGAAGTATGACTATGTAAATTATGCTCGTTATACTCCCTACTTTTTGCGAAAGCCTCTTGAGCAATATTGCTTAATTCTTTTATAATATCTTCAACTTCATTATTTTCGCTTAAATATTCATATTCTCTAATTAAATATTCAATCTTTCTTCGATTACACATGCCTTTTAAATGCCACAGATTATAATCTTTTTCACCAAAATCTAAGGCGTTTAAAATTTCAGTTTCTGCATCCTCAAATTCTTTGGCCGTGATCGCTGTTTCATATAGAAATCTACCTAAATGGCCATAGTAATGTGCTTCATCATTATATTTATTAACAAGTGTCTGAAATATTGCAATTTGATTTTGTTTGTTTGCAATATTTTGGATGATTTGAGAGAATTTTTTACTTGAAGTATTTGGGTCCTCAAAATCTTCATCTTGACCTAATAAATCTTCATAATTTCTATTTAAATATAAGTTTTTATATAAGATTCGCAAATCCTAAGTCAGTATTTGTGTACTATCTTTGCATATAGAAATAAAATCTACCGACCATTGAGCTAAGTAATCTTTCCAAGTGTCTATTTTTTCTACATTAAGACCAACCAATACTAATTTTAGGATTATTTTGCCAAATCTATCAAATCTTGGCTTCCAGTATCCGGTAGGCTCACCTTCTTCATTATATTCCTGTATAAGTATTTTTTTAATATATCGTTCTTCATAAGGAATGCCTAATAAATCCTGTGTCAGACTTTTGCTAGTAAATAAATTAGCTACCCAATATTCATATGTACTTTGTTGAGTATAATAGTTAATCAAACAAGTAAAACCAATAAATTGTAACTGATTCGCAGATAACTTATTTAAATAAGCCAAGAGATATTCCTCAAGTGATTTCTGAGAAAAATCATTTTCATAATTTACTAAAGAAAAATCAATTACTTCACATTCATTTAAAGGGCGATTTTCTAATTTTCTGACATTTTCTTCATTTTCTGGTAATATAGAAGAGTACTTACTTACAAATCGTTTTCTTTCTGCCAAATCAGCCATGTTATCAGTGATTGTAACAAGTTTAGGATTATCTGTTTTTTCACGTATAGCACTAAAATACCTCCTTACATAAAGAATAACTATATGTTTTTTATCTATGTTTACTTCCCTAACTAAAGCATCTCTATCGTTTAAGTTTACTTGATATGCTTCAATAATAGCTAAAATTGGTTTTTGTGTTATTTCTGAAAGTTTAAAAATAGCTTCTTTTGTTTTATTTCTTTGATATTTTGAAATTACAATTGTTGGGTACTTGTCGTGAAATTTATAAGCTATATTTCGTGCTAAGGTTGTACCTCCAGATCCAGCTCTATGAAATAATTCAACAACATAAGCGCCTTTGCTTAATTCAAGTTGTTTTCGAATTTTAAATTCTAACTCATCAGTTTTAAATCTTTTAACGTCTAATTCATCAAAAATATCTTTCCAAGTTATCTTACCACCTTTATAAAACACATCTTCAGCTTGAACAATTTCATCTTGATTTTCTATTCCTACATAGAGAATTTCAATGTTTTTTTCTTCGAAATAAAACCTTTCTGTGTTTATATCCTTATAAACATCACGATCTTGATCTCCTCTAGAGGGAATTTGTACAGTTAATTTATCGCTACTATTGTTTTTGGTTGCAACAGTAGTACTAATCCCATGCACAATATCTAAATTTTTAAGATTATATAAATTAACGTCATATTGTGAAAACTCCTCTTCTAATCTATCTAATTTTAAAGCATTATCATAAACTAACAAAAACTTTACCCATCCTGGATTCGAGTTTTCTGCAATTTTTTCAAAAATTGGTCGTATATGTGTAATTGAATCCCACAAAAAAACAACTATAACATTCTGAAGTTTGTTACTAAAATATTCTTTAATTAATTTATCAATGAACAGCGGATATTTAAGATCTTGACGCCACTCACGATCAGTAGCACTTACGGTACTAGGCATACTAGAAATACCATTGGCAAAAAACCAATTTAAAGCAAAATTAGAATTGCTAATAATATTTTTTTCTCTAGGATTATTTTGCTCAATATTAATAGGCTTAATTTCTTTATTTAGATATACATCTTTTAAAATCTTATATAAACCCGACTCCTGAGAAGTCGGATCAAAATCAAATATAAAATGCCAATTGATTCTTCCTAAAATACCCATTTGATTTTCGGTCAAACCCTCTAATTTTGGTGGTGATACCAAAATAAATTTTTGGTCTTTCGAAAAAAAGTTAGTCTCATTATAAAAATCATTCCATGTCTGACCTCCAAATCCATCAATAAATTCTAACCCTATTATACCATTAAAAGCATTTTCGATTTCCTGAGGAAAAGCTCTTTGAAGATATGAATTCCAAAACCAACGTAAAATCTCTTTAAATTGAGCGATACATAAATCCACATCTTCGTTAGAAACCTCATTCTTAATATTAATAGGGTCATGAGATGCATTATTACCTCCATACCTAATATCTTGACATCTAAAATATATACTTTGAGGACTAATAAAGTTTTTAGTTTGTTTCAGTAGTTCATTCAATAAAGGAGGTTGATGCTTACCATTAATAGCATTTATAGGTCTTAAATTTTTATCTATTTCTCCTAATATAATTTTGTCTCCATTTATCTCGCCAAATTGTTGTAATAAAATTGCTCGACACATTGCTTCACAAGATTTTCGCGCATTATTTAAAGTATTACTTGCTTGCTTATCCTTTAAATCTTTAAATGCTTGCACAGCAAATGCAGTAACATTAGTAATTTTATAGTTTAATTTTGACGACATTCTCTAATAGATTAAATATATTTTATAAATATATGAGATATATTCAATAAAATTATAATTATTTTCGTACTTACTTTTTTAATTCTTGAATATTTTTTTAACTTCTCCTAAAATTTATAATTTATCTCAATATTTACCAAATTAGATTTTTAAAATCAAATCCCATCTGTACATATTTTTGTAATTAATAAGATAGTATGTCCCAATACAATTCTAATATCATTGACGTTAACTCCATTAATTTCTAATAACGTATTTGTAAAAGTAAAACGAGGAACATTTGTTGTTATGTCTTCAACAGATAATTTATAAAGTTTATCCATCCTTTTTAATTTTGCATTAAAATAAGACATAAACCTACTTTTGTATGTGTCAAACTGCAACTTATTCATTGGTCGAGTTTATTATAATCTTTAAAATATTGCCACTTTACAAAATCCTTAAGTAACAATTCTTTTGGGTCTAATTTTTTAACATCTCGACTAATAATATTTTTACAATGTGCATTTATGTTTTTTTTCTACAATCTTTCCTCTTCCTTCTACATAAGTTACAAAAAGACACCCTTTTTCATCCGCCTTATTTTTCTTTGAAAATACAATACTTTACTTCATACAATAATTATTTTTTATGATAAACAAATACTAAAGTTGGAAAGTTTTTTATAAAAAAAAGACAAAAACAAAACCTAAAACAATATTAAACACCTAATTACCAACTCTTAATTACCGACTCTTAATTAACAACACATAATTACGTTGTGTTGCCTACATAAAAATACTTTTCATATTCTAATCTGAAAAATGGAATTTTGATTTTTTTATTTAAAGGTTCTAAGTTACTGAATTCTTAAAAAGAGAAAAACTTAGCGCCTCAATATCTTAGCAACTTAACTCCTTTAAAAAAGAATAAACTTAGCACCCAAATACCTTAGCAGCTTAGTACCTCCAAAAAAAAAACTTAGCACCTTAGTACCTTAGCAACTTAGTATCTTAGTACCTTCGCAAAAAATCCAAAAACCAGATTATTTCGTACGTAACGAAAAACCCCATTAAAATTTAACTATGAAATCAAAATTAATTGCCCTTTCCCTTTTCCTGTCTTTGTTTTTAAGCTCTTGTGATGCCGTTGATGATTTATTGACGTTCACTATTTCCAACGAAACTTCGATTCAGATTAAAAGTACCTCTCCTATCAATTTGCCTTCAGAAATTATTACTCCGGATGTAACGACCAATTCATCAGCTGAATTTGAAAACAATAAAACGAAGGCAAGCTTAGTAAAAGATGTTAAGTTGAAATCGTTAAAACTAATGATTACAAATCCAAGTGATAAGACCTTTACGTTTTTAAAATCGGTTCATTTGTACATCTCCACCACAGATTCTGATGAGATAGAACTTGCGTATCAGGATAACATTAATGCCTCAACCAACAGCATCGATTTAATTTGCACGGATGCAAGACTTGATCAATACATCAAAGCCGATAAATATAAAATCAGAACAAAAGTTACTTTAAAAGAAACGCTTACCAAAGATGTAACCGTAAAAGCAGAAATGAAGTTTAGAGTGACTGCGGATCCATTTTAGAAAAGGTTCTGAGGTTCTGAGATACTAAGGTTCTAAGTTTTGAAAGACTTAGAACCTTAGTTGCTTAGTCCCTTAGCAACTTAAAAAAGCTATTCTTTTGTCACAATAATCGAAGCCTTAAATCCTGCGGCGAGATTGTCCCAATAATCATTGGTTACCAATTGTCCTTTATCGTCGTAGACTTGAATTTCGGCGGTATTTCCTCCTAAGGTACCAATATTCAGTGCTTCAAAATCAAGTTTATTGAAGCCATCCGTCAGCATGATTTTTACGTCTTTGAAACTGGAATCCAAAAACAGCTGATCTTTTATTACTTTATCATTAGAAGATACTTTGACCAAATCGCCATCAATGGCTCCAAAGTCACGGAATTTCACAATAAAATATTGCGATTTTGTTCTAAAATCTCCCAGAGAAATATTTCTTTTTACCAATATTCCGCGTCCTTCTTTTAAACCGGCATCTCTTAAGGCTTTGTCTAAATCCTTCTCCATTTTAGGTACGTAACGATCACCGGGATTGGCAAAATCAGTTTCGGTAGACATCGTAAATTTGCTTTTTTCGGCCCCAATCTGAAATTGAGATTTTGGCGTAATACTCGTATTGTCAAAAACATTGGGCGTTTTAATTCCCGGCATATCCAAATTCTCCCCCTGAGGATCTTTTATTTCCGGAATTGGAGTCTTTTTCGGTTTTGCCCCAAATTTTGGTGCTGCGATAGGCTTGAATTTAGTTCCAAATTCCTTTTGTGCTGATACGGTGACAGCAGTAAAAAATAATATAAAAAATAGGATGTGTTTCATTGAAAAGGTATTATCGAATCGGCTTTTATAATTGGAATAAAACAGGGTCTTGCATCACAAAAATAATATAATATCATTAGGCACTACAACTTTAAGAGTTTTATAACACTATATTATGCATTTTTTTGGAATCAAAAAACCTGCCAAAAACCACAAATTGGAGCAAAATTAATTTCAAATTCCAAATTCCAAATTCTGAAATTCCAAATTCCAAATACCAAACTCCAAACTCCAAATACCAAATCAATCGGGGCTTCTGAAACTATTGAAATGTTATTTTTTTAAGATTCGAAAAGCATCGTTTTGATAATTAACAACTTATTCCTAACTTCAATCTTTTTAAAAGCAGCACTACAGATGACCCTCTGCAAAAAAAATGCCTGAGAGAAAGTTATTTCTCTCCCATAAGGCTCTGCGTTTTATTTAAAGTGAAACGTCTTTTTTTCAGTGAGAAAATCTATGTCCCTATGTGTTAAAAATAATGACAACCAACAAATAAAACATACTCTTACCCCCTTTAAAATACCTGATGAAATAGCTAATTTATTAAATTTTCAAGCCATGGATTATATTGATTATTATAAAGTATTAGAAATCACAAAGTCTGCAACTGAAGCGGAAATCAAAAAGGCTTACCGGAAACTGGCGCGAAAATACCATCCTGATCTGAATCCGAATGACAAAGAAGCGGAAAGGAAATTCAAAGAACTCAATGAGGCCAACGAGGTTTTAAGCAATCCGGAGAATCGTAAAAAATACGACAAGTACGGAAAAGACTGGAAACATGCCGACGAGTTCGAAAAAGCTGGTTACGATCCCAATCAGCAGCAACATTCCAGACAACAGCAAGGCAATCAAAGCTACACTGATTTTGGCGGAGGAGATTTTTCAGAAAGTGACTTCTCTGATTTCTTCCATTCTATGTATGGATCCTCAGGAAGAAGTTCCAGAGGTCAGGCAAAATACCGGGGACAGGATTTTAACGCCGAATTACAGCTAGATCTGGCGGCGGCTTACACCACACACAAGCAGAATTTAAGCGTCAATGGAAAAAATATCCGAATCACTATCCCGGCCGGGGTCGAAAACGGACAGATTATCAAAATTCCAAATCACGGTGCTCCCGGCGCGAATGGCGGGCCAAATGGCGATTTGTACATTACTTTTTTGATCGATAACAATTCCGATTTCAAACGCGAAGGCAATAATCTCTACGCCGATGTTGAACTGGATTTGTACACTGCAATTTTAGGAGGAGAAGTTTTTGTGACCACTTTTGATGGAAAAGTAAAAATAAAAGTCCCTGCCGAAACCCAGCCCGGAACTAAGGTAAAACTAAAAGGCAAAGGCTTTCCCGTGTACAAAAAAGAGAATCAGTTTGGCGATTTATACATTACCTACACCATAAAAATCCCGACCAAACTGTCTGTAAAGGAAAAAGAATTATTCGAAGAACTAGCTAAACTAAGAAATCATGAGTAGTAAAAACTTAATCCAGATAAAACAATTTTGTTTGTACCACGAAATTGAAAATACCTTCATCACGGAGTTGCACAACTATGGTTTGATCGAAATTATAGTGTTTGAAGAAGATGAATATTTCCAACCCGAACAATTACCGGCAGTCGAAAAAATGATACGCCTTCATTACGACCTGAAAATTAACCTTGAAGGGCTTGATGTCATTGCAAACTTACTCAGCAAAATCGAAGCACTGCAGCAAAATCTTACGACAACCCAAAACAAACTCAGGTTGTACGAGCAGCATCAAATCGATTAAAAAAACAGCTACTAATTAGTGAAAATATCACAAAAAAGAAGGAATCCCGAAATGATTTCAATTCAATCGTGCTCTTTTTCATCGGCATATTTCATAAATTGCAATGCTATTAACGAACCCGAATTTGCTTAAAAACAAAGAGTCAAATTCAAAAAAAACAAAAAAATGAAAAGAGAAAACATCTTAACAGGATCGCCTTGGGAGGACAAAATGGGATATTGTCGTGCTGTAAGAATTGGCAACATCATTGAAGTCTCAGGGACTGTGGCTATTGTTGATGGTGAAAAAGTAAAAGCCGATGATGCTTATGCCCAAACCCATAACATCCTGGAGCGTGTTGAAAAAGTTTTAGAAGATCTAAATGTTGCCATGAAAGATGTCATCAGAACCCGAATTTTCACCACCGATATTTCGACTTTTGAAGAAGTAGCCAGAGCACACTCTTCCTTTTTTAAAGATATAAAACCTACAACCGGTTTTTATGAAATCAGCAAACTGATTGCGCCGGAATATTTAGTTGAAATAGAATTCACGGCTGTTGTACAATAACTTTTTAGTCCCGAATTCACGATTTTTTTAAACCATAGGTTAAGGAATTAAAAAGATTATTTTTGTCTAAATTTAAAAAATCAAAATTCGTTTTATTCGTGAATTCGGGACTAAAAAACTAAGTTTATTAATGACTTTTCAAGACCTCAAAAAAACACTGCTTACTATTTTCAAATGGATTCTCATTTGTGTCCTAATAGGCATACTGTCCGGATCTGCTTCGGCATTTTTCTTAGTTTCTTTAGAATGGGTTACCCAATTTAGGATTCAGCACAACTGGCTGATCTGGCTTTTGCCTTTCGGCGGATTGTTAGTCGGATTGAGTTACAATTACTGGGGAGAATCTGTCGTAAAAGGCAATAATTTATTGCTTGAAGAATACCAAAATCCCAAAAAAATCATTCCGTTTAAAATGGCTCCTCTTGTACTTTTAGGAACCTTACTCACGCATTTATTTGGAGGTTCGGCAGGACGTGAAGGAACTGCTGTGCAGATGGGCGGCGCTATCGCCGATCAGTTTACAAAACTTTTTAAACTGGATAATGCAGAACGCAAAATTCTAATCATCCTCGGAATCAGTGCCGGTTTTGCTTCTGTTTTTGGAACTCCGCTCGCAGGAGCAATTTTCGCGTTGGAGGTTTTATATTTCAGTAAAATCAATTTCAAGAGTATGCTCTTGTCTTTTTTGGTTGCTTATACTGCATATTTTACAGTCGAATTCTGGCAGGTAAAACACACGCATTACAGCATTCCTGTTGTTCCTGAGGTTAGCACAACCACTTTATTCTATGTGATCGTAATTGGAATTTTATCCGGTTTCGCAGCTTTGCTTTTTTCAAGAAGCACTCATTTCTGGGGATCTCTTTTTTCAAAAAACATCAAATATCCCCCACTCCGCCCTTTTATTGGAGGAATTGTTCTGGCCCTTGCCACTGCAGGTTTCGGACTAACGAAATTCTCCGGTTTAGGTGTGCCAGTCATTGTCGATTCTTTTTCAAACGCTAATCCGTGGTACGACTTCCTGCTTAAAATTCTCTTCACTGGATTCACTCTGGGAGCAGGTTTTAAAGGAGGAGAAGTGACTCCATTGTTCTTTGTAGGCGCTACTTTAGGAAGTGCTTTGTCTTTAGTAATTCCACTTCCAATTGCTTTCTTAGCTGGCCTGGGGTTTGTTGCTGTATTTTCGGGAGCTACTCACACTCCTGTTGCCTGCACCATTATGGGTATGGAGCTTTTTGGCATCCAACCCGGAATTTTCATCGCGATCGCCTGCACCATAGCCTATTTTTCATCAGGTTCGGTTGGAATTTACAAATCACAAATTGTCAAAGGAGCCAAATACAAGTTGTATCAAAAACTACAGCGAAAAGAACTGGAAAATCTTTAGTTAGGCTGTAGGCTATATGCTGTACGCTTTAGGCTTTCAATCTTTGACTTTGAAACTTGAAACTTGGAATTTGGAATTTGGAATTTGGAGTTTGGAGTTTGGAGTTTTAGAATTTCCACTTTCAATTCAGCCCAAATAACTTATAAAAAAATGATTTCAGCATTACATTAAAAAAATGTAAATTCGCACACTATGAAAATACAAGATATTCAAGCGATACAATTATTACTCGCAACCCCAAAGAAAATCGCTATCATTCCGCATAGAGGTCCTGATGGTGATGCTATGGGTTCAACCTTAGGTTTATACCATTTTTTATTAAAAAACAATCATCAGCCAACGGTGATTGCTCCTAATGATTTCCCCGATTTTTTAGCCTGGCTTCCGGGTTCTGAAACAGTTAAAATATTTGAAAAAGATACAGAAAACTGTACCCGAATATTAGAAGAAGCTGAGCTTATTTTTACACTCGATTTTAATGCCTTTCATCGTACCGGTGAAATGGAACATACTTTAGCCAAGCTAAGCGCTCCGTTTATCATGATCGATCATCACCAAAAACCGGATGATTATGCGCTGTATACCTACTCGGACACTTCCTTTGGGTCAACCTGCGAGATGGTTTACAACTTCATTTCTTTCTTAGGTAAAAAAGAAGATTTAGACAAAACCATCGCCACTTGTATTTACACAGGAATACTAACGGATTCCGGTTCTTTTCGCTTTCCGGGAACAACAGGAAATACGCACCGCATCATTGCAGAACTAATTGATTTAGGAGTTGAAAATACACAAATTCCGGTTTTATTGTTTGACAACAGTTCGTACAGCCGTTTGCAATTGTTAGGTCGTGCGCTGCAAAACATGAAAGTTCTCGAAGAGCACAAAACGTCTTACACTTCGCTTACTCAGGACGAACTGGATGCTTTTAATTATGTAAAAGGCGACACTGAAGGTGTTGTTAATTATGGATTAAGTATAAAAGGTATTGTTTTTACTGCTATTTTTATCGAAAATAAAGAAGAGAAAATCATCAAGATCTCTTTCCGTTCGCAAGGCGGATTTGACGTGAATCAGTTTGCCAGAGATCATTTTAATGGTGGCGGACATAGTAATGCAGCCGGAGGAAAATCAGAGGTTTCGATGGAAGAAACTTTGAAGAAATTTGAAGATTTAGTAAACAAACTAAAAATATAACCCACATTATGAACTACTTAAAACGAAGCAGTTGCGCCCTACTTTTTGCTGTTTTATTGGTTAGCTGTAAACAACATGAAGACGCGAGAAGACCTATTTCTCAGGCTTCAGGTACTTTTATGAAAAAATCGGCCGATCGAAATAAAAAATTAGTAGCCAATGAAGAGGATGTTATCAAAAAAATAATCAAAAGCAATCCGAAAACAAAATACTATGCCACCAGAAAAGGATACTGGCTGTTTTATGACGAACGAAACGAAACCGATCTAAAAACTCCTAAAAAAGGCGACATCGCTTATTTTAATCTGGAAGTAAAAGACATAAACGGTAAAATAATCTACTCAGAAGCCGATCTTGGTCCGCAGACGTATTATGTAGACAAGCAGGACATTATGATGGGATTGCGCGATGGTATCAAAATGATGCATAAAAATGAAACCGTGACCTTCTTATTCCCTTCACATATCGCATACGGATATCACGGAGACAACAAAAAAATAGGACCAAATCAATCCTTAATGTGTACCGTTACACTTCGCAATTTTGTACCGGATCCGACAGCTGCACCAGCAACAACGGCCACACAAACGCCTAAAACAACGGCTCCTAAACCCGTAACTCAGACTAAAAAAGATACATTAAACCCATAAAAACAACCGCTAAAAAATGAAAAAAAGTATTCTACTAGTATTACTTGCCGTTAGTTCATTATACTCTTGTAAAGACGAACACAGCAACTTACCTGATGGTTTATATGCCGATATTGAAACCAATAAAGGACACATTATTGTTGAATTAGATTATAAAAAAGCACCTGTTACAGTTGCTAATTTTGTAACCTTAGCCGAAGGTAAAAGCGAGTTTGTAACCAAAGATTACCTTAAAGGCAAACCTTTTTATGACGGATTAAAATTTCACAGGGTTATTGACAATTTTATGATTCAAACGGGAGATCCTGAAGGAACAGGTTCCGGAGATGCAGGATATAGATTTAAAGATGAAATCACCGATTTGAAATTTGACAAAGCAGGTGTTTTGGCAATGGCAAACAATGGTCCGGCTACCAACAGTAGTCAGTTTTTTATCACTCACCTTGAAACTCCATGGTTAGACGGAAAACATACTATTTTTGGTCATGTTGTTGAAAAAGGACAAGAAGTTGTCAATCAAATCAAACAGGACGATAAAATTGTTTCGGTAAAAATCATCAGAAACGGTGAGGCTGCCAAAAAATTTGATGCAGTAAAAGTATTTCACGATTATTTCTCTGAAATTGCTAAAGAAAAAAGCAAATACAACGGAGTACAAAAAGAAAAAGTAGCGTATTTAGCTTCTGTAAAACCTAAAGCAACCAAAACCAATTCAGGTTTAGAATATGTAATTACTCAAAAAGGAACAGGTAAAAAACCAGCTCCGGGAGCTCAATTATACATTAATTATTCAGGTTTTCTGGAAGACGGAACTTTATTTGATTCAAGTGTAGAAGAAGTTAATAAAGCTTTTGGAAAATTTGACGCTGCAAGAGCTGAAGCAAACGGATACCAGCCAATTCCTTTTCAGGCGGGCCGCAAAGACGGAATGATCCCGGGCTTTATCGAAGGAATTGAACAACTTTCATTTGGAGACAAAGCAGTTCTTTTTATTCCGGCACATCTGGCATATGGAGCAACCGGTGCAGGAGGAGTAATCCCGCCAAATGCAAATATTATTTTCGAAATTCAATTATTAGAAAAACCACAATAATTTATTTAAAAGAAACCAACTTAGACTTAAATTCAGAACATCATGAAGTTTAAATTTCTATTTTTATTTTGTCTGGCTGTAGTAAACATTCAGGCTCAGGCTACAAAAAAACCAGCTGCGAAACCAAAGCCAAAAACGACAGCTACAGCAGCCAAAGCAGCTCCTAAAGCTAATCCGGGCGAAGGTATTTTTGCTACCATAGCAACTACAAAAGGAGACATCGTGCTTTCTTTAGAATATGTAAAAGCACCGGTAACCGTAGCGAACTTTATTTCGTTGGCAGAAGGAACTAATCCTAACGTTAAAGTTGAAAAACTTAAAGGAAAACCTTTTTACGACGGATTGAAATTTCACAGAGTAATCAATGATTTCATGATTCAGGGTGGAGATCCTGACGGAAATGGTTCAGGAGGTCCGGGATATGCTTTTAAAGACGAATTTGTACCGGAATTAAAATTTGAAAAAGGCGGAGTTTTAGCAATGGCGAATTCAGGTCCTGCTACAAACGGAAGTCAGTTTTTCATCACCCATAAAGATACGCCGTGGTTAAACGGTAAACATACTATTTTTGGTCATGTCGTTTCGGGAATGGACAATGTTAATAAGATTGTTCAGGACGATATTATGACTAAAATTACGATTACGCGCAAAGGTGCTGCAGCCAAAAAATTTGATGCTGTAAAAGTACTTGCTGAGGATGCTAAAGGCCAGGAAGCCAAAAAAGCAGAATCTCAAAAAGTAATCACTGAAAAAGCAGCTTATTTTGCCGCTACTAAAGCCAAAGCTACTACAACAGCTTCAGGTTTAAAATATGTTGTTACTAAAAAAGGAACCGGAGTTAAAGGTGCTGAAGGCTCTAACATTTACTTCCACTACGCAGGATATTTTGAAGACGGAAATCTTTTTGACAGCAGTATTGCGGGTGTAGCAAAAGCTTATGGTAAATACGATGCCAACCGCGACGCTCAAAAAGGATACAAAGCGTTCCCTTTTGTTGTAGGTAAAAAAGACGGAATGATTCCTGGTTTTATTGAAGCTTTAGACATGATGACAGACGGAGAAAAAGCAATATTTTTTCTTCCTTCTAATTTAGCTTACGGAGAAAAAGGTGCCGGAGGAGTAATTCCGCCAAACGCAACTTTGATCTTTGAAATCGAAACTTATAAAGAACAGCCTGTAAAGTAATAAAGTACTTTATCAGACTTAAAATCAACCACCACGATGTATTTCTGGTGGTTTTTTTATTTTACAAAAGATGTTAAATCTTCAATTTTAAACCTCAGGAAAAGAGCCAAATAAACGCAATCTCAACGTTTATAAATATTTTATATTAATTCCTAAACAAAATAGCTTACCTTTGCCGGCTTAAATTTTTTAAAATAAACAGATTAAAATGTCACAAAACAACGTATTAAAAGGAGTATTTTTAGTAGCATTAGGAGCCACTACTTATGGAATGTTAGCCACTTTCGTAAAAATGGCCTATACAGAAGGATACACTACCGCCGAAGTAACTACCTCTCAATTTGTATTGGGAATCATTGGTATCTTGCTGATTAATACGTTTCAGAAAATAAAACACAAAGACAAAGTAGTCAAAGCTACTCCAAAAAATATATTCAGTTTAATGCTTGCCGGTACTTCTTTAGGAATGACCAGTTTGTTTTATTACCTGGCTGTAAAATACATTCCCGTTTCGATTGGTATCGTTTTATTGATGCAAACGGTTTGGATAGGTGTTTTACTTGAAATGATCTTAGAAAAAAAATTACCTTCGAGACAAAAAGTTTTTTCGGTATTTATCGTTCTTATCGGTACCGTTTTAGCCACTAATATTCTGCACAATGAAATTGAACTGGACTGGAGAGGTCTTGTTTGGGGAATGTTAGCTGCAGTATCTTTCACGACAACCATGTTTACAGCCAATCGCGTTGCAACCGAAATCTCATCGGCACAACGTAGTTTGTACATGCTTTTTGGAGGTGCCATCATCGTGTTTTCGTTTGCATTGGTAACACAGGTTACTCCTTTTAACCTTGCGATCTTTGCAAAATGGGGAATCATACTAGCCTTATTCGGAACCATCATTCCTCCAATGTTAATGAACTTAGGTTTTCCATTAACTGGAATTGGTCTTGGAAGTATCGTTTCTGCACTTGAACTTCCGGTTTCTGTAACTATGGCTTACATTTTATTAGACGAAGAAGTAATCTTATTGCAATGGGTTGGAATTGTTTTAATCATCCTGGCCATTATTATTATGAATGTAAATTTCAAACGCAAAAACTAGCTAATTTAGAAACACTCTAAAAAAAAGCCTCTTTGTAATGCAATAATTGTTAATTTTTTTATAAATTCGTGAGAAACAATCCTGTATCATGAATTTACCCTGGCATTTATATTTAATGGCGTCGCTTTATATTATTGCCGGATTAAATCATTTTAGAAAACCGGGAATGTACATTCGAATCATTCCCCCATTCTTTTCAAACCCCAAATTAATAAATACTTTAAGCGGAATTGCCGAAATCCTTTTCGGCATACTTCTGATGATTCCTGCTACTTCCCATTTTGGTGCGTGGGGAATTATAGCTACTTTAATTGCTGTATTTCCTGCCAATCTTTTCATGTATCAGAATAAAAAAGCAAGTTTTGGTTTACCCAAGTGGATTTTGTTTGTACGCTTGCCCATTCAGATTGTCTTGATTTTATGGGCATACCAATATACTTTTTAACAATCAACTATTAATTAAAACTATTTATTATGAAAAAATTATTTGCAGAATTTTTTGGAACTTATTGGCTGGTTTTTGGAGGTTGTGGAAGCGCAATTTTTGCTGCCGGAATTCCTAGTTTAGGAATCGGATTTGCTGGTGTTGCTCTGGCCTTCGGTTTAACAGTACTAACAATGGCTTATGCTGTAGGACATATCTCAGGCGGACACTTTAATCCTGCTGTTTCCTTTGGTTTATGGGCAGGTGGCAGATTCCCTGCAAAAGATTTAATCCCTTACATTGTTGCGCAATGCGTTGGTGCAGCTGCCGCAGCCGGGACTTTATTTACCATTGCATCAGGAAAAGCCGGTTTTGCAATCGATAATACAAAAGCAGGAGCTTTTGCCTCAAATGGTTTTGGAGCATTTTCACCTGACGGATATTCTTTGCAATCTGCTTTTATCGCTGAGTTTGTACTTACGCTGTTTTTCTTATTGGTAATTTTGGGTGCTACAGATAAATTTGCCAACGGAAGATTTGCCGGTATTGCTATTGGTTTAGCATTGACTTTAATACACTTAATCAGCATTCCAATTACCAATACTTCTGTAAATCCTGCAAGATCATTATCTCAGGCTGTTTTCGTTGGCGGAGAGCCATTGTCACAAGTCTGGTTGTTTTGGGTAGCTCCTATTCTGGGTGCAATTGTAGCCGGATTTATTTATAAAACATTACTGCAAAATCATGCCGAAGCATAATCAACTTATTACTAACTTTTAAATTTTATCCTATGGAATTTTTATATTTTTTACTTATTGGTGCAATATCCGGATGGCTTGCGGGTCAGATATGGAAAGGTGCAGGTTTTGGATTATTGGGTAATATCATCGTAGGAATTGTGGGTGGTATCATTGGTGGCTGGATAGCCGGTAGATTGAGTATTGGCGGTGGCGGACTTCTATGGCAAATTATAATTGCGGTTGGAGGAGCCTGGGTGCTACTTTTTATCATCAGCTTAATCAAAAAAGCGTAAAACATTTATTTATAACTTACTTTAAAAGAGAAAATCAAATAATTGCTATTCGGTTTTCTCTTTTCTTTTTGGTAAAACTTCCGTAACTTAATTCCGTTTTTTTCGTATCACTTTATTCTATTCTTATGAATGACATTATTGCCTATTTCAGTACGATTCCGTCTTCACATAGAAGTTTAATTCTCATGGGAGGAATCACCTTCTTTTGGCTGATCGAAAATACCTTTCCTTTGTTTCACCTGCAATATCGAAAATGGCAGCATGCCGGGATTAATTTTTTCCTCACCTTCACTACTATTGTTGTCAATTTCGTTTTGGCTTTTATCTTAATTAAAACCGCCAACTGGACAACCGTGAACAACTTTGGACTGTTACAATGGCTGCCTGTTTTACCGCTGTGGCTTTACACCATAATTGGTTTATTGTTATTGGATTTAATTGGCGCTTATCTTGCCCATTATGTACAGCACAGGTTCAAAATTTTATGGCGTTTTCATCTGGTACACCACACCGATACCTGGATCGACACTACATCGGCAAATCGGCATCATCCGGGCGAAAGCATTATCCGGTTTATCTTTACCACTCTTGGTGTTTTGATTGTAGGAAGTCCGATGTGGATGGTTTTTCTTTACCAGACCTTATCTGTTATTTCCACTCAATTTACACATGCTAATATCGCATTACCTCAGAAATTAGATGTTTTCCTGAGTTATTTTATTGTTTCCCCAAACATGCATAAAGTACATCATCATTATGTTCTTCCGTATACCGATAGCAACTATGGGAACATTTTTTCAGTTTGGGACCGTCTTTTTGGGACTTTTACAAGCTTGCCCAAAGACAAAATTATTTATGGCGTAGACACCCATATGGCTGTTGAAGAAAACAACAATCTCAAAAATTTATTAAAAATACCGTTTCAAAAAGCGAGATCCATAAAAAACAGTTAAAATCAGTAAAAAAAATATCGTTGATCGAACCAACTAATTATTTTTTTTATTAATATTGATACTTAAATTGAAAATCAATCTATTAATCATTAACCTCTATTTTGAATTAATTTTCACGTGATGAAAAAGAGTAACCGCAAAGAATTGAATTGGGAACAAACTGAAAAAGTTGTTTCGTTAGCCTTAGAAGAAAAAAATCCATTTGAAATCATAAAAAAAGAATTTGGATTGGCAGAAAAAGAAGTTCTGGAAATCATGAAAAAGAAAATGCCACTTGAGAAATTTGAGATGTGGAAAAAAAAGGCAATTGCAAATAAACCAAAACCAAAACCAGTTAAAATAGACGATTTTGACGAAGATTTGGATGGCAAATATTATATAAAGAATAAACTAGACTAAGATTAGAACTCCTGAGATTCAGGAGTTTTTTTTTTATTTTTAATCAAAATGTAACTTTTTTACCTTTTGTAAGTCATATAGCAATAACCAAACATGAAGAAATGAAAAAAATACTTTACACCCTAGCTCTCGCAGTTACACTTTGGAGCTGTAAAACAGGGAGCCCTTCAGGTGCCGCAAAAAGCAATGTCGTAGATGTTAATATTAATCTTGTAGACGTTAAAGACGATAAAGTTTTGGTAACGGTAACACCTCCAAAAATCAAAACGGACGAGGTAATTTACAGCATCCCAAAAACAGTTCCTGGAACTTATTCTACGGACAACTACGGTAAGTTTTCAGACGATTTTAAAGCCTTTGACGCCAAAGGAAATGCATTAGCCGTAAAAAGAATTGATGACAACTCCTGGTCGATTTCTGATGCTAAAAAGCTTCAAAAAATAACTTACTTAGTAGGAGATACTTTTGATACTGAAAAAGGAACAGGATTTGGAAATGACGACGTCTTTTCTCCAGCTGGTACCAATATCAATGCCGGAGTGAATTTCTTAGTAAACACACATGGTTTTGTAGGTTATTTTAAAGACAAACTTGAAATTCCATATAAAGTTACCATTACTCACCCGGAAACCCTTTGGGGAGCAACTTCTATGACCGATGAGGATGCAAGCAAAACAAGTGATGTTTTCACTACTTCGCGCTATGCAGTTTTAGTCGAAAATCCAATCATGTACTCTAAACCTGATTATACGACATTCAACGTAAACGGAATGGATATTTTAATCGCCGTTTATTCTCCAACAGGGAAATTTACTGCCGAAAGTATCACTCCGGAAATGAAAACGATGATGACGGCTCAAAAGAACTTTTTAGGCAAAGTAAATGCTAACAAAAAGTATACTGTTCTTTTGTATCTGTCAAGTATGGCTAAGGATGATGCCCACGGTTTTGGAGCATTGGAACATCCAACCGCTACAACAGTTGTTTTACCGGAATCTATGCCTAAAGAAAAACTGGTAGAATCTATGAAAGATGTAGTTTCTCACGAGTTTTTTCATATTGTAACTCCGTTAACGATTCACTCTAAAGAAATTCAGTTTTTTGATTACAATGCACCAAAAATGTCAGAGCATTTATGGATGTATGAAGGGGTAACCGAATATTTCGCCAACCTGTTTCAAATCAATCAGGGGTTGATTAACGAGGCTGAATTTTACACCCGTATTGCCGATAAAATTGAGCAGTCTAAACGTTTAAACGATACCATGTCGTTTACTGTAATGAGTAAAAATGTATTGGATCAGCCTTATAAAGACCAATACTTAAATGTATATCAAAAAGGTGCTTTGATCGGGATGTGTATTGACATTATCATCAGAGAAAAAAGCAATGGCGAAAGAGGAATTCTGGATATAATGCACAAATTAGCAAGCGAATACGGTGTTGAAAAACCATTTAACGATAACGAGCTTTTTGCTAAAGTAACTGAATTGACTTATCCTGAAGTTGGTGAATTCCTTAACAAATATGTGGCTGGCACTACTCCTATTCCTTATGACTTTTATTTGGCCAAAGTTGGTGTTACCAAAGCCTCTGAAAAAGTTCCGGGATCAATTTTCATCAAAGGCCAGGCTCCTTACATTGGAGTTGACAAAGCTACTAAAGCGATAAACGTTCGTTCTAACATCGACCTAAATGTATTCTTTTCCAATTTGAATCTAAAAGCTGGTGATATAATCCTTTCGGTAAACGATAAGACCTACAATTTAGACAATATTTATGATTTGATCGGGGAAAGTGAAAACTGGAAAGAAAATGATCCTATTACCGTTAAAATCAAACGTGCAGGTGCTGAACAAACCATCAAAGGAACAGTGAAAGTACCATTTGAAGAAAAAGAAACTTTTAAAGCAACTGATACTTCAAAAGAGAAACTTAAAAATGCATGGTTAAAAGGTTAATCTCTTTTTATCCAAATAATAAAAAAACCGACAAGTGATTGTCGGTTTTTTTTATTGATTATACTGTTATTCCGAAGAATGAGGAATCTTCATAAGTAACTTGTGTAATTAATCATTTATGTAAGCTGGTGAAGCTTTTTCAATTCAATGCATTGCGGAGTTACTCGTGGAGATTCCTCATTCTTCGGAATGACAATAGTGGCGTAAATAGTTGAATAAAAAACGACAAATGATTGCCGTTTTCTTTTAATTCAAACAATAAAAAACCGGCAATCACTTGCCGGTTTCTTTATTGATCATTTTGTCATTCCGAAGAATGAGGAATCTCCACAAGCAGCTCCACATAGTATAATTATTCCGTCATAATAAAAAAAAGAAAGAAAAATCTTTCATTTTTATAATAAAAAATCAATTAAAACTATTACTTTAGTTTTATGAAATACGCAGACGGATATCATACATACTATATTTATATCATAACAAATAAATCAAGAACGGTCTTTTATACCGGAGTAACCAACAACTTGAGAGTTCGTTTGAATCAGCACAAGGAAAATTGTATAACAGGCAAAAAAACTTTTGCATCAAGATATAAGGTAGAATTTTTACTCTATTATGAAAAATTTACCTGGATCCAGGAAGCCATACGTCGAGAGAAAGAAATTAAAGGCTGGCGAAGAGAAAAGAAAATTGCACTGATTAAAACCATTAATCCGGATTTAGATTTTTTGGATTACTTATTTCTATAGACTGGTAAAGGCTTTACAATTCAATGCATTGCGGAGTTACTCGTGGAGATTCCTCATTCTTCGGAATGACAATAGTGGCGTAAATACTTGTATAAAAAAACCGGCAATCACTTGCCGGTTTTTTTATAACTATTATTATCAGACTAAGTAGTAGCACCGTTTAGCTTGTGGGACTTCGACTTCGCTCAGTCTGACAATACATGTTCATGCTTTAGCTTTTTAACTACTTCTTCTTCACCGGAAATTTCCAGTCAAATTCGTCTTTATCGTTGATGATTGCGCCAATTTCAAACTTAACAACCTCCTCAAATTCTGTTTGAAGAATGAACCAATTGTCTTCATTGAAGTAATTTTCAAAAGTATCAAAAGTCTCCTGATTGTATTTTGTAATTCCTTTTGTTGCCAGATCTTTCTTGACATCAGCAATTTTTCTTCCGATTAATTTGAAACCAAAAACATCCAAATCGTTGCTTGATGCTACTAAATAACCTAATTTCAGGTCTTCTTCCTGATAAAACGTCAATCTGATTTTTTGTGCATTGTATACAAAAATCACATTATCATCTTCGTCTTTATAATTTTTATCAGGCTTTCCTAAAGCAGCTGTAACGTCATTCTGCTTCATTCCGAAAAGCAATTTATCAATTCCTGATTTTAGATTTACTTTCATATTTACTTTTATTTAAAGTGCAAATTTCGTGAAGTTTCTTGTTGTTCCGCTATGAATTGCACAAATTTTCTCAAATTTTAATATTAGACAGTGCAAGGCTGAGCGAAGTCGAAGGAACTTCATAACGAAAAAGAGGGCTTCGACTTCGCTCAGCCTGACATATATAAAATTAATATTGTTTCTTATTTGGTTTGGCACTCATATAAAACGTGATTTTTCCGCCGTTTATCACCTCCGAATGTTTTAGAAAAGGCTTATCCAATTGTTTTCCGTTTAAAATCACCTTATTCACAAACACATTTTTATCGGATTGATTTACCGTTTCGACTTCAAATTTCTTTCCGTTCTCTAAATTAAAAATCGCTTTTTTCACTAACGGACTTCCCAATGCATACTCATCTGAGCCCGGAGCAACAGGATAAAACCCTAAACTGCTAAAAATATACCAGGCACTCATTTGCCCAAAATCATCGTTTCCTCCCAAACCGTCGGCTCCGTTTCGGTACATTTTTTTCAGGATCATCCTGATTTTATCCTGAGCTTTCCATGGTGAATTTGTCCAATTGTACAAATAAACGACATGATGAGAAGGTTCGTTTCCATGAACATAGTTCCCGATGATTCCGTCTCTTGTAATGTCTTCTGTGTTTTCAAAATATTTGTCCGGTAAATGCATGTTAAACAAAGAATCCAAGCGAACTTTAAACTTCTCATTCCCTCCCATCAATTTGATCATATCGGCGGGATCCTGTGGTACATACAAACTGTAATTCCATGAATTTCCTTCAATAAAACCCTGTCCGTGTGTATCCAGCGGATCAAATTCTTTCTTAAAAGTTCCGTCATTTAACTTTGGACGCATAAACCCCGTCTTAGCATCGTAAACATTTTTATAATTTTTAGATCTTTCGATGAACTCTTTATAAATTTCTGTTTTGCCTAACTTTTTTGCTGCCTGCGCAATCGCCCAGTCATCATAAGCATATTCCAATGTTTTTGAAACCGAAGCACCATTTTTGTCTTCAGGCACATAACCTTTTGTCATATAATATTCCAATCCGTCATAATAAGGTACTTTTGCAGTGTTCACACAAGCCTGAAGTGCTTTTTCAGCATCAAAATTTGTATTGCCTTTTACAATCGCATCCGCAATTACAGAAACGGAATGATAGCCGATCATACACCAGTTTTCATTGGCATAATGCGACCAGATAGGCAACATCTTATGCACACTTTGATCTGAATGTGCCAGCATAGAACTAATCATATCCGAGTTTCGACCCGGCTGTAATAAGTTGAATAACGGGTGCAAAGCACGGTAGGTATCCCACAACGAGTAACTGGTGTAATTTTTAAAGTTTTCGGCTTTATGAACGTTCATATCCAAACCTTTGTAGTTCCCGTCTAAATCCATGTATTCCGTTGGTCCTAAAAAGGCGTGGTACATCGCTGTGTAAAAATTCACCAAATCTTCTTTCTGAATGGTTTCAATCTGAATTTTATTCAACTCGTTGTTCCAGACTTCCTGGCTTTGTTTTTTTACTTTTTCGAAATCCCAGCCCGGAATTTCTTTTTTCATATTTTCAAGTGCACCGGCAGAACTTACAGGTGATAAAGCCATTTTTATTTTAATTTTTTCTCCTTCTTCCGTGTTAAAATCAAAAAATATCTTTAAGTTCTGACCTGCCATTTCGGGAAAGTTTTTCGTCTGATCAAACCTACCCCAAAAACCTCTGTACACGCTTTTTTCTGATGCCGCCTGACCGTAGCTTTTTATAGGCTTACTAAAGCTCATCGCAAAATAAACCGTTCTGGTTCTCGCCCAGCCGTTCGTCTGGCGGTAACCCGTAATCAAAGTATCATTTTCTACACGAACAAAAGTCCATACATTTTTTTTATCATAATTGTAAATTCCGGAAGTCAAATCCAAAATCACATGAGCTTCATCCGACTTTGGAAAGGTGTACTGATGCATTCCTACACGTGTGGTGGCTGTTAGTTCGGCTTTGATTTTATGGTCTTCCAGAAGCACACTGTAATAGGCTGGCTCTGCTTTTTCGGTAGTATGAGAAAATGCCGATCGGTAACCCGATAATGGTTTTGAAGCAATACCCGGATTCAATTGTAACTTTCCTGTAGTGGGCATAATTAGAAAGTCGCCTAAATCAGAATGTCCTGTCCCGCTAAAATGAGTGTGACTAAATCCTACGATTGTTTTATCTTCATATTGGTATCCCGCACAATATTTATAGACCTCTCCGTTGTATTTTCCATTTGTACTGTAAGCTATAGTATCAGTTTCAGGACTTAACTGCACACTTCCAAACGGAACTGTTGCGCCAGGATAGGTATGTCCCATTTTAGCTGTCCCAATCATAGGATCAACGTACTGAATCAGATCTCGTTTTTCAGGCGTTTTTTTCTGAGCATTTACAGTACAACCAAATATTAAAAAGGATAATCCAAAAACAAAATTTTTACAATTTATTCTATTCATTAGTTTTCTTTTAATGATTATTTTTTGCTTAAAGCAGTATCTGGCATCTACTAAATCGATTTACCAATACTTTCAGATTTGAAAAATACAACAAAATATGCTTTTTAAAAAATATAAAATGATCCGTTCTCAAAAGCTTTTAAATATCTTTGATTCTGTAAAATGTCATAACATACATGAAAAAATATATTTTATTGTGGATTCTTTTTTATAGTACATTCAGTTTTGCACAAAAAATAGAAAGCCACAGACTGACAAAAAAAGAAATCACTCAAAGAGAACTCAACAATCTTTCTGATTTTCCAATCTATAAAGCCTTCGAATGTTCCGATAAAGGTGGTGTTTATGAGTTGCTATTCTGCGAAAATCAAAAAACAATCACCCAAAATGACACTTTAAATACAAAAATACAGGCCATTTATGTCCTTAATGATCATGGAGGTTTTCTTGAAAAATGGCGAATCAATGATTTACTGGAAGATTATGATCCCAAAGAAACAAATATCTGGTTCTGGACAAAATACAGCAGTACCAAAGATCTTGACGGAGACGGATATATCGATCCCGTAATCGTTTACGGTACAAAAACAGAGTACAATGAAATAAGACGTGTCAAAATTATTACGGTATACCAAAACAAAAAGTATGTGATTCGCGCCGTAGAATGTGATCTGGATTATTGCAGAAGTTTTAAAAAAGACAGTAATTGGAATTCTTTACCGCAAAAAATAAAAACGCATATTGATCAATTGGTTGTCAAACTTAGAAAAGAACAAAATTTAATTTTGAAAGACGGTTAGAAATTAAATGGGAAACCCCAAATTTTAAAATTCTAATGAATTCTATTCTTAAATTCTGTTAATAATATGGGTCGAACCGGATGGTTCTTCTTTTCTTTCCATTACGTTTTGACCGGATTAAAATCCGACCCTACAATATGGGCCGAGGCTAGCGCCTCTTTTTTAAAAGCTTACGCTTTTTTCTCTTACCTCATCAAAAAAATCTTTTCTTAGCGAAGTATCTTCATTTATTACAAAACTAGATGTTCTGTTTAGGAGTTCCGTAGGAACGAAACATATTGTAGCAACGGATTTTAATCCGTTGTAAAATAATGCATCCCACCCAAGAGTTCCGTAGGAACGGCACATATTATGACGACAGATTTTATTTTTTTAGAGAAATTACAAATCCACAATGGTTTTTTAAAATAGGGCGAACCGACGGTTCCTCTTTTCTTCCCATTCCGTTTTAACCGGATTAAAATCTGGCTGTACCAAATGAATCGAGGCTAGCGCCTCTGTTTAAAGCTTACGCTTTAAATTTTCTCTTACCTCATCAAACCATTCGTTTCTTAAAATACTTAAAACAATGGAATCACGACGAACATCACTATTTGCGGTTGGCATATGACTTCTTAAAACCCCCTCGACTTTACAGCCGATGCTTTTCATCGCAGCAATACTGCGTTCGTTATTATTATCGGCACGAAATTCTACTCGTTCCATACCAAGTGTTTCGAAGGCAAATTGTAGCAATAAAAATTTACAATGTTTGTTCAGTCCGGTACCTCTAAATGCCGATCCGTACCAGGTGAATCCTAACTGAAGTGTTTTATATTCGAGATTCATATCGTAGAAACGAGTTGAACCTGCATATTTTTGAGTTTTTTTATCAAAAACGATGAACGGAAATTCTTTTTGATTTTCGCGTGCTTTTATTGCCAGCTGAATGTATTTGATCAGATTTTCTTTTCCATCTGCACCTACGAGTGAGTACTTCCAGGTTTCCGGTTCGTTGATCGAAATTTCCAATAAGTTATCGACATCAGATTCTTGTAAAGGGCGCAATAAAACGGAATCGTCTTCTAAAATTATAGTATCGGAGAAATTAAAATTTGATGTTGTCATGGAATCTTTTTTGTGATGTGCGGCTTGATTTTATGAAAAAGCTATTAGAGAAGTGTATGAAATTTTTCGGAGAAATTGGCCATCATAAAAACACTAATTCTATTCACTCATTTCGTCATAACGCTCCGGAACTTGCGGATCGTATAACGGACATTTGAATTCTTCCATCAAAGAGACCAGTTTGTTCATCGTTTTTCCTTCGGTTCCGTAACAATCAATTTTGATACTTTGTGGTGTCGTAATGACCTGAAAAGCCCCTTTTCCTCCGTTGTTTTTCCAGCTGTTTTCGTCCACTCTCTCCCATTGAGAAAAAACCGAGTTGATTCGGTTTAAGATAACTTCAACGGGAAGGATCTCAAGACCTTCTACTTCTTCTTTTTCCACAAGGGCTTCATAAACTTCATGATGGTTTAAATAAACCTCTTCTAAATATCTCCAAAAAAGTAATTCGTACATGATTTGATGTTTTTAGCCCCGATAGAAGTGAAAATCCTTTTGTGACGGGGTTCGGCACAAAAGATTATAACGAATAGCGGGATTAGCTTCTAAAAAAGCCAATGATTAATAAAAAAAGGTTCTGTGATAAACTCCAGCATAAAAACCTTTGCAACTCAGAACCTTTGTATCTTAGTATCTCAAAAAATATTAATATTCGAATGTTCCGTATTCGCTGGTAATGGTAAGTTTTTTAGCAGTTGCTGCTTCTACTCTACCAACAATTTGTGCGTCTACATTAAATGATTTTGAAATTGCAATAATATCTTGTGCAATGTTTTCAGGAACATAAATTTCCATACGGTGACCGCAATTGAAAACCTGGTACATTTCTTTCCAATCGGTTTTAGATTGCTCCTGAATTAACTGGAACAATGGCGGAACCGGAAATAAATTGTCTTTTATAATATGTAAGTTCTGAACGAAATGTAAAATCTTAGTCTGAGCTCCTCCACTGCAATGCACCATTCCGTGAATATCATTTGGTGTATAAGTATCCAATATTTTCTTGATGATTGGCGCATACGTTCTGGTTGGAGAAAGCACCAACTGCCCTGCATTTATTGGACTGTTTTCGACAGCATCGGTTAAATTTACCTGACCTGAATAGATTAATTCTTCGGGTACAGCTGCATCGTAACTTTCCGGATATTTTGCCGCAAGGTATTTTCCGAAAACGTCATGACGTGCAGAAGTTAATCCGTTGCTTCCCATCCCTCCGTTATAGCTTTTTTCGTAAGTAGCCTGACCAAAAGAAGCCAATCCAACAATTACGTCGCCTGCTTTTATGTTGGCATTATCTACGACATCACTGCGTTTCATACGAGCAGTTACCGTAGAATCGACAATAATAGTACGAACAACATCACCCACATCGGCAGTTTCGCCTCCTGTTGAATGAATGGTTACTCCAAAAGATTTTAATTCGTTGATTAATTCTTCGGTACCATTGATGATCGCCGAAATGACCTCAGCCGGAATTAAGTTTTTGTTTCTTCCAATTGTTGACGAAAGCAAGATATTATCGGTTGCTCCTACGCACAATAAGTCATCAATATTCATGATTAAAGCATCCTGAGCAATTCCTTTCCAAACTGAAATATCTCCGGTTTCTTTCCAGTACATATAGGCTAATGATGATTTTGTACCGGCACCATCGGCATGCATAATCAAACAGTGCTCCTGATCTTGTGTTAAATAATCAGGTACAATTTTACAAAATGCCTGCGGGAATAAACCTTTATCAATATTTTTTATGGCGTTGTGTACGTCTTCTTTTGATGCCGAAACACCTCTTTGTGCGTACCTTTTGCTAGAATCTGAACTCATGTAACTTAGTTTGTGTTGATGTGGTGCAAAGATAATCCCTTTTTTTAATTCTTTGATTGATTCGTATGTCTGATTCGCAAAAAAAAACGGCAAGCTTTTAGGCACTGCCGATTTTTTTCAATAAAATTGGTTATCAAAAATTGAGTTTTTACTTTTTTACCTCCAATCCGGCATTGAGGCGTTCTGAAACAGTGTTGTTCGGGAACCATTACTATTGCTGCTCGAAATAGTAACTTTTTGTATAGTGTTGGCTGATAAACCATCATTTGATGTATTGACATAAATCAGCTCCGCTTCATTTGGAGAGAATTTTACATCGAAATCATTAAATCCATTTGGTTTTTGACTTGCCAATTCGGTTGAAGTATTATCCACGACTGTGTAAATAAATATTCTGGAGTCTAATCGTCTGTAAGTCGAATTTTCGAATCCTGAAATATCTCTGGTATAGGCAATTTTACTATTGTCTACAGAAATACTAATACCACTTGCGCCACCCGTTACTCCGGAAAGCACCTGATACAATACATCACCAGCGGTATTGATAACATATATCTCAACACCGTATCCCGACATATCATTTACTTTAAGTACAATTTGTGACCCATCCTGACTCCATTCACATTCTGAGATGAATTTTCCGTTTGGCGTTTTAAACAATTGAACCAATCCCGATCCGTCAGAATCAATGCGATACAATCTGTCAAAATTTGGATAAATAATTTGTCTTCCATTGGTGCTCCAGCAATAATTAACATACTCCATATTAAATCCTGCTATCGGTATAAAGTTTGTAATTTTTTTGACATCAGTACCATCCGGATTCATGGTAAATATTTGATTTAATGATCCGTCAGAACTTATATAAGCAATTCTGTTGATGCTTAAATTTTTTCTCGGTCTGTAGCTGTTTACTTCGGCAGAGGATAATTGAACTTCGTTTCCGGCTTCATCGGCTGTATAAATGACATTGTTATTTTTTACTTTTTTAACATACAAATATCTCGGATTTGGAAATGCTAAAGTCGTAAAGGAGTTTGTGACACTATTTATGGGTTTGTTAATTCCATCGTCTACGGTTACCTGCCAATAGTATTTTGTGCTAAAACTTAAACCTGAAATGTTAAGTTTTGTCTCTTTTAGATTGGCATAGGTTTTAGTTTCGTCTGTTGTTCCGTTTTTCACCGTAACGGTATACGTCATCGGATCTGATTCCGGATCTTTTGCTGTCCAGGTTAAATCTACGGTCAGTGGCTGTGCTGTGGCATTGTCTGCCGGTGCGGTTAGTACGGGAACATCTGGTGGTTTGTTATTGGCGGTAGAGACTTGTAACTCAAAAATAATCTGAGCTGTTATGTCTTTCTCAACAGTGGCAGGTTCAAATCTGGCAGTAAAACCATCTTTTTGGGCCTGAAAAGAATATTTTCCCAATGTTATTTTATCGATCTCGAAATATCCGTCTTTATCCGAAAATACGGTACTCGTAGTTGGGCTTGAAGAAATACGTGCGTTTTCTATTCCTTCATATGTTCGCGCATCTACTACTCTTCCTTTTATTGCTCCCGTTCCTGTTTCATCGACTTGATCTTCACTACAAGAAATCAAAAGCATAAAGCATATCAATATTTTTAGTCCTATTTTCATTGCGGTCTTGATTTGGTTAAACTTATCTTGACTTTTTTCTCTATTTTTTATTGAAAAAATATCGCTCTTTGGCATTATACTGCCGAACTATTTTTTCTTATGCTTGAAACTTTTTGGGAAGTAATAAGTGAGTCCCAAACCAAGTTTCCAGTAATAATCATCTCTTTTACCTCTTACGATATAATCGACATTGTCGCTAAAGGCCATATTATATTCTGCGAATAATTTTACTCCTAACTGACTGGTAGCCATATATTCGACACCACCTCCAAATTGAACTTTACTATGGAAATTTTTGTAGTCCTTATTAAATTCAAATCCGTAACCCCCATAAATAAAGGGCGTCAGAATATCACGAGGTAATATGGTGCATTCGAGATTGAGATCTGTAGATATATACCCCAAATCGTCTTTTCCTTTATTCTGAATTTTGAATACATTGGTTGAAGCGCTTATGTTAAAAGCCGGAGTGAAAAAATATTTCACAGCCCCTCTGGCCATTGGACGCGGCTCAGGACTTTTATAATCGCCTTGTATAATAGTTGTTCCACCGGAAATCTCTATACCAAAACGGCCTCTTTTACCTTCTAAATTTCTATCGTATAATTGGGCCAGATCGGCTTCGCTTTTTTCTTTATCGTAGGCTGATACAAAATTATCGATTTGATTTTGAGGCGCATTCACTTCCCAAAGCTTGTCTTTGATTCCTTCTACAATAAGACCTTCAACGGCTTTTTCTATGGCTTCGGTAACTGCCAGCTGAATGGGTTCATTTCTGGTAAAACCGGTTTCTACTTCCAAAAGTCGATTTAGATTTACGTATCGAAATAAACTGGCGTCTATACTTTGTGATAAGATGGTCTTAGAAACGTAAACCGTGTTTAGTATTTTTCCATTTGAGGTGGAAACCAATCTTAGATATACCGTAACCCGATCTTGTCTGTATCGCGTAGAACCTCCGGCGCCAAAATATCGGGCTCCAAAACCTCCGGTAATAATATTGGTGTCATAAGAAATAATACCGCCCTCTAATAAAACTCCCGCAAAAAGTAAAGGCGTCAATACTGCTTCACTGCCTTCTTTTTTTGCTTCATATTCCTGACGTGTAGACCGGATAATGTTTCGTTCGTTTAATAAATTTCCCAGATTCTCACGTTCTATAGGAACAAACCATTTTGAATCTTGAAGTGCTTTTATTAAAATAGATGTAGCACCCTGAGTAACTGCTGTGCTAAATGTGCTTCCAACTTCCGTCGCTTTGTATTGACCTGTCTGGTCTTTAAATTTATACACGCCCACCACAATCTGTTCTTTTGGTTTTGGCATATCGACTAAGTGTTCAGTTGCAGAAGTGTTTTCTCCAAAAACAGCTTTCTGAACTCCTACGGGTTGATTAAAATAAGCGCCACATCCTGAGAAGAGTAGGCAGGTTATTAACAGTAGAAAAAGGAGAGTTTTATTCATAATTAGTTATTTTTTAATAATAAAACATGAACTTACTTTTTATAAAAATCGAATACCAGACTATTTACCCGGTATAATAACTTGCGTTTGCTCGCCAGTTTCTATATCCAGAATATTGACAACCATTCCTAAGTTAGAATTGTAAATATCCACAGACAGCGTTCCGAATACATAATTACCCGGAGTAAGTCCTTGGCCACCGCCAGTACCACCGCCAGAACCTGTACCTGACCCAAATTGACCTTCAAATAATGAATTTGAAATTCGATTGAGCAATTGGTTATTTAAAGTACTTTTAAAACGCTCCAGATCTGTTGGCTGCTTATATCCGTTTGTATTGTCTTCTTTATAATCATTTTGTGCCTGTGCAGAACTAAGCATCCATTGATAATTAAAAGTTTCACCACCGCTAAAAGCCGGATTTATAGGCTTATAAGCAAGATCCTGTGCAAAAGAAACGGTGCAAAAACCCAACACAAATACGAATGAAATTAAATTTTTCATATTGCTGTTATTTAGTTTCCTACATTAAAAAAAAAAGAAAAACTCCTCTACAAAAATTACTTCTCGATTATTAATATTGAGTTATTTATTAATACTGAGTGATTATTTTATTCTGTTTTTCGATGTCTTTAAAATACTTAAATGCTTTCGATGCGGCAGATTCTGCCATGTATTTTAAAAAATCTTCGTCCGGACGTGAAATAAATTCTTCGACTATTTCTCCATCTACCAGAATAGTAATTTTTGTTGTACGTCCAAAAGTCAATTCCTCCTGAACGGTCACGATTTTAGTTGTATTAATTCTTAGCTTTGAATATTGTGCGTAAAAAAAATCATAAAAATCATTCCCCAATTTTGTTTTGGTATCGTTAGCAACAATCCCGATCATTTCAATTCCATCTACAGGAATTGACTTTCCGGTATCTGATACTTTATCTTCTCCAAAAACAACACGGTCTTTGCCTATCAGTTCATTTTTTTCATCATAAATCAATAGCAATATTATGATCTCATCTTCTGGTGTAAAATTAACCTGCGTTTTAGAAAGTTCCACTTTTTGAATCGGTTCTAATGTGACTCTTCCGTCCTGCGCATTATTTGATTTATTCGAGTTTTTTTTGTTTTTTTTAAATACAGTCAATTTATATGATATGTTCTTAAACTGCGATTTTAAGTTTTCTGCAGTTCCCGTAATAGCAAGTAAATTTTCTATTTCTTTTACTTCTATTTTGGCTTTTACTTCAATGTGAACTTCCTGAGAAAATCCAGATTCAGAAAAAAAAATAGCAAAAATAATAATCAATATGCTCCAATACTTTTTCATGATACTATCGATTGAATATGTAAATTGTCCCCGAGTTTCCCGTTTGATTAATTATTAAATCTTTAGATATCGAATTTGAGCCGGTACTGATTACCGATAAATTATTGCCGTACTGATTGATTGCCATGGAAGTCACTCCACGCGAATACATCGAAGTATCATTTATATAATTGTTATTGCCTGTTTGTGTGTAGGACTGATTGATTTCATCAGCATATTTGTAGACACTCATGTAGTTATTGTTGCCTGTCTGTTGTGCGGTAACATAAGCATTATTACTTATGATGGTTAAATTGGCTTGATTGTAGTTTCCAATTTGAGCAACAGTTACGATGTTGCTGCTTTTAATGTATTGATTTACTGCTTGATTTTGATTGCGATTGTAGGCTTCATTTAATAAATAGTCACTCCTATACACATCAATTACCTGAGAGAATAAAACTCCTGTGATTAGTAAGAATACAAAAGTGGCTAAACGTTTCATGACCTTTTTTAATTTAAAAAAAGGAAGAACTTAATAGTTCAAGTTCTTCCTTTTCCTGGTTTATTCTTAGTTAGATTGAATTACTACACTTCCATTTAAGAAACCTGTTTGAGTAACTGTACTCATATGATCGTTTCCAAATTGTGCAGTGGCTGCAAAGTTGCCGGCTCCGTATTGTTGAATACTAGAAGTGTTGTCCCAGCCTAATTGTAAAGTAGCTGCATTGTTAAACAGTCCAAATTGATCTGTAGATGCGGTGTTGTCATTTCCGAATTGAAGTGTCAAAGCGTTATTGGCAAGACCAAATTGATTAGTAGTAGCTGTATTGAAGTTACCAATCTGTAATACATCAGAATTGTTGTAAGCTCCAATTTGAGTAGTAACTGCAAGATTACCGAACCAGATTCCCTGAGCGATGCTAGAGTCGTTATTGTCTCCGATTTGTGTTACTATAGCAACATTTCCTCCTCCTAATTGTCCAACAGTAGACTCATTATCATCTCCATATTGTCCTACAATTGCAACGTTGGCAATACCTATTTGGTCAACATCTGAGCTATTAGTTGCTCCTACCTGAATTACTAGTGCACCATTTAATAAACCTGTCTGGTCCACATCACTCATGTTACCTTGCGCAAAAGCTGCGACTCCCACAAACAGCATCGCGGAGATGCTTAAAATTGCTTTTTTCATAATAAATATATTTAATTGGTTATTAATTCAATTTATTACGTAGGTCAGTATGATTTAGGGAAATCATGCACTCAAAATCTTCATTCAAAAATAAAAATCAAAGCTCTTATTTTCTTTCTTCATGATCAAAATTAGAAAACTTATCACCAACCAAAACAGGTATAAATACCTATTTTCCAATATCTTAATTACTTTTCGATGAACTGTAAAACTATCTCGATGAACTACTTTAATGCGTTTTTTTCTTAGCAGGAAAAAAGCTACTTTTCATAATTTGATCACAATTTGACCTAGACATTTGTTAAAACAAAATCATAATATCAATTTTTTAACAAAATCATAAAAAAAAATCCTGTCTTGGGAAAGACAGGATTTAAGAAAGTGTATATGCTAAATGTTATTTGGTAAACAACAATTCTCTGTACTTCGTCAAAGTCCAGCTTTCATCATCTACTAACAATTCTAATTTATCACAGTGATTGCGGATGTCTTCAAAATAAGGTTTTACTTTGTTACAATACGCTTCTGCCATTTTTTGCGCATCAGTCAATTGATTTGCTGTTTTTCGTTCACTAGTCATCGCCAATACTTTAGAATTGATTCCTTCTATATGACCTGAGATTTCTTTGATCAGAACGATTTGTTCTTTTGCTATAGTTTCAAACTCTTTACCAAAAATCTCTTTTAACCCTTTTACATTTTCAATTAAAGTATTTTGGTAGCGAATAGCAGTTGGAATAACATGGTTTCTCGCAATATCTCCTAATACTCTTCCTTCGATCTGGATTTTCTTAGTGTATTCTTCCAATTCAATTTCGTAACGCGCTTCCGCTTCAACGTGATTCAGAATTCCAAGCTCGTCAAATAATTCCAGGGCTTGTTTCGAAACTTTCGCTTTAATCGCTTCCGGAGTGGTTTTAAAATTACTCAACCCTCTTTTAGCCGCTTCTTTTTCCCAGGCATCACTATAACCATCTCCTTCAAAAAGGATTTTTTTAGACTGCTTGATGTATTCTCTTAAAACATTAAAGATCGCATCATCTTTCTTCATGTCTTTAGATTCAATCAAACCGTCTACTTCTATTTTAAAATCTTTTAATTGTTTGGCCACAATAGCATTGAGAGTAGTCATTGCGTTTGAACAGTTGGCATTCGACCCTACCGCTCTAAATTCAAATTTGTTTCCTGTAAAAGCAAAAGGCGAAGTTCTGTTACGGTCTGTATTGTCCAAAAGAACGTCCGGAATTTTCCCAACAACGTTTAATTTTAAATCTGTTTTTTCCTCAGGAGATAATTTTCCGGTGGTTACACTTTCCAATTCTAACAATACTTTAGACAATTGCGCTCCGATAAAAACAGAGATGATTGCCGGAGGTGCCTCGTTAGCTCCCAAACGATGATCGTTGCTTGCCGTTGCAATAGAAGCTCTCAATAAAGTTTCGTAATCGTTAACTGCCTTAATCGTATTGATAAAGAAGGTTAAAAACTGCAAATTGCTCATTGGCGTTTTACTCGGACTCAATAAATTAACTCCTGTATCTGTTGCCAACGACCAGTTGTTGTGTTTTCCGGAACCATTCACTCCTTTAAAAGGCTTTTCATGAAACAACACTTTAAAATCATGACGCTCCGCTACTCTTTGCATCACATCCATTAATAAAGAGTTGTGATCTACTGCCAGATTGGTTTCTTCAAAAATTGGAGCTAATTCAAACTGGTTAGGTGCTACTTCGTTGTGACGTGTCTTTACAGGTATACCTAATAACATACACTCCTGCTCTAAGTCTCTCATATAAGTTAATGCACGAGTCGGGATCGATCCGAAATAATGATCGTCTAACTGCTGTCCTTTTGCCGAAGTATGTCCTAATAAGGTTCTTCCAGTCATCATTAAGTCGGGACGGGAATTGGCCAATGCTTTATCAATTAAAAAGTATTCCTGTTCCCAGCCCAAAGTAGCGGTAACCTTCTTTACGTTTTTATCAAAATATTTACACACTTCAGTCGCCGCTTCATCCATCGCAGACAAAGCTCTTAACAATGGAATTTTATTGTCCAAAGCCTCTCCTGTGTAAGCAATAAAGACCGTTGGAATACACAAAGTGGTACCATAAATAAATGCCGGAGAAGTTGGATCCCAAGCGGTATAACCTCTCGCTTCAAATGTATTTCTGATTCCACCATTCGGAAAACTTGAAGCGTCCGGTTCCTGTTGTACCAATTGCGCTCCTCCGAACTTTTCTACAGGGTCGCTTCCGTCGTAAGACGTTTCAAAAAAGGCATCATGCTTTTCTGCAGTTGTTCCTGTAAGAGGCTGAAACCAGTGTGTATAATGGGTAACCCCTTTTGATAATGCCCATTCTTTCATACCCATGGCGATATAATCTGCCAGTTTTCTGTCTATTTTAGTCCCATGTTGAATGGCATCTCTCACTCCTTTTAAAGCATCAGAAGTTAAAAATTGCTTCATTGCTTTTTCATTAAACACATTTGAACCAAAGATGTTCGATTTTCTGTCTATTTCTTCAAAATGTACCGGCTTTCTTGTAGAAGCTTCTTGTAAAGCTTGGAAACGTAATGTTGACATGTATATAAGTTTAAAGATTTGTAATTATTTTCATTAAAAAAAGAGAAACAAATATAAACAATAAACTCCCCTGTTTGAAACATAAACTTTAGAATATTATCCAACGATTTATCAACATTAAACGCTTTTTTCAAAGAATAATGAATTTGATTCAAAGAAATATAACAAAATGCCGCAGTATTATTCATTAAATCAACATTTTTTCACAATTCTATGGTTTAAAAATTTAAAAACGGCCCCTCATTTTTACGAATTTGCCTTTTTACACTATCTAAAATTACTTTTTTTAAAATATACCCCTTCAAAAATTACGCTTATCTAAAAAATAGTAACACTCAAAACAAAATAGCCCCCTAATTTTTAGGAGTGAAAAAATAAATCTATCTTTGACCCAACGAAAAAAAACAAAAAAATTAATTTATATTATTATGGCTAAAATTAAGTTAGAATACATTTGGTTAGATGGATATGAACCAACCCAAAATCTTAGAAGTAAAACTAAAGTTGAAGAGCACGAAAATTTCAAAGGAACATTAGAAGAACTTGGGAATTGGTCATTTGATGGTTCATCAACCAAACAAGCCGAAGGCGGATCTTCTGACTGTCTTTTAGTTCCAGTTGCAATCTATCCGGATCCAACGCGTATTAACGGATACCTGGTAATGTCAGAAGTTATGTATGCTGACGGAAGACCACACCCTTCTAACGGTAGAGCTACAATTGACGATGATAATGATGATTTTTGGTTTGGATTCGAACAAGAGTACTTCATCATGGATACTAAAACTCAACTTCCTCTTGGATTTCCTGTTGGAGGTTACCCAGCTCCACAAGGGATGTACTACTGCTCTGTAGGTGGAAAAAATACACACGGTAGAAAATTGGTGGAAGAACATGCTGATTTATGTATCGCTGCCGGTATAAACTTTGAAGGTATCAACCAGGAAGTTGCCTGCGGACAATGGGAGTTCCAATTATTTGCTAAAGGAGCTAAAAAAGCCGGAGACGAAATCTGGGTTGCCCGTTACTTATTAGATCGTTTGACTGAAAAATACGGTTACTATATCGAATACCACCCAAAACCACTTGGAGATACCGACTGGAATGGTTCAGGTATGCATGCTAACTTCTCTAACGAAGTATTGAGAACATGTGGAGATCAGGCTACTTACGAAAGAATCTGTGAGGCTTTCCGTCCTGTTACTGCTGAGCATATTGCAGTTTATGGAGCTTATAACGACCAACGTTTGACTGGTAAACACGAAACAGCTTCTATTCATGATTTCTCTTATGGTGTTTCAGACAGAGGATGTTCAATCAGAATCCCGTTAATGACGGTACAAAAAGGATGGAAAGGATGGTTAGAAGACAGAAGACCTGCTTCAAACGGTGACCCATATAAAATCGCTGCCAGAATTATCAAAACTGTAAAATCAGCATTGTAATTCTTAAAGTATATCATACTCAAAAGTGCCCTCCATTAGGAAGGGCACTTTTTTATACGGCCTATTTTCTAAAATCCGGACAACAGGAATAAATTACAGCAATTTGCCGTTAACTTTTCAAGAATTCATTTTTAGATTTAATTTAAAAACTATCTTTGTGAATCACTAAAAAAGCACCCTAATGGTTTGGATTTTCTTCTTAATAGCTGTCGCACTTATTCTTGCTTTAGACTTAGGCGTTTTCAACAAAAACCCACACATCATCAGTACTAAAGAAGCAAGTAAATGGACTCTTATCTGGGTAACCCTGTCTTTTCTTTTTTCAGGAGTTATTTACTGGCTGTACACTACAGATTATATTGCAAATCCCGACAATCTGAAACCCGCCGTGGCTTCTATGAAGTTTATAACCGGTTACCTGATTGAATTATCGCTAAGCGTTGACAATATTTTTGTGATCGCAATTATTTTTGCTTCTTTCAAAATACCTCAAAAATATCAGCACCGTGTTTTATTTTGGGGAATTCTGGGTGCCGTTATTTTCCGCGGACTCATGATTTTCTTTGGAGTAATGCTTATCAATAAGTTTGCCTGGACAACTTATTTGTTTGGTGCTTTCCTGCTTTTTACAGCCATCAAAATGCTGTTTACCGGAGACAATGAAGATTTTCAGCCCAAAGACTCTTTTATCTACAAAACACTCGGGAAAATTATTCCGATTACCTCGCAGATGGACGGAGAGAAATTTTTCATTAGCACAAAAACAGCTAAAAAAGCGGCAACCCCATTATTTGTAGCTCTGATTGTAATAGAATTCATGGATGTTCTTTTTGCGGTAGACAGCGTACCCGCTATCCTCGCCATTACTTCTGACCCATTTTTAGTATTCAGTTCTAATATTTTTGCTATTCTGGGATTGCGTTCGATGTACTTTTTCCTGGCCAATATGCTGGCAAAATTCAGTTATCTGGAATACAGCCTTATTGCGATCTTAAGTTTCGTAGGATTAAAAATGCTGCTTCACGATGTCTTCCATGTACCGGAATGGGCTTCTTTGGCATTCATTGCCCTTTCTCTTTTAGTTGGAATTCTGGTTTCTTTAAAATTCGGAGAAGAAAAAGAATTGACAGATGCAGATCCGGAATAGAATTAAAAATATCACAAATAAAAAAAAGGAGATCTTTCGATCTCCTTTTTTTTATATCATACTCTAATGATTAGTTTAGCACCTTAACCTTACTATCATCAATGTTGTATTTTTTAATAACCGCATTGTAATCAGAGTAATCGGCTTTATTAACTGATTTACCTGTACTTGAAAATGCTCCCGGCACAATTACAATTCTAAAAGTTTGATTTTTTATAAACTCAGGCGTCAAAGCCAAATCATAACTTCCTCCTGCAAAAATGGTAAAATCGTTTTTACTAAAATCGAAGTCATAATCGAAATCCCCTTTTGAAGTATAAACTGTTCTAGGAATTTGCTGCCAGATTGGAGTAGTTGGATTAACCGTTCCCGCCAATCTATAAATTATAAGTACATCGGAATCAAAAATCGCTGGTGTCAATTTCTGATAGATATTATAACCGTCAGTGCTATTAAAGCTAAAATTTACATTTTGAAGTTCAAAAACTTCTGCCGCAGGTCCCGGATCACCAATAGGTCCTTCTGGTCCTTCACAACTTGAAAATCCGATTAGTCCAACGACTGCAACTGCGAAAAGTGTAAGTATCTTTTTCATAATTTCTGTGGTATTACTTGTTTTTAGAATATATATAAAGGTATTCCAAAAATCAAACCAAAAAAAATATTTAATACCGTTCTTGTTAGAATTTTCTATTATTTTTTCGTAACCTGCTGATTTTTAAGTAGTATTTTATTAAAAAATAAAGCATGATAAGGCAATGAATTCTCCCAATAATCCCAGGTATGTGCTCCCGCTCGTTCGGTATAATCATGATCTACCTTATTATAAACCAATCTTCGATGTAATTCTCTGTTGGGTTCTATCAAAAAATCATCGACACCACAATCTATAATTAAAGGAAGTTTATTTGTTTTTAATTTGTCCAACATCCCCATTACAGCATATTGTGCATACATTTCAGAACTGTCACTTTTATCCCCAAAAACGGGCTGCATTAATTTTACAATCTGTCCCGATGCATCTCTGTTTAACATTACACTCATATCTACTGCACCACTCATGCTACCTGCTGCACAAAACAAATCCGGGTGTTTGGCAGACAAATACAAAGCACCATGGCCTCCCATAGAAAGACCCGTAATAACTCTTCCGCTTCTGTTGCTTATGGTTCGGTAGGTTTTGTCTACTTTCTGAATCACTTCCTGTGTGATAAAGGTTTCAAACTGACTTCCTTTATTGACCGGGCTATCCAGATAAAAACTAAACGTTTCTCCTTCGGGCATGACGATAATCATATTGTATTGATCGGATAAATTCTGCACTAATTTTTTATTGGGTGTGTTTTTCAGCCAGTCGCTAAAATGTCCGTAAGCCCCATGTAATAAATACATCACCGGAAATGCCGATTTGCTTTTTGCATACGAATTTGGCAAAACAACCGCAGCTTTGTAGGTCTTGCTCATGGCTGTACTCGCAACTTGTAACGTATCTACTTTTGCCGCATAACTCATTGAAGTAACGCCCAAAAAAACAGCAAATACTAAAATTCTAAAGTTTTTCATATTTAAATTTTTCTGATTAAGGATTGTAAATATAACTTTTTCAAAATGAACCATATGAAAAATCCGGTCGTTTTTTTGACACAGAAATGAGGAATTTGTTGGATTTTTTTATTTAGGTTGAAAAGATAGTTTTGCCACGAATTTCACAAATTTCCACCAACATTCACACATCTAATTCGCGTAATTCGTGGCAAAAAAAACCAAATAAAAACCATTCTAATCCCCAAAATCTGTGGCAAAAAAAAACCACTCGTCGAAACGAATGGCTTTGATATTTTGAAAAAATAAGCGTTACCAGATTACTACTCGCAAACTATCCTGCTGGTACATCTTATCTCCTTTTTTAACGTTGAATGCCTTATGGAACTCCGGAATATTACTCAACGGCCCGTTAACCCTGAATTGTTCAGGCGCATGTACATCCGTCATAATATGATTGATTTTTGACTCGTTCCTTCTGTTGATCATCCAGGAATAGGCATAGGCCAGAAAATAACGCTGCTCCGGGGTTAATCCGCTGATCTTTTCCTTGTTTTTATATTGAGCTGTTTTTTGAAATGCTTCGTACCCCATAATCACACCACCCAAATCAGCAATATTTTCACCTTGAGTAGCATCTCCGTTTACATTTTTCCCCAGTATACTGTATTTGTTGTACTGATCTACAATTAATTGTGTTTTGGTTTTAAATTTCTTCAAATCCTCTGCTGTCCACCAATTGTTTAAATTCCCTTTTTCGTCGTACTGACTTCCCTGGTCGTCAAAACCATGTGTGATCTCATGTCCGAAAAACGAACCTCCAATGATTCCATACAACACAGCATCGTCCGGCATACGTCCCTCATAACCCGGAACAATAATGTTACAGGCCGGAATTACAATCTCATTATTACTCGGATTGTAATAGGCATTGTAGGTTTGTGGCTGCATAACCCACTCGTTTCTGTCAACCGGTTTACCATACTTGTTCACCATAAATTTATACTCCCAAACATTGGCTTTCATTACATTCCCACAGTAAGAACTTCTGTCTATCGAAAGTTGACTCATATCCTTCCATTTGTCAGGATAGCCTAATTTCATTACCATTTTGCTCAGTTTGTACAGTGCTTTTTGCTTGGTAGCCTCGCTCATCCAGTCTAGCTTTTTTATGTGCGAAGCAAATACATCACGAATATTGTTTCCTATTTCGAGCAGTTTCTCTTTCACTCCTTTTGGCATATAATCGGCAACATATACCTGTCCGATCAATTCCCCCAAAGACGAATCGGTTTGCTCTACTACCCTTTTCCATCTTGGTTTTTGCGTCGATACACCGTTTAATACTGTAGAATAGAATTTGAAATTTTGCTTTTCAATGGCCGAATTCAGATAAGGAGAATAACGGTTTACAAGATTCCATTTCAGATACGTTTTCCATTCTTCGATGGAATAACTTTTAAGAGTCGAATTTAGGGCTTTAAAAAATTCCGGCTGCCCCACAATTACTGAATCGGCTTTGGCTACTCCTAAAACCGGAAGTACTTTCTTCCAGTCGATATTGGATGTTAGCGCATTGAACTGATCGATACTTAATTTATTGTAATTTTTGATCGGATCACGTAACTGCTCTAGTTTTCGGGATGCTTTTGCCAGTTCGGTTTCAAGCTTCAATATTGTTGCCGCATTTTTTGCCGCAAGCAACTCTTCTTCCCCTGTTAAACGCATCATTGTTTTAAGATGTGCCAGGTATGCAGCACGAATTTCCACATTTCGTTTATCAGTATCCAGATAATAATCTCTTTGCCCCATTCCAATACCACCTTGTCCGAAGAACAACGCATACTTGGTGCTGATTTTATCATCCTGTGCAACATAAAATGAAAAACCTGGATCTGCTCCAACGGTTTGCAAATGTGCAATTGTATTGACCAGGCTCGAAACATCTTTAATTTCACTGATCTTTTTAATTTCTGTATGTAACGGAGACAAACCAGCTTTTTCAATCGCAGTGGTATCCATTCCTGAAGCGTAAAAATCACCTATCTTTTGTTTGTTGCTGCCTTTGGCGAGGGATTCGTCTTTTGCCGAGTTTTCACAGATACTTTTAATTTGTTCATTAATAGTATCCATTACAATTCTCATGATACCATTATTACTATCAGTAGCAGCAATAGGATTTTTTTTAAACCAGCCATTATTAGCATAGTTAAAAAAATCTTCCGCAGGATTTACCGTGGTGTCGCGGTTGGTTAGCAGTGGATCTGAAAATACGGTTTCTTTTTTACTACAGCTTAAAAAAGCCATTCCAACAAGAAAAAATGCAATTCGTTTTCTAAATAAATTCATGCAGTTATAAAGTTTAGTTGATTGTATTAGTCTATTCCTGACCAACTTGTTACATTTTAAGTACAACAAGCCTGTAAATATAAATTTTATAACAACAACCTTTATAAGTAAATTCACAAAAAAAACGATACGAGCTGTAAAAACTCGATTTCATGCTTCAAAAAATATAAAAGAAGCTTTTACTTCTTTAATATCCTATAGCAAAATTCCTTTAGCTAATAATAATTTTATGTTCGAGGCGGTACTGCGAAGCGCTTTTACCAGTATACTGCTTGAAGGATTTACTAAAGTGACTAAAATTATTGAATCCGCTTTCATAACACACCTCATTAATACTTATAGGTTTCTCTGCCAAAAGTTTAGAAGCATGTACCAAGCGGTATTCATTTACAAACTCCGTAAATGTTTTATTGGATATTTTTTTAAAGTAACGACAAAAAGAAGGTGTCGTCATGCTAATCAGACTCGAGACTTCGTCTATAGCAATCGATTCCTGAAAATGATCTTTCACATAATTAAAAATTACATTCATTCGGTCATTGTCCTGCGTTTGTAATTCTAACGAAAAACCGTCGGCATTCAGGATGGTATATTCTTCTGATGAGTCTAATTCATCCAAAATACTTAAAAGCGTCAACAAGCGCTCAAACGGAAGTTGATTTTCCATCATCTCGATTCGTTCACCTACCCTTTTCTTGGTTTCTCCACCAAAAGCAATTCCACCCTTTGACTGACTCAGTACATTTCGAACCTTTTTCATTTCGGGTCCGGCGAAAAAATCATTCCCTAAAAACTCAGGCTTAATATGAATTACGGTTTCATCTTTATTTCCGGTTAGTTCATTTGTAAAACCACAATGCGGAAGGTTTGCCCCGATCAGAAGCAAGCTGCCATTGGTGTAATACGAAACATGACTCCCTATTTGTCTTTTTCCCGCGCCCCCATTTATGTAAACCAACTCAATTTCGGGATGGTAATGCCATATATGTGCCTTGCTGTTGGTTTTCTCAGCATGTTTGGTATAGGTAAATGAGCTTCCGTAGGAATTAGATATCACTTCAAGAGCTGGGGCAATCGTCTTCATGATAATGACTTTAAAAAATAATAACAAATTTAACAAAAACACCTAACATAATTCACATTTTAACCTATAACGGTTTCGTAAATGAGAATATCTCATGAAAAAGCAAAAAACCAATATCTCAAATTACGATTATTGCGTCATTTTTTTTAGTACTCCTGATTTTTTGATTCTTTTTTTTAACATATACTATTTAAACCCGTCTTTTTATAAACATATAACATTTCTGTAAGAATTAAAGACATTTTTCAAAAAACTAAAAAAACTCCAAACATTAAAAAATAAGAACATAATTAACTAAAACACCAATAATAATTCAAATTTTAACCTATAACGGTTTCGTAAATGAGAATACAGCACATAAATAGGCAAATAGAGTTGTGAAAAAAAACCTGATACCAAAGTAATTTAGCCTCAGAGAAATGAACCAATCATTTAAAACTAAAAGCTATGAAAACGATTTTAAAATTAAGCTTAGTCTGTGCAGTACTTTTAACCGGATGGAACACTTACGCCATTGACGGAAATGAAAACGGCAACAACGATTTTAACCTTCATGTATTAAAAGCCAATGGAAAGCTCATTACGTTTGCTCTGAACCAGGTACACAAGGCCAGTTTGAGTATTTATGATAAAAGTGGTTCTTTACTATATACCGAAAATGCTTCAGGCAAAGAAGGAATTTTAAGAACTTTTAGTTTAGAAGAATTTCCGGAAGGAACCTATTTTCTGGAAGTTGAAGACAGTTTTAAAAAAGTGAGACATGAAATTACGATAACCGACGACAAATCTGTGTTATCTTCTAAAGCAGTTTCATCAACATACAAAGCAGATTTCTCTGCTCAAAATTCAAACGTAGCAGTACGTTAAAAAAGTTTATACTCGCATAAAGTATAAAAATGAGGTTAGATAGTTAGTAAAGTAAAAACGTGATTGTTTTAAAACAGCTCTTTGTGGTTATTGAGCTGTTTTTTTTTGCCTATAAACTAAGCAGCTTAAACCCAAAGTGCGCAAGGCTTTTTTATATATCTTTTTATACAAACGCAAAGTTCGCAAAGCTAATTATTGATAAAGCCTTGCGAACTTTGCGGTTAAATCTTAAAATACATTTTGTAAGAAAGAGAGGCAAAAACACGTTGTCTTAATTTTTACAAAACATTAAAACATAACCACAGAATTAACACTAACACTTAAAATAATTCAAAATTTAACCTATAACGGTTTCGTAAATGAGAATATAGCATAGAAATAAGAAAATAGAGTTGTGAGAAAATTACCATCTCCGAAGTAATTTAGCATCAGAGAATTAGAACTATTAATCTAAAAAACAAAAGTCATGAAAAAGATTTTAAAATTAAGTTTAGTATGTGCAGTGCTTTTTACAGGAATGAGTACGTATGCAATTGACGGGAATGAAGATTTTAATCTTCATGTATTAAAAGCCAACGGAAAGCTGATTACGTTTGCCCTTAACAAAGTGAAAAAAGCAAACCTGGCGATTTATGATAAAGATGGTAGTGTGCTTTATTCTGAAAACGCTTCAGGTAAAGAAGGCATTTTGAGAACTTTTAACCTGGAAGAACTTCCGGCAGGAACGTATTTCTTAGAAGTGGAGGATAGTATAAAAAAAGTAAGACATGAAATTACAATTACCGATGCTACAACTGTATTGTCGAGAAAAGCAATTTCATCCAGTTATAAAGCAGGTTTTTCTGCCAAAAAAACAAGCGTAGCAGTACGCTAAAAAGTTTATGCTTCAAAAGTATAAAAGTGAGTTTATCTAGTTAGTAAAAATAGTACATTTTAAACAGCTCTTTGTCGTTATCGAGCTGTTTTTTTATGTTCGTTTTTAATCTCAAACAACTGATCTTTATAATTTTAGAAAAATATTCTTAATAATTATAAAAAGGTATTTTATACACTATTAAAAAAATAACAAATAAAAACATCCATCATCCCAGTAAATACGTACATAGTTCAGGTAAAACACAGAAACATCTTTAATTCAGCAATTTAAGTATTGAAAAAAGTAAGTTTTTTGCATAAAATTAAATTTCTATTTGTAGTTTTACGCGTTGCAAAATGAGTAATAAACAATTAAAAAAGACATGACAAATTTAACGAAGGTGGGCTTAGTTGTTGCCGTATTTCTAACAACAATTTTTACGTATGCATTTGATGGAAAAGGGGATTATATTTTGAATATAAAAACCGGAAATGGAAAGGTAGTTAGTTTTACTTTAAACTCCATTGAGAAATCAGTTTTTACTATCTATGATGAAAACAATAATTTGGTTTACACAGGAGAAGCTGCTTCAAACCAATTAGAGACTTCAAAAACTTTAAGTTTAGAGGCATATCCTGCCGGAACTTACATCCTGGAAGTAAAAGAAAATGGTAAAGTTGCCAAACATGAAATTAAGGTTTCTACTAAGAAATCAAAAACTGTAAAGATGGACGAATCAGTGAATAAAAGCCCTGCTTTCCGTCGCTAATTGTTTTTACTTGAAATTGAAAAGCATCAGCCCGGCTGATGCTTTTTTTGTTTATTCCTTTTCTTTCCCTCGTAATTCCTTCCCTATTTGAACTAGTTTCCAAAACACAACAACATCTTGCGGTATAGGAATTTTTAGTTCATCTACTTTTAAATCTTGGCTATAAAGTGACGAATGCAAAATAGCATAACTTAAATCGAAAACATCAATTGCTGTGCAGCTTTGTTTAAACTCAGGTCGTAATTCCTGACTGTCAGCAAAACAAACATTCCCTGTTTCTTTCTCATCAATAAACAGTAAGCCGCAACCATTTGCAATAAATTGAAACGTTTCGGGATTTAATGCCATACTATTATTGTCTGTTTTTTGAAAAAGCATCTCCAGCGTAAAATAGCTTTGACTGTTCTCTAACGCTATTTTTAAAATAAGCTCTTCCAACTCAGCATTAACAGCAAGCCCAACTCTATGTTCTACAAGATGTAAATTATTTATTTTACTTAAATAGTCTTCAATTCTCATACTCCCACTCTCTAAATCTATATAAAGTTAGATTATTTTTTAGCGTAACTAAAATAATTACAAGCCTTAAACGTTTTTATATCCATAAGAAATTATTTACCAGACAAGAATTTACTATTGTTTTCGACTCTAATTTTATCGATAAAGTCAAAAAAACATCGCCAAAATGCACGTTATACTACTGATTTAGATATATTTGCAAAAAACACAATCAGCTAACATTAAATAATTCTCTTGCTTTTAAATTGTTCCAAAAAAATATAAATAATATCAAGTCCCCATTTAAATCTATTTCCATGAAAGAAAAACTAGCTGTTCTAGTGCTATTGATTCTTTTTTCAATTCGTGTTTCTGCTCAGGATGAAAAATTTTATCAAACGAATAAAGTAAGCGACAAATACGTTTATGTTGATGTGATGAAAACCTACGAAAGGGTTGCCGCAAAAGGCTACAAATCTGTAGATTTATTTCAAAAGTTAGGAAACTCCTCGTACGCCAAATGTAATATGGACAAAGCCGCCAAATGGTACCGCGAGCTTTTTGCCCTTACCACCGATTTAGAACCTGAATATTACTACCGCTATGCAGAATCATTGCGATCGATTTCCCTATATCAGGAAGCTGACGCTCTTATTGAAAAATTAAAAACAAAAGTCCCGGTAAAAAAGAAAGCTTAAAACCTTTACAGAAATGACAAACTATATGGAATTTCATTCGTATGCTAGCGCGAGCTTCGAGCTCGTGCGCATCAACAGAATTTCAATTTTGTTATGTAAACTTTGAGGTCACAAGCGGGTAGGATTGAATAGTAATTCTTCAATGTATTTCTATTTTAAAGTTAAATATCTTTCCAAATCTGTTTCCGCAAGAAGAGAAATTAAGATATTAAACAAATCAGATTGAGATTTCATTATAGCTAAAACATCATAATAGGCCATAATTTGCCCTTTTATATAATCTTTATCTTCTTCTTTACAAATTGATATTTCATATTCTAGTTCTTTTAATTTTTCTAATTGTATTGACACGAGATCAATTAAGTAATTTTCATACTTATTCATATTATTTCATTTCTGATATTTTTTTTCTAAAATATTTTGTTTCCCGCTCGTGCGCATCGACATTTGTTTTATAAACTTTGGGTTCACTGGCGAGACGTTAGCTCTAACAAGGAATTATTTTTGTAATCCTATTTCTTTTAATAAACTTGGTACTCCAGTACAATTAAATCCCTTAGAGTTACTTGAAATCCTTTTTCATCTTTGTCTTCCGGTTCCAAATAAGCGAGCATATCCTCATATATTTCGCTGTAATTATAAACAACCAATATGAAATTTTTCATTAGTTTGGGTGCATAGATCCTATTACCAACATTCAAAACCGTATATTCTGTTATTACTTTCATGCATACTTTTTTTATAGTATTAATTGACCATTGTCTGTGGAAAACTGTCTAACATTTTTTTACTCGTCCTTCTGGTACGAACATCTCACCAAAGCACAATAAATCTTTATTCACCCAAAAGTTCACGAAACTTATTTTTTATTTCTAATTGAATTGGCTCTATCAATTCTGGAATTTTTTTATACGCGGTTGCTGCTGACATATAGACTTTACTGTCAAACAAGACCCCATCTCGATTTACAAACTCATTTTTAACATACTGATTCAAAATATCTAATGAAGAAGTAAAATATTTTTCTAGTAATTCTTCGATTTCATCATTAAAATAAATCTTATTAAAACTGTAGTATTCGTAAAGTTTCTTATCAGCTTCAGTATAATCGGTAAATTGTTTATGATTAGTTTCTACATTAGTTTCATTATTAAGTGCACCTTTTAAAGGACTTACATAAATCCTTAGCTTAAACAAAGCATCGTTCAAATACTTATAAGTTTTTGCCATTACCTCAAATCGCTTTTCATGAAGTTTAGTAAACTTAAAACTTTCTTTTGATTTCAAATAATTAAGTTCCGATTGGAATTGAGAAAGTTCTTTTGAATGCTCTTTTTTTACTTCTTCGAGTTTTTTGCTGAAAGAATTTTGAACACTCCCTTTTACTTTCTCATTCAGCCAAAGCGTAATTAATGTTGGAACTAAACCACAAACAAGTACTGTAATAACATCCATCTTTTTTTTTATTTAAATATAATATTTTTTCTAACACAAGGGATTCACTACTTCAATTTCAATAAAAGTCACAAAAAAACCTCTCATTTCTGAGAGGTTTTACATATCATTAAAAAATAAAAAGCTTACATATTCCTTCTATACTGCCCGCCAACCTCAAACAAGGCAGAAGTAATCTGACCCAACGAACAAACTTTTGTGGCTTCCATTAAATGGTCGAATAAGTTTTCGTTTTTAATGGCGGCTTCCTGTAGTTGACGCAAGTGCTCGTTTACTTTTGCTTCGTGAAACTGGTGTAAGTTATCGAGCATCGTAATTTGATATTGTTTTTCTTCTTCGGTGGCACGAATTACTTCTGCTGGAATTACCGTTGGAGAGCCTTTTGAGCTTAAGAAAGTGTTTACACCCACAATTGGGAAGTCTCCGTTGTGTTTTAGGGTTTCGTAATACAAACTTTCTTCTTGAATTTTAGAACGTTGGTACATGGTTTCCATCGCCCCTAATACTCCGCCACGTTCTGTGATTCGGTCGAATTCCTGTAAAACGGCAGCTTCTACCAAATCGGTTAATTCTTCGATGATAAACGATCCCTGAATTGGGTTCTCGTTTTTCGCCAGACCTAATTCTTTATTGATAATCAACTGAATCGCCATTGCTCTACGCACTGATTCTTCGGTTGGCGTGGTAATCGCTTCGTCGTAAGCATTGGTATGCAATGAATTACAGTTGTCGTAAATCGCATACAAAGCTTGTAAAGTAGTACGAATATCATTAAAATCAATTTCCTGTGCGTGTAACGAACGCCCGGAAGTTTGAATGTGATATTTTAGCATTTGTGCTCTTTCGTTGGCTCCGTATTTGTTTTTCATGGCTTTTGCCCAAATCTTACGTGCCACACGACCAATTACTGAATATTCAGGGTCTACTCCGTTTGAGAAGAAGAACGATAAGTTTGGTCCAAAATCGTTGATGCTCATACCACGGCTTAAGTAATATTCCACGTAAGTGAAACCATTCGAAAGCGTAAAAGCCAACTGTGTAATTGGGTTCGCTCCTGCCTCAGCAATATGATATCCTGAAATCGAAACAGAATAAAAGTTACGAACATTTTTGGTAATAAAATATTCCTGCACATCACCCATCAATCGCAAAGCAAATTCGGTAGAGAAAATACAGGTGTTTTGTGCCTGATCTTCTTTTAGGATATCAGCCTGAACCGTTCCACGAACCTGTGATAAGGTTTTGGTTTTAATATCATTATAAACGTCCAAAGGTAAAACCTGATCTCCGGTAACCCCCAAAAGCATTAATCCCAAACCGTTGTTTCCTTCCGGTAAATCACCTTGGTATTTCGGACGTTCTGTTCCTTTTTCTTTGTATATTTTGTTGATTTTAGCTTCAACTTCTTTTTCTAAATCATTGGCTTTGATGTAATATTCACATTGCTGATCGATCGCCGCGTTCATAAAAAAGCCTAACAACATTGGCGCTGGTCCGTTGATGGTCATACTTACCGAAGTTAAAGCGTGAACCAAGTCGAAACCAGAATATAGTTTTTTAGCATCATCCAAACAACAAATCGAAACTCCGGCATTACCGATTTTCCCATAAATATCAGGACGAATATCCGGATCGTTTCCGTATAAAGTCACACTATCAAAAGCGGTCGAAAGTCGTTTTGCCGGCAATCCTGCACTCACATAATGAAAACGTTTGTTGGTTCTTTCCGGTCCTCCCTCACCTGCAAACATTCTTGACGGATCTTCACCTTCACGTTTAAACGGGTACAATCCGGAAGCAAACGGAAATTCTCCAGGAACATTTTCCTGTAAATTCCAACGTAAAACATCACCCCAGGCTTCGTACTTAGGCAAAGCAATTTTTGGGATTTGTAAATGCGATAAGCTTTCAGAATGGGTAGCGATTTTAATTTCTTTATCACGCACCTTAAAGCTGTACACCGGATTTTTATATTTGGCTACTTTTTCGTCCCAATTCAGGATAATTTCCCAGTTGTATGGATCTAAATCCATTTTTACCTTATCAAACTGATTTAGTAACAGGTTCAAAAAGATTCTGTTTTCGTCATGTGCTTCCGTAGCGCTTGGTAAAACAGTAGAATCATCGATTCCGGCTTTATTAATTTGCGGAACTTTCCCTGAAACCGATTCTATGGTTTTAAAGATTCCGTATAATTTCTGTGCTACTTTTTGCTGCGAAAGCGCGCTTTCGTCATAAGATCGGTTGTTCTCTGCAATTTCTGATAAGTAACGGGTTCTGTGTGGCGGAATCACGAAGATTTTCTCACTCATTTCCTTCGTAATCTGAAAAGTAGATTTCAACTCTGATTGCGTTTTCTCCACAATCTTGTCCATGATCGCTTTATAAAGCGTGTTCATTCCCGGATCGTTAAACTGAGAAGCAATGGTCCCAAAAACCGGCATTTCATCCGGGTTCTTATCCCATAAGTTATGATTGCGCTGGTATTGCTTTTTAACGTCACGAATCGCGTCAAGAGCACCTCTTTTGTCAAACTTGTTCAAAGCCACCAAATCGGCAAAATCAAGCATGTCGATTTTCTCCAATTGCGTTGCTGCTCCAAACTCCGGTGTCATTACATATAAGGATACATCAGAGTGATCCATAATCTCGGTGTCGGATTGTCCGATTCCTGAAGTTTCAAGAATAATCAAATCGTATTTTGCTGCTTTTAAAACCTGAATGGCCTCGGCAACATATTTAGATAAGGCCAAATTGGACTGACGTGTCGCCAGCGAACGCATATATACACGAGGATTATTAATGGCATTCATACGGATTCTGTCTCCCAATAATGCTCCTCCTGTTTTTCTTTTTGACGGATCGACAGAAATCAATCCGATTGTTTTTTCCGGGAAATCAATTAAAAAACGACGAACGAGTTCATCTACCAAAGACGATTTTCCTGCTCCACCTGTTCCCGTAATTCCAAGAACCGGAATTATAGAATTGGTATTGCTTTCGTGAATCTGATCAAAAACAGGTTTTGCGATTTCAGGGAAATTTTCCGCTGCCGAAATCAAACGTGCAATTGCTGTTGGAATTTTATTTTCGATATGATCAATTTCTCCGTTTAACTGATCTCCAATTGGATAATCGGCACGTTGCACCAGATCATTAATCATTCCCTGTAAACCTAAAGAACGGCCATCATCCGGAGAATAAATTCTCGTGATACCATATTCGTGTAATTCTGAAATCTCGCTAGGCAGAATTACTCCGCCTCCGCCTCCAAAAATTTTAATATGTCCTGCTCCTTTTTCTTTTAGCAAGTCATACATATATTTAAAATACTCATTATGCCCTCCCTGGTAGGATGTCATCGCAATCGCATTTGCATCTTCCTGAATAGCAGTATTCACCACTTCTTCAACACTACGGTCGTGCCCAAGGTGAATAACCTCAACTCCAGTGGACTGAATAATACGTCGCATAATGTTTATCGCTGCATCATGTCCGTCAAAAAGTGACGCTGCGGTTACAATTCTTACTTTATTTTTAGGAATATATGGTATTTGTTGTTCCATTTTATGAATATGATAATTTTAAGGGAGCAATTTACAAAATATTACAACATTTGATCATGCTAATATCTTTTTGTTAACAAAAAAAAGAATCTTTTTTAATTCAGAGGGGTAACAATTTGAATACTAAGTTGATTTATCCTATATAAGTCTTATAAAAATGTTAACAACATGGCAATCTTGAAATATTTAAACAAAATACAACAACTTGAAAACCAGTATTGTAAACTAATTTAGTAGTATAGAAAAACCCCAAATTTTTACTTAAAACTACCTACAAAAGTAACAATGTAAAAATTAAAAAAATGAAAACATTATATCCACTCAGCCTAATTATAGTCCTAAGTTTTTTTATGTCTTCTTTTGCCAAAACTGATCATAAGAACGTTTCTTATAAAAAAACTTCAACTATCGCACCCTTTTACAAGAATTCAGGTTCTGATAATGTAAACGAAATTTCAAATGACTTCTTTAAAAGATATTCTGATTTGAAAAAATATAAGTCTGACGTCATGTCATTATACAAAAACAGAACTCCGGGAACTATTTGGTTTGATGAAGATGCCATCAATGAGTTTGGTTCTGCATTATATCAAAAAGCTAAAAAAACGAATGATTTAGTTGTTCCTTATCAAAAAGAAATCGATGCTCTTTTTTCTTCTTCAGCGACAACAAAGCTGTCTAAAATAGATGCAGATATGCTTTTGAGCACTTTATATATTGCTTACGCTAAAAAAAGTAATGCAGATGCCGGGAAAAAAATATCGTATGATGCTATGCTGAAAGATTTTTTAAATTACAGTACAATCGAAGAAGCCACTACTTCGACCACTGAAAATGTTAAAGTAACCTATGATCAATATTATAAATTACAGGACGTTCTGAAAAAATATAAAAAACTAGACCGTTCTAATAAATGGAAACCTATTGTTCCGGAAGAAACACCTTATAAAGATTTGCGTCCGGATGCTGTTTCAAATACTATCGCCCAAGTCAGAACCCGTTTATACTTATTGGGAGATTTAAAAAATGATTCTAAAAGTAACGTTTACGACCGTGAATTAATGGATGCTGTAATGAAATATAAAGTTCGTAACGGTTTCAAACCTAACTATATTTTAGCAGAAGAACATATTAAAGAAATGAATGTTCCTCTTGCCGATAAAATGGAAACCCTAAAACTTAACATGGAGAGATGTCGTACTATTTCAGATCAAATGGCCGGTTGCGATGAGTATGTTTTAGTCAACGTTCCTTCGTATGAATTGATTTATGTAAAAAATGGGAAGGTGCAACTAACTTCCAGTGTTTTTGTTGGAGCACCATTAACTAAAACAACCATTTTTAATGGCGAAATTGAGAGAATCGTTTTTAGCCCTTACTGGACCGTTCCGCAAAGTATTGTAAACAATGAGTTGAAAAGTAAAATCGCTGAGGATAAAAATTATCTGGCCAAAAAGAATATGGAAATCGTAAATGGTCAGGTACGACAAAAACCAGGACCGGATAATTCTTTAGGATTGGTAAAATTTATGTTTCCGAACCCTGATTACATCTATATGCATGATACTCCATCTAAAACTTTATTCGATTTTGAAAAAAGAACGTTCAGTCATGGTTGTATAAACGTAAAAATGGCAAAAGAATTAGCTGCTGCCATGCTTAAAGATTATCCTGAATGGACTCCCGATAAAATTGATAAAGCTATGGCGGGTAAAACCGAAAACAGTTTTAAACTAACTAAAAAAATACCTATTTATATTACTTATTTTACTTCGCTGGTCAATGAAAATGGAGAAATTGGTTTCTTTCAGGATGTTTATGAGCGAGATAGTGAATTAAACCAAACGGTTTCTCCTCAGACGGGAGTAGTATCTAACTAAAGTCTAGCGAATTAGTTAGTTCGCTTCATCAAAAGATTTTTAATTGAAGCTGTAATTTTTAATGGGTAATTTTAGATTTGAATTAAGAGTTTGGAAGAATAATAGTATCTTTAATCCTTCAAACTCAAATCTAAAATTACCCTTTTTATGGAAGACGATTATACTGAAGTTAGAAAAAGCTGGTGGGACAGAAACTGGAAATGGTTTGTACCAACAGGATGTTTGAGCCTTCTGGTGCTGTTTGGTTTGTTTATAGCCGGACTTTTCTTTGGAATAACTTCTATGCTCAAAGAATCCGATTCTTATAAAGCGGCCATGAACGAAGCGCAGCATAATACCATAGTACTGGAGAAACTGGGCAGTCCAATTGAAGATAACGGAATTGCCTCAGGCAGTGTTAATTCGAGCAACGACATAGAACATTGCGACTTACAGATTCCAATAAGAGGTTCTAAAAGCAGAGGGACTTTATTTGTGGTGGGGACCAAAAACGGAACATGGAAATACGAGGAAATGAGTCTTTATGTTGAAGACACTAAAGAACAAATTGATTTACTTAAAAAGTAAAATTCCACTCCAAACCAACCAGATTCAATATTAATTCTAAGATCCAGCTGCGTAAATAACTGATGGAATACCGTTTATTTCGCAAGGTTTTTTTCTCTTTAAAAACATTCTTTTTAGTAGTTTGCTTCTCGTCCATATTCCTATATTTGGGCAAAAATTAACCTATGAGAAAAATTACATTGTTCTTACTGCTAACCCTAATCAGCAGTACTTCTTATGCTCAAAAAGCAGACACTAACAAGAAAAAAGTTAAAATTACCATCCCAAAATCGGATTCTTTCAAAAACATTAAAACCTACAACATTATCATCCAGGGAGATGATACCTGGAATGCGACTTATGCTAAGAAGAATTCAAAAACTTATGAGCATAATGTTGTTAAAAATACAATTGAAGATTACACTAAAAAAGATACAACAAATCCTGACGTTCGCGTTTTAATGGGATACAAAGGAGCTACTTACAAAAGAGCCGATAATGGTACCTACCTTTTAGATGGGGATTTCAAATATTTAGTTTTAGGAAAAAACAATGAAATCTTATATGAAAAAGGTACAAATGCTAAAATGTATTCTGGTACTTATGTTAACGGAAAACCAAATCAAAGTTTAGCCAGTGATTTGAATAACATTGGATACAAATACCTTACTGACAATAACATTCTTGCAACTGAAAAAGAATTTGCTTTAAACTACGGTTTGTTTGAGAAAGCGGAGGAGTTTCCTGAACTTGTTGAGTTTAATACTAAAACAGATGAGTTTTTAAACAAAATTGCAGCCAATTCTTTAGACCAATCGTACCTTACTGAATTAGAAAAATTCTACTTGAGTTATGTTGGTAAAGAATACAAAAAATTAAAGCCGAAAGATTACAACAAAGTAATTTACCTGAACCTTGCTTTGACACAAATGTTTCTGCTAAATTTTGATAAGTCTTTAGAATATCTTGAAACAGCCAAACAAGGTGCCGGTATGATGAGTTTATGGCCAGACGATGCCAAAGCAAATATCACAAGTTTAATGACCGTTAACCAGAAAAACTTAACGGCCAAAGTTGAAAATCCAACATTTGATTCTGCTTACTTTATCTACATCAACGGAAGTGTATCTCAAAATGACAAAAAGCTGACAGGAAAATTAAAAACCGATCGTTTTACCAATCACGCAGAGGGTGGCATTATGCAATCTAATGATCCAACAGAAGCAAAGGTTTGGGCGTACAAAGATAATGGAGAAGTTGATTTTGTAGTAGTGAATGATAAAACAACCATTACCACTGATAAAGGTCTTGAGCTAAAATTCATTTCGTACAACAACAGCTTTATTTTAGTGGAAAAAACAGGAGATTCATGTTTCAAAAAATACGAATCGAGCTCGAATGATGTTTACTGTGAGAAAGACGGTAAATTTGTAATTCAAAAATAAAAATACATTTAGTACTACACGGTACAAAAAATTAAAAGAGGTTCAATTGCTAAAATTGAGCCTCTTTTGCATTTATACGATATCTTCCTCTGTCTTAAAAAGGTACTAAGGTACTAAGATACTGAGGTAATAAAGTTCTGAAAACAATAAAAGCTTAGCCCCTCAGAACCTCAGCATCTTAGAACCTCCAAAAACCCAATGTTAAGGATGCAACAAATTGTTTACCCTCCTGAAATAAAATTGTGGCTTTATTTTTGAATAAGTAGTATTTTTGAAACTTATAAAACTCATTTAATGAAAAAGATTTTAATTCTATCACTTGCCCTTACCTTTTCTTTTAGTTCTTATGCTCAGGTACAAAAAACCTTAGACCAATTATCTCAACTGTCGTCAAAAATTAAAGGCAATAGTGGTGTTGATATCGCTTCGGGATTAAAAGAAGCCCTGAACAAAGGAATTACGAAGCAAGTAAGCAAATTAACCGCTGAGGATGGTTTTTATAAAAATGAAGCCGTAAAAATCTTAATGCCGGAAGAATTACAAAGGGTTGACGCTACCTTACGAAAAATCGGATTGTCCTCTCTTGCCGATGAAGGAATCAAAGTACTTAACCGTGCTGCCGAAGATGCTGTTAAAGAAGCAACACCAATATTTGTTTCTGCCGTTAAAAACATGTCCTTTACCGATGCCAAAAATATTTTACTTGGTAATGAAAATGCAGCAACCAGTTATTTACAAAACAGTACCACAACAGCTTTATACGGAAAATTCAATCCGGTAATCAAAACCTCTTTTGAAAAAGTAGGTGCCGATGTGATCTGGACCAACATCATCAAGAAATACAACACTATTCCTTTAGTACGAAAAGTAAATCCTGATTTAACGGATTACACAACAAATCAGGCTTTGGCAGGTGTTTTTAAAATGATTGCTGTGGAAGAAAAAGACATCCGTACCAATATCAATGCGAGAACATCTCCTTTATTGAAAAAGGTATTTGCCATGCAGGACAAAAAATAATTTTTATTGTTAAACTGTTTAATCGTTTAATCGAATTTACGGTTCAACAAATACAATTAACCGATTAACCAAGAGCCAAAATGCAAAAAATTACCATTTTAATTCACTGTAAAGATCAAAAAGGAATCATTGCCGCAGTGACTACTTTTATTGCTAAAGTAGAAGGAAACATTATCTATATCGATCAGCATGTTGATGTAGAACAAAATGTGTTTTTTATGCGATTAGAATGTGAACTTACCAACAATCAGGTGAGTCCCGAATCGATAAAAGAAGATTTTAGCAAAACGATTGCGGCCGATTTTAATATGTCCTGGGATTTGTACAAACAGGAACAAAAGCCTAAAATGGCGCTTTTTGTTTCTAAATACGATCATTGTTTGTTTGATATCCTTGGGCGTTACAGCGCAGGTGAATTAAATGTAGAAATTCCTCTGATCATTAGTAATCATAACGATTTACGAGCGATTGCAGAGCGATTTGATATTCCGTTTCACTGTGTGCCTTTTACAAAAGACATTAAGGAAGAAGGGGAAGCAAAACAAATTGAGCTTTTAAAAAGATATCAGATCAATTTTATTGTTTTGGCGCGTTATATGCAAATCATCACGCCTAAACTGATTTCACTTTACGAAAATAAAATCATTAATATTCATCATTCGTTTTTACCGGCCTTTCCGGGGGCGAAACCCTATCATTCGGCTTTTAAACGCGGCGTTAAAATCATTGGAGCAACCAGTCATTACGTAACAGCAGAACTGGACGAAGGACCAATCATCGAACAGGATATTTCGAGAGTTTCGCACATTCACTCCGTTGAAGATTTTATCATGAAAGGACGCGATTTAGAACGCATCGTTTTAGCCAGAGCTATAAAACTACATGCCGAACGTAAAACGATGGTTTACAGCAATAAAACGATTGTTTTTTCTTAGGGGCAAAGGTTCAAAGGGACAAAGGTTCTGAACGTATATTTTTAAAAAGTAAACCCGACAGGTTTTAAAAACCTGTCGGGTTTGTTTATTTAGAGGAAAAACTTTGTTCCTCTGAGCCTTTAAACCTTTTTATTAACGTAAATCAAATCGGTCAAGATTCATTACTTTGGTCCATGCTGAGACAAAATCTTTTACAAATTTTTCTTTGGCATCATTGCCCGCATAAACTTCCGCTAAAGCACGAAGTTCAGAATTGGAACCAAATATAAGATCTGCACGGGTTGCTGTCCATTTTACTTCTCCCGTAGCGCGGTTGCGTCCTTCGAAAACTTCTCCGATTTCATCGCTGGCCTTCCAGGTTGTTCTCAAATCTAACAGGTTCACAAAGAAATCATTACTCAATGTTTCGGCTTTTGTTGTGAGTACACCATGTTTTGAACCGTCATAATTGGCATTCAATACTCTCAATCCTCCAATCAATACCGTCATTTCTGGTACTGACAACGTTAACAATTGTGCTCTGTCTACTAAAAGTTCTTCGGTAATGGCAGATGTTGTGGCACTTTTATAGTTTCTAAATCCATCAGCTTTTGGCTCCAACGCGTCAAACGAATGTACATCCGTTTGTTCTAAAATAGCGTCGCCTCTTCCCTGTGCAAATGGAACGTCTACTGATAAACCGGCATTTGATGCTGCTTTTTCAATTGCAGCAGATCCTCCTAAAACAATTAAATCTGCGATAGACACTGATTTTCCCGAATTAGCAAAATCATTTTGTATGCTTTCTAAAACTGCCAATACTTTTTTGACCTGTCCTCCTGCATTAACTTCCCAACTGATTTGTGGTTCGAAACGAATACGGGCACCATTAGCTCCCCCGCGCTTATCAGAACCACGGAATGTAGAAGCCGATGCCCAGGCCGTATTTACTAATTGTGAAACCGACAAACCACTGGAAAGAATTTTATCTTTTAAAGCCGCAATATCATTATAAGTCAACTCCCCTTTAGCCGCAGGAATCGGGTCTTGCCAAATTAATATTTCACTCGGAACTTCAGGACCTAAATAACGTGAAATCGGCCCCATATCTCTGTGCGTCAACTTGTACCAGGCTCTTGCAAAAGCGTCTGCAAATTTGTCGAAATTCTGGAAAAAGTCTCTTGAAATTGGTTCGTAAATCGGATCCAGTTTCAAGGCCAAATCGGCTGTTGTCATCATCGGAGCGTGTCGCTTGGCCGGATTATGAGCATCTTCTACGGTTGTAGCGGCGCTTTCATCTGTTGGTGTCCACTGATGTGCTCCTGCAGGGCTTTTAGTCAATTTCCAATCGTATTTAAACAAGGTTTCAAAATAACCATTATCCCAGGTCGTCGGATTTGGTTTCCATGCTCCTTCGATTCCGCTTGTGATGGCATCTTCCCCTACTCCGGTACCAAAACTGCTTTTCCAGCCAAATCCCATTTGTTCAATACTTGCACCTTCCGGTTCCGCTCCTACTAAGGCAGCATCTCCGGCTCCATGAGCTTTTCCGAAAGTATGACCACCCGCCACCAAGGCAACTGTTTCGGCATCATCCATTGCCATTCTTGCAAAAGTCTCTCTGATATCTCTGGCCGAACCTAGCGGATCTGGATTACCGTCCGGACCTTCCGGGTTTACATATATTAATCCCATCTGTACGGCTGCAAGTGGATTCTCTAAATTTCGATCACCAGTATACCTGCTATAAGGTTTATCACTGGTAGCTAACCATTCTATTTCTGAACCCCAGTTCACATCTTGTTCCGGTTCCCAAACGTCTTCTCTTCCGCCTGCAAAACCAAAAGTTTTAAATCCCATAGATTCCAAAGCACAGTTACCGGTTAAGATCATCAAATCGGCCCAGGAAATTTTATTGCCATATTTTTGTTTAATTGGCCAAAGTAAAAAACGTGCTTTATCCAGATTACCATTATCCGGCCAACTGTTTAAAGGAGCAAAACGCTGGTTTCCTGAACTCGCGCCTCCACGACCATCAGATATACGGTAAGTTCCTGCACTGTGCCAGGCCATACGAATAAATAAAGGCCCATAATGACCATAATCTGCCGGCCACCAATCCTGCGAATCTTTCATCAAATCAAAAAGGTCCTTTTTGACAGCATTCAAATCTAAAGTTTTAAATGCTTCAGCATAGTTAAAACCTTTTTCCATCGGATCTGACAAATTAGAATGCTGACGTAGTATGTTTAAATTTAACCGATTTGGCCACCAATCTTTATTAGAAGTTCCTGTACCAGCAGTTTCTTTCATTTGCCCATTATGAAAAGGACATTTACTTTCGTTTGAATCACTCATTTTTTTCTGTTTTTTTTGATTAAAATTAATGGTCGCCTACCAAATGCTAATTTTTTTAAGAAACCACACCGCATTGATATTTAACACTTTATCAAATATACAAACTTATCTTTGCGATATTAATAAACAAAATTGATTGTTTTTATATTTTAATAGTCAAAAATTATTTAACGCTACAGAAAGCTCAAAACAGCGAATCAAAAAATCTTAACTTATGTTCAACAAAGTAATAACAAAACCTTAACAGCAAAACATCCATATAAGTTGGATCTTTGTAGTGTAATAAACTGGTTATTTATTATTTTGGTTTTGGTTAGTTAAATGATGCCGGCGTCTTCGAGATGCCGGCATTTTTTTTTGATCAAATTCAAATACTTTTTGATTAAATTCCAATAAAAAAAAAACCAAATTCCAATTTATGCTGAACTGGTATTTGGGGTCTATTTTTTTTGCTAAATTCCAATGAAAAAATTCCAAATCCCAATTTATAGTAAGCTTGAAATTTGGAATTTACATTTTGGGATTTATTTTTCTACTAAATTCCAATGAAAAAATTCCAAATTCCAATTTTATAGTAAGTTTGGAATTTGGAATTTACTTTTGGGATTTATTTGTCTGCTAATTCCAATTTATACTAAGCTTGGAATTTGGAGTTTAAATTTTGGGATTTATTTTTCAGCTAAATTCCAATAAAAAAAATCCAAATTCCAAATCTATAGCAAGTTTGGAATTTGGAATTTGATTTTTGGGATTTATTTTTTGGGATTTACATTTTTTGAAATTTAATTCTTCAATCTTTCCTGTAGTATTTTAAAATAAGCAAAAGCCTTTAACAATCGGCTTCCATGCCAGGAGAACATTTCGCCGTCGACGAAAATAGTTTTGGCGTGATGTGTAAAGCGCCCAATCTCAAAGGCATCTTCTTCTTTAAACGGATAGGGCTCTGACGAAAGGAAAACCAAATCAGGATCGCCTTCCAAACGCATTTTTTTGAGTTCAATTTCAGGATAACGGCCTTTGTCACCATAAATATTCTGAAAATGATTCAACTTCAATAACTCATTAATATAAGTATCGTTTCCTGCTACCATATAGGGATTTTTCCAAATAAAGTAAGCTGCTTTTTTCTCCGGAATATCCTGAATGTATTTTTTAAAATCGTCCAAAGCGAAGGTTAACTTATTATTCCATTTTTGAGCTTCGGTTCTGCAGTTGAAGAGCTGGCCAAAATCCGAAATCATTTGGAAATTATCTTCAATAGAAACAATATTGGTTACCCAAACCGGGCAAATTGTGCTTAACTGTGCTACAATCTCAGGAGTATTTTCTTCTTTATTGCAAATGATAATATCGGGCTGCAATAGTTTTATTTTTTCAAAATGAATCTTCTTGGTTCCTCCCACCATTTTTTTAGTCGACTTAAAATGATAGGGATGCACACAAAACTTAGTGATTCCGATGATTTTCTCTTCTAAACCTAAATCGTAAAGCAATTCCGTCTGAGAAGGAACCAACGAGATAATTCGTTTTGGGGCGGTTTCGAAAGTATGTAAAGTTCCGATCTGGTCTACTATTTGTTTCATGCTTTTTTTGTTTCAAGTTTGAAGTTTCAAGTTTCAGGTTCTTTAACCGCAAAGTTCGCAAAGATTTTCCGCAGGGTTCGCAAAAAATAACTTTGCGTTCATAGCGTAATCCTTTGCGAACTTTGTGTTTAAATTCTCAAAGTAAAATAACTTGAAACTTTAAACTTGAAACTTTGAGGTAATAATCTCTTCCATTTCTTTTTGAACCTTAAGAGCTTCTTCCCTTGCTTTTTCAGCAAAGTCAGTTCCTTTTGAGGCGTAGATAATTGCTCTGGCTGAATTGACCAATAAACCAACCTGATCGTTCATTCCGTATTTGCAAACTTCAGATAAACTTCCGCCCTGAGCACCGATTCCAGGAACTAGCAAAAAGTTATCCGGAACAATTTTTCTGACTTCAGTAAAATACTCCGCTTTTGTAGCGCCTACTACGTACATCAGATTGTGGCTGTTTTTCCAGGTCTTGGAAGTTTCTAAAACTTGTTTGTATAATTCTTTTCCGTTAACGTTTAACGTCTGAAAATCAAAAGCTCCTTCGTTTGATGTCAGCGCCAGCATAATGGTATGTTTATTTTCAAAAGCCAAAAACGGCTCTACCGAATCTTTCCCCATATAAGGAGCAACGGTTACACTGTCAAAATTCAAATCTTCAAAAAAAGCTTTGGCATACATGCTTGATGTGTTTCCTATGTCACCGCGTTTTGCATCGGCAATGGTAAACATTTCCGGAAAATTCTCGTTGATGTATTCAATGGTTTTCTGAAGCGAAAGCCATCCTTTTAATCCATAAGCTTCAAAAAAAGCAGTGTTGGGTTTGTATCCCACAGCCAAATCATGAGTGGCATCAATTATTGCTTTATTGAATTCAAAAATAGGATCTTCGGTTTCTAATAAATGAGGTGGAATTTTGGTCAGATCGGGATCCAGTCCAACGCATAAAAATGATTTTTTTAATAGAATTTGTTCGTGTAGTTGTTGTGTTGTCATTCTTGATTTTTTAGTTCTTCTAATGCAGTAGAAATACTTCCATTTTAGAAGTATGCAAAAATAAAAAAAGCCATTCAATTACGAATGGCTTTTTGGTTTTATATTCAAATTCAGCTTACAAATTGCCTAAATAAACAATTTCTGTTCTTCTGTTCTCTGCTCTTCCTTTAGCTGTTTTGTTGGATTGAACCGGTTTTGCAGATCCAAATCCTTGTGAACTTAAGTTCGCCGGATTTACTCCTTTTGCAATCAGAGCCTCCATTACTACTTTTGCTCTTGCTTCAGATAATTTCTTATTTGTTTTAGGATTACCTACGTTATCAGTGTGTCCGTTAATCGCAAACTTAGCATTTGGATAGTTTTTCAGAATTTCTTTGATCGCATCTAATCTGCCTGAAGTTTCTCCTTTTCTGGCATCACTTAAAGTTGCTTTTCCAGTGGTAAAGAAAATAGATTTCGCTTCCACTTTTAGCTGTGCCAATGTTTCTTTGGTAACTTTAGGACAACCGTTGTTTTCTGCAGGACCATATACTAATGGGCAAGCATCATCCTTGTCTAAAACTCCATCTTTGTCAGCATCCAAAATTGGACATCCTTTATTTTCTAACGGACCAGCAGCTTCCGGACAAGCGTCATCTTTGTCTAAAATTCCGTCTTTGTCTGTATCAGACCATGGACAACCTTTGTTTTCAACAGGACCCGCAACCGCAGGACAAGCATCTACATTGTCTAATAAAGTATCTCCGTCTGTATCAGGCCACGGACATCCTTTGTTTTCAACAGGACCCGGAACATTAGGACAAACATCATCTTTATCAAAAACTTTATCTCCATCTGTATCTGGCCAAGGACAACCTTTATTTTCTTCCGGACCAGCTACTTTTCTACAAGCATCTTCTTTATCGATAACACCGTCTTCATCTGTATCTTTGAATTTCTTCTCGTAAACCGGTAATTTTACACCAAGGTGAAAATCAGCCGCTTTTGATTCTTTTGAAACCAAATTGGTAATAACAGAACCTGAACCCACAAAGAAAGCACCTAAGCGAATCCCTGATCCTACCTGCATTCCACTATATTCCATCCAGGTCATTGGTACATAAAAACTAAACCATCTGCTTTCATAACGAGGCGTTAGGCTCACACGATTGGCAATACTGCTTCCGTTTAATTTAGAATCGCTCACCATGCTGATGTCACCATTTAAATTCAGGTAGAATTTTCTGTACATGTTCCAATCTACATCGGCATGAATAGCCGTTGGTAAGTTTGTTTTAACTCCTTTAGAAGTTGAAACCTTTGTATAATGCTCGTTTAGGAAATCATAAAGATTATCAGCATCATTTATCATTTTCTCTGTTACAACTCCGGTAACATTATAGGTATCTAATTTTGAATTCCTGTAGTTAATCGAACCAATATCAGTAACCGAAAGACCAAAACGTACTTTGTATTTGTTTAAATCACGAAAGTTATTGTCGGCTCTTTTTGCTTTGTTTAAATCGTATTTTTCATATTCCGGTCTCCATTCGTAAACAAGTCCAAAGTCAAAACCGAAACCATTTGAATTTGCATCAAATTTATAATCTTCATTAGCCTCAAAATCCTGGCTCGCTCCTATCGTTACTTCTCCTTCAGAAAGAAGAGTGCTGGCTCTTGGGTTAGCTTTGTTTTCTACAAACGCCACTTTTACTCCTCTGCCCTGAGCGTAACCGTTTACACCTCCCTGAAGGTACTTTGCAGTTAAACCTCCTTTTAAGAAATGTTGGTTATTTTGCCATAAAACGGCAGCATAAGAAAGACCAACTTCTCCCCATGAATTAGAAACTGCATTTGGATTGCCTAAGTTAAAATTAAAATTACTGGCATGATCTAAACCATCTTTCACTTCATTTACAAGGCTACCATTAACATTATAGGCATTAGTAACAGATCTGGCTCTTGTAAAAACAGCAATCGTATGTTTTGGAGCAATATTAAACATGAAAGAAGGCCCCATGATATCAAAATTAGCCAAACCATTGTTGGCGTTAGCCGGTGTCATGATCGACTGACGGTCAAAATCATATCCTTTTTTGTACACATCAAAAAGACGAACACCGTAAAGATCATTCGATACCGATCCACTGATCGAGAACAGGTTAATATCGGTTTTAAAACGAGAATCAGCGATAGAAGCCGGATTAAAAAGAACACTTTGAACACCTGCATAATTATCGTGCGTGTATCCCAGATAAGATTGAGATCTCGCCGAAAAAGTAATTGCAATAAGTAATAAACTGAGTAAAGTTTTTTTCATTAAAATTTGTTTTTGTTTGGGTAAATTCGGCGGCAAAACTACACTATTTGAATCACAAACAGGTTAAGTAAACATTGAATTCCTGTAACTTCTTTAACAAATTATGTAAGAAGATCAGAAGGCTCATTTTCTATTTTTGGTAAACAACCTTTAATCAGACAATTATGATCCCTCATATTGGAATAACACCAAAAAATTTAAAAAAGAGTACGGCGCTATTAGCCACGATTTTATCCAACGAAATGACCCTTTATGTGAAAACCAGAAAATTTCACTGGAATATTTCGGGAAACAGCTTTATGGAATTACACCAATTATTTGAAGAGCAGTACCGCATTCTGGAAGCCCATATTGACGAAGTTGCAGAACGCATCAGTCAGCTAGGAGACAAAACAATTGGAACCATGAAAGAATTTATCGAGAATTCAACGCTAAAAGAGTCTCCAAAAGAATACCCTTCACAGAAACAAATGTTAAAAGAACTTTTAGACAACCACGAGCAGTTGGTGACGGAGTTTCGGGACTATATTCCGGTTTTTGAAGCGGAGAATAACGATGCAGGTTCGGCCGATTTTGTAACCGGATTGCTTCAGGAACACGAAAAAATGGCCTGGGTTTTGCGCCGCTATCAGGCTTAAAAAGCTCAAAATGTGAATTATACAACTCTTCTTTAAATGGATGTAACAGAAAACCAACAACTAATCTGCAACTTTACAATACTATTAATCTTTAAAACTTAAGGTCATGAATATTACAGAAATAAAAGGAAATTGGAATGAGTTAAAAGGAAAACTGAAGCAAAAATTTGCAACTCTGACGGATGATGATTTGATGTTTGCTGAAGGAAAAGAAGACGAAATGTACGGAAGAATTCAGCAAAAACTGGGAAAAACAAAAGAAGAATTTCATCAAATCCTCTCAGATTTGTAACCCTTTCTGGCTCAATCGGGATACCGTCTAGTATAAATATTAGACGGTATTTTTTTGAGAATTTTCTTTATTATTTCAAATATTAGTAAATTTCTAACAATTGTTAAACGGTGTAACCAAATTTAAATTAAGTATCTTTAACCAAATTTTTATAGAATGAAACTATTTATAAAGTTTGACATCAACACCATTTGTTCACTTTTTTTAAAGCACAATCTGGATCAGCATAAAATAAATTTTACGACCCTTGGTTTTGGTGAAATTGAAATCAATGATAATATGGATGCTGAGGCACTTGAAGCTTTAAAAGAAAAATTGGGCCCGTGTGGTTTTGAAGTTGTTGAAAATCAAAAAAGTGTTCTGGTTCAAAAAATAAAAGATGCTATAATTGAACTTGTTTTCATGGAAGACAACAACAATTACAAAAGTTCTGTATTTTTAGCCGAAAAGCTCAACCATAGTTATGGCTACTTGTCGAATGTGTTTTCGGAAGTAACCTATTCTTCTATCGAAAATTTTATCATTTTACAGAAGATTGAAAGAGCAAAACAATTAATTATTATCAACGAAATGAGTCTGACCGAAATTGCATTTTTACTCAACTATTCAAGTGTAGCCCATTTGAGTACACAGTTTAAAAACACCACCGGAATTACACCCTCAGCTTTTCAGAGAATAATTAAGAAACGAAGAGAAAATTTAAACTAAAATCCAAATACCCACATTAAAATGCAAAAAAACGCATTACATATTTTATTGGCCGATGATGATGAAGACGATCGCCTTTTTTTTAAAGATGCCTTTGAAGAGATAAAGATCCAGACAAAAGTAGAATTTGCACATGACGGAATGCAGTTAATGGATCATTTGATGAATCCAGACAATACGTTACCTGATATTTTATTTCTGGATTTAAATATGCCTAAGAAAACCGGAAAAGAATGCTTAATCGAAATTAAAAAAACAGAGCATTTAAAAAACATTATTATTGCCATCTACTCTACTTCTTCCTCTGAAGAAGATATTGAAGACACCTTCATTCAGGGAGCGAATATTTACATTAAAAAGCCAAGTGATTTTAATAATCTCAAAAAAATAATTAATGAAGTCGTTACTGTAAACTGGCACTATCATACCTCAGGGTTAAATCGTGATAATTTCCTGTTGCGACTAAAATAGTAAAACACCAATGAAGTGGATCCCAAATTTTAATTCCTCAAACTCTTTGAGAATTATTTTTGTAATCGCAGTTTTCATTCTGTTGTTTCTTTCTTCTATCGCTTACAAACACAACCAGGACCTCAATGAGTCCAGTAAGTTGGTAATGCATACGTATGAAATTAACATTCAGCTAGAACGGTTAATGTCAGCTATAAAGGATGCCGAAACGGGACAGCGCGGTTATATTATAACCCGTAATGCCCGTTTTTTAACTCCTTACCTTTATTCGCGTGACAAGGTAAACACTTCGTTCATCACTTTAAAAAAATTAACGGCTGACAATCCAAAACAGCAGGAAAACCTCCAAAGGTTATTCAAGCTCATCATTCAGCGTTTTGTTTCTTTTGAAAATTGTCTCAAATACAGCGATCCCAAAACTTACGACAAACGAAAACTCGACAATTATATGTTTGGGGGACGAATTTTGATGGAAAACATTCGTTTTAAAGTCGACGAAATGAAAGACAGCGAAAAAAGCTACCTGGCCAAAAGGTTAAAAATTTACGATGCCGAAATTTCCCTGAGCCCGCTTTTTTCTATTTCGCTGTTTCTGGTTGCCCTCACTTTTATTTTATTGGCTTACCGACAAATCAGTCGTGATTTTGAACGTCTGAAAATCATCAACAAGCAGTTGTTGATTTCCAGCGGACTTATGGCAGAATCTGAATCTATCGGTAAATTCAGTACCTGGCAATGGGATTTAGACACCAACAAGATCGATTATTCCGACAATCAATATCGTTTACTGGGGTACGAACCCAACGCTTTTGTTCCTGAAAAGGGTACTTTTTTGAACTTTGTGCATCCTGAGGACAAAGTAACAGTTGCAAAATCGATGGAAGGAATCCTCAATTACGAGCAATTGCCTTTTGTTTATTATAAAATTATGCTTCCGAATCAGGAAGTCAGACACTTTAAAACCACCGGAAAATTATTAACAGACCAACAGGGAAGTAAAATTTTACTGGGCATCAACTTTGACATTACCGACGAACATTTACTGAATATAGAACTTCAGGAACGTAATCTGGAACTGGAAAAAAGCAATAAAGAACTGGCTTCTTTCAACCATGTTGCGAGTCATGACTTACAGGAACCTTTGAGAAAAATCCAGACTTTTATCTCCAGAGTTTCTGATGCCGACAAAGCTGTTATGTCACAGAGCGCCAGAGATTACATAGCCAAAATTGAAGTTTCGGCCAAAAGAATGCGTGTTTTAATTGATGATTTACTTTTATTCTCCAGAACCAATACGACCAAAAAAGAGTTCATTAAATCAAATTTAAATGAATTGCTTAAAAATGCCGAAGCAGAATTAACCGAAATGATCGACGAGAAGAAAGCAGTCATTACCACTACTAAATTGCCCAAACTGTCCGTTATTCCGTATCAGATCGAGCAGCTTTTTATCAATCTTATTGGAAACTCTTTAAAATACAACCGTCCGAATATTGCACCCGAAATTGCAATTGAGAGCCAAAAAGTATTCTCTGTAGATTATCCCGAACTATTGGATCAGAATGTGAAGAAATTCCACAAAATAACTTTCACAGACAACGGAATGGGTTTTGATCCTCAATTTAAAGAAACCATTTTTGTATTGTTCCAGCGACTGCACTCCAAAACCGATTATCCGGGAACAGGAATTGGTCTCGCCATCTGCAAAAAAATTGTCGACAATCATAAGGGGTATATCATGGCCGACAGTCAACCGGATCAGGGTTCTGTATTCACCATTTTCCTTCCGGATTAGTCGCTCAAAAAAGCCTTTAAAAACCACATAACAAACGTTGTATAAATCTTTTATGGGAATTATATAACGTTTCTTTTTTATGCTGTAAAGCAAAATCTTCTATTCGTCGCCATCTTTGTAAAGTAATACTTTATGAAGTAATAATGAAAGCAATCCCCAGAGTAAAAGCATCTTTTTTCAAAGCAATATTTTTATTGTTAACCCTAGTTTTTGTTGCATCATGTAAAAAAAGCTATCCAATAGAAACTTCTTTAAAAAATGAAACTTTTACCAAAAATGAAAAAGAAGAAATTGAAGCCTTTTTTTTTATTGCGGCGGCAAATGTAAGTCAATCCATTATTTCTAAAAGTCAAATTGCACAACAAAAAAGTTCTGACAGTACCATTCTCGAAGTAAGCAAAAAAATCGAAATTAATCAAAATCTGTTGTTACAGGAAATAACCAATCTGGCCAATAGAAAGCTTATTATTATTACTGAAATCAACGCGACCCGAAAACGGGACCTGTACGATTTGATTGATGCCAATGAATACAATTTCAACCACGCTTACTTAGATTCGATGCATGAATCATTGGAAGAACAGATTCGGTTATTGGAATCCATTTCAAAAGAAACAAATGACCAAACGATTCTGAAAATGGTTTTACAGTATCTGCCACAACAATATGAGTTTTCAAGAGAAATACAAAAATCAAAAATAGTACTCTAAACGCCTCTAAACGCTATTATTAACTAAACTATTTAACTATGAAAATGCACTTTAATTTTTTATCCGCCTTAACCCTTTTTTTAACAGCTTCATTTGGAATGCTGCAGGCCCAAAACAATAATGTAAATACCGAGTACGGGATCAAAGGAGGGTTCAACATGTCGAATTTGTATTCTAATGATGCCAACGACGACAATGTCTTGTATGGTTTCAATGCCGGGCTTTATGCAACTTTACCAATCTCTGATTTTATTGCCATTCAGCCGGAAATCCTGTTTACCACAAAAGGAGCCAAACTAGAATACAATAATGCTTTTGCCAGTGGGGACTCAAAATTCAAGCTTAATTATATCGAAGTTCCATTGTTGGTAAGAGTTAATATCACCAAAAATTTTAATATTCATGCCGGTGGTTACGCCTCTTATCTCGTAAGTTCAAAAGTTACGGGTAGCGGAGATATCAACTTCGAGCAAAGAATCGATACCGATGATCTGAACAAGTTTGATGCCGGTCTGGCAGCGGGTGTTGGAGTCGATTTTGACCCAATCAGCATCGGTTTACGTTACAATTACGGACTAACAACCGTTGGAAAGGAAAGAACTGTTGCCGGAACAACCTATACTTTTCCGGACGCAAAAAACAGCAACCTTAGCTTGTATCTTTCGTATAAGCTAAATTAGAAAAGGATTTTATTAACCCTAAATACACAAGTCATGTCAAATTTATTATATACCATCGCAGTAATTCTGATCATACTTTGGGCTTTAGGCTTTTTTGTTTACAGCCTGGGAAGTATCATTCATATTTTATTAGTCATTGCCATTATTGCTATACTACTCCGACTTATTAAAGGTCGTGAAGTTTAAAATACAAATACTATTAACCACTTTATATTAATTACTAAATCGAATATTATGAAAACGAGCAGCACAATTTTAGGAATTTTAGGAGCCGCAGCGGCAGGAGCTTTTTTGGGTGTTTTATTTGCACCGGACAAAGGATCAAATACCAGAAAAAAAATATCAGACAAGTCTAAAGATTACGGAGACAATCTGAAAAACAAGTTCGACGGAATTGTAAGCACAATTACTTCAAACGGTAAAGAAATTATCGAAGAAGGAAAAGCAAAATTCAGCCAGGCAAAAGAAGACTTCAACGCAATTAAAGATGAAGCAAAAGCTGTAAAATCGAACTATTAAGAAAGTGAATTTTGTAAATCCTAAACATACCCCTCTATCATGGAATCAGATGCAACAACAAACGACAACTTAAATCTTTACGAGAAAGCAGAAAACTATACCAAAACGAGTTTAGAATTAATTAAGCTCAAAACGGTATCAGCATCAGCAGATGTTTTATCGACATTGACTTCTAGGATCGCGGTTGGAGCTGTTGTTGCATTTTTTACCTTGTTCCTCAATATTGGGATCAGTTTATGGATTGGAAAAAAATTAGGCGAATACTATTACGGTTTTTTTATACTGGCACTTTTTTATCTCATTGTGGCCATAGTGCTGCACAAACTGCACCACAGACTTATTAAAACCCCAATTGGAAACATGATTGTTTCGAGTATTTTAAAAGAAACTAAAAGAGAAGCCAACTCTGATGTAAGTCAGTCAAAAAACTAAAAAAGACGGTTATGGAAACGATTTACACCCTTGATGCACTGGACCGGAAGATTCAGCTTTTAGAAAACCGCCAAGACGCCGAATGGTGTTCGATTAAAGACGAAATCGATGAAATTAAAGAGCATTTAAAACCTCTTAACCTCATTCGAAACACAGTCGAAGAAATCAACGAAACAGTTGGTTTTAAAAGCCATCTGGCACAGTCGGCTATCAGTATCGGAATTGGTTATCTGGCCAAAAGATTTGTGGTAGGAAAAAGTAAATCTACTTTCAAAAACATCTTCGGATCCTTACTACAGCTTGTCGTTACCAATATAGTTTCGAAACCGCACGAGCCTTCCCACGAAGATTCGGCACCCTAAAAATCGTCACGAGAGTAATGGTCTAACTAAAATTTAATTATTATGGAAAAGTTAAGCGAAATAATAGTCAAAAATGGTGTGTACATGTACTCTAATCTTTATAAATGTTTTGAATTCACAAGAGTATTTTTAGGTATCTAACTTGCTTTATACGTTTTATAAACAAACGGTTAATCGGTTAATATCCTTCACTATATATTTTTTTCTCTGAGGTGCTGAGTGGCTAAGGTTCTGAGTTTTTTTTATTTAAGGCTCAGAGGTGCAAAGGTTCAAAGGCACATAGGTTTACTACAGAGAAAATAAAAAAAGAGCGTATTTCAACCAGTTGAAATACGCTCTTTTTGCTATATAAATCTTAATTGATTTGGAACAAATCAATCCTTTGCAACTTTGTCCCTTTGCGCCTCTGAACCTAAAAAACTTAGCCCCTCAGCCCCTCAGTACCTTTTATTAGAAAACCTCCGAAGCTTCTTTCAATTTCTCCATGTTGTTCACCAACTGAAGTTCGGCAACAATTTTCTGAATGTCACCATTCATAATGTTTCCTAAATCGTATAAAGTTAAACCAACACGGTGATCGGTTACACGACCTTGTGCGTAGTTGTAGGTACGAATCTTAGCCGAACGGTCACCAGAACTTACCTGAGACGTACGTTTCGTAGCATCTTCTGCTTCTTTCTTAGCCAATTCCTGTTCGTACAAACGGGAACGTAAAACCGTTAACGCCTTATCTTTATTCTTATGCTGCGATTTCTGATCCTGACATTGCGCCACCAATCCCGTAGGAATGTGCGTTAAACGTACAGCCGATTTCGTTGTATTTACCGATTGTCCTCCAGGTCCTGACGAACAGAAGAAATCTACACGAACATCGTTCATATCGATTTGTACATCAAACTCTTCTGCTTCCGGTAAAACCATTACCGTTGCTGCCGAGGTATGTACACGACCTTGTGTTTCGGTTTGCGGAACACGTTGTACACGGTGCACACCAGCTTCAAATTTCAGGGTTCCGTACACATCTTCTCCGGTAACTTCAAAAATAACCTCTTTGAAACCTCCCGAAGTACCTTCGTTCATATCAACCACAGAAGTTCTCCAACCTTGTGATTCACAGTATTTAGTGTACATTCTGAATAAATCCCCTGCAAAAATACTAGCCTCGTCCCCACCCGTTCCGGCACGAATCTCCACCATTACATTTTTAGCATCTTCAGGATCTTTAGGAATCAACATAAATTTGATTTCCTCCTCCAGTTGCGGCAAGCGTTCTTTTGCTTCGTCAAGCTGCATTTTGGCCATTTCGGTCATATCTGCATCGCTTCCGTCAGCAATAATTTCGTTTGCTTCGTCAATATTTGCTAAAACAAGAATGTATTCTTCTCTTTTTTCAACCAAAGCTTTGATGCTTTTATATTCCTGGTTGAGTTGCACATAACGTTTTTGATCAGCAATAACATCCGGCTGAATAATCAAATCCGAAATCTCATCAAAACGCTGCTTTACATATTGAAGTCTATCTAACATTTTCTAATTCCTTTTATTGGACTGCAAAATTACAAAATTTTTGTTGAAAATTCTAGTGTTGTTTTTTTCAGAAATTTAATCTCTTTTTATTTTGCAAAACAGGGGTTTTTACTTGGTGGTAGATTTAAATTATGTACGATGTTTGTTTTCTTTAAAATATCAAGCTTAATATCTTTTTATATACAGTTACATTCTCCCCTTAATTTAATTTATTTAAATCAAACTATATTTGTAATTTGCATATTTTAATAACATGAAAATCAAAACAAATGGACATAAATTTTTAAATACTACCAATAGAAATAACTTTTAAAATAAAATTGCGTGATAAAAAAAATAGATAAAATTAAAATTACAGGAATTCTTTTTTTACTGACAGGAATTGGATTAGTTTTTTTTCATAAATATCCTTCTGATGCACCATACCATATATTAATTGGAAACCTATATTCCAATTTTTGCGCTGAATTTATTAGTATTGCTATAACTATCCTTTTAATTGATCAATTATATGAAATTAAAGAAAAGAAAAGTCTAAAATCAAGACTAATACGCGAATTGGGTAGTGAAGAAAGAAGTTTAACTTCAAAAGCTTTAAAAGAGTTACGTGAAAATAATTGGCTACAAGACGGTTCTCTAAAAAATGCAGACCTACAAAATGCAAATCTTAGTAATTTAGATTTATCAAACGCAAATTTAGAAAATGTAAATTTAACAAATGCGAATTTAATAAATAGTAATCTTTCAAACGCAAATTTAAATAAGTCTACTTTAACTAGTTGTAGAATGTTAGGTGCCAAACTTGAAAATACAAACCTAAGTAATTCTACAATTCATAGTGCAAATTTCCAGGAAGCAATACTGAATAAAATTATAGCTTCTAATGCAGATTTTATGAATTGTAATATGGACGTAATGGAAATGGTTGATTCAAATTTTACACAATGTAAATTTGAAGACGTTAATTTTACTCAAAGTAACTTATCAAGATCAAAGTTTATTTCTTGCAATTTTTTAAGAGCAAAAGTTCACAGTACTAACATTAAAGATTCATCATTTGAAAGATGCGATATAAGTTATCTAACAGATTGGCGCTACTTAGAAAATAGATTACCAAATAGTTTTTTGGCCCCTACTGGTGTACCAGCTGAATTTTTAGAATTTCAAAATCTTGTAAATTTATGATACAGTATACTATTGACAAAATTTTCGATTCAATTTCTCCAATAATTTTACACGAATCTACAAAATGGAAACTGAAAGAAGAGATACAGTCCTATGTAAATAATACTTATGAAAAATTCAGACTTACTAAAAATCTATTATTTAGAAATGAACCAATTGATTTTCTTCGCAATTACATTCCTATTACATTAACAATTAATCAAAAGAGAATTCGTCAAAAAAATCCAATGGATCTTTTCGATGAATATAATAAAATTGCAATATTAGGAAATGCTGGGAGTGGAAAAACAACTTTCTTAAAATTCCTAACAATTAGTTGTATAAATCGAGAAGATTATATTCCAGTATATGTAGAACTTAGATTATTTAATATTGAAAATATAGATTTTGAAAGTTTTATCACTGGAATTATCAGCAACGAATCACGATTTAAAGTTATTGAACTCTTTAAAAAAGGAAATTTTTTGTTCCTATTTGATGGTTTTGATGAAATTAATTATAGTGAAGGATCAAATGTTATAAATCAAATTCAAAATTTTATATCTAATTTTAATAACAATCTTTTTGTAATATCATCTAGACCAGGAACAAATGTAGAAAGTTTAACTGAATTTCATGTCTGTGAAATAGCTCCACTTTCTGAGATAGATATAGTGTTATATATTGAACAACTTAATTTATCTAATAGTAAGAAGGAAATTTTTTTTCAATCTATTGAAGATGATGATTATTTCCATCAATATATGACAACACCTCTATTTCTCTCAATCTATATTAATTACATTGTAAATCATAGTGAAACAAATTTTCCAAAAAATAAATCAATATTTTTTAGAAATATTATTGATACTCTTTTTTCAAAACACGATGCAGTTTCAAAATTAGGATTTGTACGACCAAAACTTTCTGGCCTTAATAAGGATGAATTGGAAAGAGTCGCAACAATTTTAGCTTTTAGAGGATTAATAACTGGTCAAAATACCTTTTCAAAAGATATTTTAATAAAAGAGTTAGAATTGATTAAACGCAACCAAATCTTAGAATTTGAAAATGACAAACTAATTTATGATTTAACAATAACAGTTAATGTATTAGTTGTCAACGGAGACTTTTACTCATTTGTGCATATACTTATATTAGAATATTTAGCTGCATTATTTATATCCAGATTACCACAAAAAGAAAAAAGTCTTTTCTACAATAAAATTTTAGGTGAAGAAAAGTTATCCTTAAGCTCTAGTCTATTAAATTTTCTTGCCGAGCTAGATTTTCAAATGCTTATAAAAGAATTCATTATTCCAAAATTAGAAAATTATTCGTTTCCTAATTCATATCTACCGTCGGACTCGTTAATTGTAGAACTATTGAGAAATAAGTTTGAATTTACTTCCAAATATGGTTATAGAGATTTTGTAGCAAGATTAAAAAAAGAATTTAGAATTCAATCAGATAATGATTTAGGTGAATTATTTTCTACTTAGTAATAGTCATACACAACACCCTATGCTGTGCGAAGTCTACCGACTTCGTACCCATTCCAATAAGCAAGAATTATAACGCAATATAGTAATGAGTACAAAGTTGGGAGACTTCAAGCAACTTGCATTAACTAAATAAAACCCTATAACTCAATTCAACTAAAAAACAAACCACTATGAAACACCTTCTTTTACTTTCTTTTTTATTCGTTTTTAGTACCAATTTTGCGCAAGAAGCCAAAATAAAAAAGGAAAAATGGCATTGGAACAATGAACCCAAACAAGATACCGTTATCGGTTATACTCAGGTTTTAAAAGTGGACAATGTTCTTTACATTTCGGGTGCTGTAACAAGCGAACTAACTCCGGCAGGAATCACAGCTGTCTATAACGATTTAAAAGCTTCACTAGCAAGTTATGGTGCCACATTTGCAAATGTTGTAAAAGAAAATCTATATACAACAGATATTGAGACCATGAAAAAGTACAACAACGTTAGAAAAAAATTCTACAATGGTGATTTTCCTGCGGCTACATGGGTACAAATAGTACAATTATACATGCCACAAGCAAAATTAGAGGTTGAATTGGTTGCACATCTGCCTAAATAATTGGGTTAAATAGGGTTACCTATAATCGATAAATCTATCAAAATAGAAGCACAACTTAAATATCAAACAAGATATTTAAAAAACGGCTCTACAAAGTGTCCCAACTTAAAAATTGTGACTGGAATTAAAAAATTTATAGTCACAATAAAGAGCCGTAGGCTCAATCAATATTGTAGAATTGGATTTTAATCCAATTTGAATATGCACATTGAGCATAGAGAACCAGCGGTTCGATATATTTTAACACCTAAAATATATGCCGTTCCTATGGAACTTTTAAAACCCAAAATCCTTTTTTCAACGGATTGAAATCCGTTGCTACAAAATATTTCATTCCTACGGAATTAAAGCATACGATCTCTCATGATTTTTTTAATAAAAAATTATAGAGATTATGATCAAACTGTTTTGCATATTAATATTAATTTGTATTCTTTGCATGGACAAGCGGGACGCTTGCGTCAGCAGCATATTTTTTTACTGAACTACAAATACACATTTAAAACAAAACAGTAATATATTTGGGTTTTAAACTCAACCTTATGAACCAAACACTTGTCACTGTTTTTCTTTTTTTCTCGATCATTGCCTTTTCGCAAACCAACAAGAAAAATGAAAATCCAATTGATGTTTTAGAATCTAAATGTCTGAACAAAGATGATATCTCGAATGCCGATATGTGTAATTGTACCATACAAGCGCGTGAATCCTGGGATAAAGAATTGAATAAATACTACAACCTGTTAAAAGCAAAACTCCCAAAAGAAGCTTTTGACAGTCTGAAAGAATCCCAATTGCAATGGTTGAAGTATCGGGATAAAGAATACGCTTTTATTTCTAAATTTTACTTCGAAGTTCAACAAGGAACAATGTGGTACACTGTTGCCGAAAACAGAAAAAAAGAAATCGTAAAAACCAGAGCAATCGAATTACAACAATATTACAAAATGTTGGACTTTTAGATGGTGTCAGATAGAGAATATATTAATTTCGCCGCTATAAATTCATATTTAATTCCTCCATTTCTGAAGTGTTCTCATCGCAAGATATCCAACAGCAGGACTCTTCCATTTAAAAATCCTCTTTTAAATAGTAAACAATCATATAGAATAAATAAAAAATGAAAAAACAAATTCTAATCGGTCTCGTTTTTTTGAGCTCCATTTTATCCGTAAATGCCCAAAACTGGAGTGGTTCAACACCTGGGAAAATTTATTATAATTCAGGTAATGTTGGTATCGGAGAAGTAAATCCCGATCAAAAATTAAACGTTACGCAATCAGATGATATAGTAACTGCCAATCAATATCGTTTTCCTCTTAAATTAGTACTTAATGATAATATTGGAGGTTTATGGCAGGGAACTGGTGTTGGGATGAAGTTTCATCTAAATGCCTCAGATGCCAACTTTGATACCGCCGAAATAGTCAGCATTGCCAAAACGGCGGGTGTTTCAAATGGAGATTTGGCCTTTAGGACGGCAAAAGCGGGAATACTATCAACACAACTTACGATTGATTCAGAGGGCAAAGTCGGGATCGGAGAAGTAAATCCCGATCAAAAATTAAATATTACCCAGACCGAAGATATATTAACCGCCAATCAATATCGATTTCCGCTTAAATTGGTACTAAATGATAATGCCGGAGGTCTATGGCAAGGAACAGGTGTTGGAATGAAATTTCATATAAATGCCGCAGATGCTAATTTTGATACCGCCGAAATAATCAGCATTGCCAAAACGGCGGGTGCTTCAAATGGAGATTTGGCTTTTAAGACCGCAAAAGCAGGAGTACTATCAACTCAACTTACCATTAATTCAGATGGCAAAGTAGGAATAGGAACTGACACTCCTGCCTACAAGCTTGATGTTGAAGGAACAATTCGTGCTTCTGAAGTTAAAGTTTGTATGCAAGGAACCTGTGTTCCAGATTTCGTATTCAAAAAGCATTATAAATTAATGAGTTTAAATGAACTTGAAAAATTTGTAACCACCCAACAACACCTACCTGAAATAGCACCGGAAAAAGAAATGATTGAAAACGGGCTCAATGTGAAAGAGTTTCAAATGAAGTTGTTACAAAAAATGGAAGAAATGACACTTTACATCATTGAGCAAAATAAGAAAAACGAGAATCAGGAACAAGAATTAAAAATTCTGAAAGCCAAAATTAAAAAGTTGGAGTCTCATAAAAAATAGATTTTATAAGGCAATAGTGCTCCACAATGCACTGGCCCTAAGAAATGTTTAAAATTAACAGTACGCAAATGTCTTTGACTTTGCGTATTTTTTTTGCGTCTTAAAAACCATATCTCTGGTAGAAGTCACAGACCTTTTTACTACTCGTTCTAAAGGAATTAATTGTACAAACATGAATTAGAGTAAAAGTCAGAAATATCGATACAGCGCGATCAAAATCTATTGTTACAATTAGAACCATTTCTAATGGAAGTTACAATCACGCAACAGCACATTCCAAGTTTTTTTGTTCAACAATCTGCATATCGATTATTTTTTGAGCCACTGTACCTCTTTCGAACAAACGAATGAATTTGAAAACAGCACTCACAAAATATCCCGGGTTTGAAACTAAGCGGGCTATTTGGGTTATTCTCACATCTCTTTCGTGTGAACAGGCTTCTCTTTGGTCCTGTGGAACCGCTACAAATTCGTTGGCAAATTTCCAGGCTCCGTCTCTTGCGGTTTCCATGCTAAAGTCAATAAAAAAGGTGTCTGCTTTACCTGTTATTTTTAATATCCAGGTAAGCGTTGGCCAAATTTTAATCAAACACTTTTCTACGCTTCCTACGAGACTGCTTAGAATAGTATTTATTTTATCGAAATCGGCTTTTAAACTTCCTATATCTTCTACTGTACTAATTTCAGCGGCAGCTATACCCAAGTCCAGATTGATATGAGCATTCATTCCGAGTAATAGGTGTTGCAGCACTATCGGCCAAAACTTTTCGGCTTGTTCGAAAGCAAAACCCCAACATTCCGATGGTTTTTCTTTGGCTTTATATTGATAATAAGCCTTTAAATACCGATTGGCAAAAATAACATCCAGTTTTTCCATGCGTTCACCATTTTGAAAAGAACCATTCTGGATCCCTTCTTTTACGCTCACCGTAACTTCGCGATATAGGGTAGCAAACAGACCTATAGCGCTTTGCTCTATCTTTGACAGTTCTATTATTTCGTCCAGTAGCTGAATTACTTCCTCTATAGTCGTAGCTTGTTTTATATTCATTTCTAATGGGTTAAGATTAGTTTTGGCAGAACGAATATAATTATTTTAATCTTTCAAAATGCATTTTTTGAAGCAATTATCTTGTTATTTTTTTTAACTTAGTACTCCAAAACCTCCTATTGAATAGCATTCGGAAGTTTCCCGGCAAGGATATTCCGGCTGTAGCACTATTACTGTTTTATTAATACACCATTTTTTGGGCTTCATACCTAAAAATGGAGCGTTTAAGACATTTTTTAAGAAGTCAGTTTCTTAATTACCTACTTTCAACTATTCAAAAAAAATAACTACAAAAACGAACTAAAGCCCCTCTATCATGAAAACTACAAAAAAGGTATTGCTTTTAATCACGCTAATCGTCTTCTGTGCCTGCAAAAAGGATCCAAAGACAGAAAAGGACACTTATACAACTGTAAATAAAAGTGCCGCTACTTCTACCTGTTTAGCTCCTGCTAATTGGTTTACGATGGTCAACAACACCCGCCAGACTCCTCCGCCAAATGAAGGACCAACGAGCGCATTTGCCAACAATACAACTGTAACGAATTGTGACTTTCATCAATGGTCGTGGCAAAAGTTTCTTTGGCTCACCAATGAAGTCAACGGAAAACCGTTATTTATTTCCAATTTGATTCAGGTGACTGCGGAAGGTAAAAAAGTAGATACAAGTGAAGGAATTGTTGTTCTAAGAGATACCGCTCAGGCAAGTTCTTCCCAGGATATTTTAAAAACCCCTAAATATACATCAGGTGTTCCTAAATCTACTACGGTTTATTATTCTATTTTCATGGACAATCTTATGTACTCAACCATGCTAAAATATGGTCCAATAGCAAAAAAAGATCCTACCAAAATAAAAGATATAACTTTTCCTGTAGGCTCCTTAGAACTTAAAACCTCATGGATTGATGCGAGTGCTCTTAAAGATCCTTCTTCCTATTTTATTACTCAGGGTGTAATCAATGGAGTGAAAAAAAGAGTAGCACTTTTAGGGATGCATGTCGTTGGAGTTGTACAAAATCACCCCGAATTTGTATGGGCTACTTTTGAACATGAAAATCTTGCACCTGCTTACGATTGGTCAAAAGCTACGCCAACCACTGATGCACCGGTGACGAGTACCGTTGATTATCCTTTTTTTAATAAAAACAACACTGCAACCGTTAAAAATATAACTACAAAAAATGGAATTTATACCGATATCTTTTCTCTTTACAAATATGGTGTTCCTGTTGAAAAAGTAACGAAAGGTTCTCATAATGTTCAGGTTTATATGAAAACGAGTCAAAATGGTTCGCAAAACTTCAATAATATTCGTACGATTAATCAAAGCGTTAAAACACAGCTGAAAGGTATCTGGAACAATTATTTTTACAATGGTTCATTATGGATTAATACTGCAGGATACGATACTACTCAGGCTCAAGCGGCCTTATTAAATACGTTATCTGATACTCTTTCAGACTCTAACCCTGGAAAATTAACCCGAGGTTCCGTTGCAGCCTACAATATTACGATGGAAACCTATGTTCAGGCAGGATTTAGTCCAACAACAATAAGCAAAACTTCAGTTAACGATCTTGTTAATTGCTTCTTTTGCCACAATACATCTCATAAAGGAGTTGTTACTCCCCTCAATATAAGCCATGTTTTTACAGGATATGTAGGCAGTCTGAAGGGGTTAAACAGAACACAAATCAAACAAGAACATGTTAATGAATTCTTGAGAGAATCCAATTTGCGTCTAAAATTAAAATAACCCAATAGCAAGCCTTTTACTTTAAGGCAAAGCTGAAATTTATAATTACAAAAAACCACAAGCTACTGTTTGTGGTTTTTATGTTTTATTCGAGGGCTACAAGATTAAAAACATCTAAAGTTTTTTCCTCTCGCAAATCTCGCAGATTTTAATCTTTAATTCTTAATTCTTTCTGTACGGATCTTTTAACACATAGAGACATAGCTCAAAATGCTTGTAAAAGATGTTTCACTTAAAATAAACCACATAGCTATGTGCTTCTTTTCGCTCACAGATTGTGCAGATTTAAATAAATTCTATAAAATCACTCCACGTAAATCTGCGGAAAACAAAAAACCTTTGTCCCTTTGCTCCTTTGCCTCTTTGCAACTTTATAACCCTATAATTTCAATACCACTTTTAAAATTCCTAATTTCGCTTTCGAATAAGAAAGAGAAAAATGAAGGTCTGTATTGCTGAGAAACCAAGTGTAGCACGTGAAATCGCATCCGTTTTGGGAGCCAATACCAAACACGATGGGTATTTTGAAGGCAATGGTTATGCTGTAACTTACACCTTTGGGCATTTATGTACCTTAAAAGAACCCAATGATTACAAACCTCACTGGAAAAGCTGGGATCTGAACAACTTACCCATGCTTCCTGAGAAGTTTGAAACCAAGGTAGTGCAAAATTCAGGAATCCAAAAGCAATTTAAAATCGTAAAAAGTCTATTCGACAAAGCCGACGTGGTTATCAACTGCGGGGATGCCGGACAGGAAGGAGAACTTATTCAGCGTTGGGTGATGAATGAGGCGGATTATAAGGGCGAAGTACAGCGTTTGTGGATCTCGTCCCTAACCACCGAAGCCATAAAAGAAGGTTTTGAAAATCTGAAACCATCCGAAAACTACGATAATTTGTTTTACGCCGGATTTTCAAGAGCCATTGGTGACTGGCTACTGGGCATGAATGCTACACGTTTGTACACCGTAAAACATGGTGGTTACAAACAAGTATTGTCTATTGGGCGTGTGCAAACACCAACATTGGCCATGGTTGTCGATAGATTTAAAGAAATCGAAAATTTTAAACCTCAGCCTTATTGGGAGTTACAGACTTTATACAGAGAGACTCTCTTTAGTTATGAAGAAGGACGTTTCCTAAAAAAAGAAGACGGAGAGCTTTTAGCCAATAAAGTCAAAGAAAGCGAATTCGAAATTGTTTCAGTTGAAAAAAAGAACGGAAACGAGTACGCTCCAAAACTATTTGACCTGACTGGTTTACAAGTATACTGCAATACTAAATTTGGATTTTCGGCAGATGAAACGCTTAAAATCGTTCAAACTCTGTACGAACAAAAAGTAGTTACGTATCCCAGAGTCGATACTACCTTTTTACCAAATGACATTTACCCAAAAGTGCCGGGAATTCTGCAAAAATTATCCAAATATGCCGAATTAACTCAGCCAATTTTAGAGAAAAAAATAAAAAAATCGCCAAAGGTTTTCAACGATAAAAAAGTTACCGATCACCATGCGATTATTCCAACCGGAATAGAGGCCCATTTGCAATTCAATCAACAGCAGGTCTATGACATTATTACAAAACGTTTTATTGCCGTATTTTATGACGATTGTTTGGTTGCTAATACCACAGTAATTGGAAAAGCAGCCGATGTTACTTTTAAAGCCACCGGAAAAGAGATCTTAAAAAAAGGATTTCGCGTTGTATTCGAAGATCCGAACGCTAAAGAAAGAGAGGCAGATTTACTGCCCAGTTTTGTGGTGGGAGAAAAAGGTCCGCACGAGCCTTCTTTTTTGCAAAAAGAAACCAAACCACCCAATCAGTTTACCGAAGCAACATTGTTACGTGCCATGGAAACTGCAGGCAAACAAGTAGATGACGAAGATCTGCGCGAACTGATGAAAGAAAACGGTATTGGACGCCCGTCAACTCGGGCTAATATTATCGAAACACTATTCAAACGTCAGTATATCGTTCGAAACAAAAAACAGGTTTTACCAACACCAACCGGAATTCAGCTTATTGATACTATTCAGAACGAACTTATCAAATCGGCCGAACTAACCGGTTCCTGGGAAAAGCAGTTGAAAGACATCGAAAAAGGGACTTATACAGCCGGAGCGTTTATTAAAAACATGAAACGCATGGTCGAGGCTCTGGTTACCGAAGTGCGAAGCGAAACCAGACATGCCAATATTTCACATGCTGCAACAATCGAAAAACCTTTTGCAAAAGCAGAGAAAAAGAAAGCCGCAGGTATTTTAGCCGAAACCTGTCCGAAATGTCAGAAAGCGACTTTAATTAAAGGGAAATCGGCTTTTGGATGTGGTAATTATAAATCGGGTTGCGATTTTCTGCTGCCTTATACTTTTGCGGAGAAAAAAATATCTGAAAATCAATATTTAAGATTAGTTCAAAAAGGATCAACAGTAAATATAAAAGGTTTTAAAACCGAAGAAGGAACTGTTGAAGGCCTGATTCGTTTTGAAGAAAATTACAAACTCAAATTAGAAACGAAGAAAACAACTCCAAAAGTAAAAGCTTCCACAGCATCAGATGAATTAACCTGTCCGAAATGTAAAAAGGGTACAATTCTGAAAGGAAAAACCGCCTACGGCTGTAGTGAATATAAATCAGGTTGTGATTTTAAAGTTACTTTTGATGATGTCAGAACCAAACTAAAAGATCAAAAACCAACAAAAGAACTGGTTTATTCGATTCTTTGTGAGATGTAAAAAATGTGAAATGTTAGATGTAAAATGTAAGATACAGTGTTTCATTGCCCATTTTACTTTTCACAGTTTACTGTTTACAATTCACAACAACCAATTCTTTTTCATACTTTAGTACTTCCATTTAAAACCAAAACTCATAAATATGTTTCAGAAAATTACTCTTTTAGCCCTTGTTTTAGCTGCTGTTTCTTGTCAAAAAAAGGAATCCGTTGAGAAAGATAAAATCAAAGTTGCAGACTGGCTCATCGGGAACTGGGAAAACAAATCTCCAGAGGGTGTTCTGACCGAGAACTGGCAAAAACTAAACGATAGTACTTTTAGTGCTTCTTCCTATTTTATAAAAGAAAAAGACACCATTCATTTCGAAAGTATCGTTTTAACACAAAAAGACGAAACGCTAACTTATATTGCAACCGTAAAAGGTCAAAATAATGATAAACCTGTTTCTTTCTCGGCAACAGCTGAGTCTGACAAACAATTGGTTTTCGAGAATCCTAAACACGATTATCCACAAAAGATAACCTATACAAAAGGTGCAAATAATACTTTAACTGCTGAGATTTCAGGGAATTTGAATGGGAAACCAAGTTCGGAAAAATTTGTGATGACGAAGAAATAGCCAATTAAGTTTTTTTCAAAAGTAAACTAAGTTCAATTTGAAATATAAATACAACTATCTAAAATCCACAATGATTTTTTGTGTCATTGGATTTATTATTCCAGGTTTTACAGCAATGCTACTATTTGGAACCCAGTTTATTCTACAACGATTAGGAGTTGAATGCACTACTACTTGGAAAGCACTTTGGGTACTTTCTTGGATAGGAATGCTCTTTTTACCTGTTTTATTTTACAAAAGTTTAAAGAAAAAAGAAACAGAAAGTTATGACAAATTAAAAACTAATCTGATTTTCTTTAATTTTCTCGAATACATTTTTATGCAAACGGCACTAAGTATCTTTTTCACAAAAGCAAATACATTGTGCTACGTTTCAGATGGTCAGAACGGAATAGAACTTGTCTTTACTGCATGGCTTAGCTTACCAGTCCTTATGATTTTTAGTTACATTTTTGAGTATCATACTGAAACTACAATTTCTTCTGATAAATGAAAAATATATTTTTAATAATTCTATTTTCTATTTTAATAATAAGCTGTGAAAAAAAAACTCAAACTGTAATTAATAACATTTGGGATAACATTTCTTTTAATAATACATTATCAAATAGTACTCAAATTATAATAAAAGTGTACGATTCAACATTAACAAATAAAAGAATTAACGTGGAGTCATATACTCCAGTGAAAGAACTTAAAACTGTAATAAAAAAGCAAGTTGAAAACTTTGAAACTATCTTTATAAAATCCGAAAAAACAGGGTATTGTTGTTGTCCAAAAAGCACCTATTCTATTCATTTTCGTAATCAAAAAGAAGAACTCGATTTCTTTTATGTTGATACTCTTGAATTCAAAAATAAGATACGAATTTTCGAAAAAAGTTACCAATATTCATACATTATTGAAAAACAAAAATGGAAGAATTTTATAAATGAAATAGATGAAAAATGAATGTTCTTCTCAAATAATAAAACTTTATACCTTCGTAAAAAAGACCTCAGTTCCTTAGCCTCTCAGCACCTTAGCTCCTTCAAAAAACACTACTCATTCTCCCCAATCTTATTCACCATAAAGATCATGAGTATTCCTAAAAGCGCCATTACCAAAAATGCCCACTTCATACTTAAATATTCGGATATAAACCCTACCATTGGCGGGACCAGTAAAAAACCAAGATAACCAATAGTAGATATCGAAGTTAAGGCAGAACCACTGCTTAATTTTGATGATCTTCCGGCAATACTAAATACCAACGGAACCACACAGGAAACTCCAAACCCAATCAAGACATAGCCAAAAATAGTCGAATAAACATACGGCAGGATAAAGCAAATACCAAATCCTAAGGTGATTAAAACACCGCTGTAAAACAGAATTCGTTTGGTGCCAAATTTCATTACGCCATAATCACCAAACAAACGTCCCAGAGTTACTGCTGTGGCGAAAAACACAAATGCGGCACTGGTTAATTTTGGAGAGGCCTTCAATATATTTTCAAAGTAAATACCACTCCAATCGTACATGGTATTTTCGCAAGCCATAGACACAAAACAAATCAGGGCAAACTTAACCAGATTTTTTTCGGGCATCGAAAAGAACTTCTTTTTAACTGGTACAGGTTCGTTATGAATACTCAAAGGATAAAAACAAGCCGTTAGCGCAAGCATAAAAACACTTACTCCCAGCAAATGATGTGACGGTGCAATATGCTGCGTTACCATTACATACCCCAAACCTGCTCCCGAAAAAACAGCTATGCTCCAAACGGCATGAAAACGGGTTATAATGGAATATGGATATAATTTTTGAACCTCCAGAGATTGTGCGTTAATCGACAAATTGAAAATATTACGTGATGCACCAAAGAGTAAGAGTACAATAACCAACTGCCAGACGAAAGCAACTAGACCCGGTAAGGACAATGCAATATTAAACATGATTGCTCCGAGCAACATAACATAACGGCTGCTGTATTTGTTTAACAGCTTGCCTGTAAAAGGCATGGTAAGCATTAAACCAATTGGAAAGGCAAATAAAACAGCTCCAAACTGAGCTTCGGACAAATGCAATTGTGCCTGTATGTGCGGAATACGGGATACCCAGGAAGAATAACCAAATCCCGAAAGGAAAAAAAATACAGTATTGGCCAGACGATATCCTTTAGGAGAATGCTGCAATTTTTTCAAGAAAGGTAAAATCATATGAAAAGCTTCATTTTTAAAACGCAAAATTAAGGCTTTCAAAGTGTAACTTCTACCCTTTTCATTTTTTTTAATAAACGTCAGAAATTTAACTCATTCCGATTATTGTTCAAAGAAATTTTAAAAAAGTACATCAGATTTAACTGAAAGTTCATGAAATCAAACGAAATACTATTTGTTAAAGAAGTATTAATTTTTACATTTGCACTGTTTTTATTCATTCTAAATAAAAACAAAACCTTAACCAAATACAATAAAATGAAATATTCTATTTTGAAAACTTCTCGTTTTCTACTTACAATCATTTTCTTCTTTTCTTTTTTTTGTTCGTTTGCCCAACAAAACTTTGGAAAAATAAAAGGAACGATTACTACATCTGATGGCGATGCTGCTGCTGGTGTAAATGTTATTCTTAAAAACTCAAAATACGGTACCGTTACCAACGACGATGGTAGTTTTGATCTCAACAGAGTGCGAACTAATACCTATACCTTACAAGTATCTTTAACCGGTTATGAAACTACTGAACAAGAGGTAGTGGTAACTGAAAGTGAAACAACAGTTCTTAATTTGCAATTAAAAGTTTCCAACAAAGAGTTGCACGAAGTTGTAGTGAACGGCAAGAAAAGCATCCTCTCTAAAAAAACAGATTATGTTGCGAGAATGCCGCTGAAAAATCTCGAAAACCCGCAAGTCTATAATGTAATTCCCAAAGAACTTTTGCAGGAACAAATTACAATAGATATCAGAAGTGCAGCTGTAAATGCACCTGGTGTGACCACAAAAATTTATCCTTCTGGAGGACTTGAAATTTCGTTTAGAGGATTTAGTACCGGAGTTAATGCCCGAAACGGAATGGAAAATATGACGGATCGAAGCTCTATTTCTATTGATAATGCAGAACGTATTGAAGTTCTTAAAGGACCTTCGGGAACCTTATTTGGATCGTCTGTATCTTCTTTTGGTGGTATTGTGAATTTAGTTACCAAAAAACCTTTTGAAACTAAAAAAACAGAAGTATCCTATACCGGAGGAAGTTTTGGATTAAACCGACTAGCGCTTGATATGAATACTCCATTAACACCTGATAATAACGTATTGTTTCGATTGAACGCTGCAGTAAATACCGAAAAGAGTTTCTTAGACTATGGTTTTAGTAAAACATTCCTGATTGCGCCAAGTCTTACCTACAAAGCAACGGATAAATTAACCTTAAGTATCGATACCGAAATTTACAATGTAAACAACACACGTCCTACTTACGGACGTTTCTATGCTCCGGGAATTACAAACCCAACGGATTTAAAGGTAGACTATAGAAAAAGTTTATTTCACGATGATCTTGATGCCAAAACTTCTTCAACAAAAGTTTTTGTTCAGGCCGAATATCAATTGGCAGAAAACTGGAAATCTACTACTGTTTTCTCTTTTATAGATGAAAATGTAGATCGCAGTTATCAATATTACACCCAATGGATTTCACCAACAGAAGTAAAAAGAAGTGTATCGCGTTTTGGCCCGATATTTAATCAGTTTACGAACATACAAGAAAATATTAACGGTCAATTTTCTACCGGAAGCATTAAACATAAACTTCTATTAGGTACCAATTACAGATTTTCAAAAGGTACTTTTAATTATGGTGCAACGCCAGTTCTGGATACGATCGATGTAACAAAACCTTTTGATCCTATCCGAAAAAAACAAGTTGATGCGGTGGTATCGCAACTTACATGGGCAGTTCCGGACGAACAAATATTTAGTGTTTATGCCTCAGATGTGATAAGCTTTACAGACCGTTTATCAGCCATGCTAAGTCTTCGTTTGGACAACTTCGTTCAAAAAAAACTGGAAGACACGAAGGGCTATAACCAAACTGCTTTATCGCCTAAATTAGGTTTGGTTTATGAAGTGGTTAAAAATCAGGTTTCTTTATTTGGAAATTATATGAATGGTTTTCAAAATTCAGGTCCGGTAAATCAACCCGATGGAAGCTTGTTAATATTAAAACCGGTTTATGCCAACCAATACGAAGGTGGGGTAAAAGTAGAAGCATTCAATAAAAAATTAAGTACTACATTAAGCTACTACAACATTACAATTGATAATGCTACAAGAACAACTTCTGACGGATTTAGTGTTCAGGACGGTAAACAAGTGAGTAAGGGAATTGATTTTGAATTTATTGCCAATCCGGTTGCGGGTTTAAATGCTATGCTTGGGTATGCTTATAATGACAATCGTATCGTAAAATCATCAGATGCTGCTATTGAAGGAAATAAAGCCAGCGGAGCTCCGGAAAATGTAGTTAACTTTTGGATATCATATAAATTTCAAAACAAATTAAAAGATTTAGGACTTGGTTTTGGAGGCAATTATGTAGACAAACAATACAAGTTTGAAGATGAAAGTTTTTACAGCCCTTCTTATTCTGTTTACAATGCCACCGTATTTTATGATAAACCAACATGGAGAATCGGCGTTAAATTCAACAACATAAACAATAAAAAATACTGGGATTCTTACGGAATGGCGCAAGCTCCTGCCAACTTATTAGTAAACTTAACTCTTAAGTTTTAATAGCATCTGCGATAAAAAGACACCTCTAAATTAGAGGTGTTTGCATTTAAAAGAAAATTAGTCGCTTATTAATTTCCTACAATTATTCACTGATAACATTAACCAATCAAAAAAATCATGAACAACTTTGAAAAACGAATTAAAAATTCTCAATTCGTAATCTATCTCTTTTTACTTTTTTCTTTCAGTGCTTTTGCTCAGCAAAACAACGGAAAGATTAAAGGAACGATCACTACATCTGATGGCGAACTGGCCGTTGGTGTTAACGTTATCCTTAAAAGTTCAAAATACGGTACTACCAGTAATGAAGACGGTGCTTTTGAATTTAACAGAGTCAAAGCCAACATCTATACTTTGCAAGTTTCTTTAACCGGTTATGAAACGCTAGAACAGGAAGTAATTGTTTCGGCCAATGAAACTACAACACTCAATTTACAATTGAAGGTTTCAAACAAACAGTTGAAAGAGGTGATCATTACCAATAACAGAGGAAAAACTTTCCCTAAGCAAAGTACTTATGTTTCAAAAATGCCTTTAAAAAACGTCGAAAACCCACAGGTTTACAACATTGTTTCCTCTGAATTAATTAAAGAACAAGCCATTACCAATTATGAAGACGCTTTAAAAAATGTACCCGGAATTCAAAAATTATGGGAATCTACAGGGCGCGGCGGTGATGGCGGAAGCTACTATACTTTACGCGGATTTGAAATTCAGGCCAATATCGTAAACGGATTACCGGGCTTAACAAACGGTAGTTTAGATCCTGCAAATGTAGAGCGTATTGAAGTGATAAAGGGTCCATCGGGAACTTTATTTGGCAGCAGTTTAGTGAGCTACGGTGGATTAATTAATACCGTTACCAAAAAGCCGTACAGTGGTTTTGGCGATGAAGTATCTTACCTGGCCGGAAGTTTTGGTTTAAACAGGATTACTGCCGATATCAATACTCCGCTAGACGATGCCGATAATGTTCTTTTTAGAATTAATGCGGCGTACCAAACTGAAAACACTTTTCAGGATACCGGATTCCGTACCTCCCTTTTTGTAGCACCTTCCCTGTCTTACAAAGTAAATGACAAGCTTTCCTTTTTATTCAATACCGAATTTATGCAGGAAGAAAAAACAACGCCTTCGATGTTGTTTTTAGGGAGAGATGCTGCTTTGCAATACGCCAATTTAGCCGAATTAAATTACAATACCGATTTGTCTTTTAACAGTAACGATTTATCGATAAAAAACCCGAGATACAGTCTGCAAGGACAAATGACCTATAAAATTTCTGAGCAATGGACTTCACAAACAGTCTTATCCAGAAGTTCCTCAAAATCGAGAGGGTATTACTCTTATATTTATGACAATGAAGACGGAAATAAAGATTTCGGGTTTAATATCACCAAAGAACAATCACAAACCGCAACGACCGATATTCAGCAAAATTTTATTGGAGATTTCAAAATTGGTAACATGCGCAATCGTCTTGTGGCAGGTCTGGATTATTTTGAAAGAAAAGTAACGAACGGAGGTTCCGGTTACGGTCGTCTTTACAATATTACTGCACAAGGCGAAGTGAGACAATTAGACGCTGCCGCTCCTTATTATCTAACACAAACCTCTGTTGACAAACTTCTGGCCAACCGACCGGCAGGAAACTTCAGTCCGCAGGATGCGACTTACAGTGCATATGCTTCTGACGTGCTTAACATTACTTCTAAACTGTTGGCCATGGCAAGTTTGAGAGTGGATTATTTTGATACGAAAGGTGATATCAAAAATAAAAATGACGATTATACACAAACGGCTTTATCGCCAAAATTCGGGTTGTTGTACCAGCCTATTGAAGACAAATTAGCTGTATTTGCCAATTATATGAATGGTTTCAGAAACATTGCACCGGCCGTAAATTATGATACAGATGGTAATTTAATCGGAACCAAAACTTTCGAACCGGAACATGCCAACCAATTAGAATTTGGTGTAAAAGCGACTATTTTTGAAGACAAGTTAAATGCTACTATGAGCTACTACGATATTAAGGTAGCCAATTTGGTAACCAGCAATCCGCTGTACAGTTCACAAGGAGGTGAAGCTCAAAGCAAAGGTTTTGAATTTGATTTAAATGCCGCACCAATAAAAGGACTAAGCATTATTGCCGGGTACAGCTATAATGACAGTAAAATTACGAAAGGCGATGTTGGAAATGTTTGGCTGGAGCAAGGCAAAAGACCATTTTGGTCAGGTCCTAAAAACCTTGTAAACCTGTGGGCGACTTATAAATTTGAAGAAGGTGCACTAGAACATTTCGGTCTTGGTTTTGGAGGAAATTATGCGAGTGAAAATGCCATTCTGGACAGTTCTAAAACCGGAAAATTTGTATTGCCGGAATATACCGTAATCAATGGCTCTGTTTTCTACAATTCAAATAAATTCCGTGTAGCTTTTAACCTCAACAATATTGCTAATAAAGATTATTTTAACGGTGGATGGTCAACCCTAAACCCGCAAAAACCAAGAAATATTGTAGCGAGTTTCGCGTACAAATTCTAATATACTATTTTCTGAAAGTAAAAAAGGGGCTAATTAAATTAGTCCCTTTTATTTTGAGTAAATAAAACAAACCATCATAGATCCTTCACTGATAGAAAAACAATATGTCAAATTATCTCAGCAAACCGGTTTTACCTTCCTCCCAACCGAAAACTATTATCCGAAAAGTAAAAATGTACCTCTCGCACTAAAAAAAGCAGGTTAAAAAAATGGAGACACAAAACCAGCTGACGATACCCGGAAGAAAATCCAAAATTAGATTTACAGGTTATTATTCATAATTATTCTAAATAAATATTGTCAAACTAATATTAAATTTTACATTTGTGATACTCAATTATTAACTCACTATTTAAATATTATGAAATCTAAAACTTTAAAATCAATAACATTTTTACTTTTAATGTTAGTTGCGAGCCCTGCATTATTTGCCCATGCTTTATGGATTGAAACTAAAGCGACTGGTACTAAAGGGAAAGCACAGGAAATTTCAGTTTTCTTCGGAGAATTTTCAGACAATGATATTACGGCTTCAGCAAAATGGTTTTCAGATTTAAAAGATTTTTCATTGGTTGTCATCAGCCCTTCAAAAAAGGAAACAAAACTTACGGCTAAAGCTTTAGAAAATAAATATCAGGCCTTTTTTACACCTGAGGAGGATGGCGTTTACACGGTTGTCATGCACCACACGGTAAAAGATGTGTACGGAACCATGAAATTAGATTACAATTCAAGCGCAACGGTTACTGTTGGAAATGCTGCAAAAGGAAACGATGCCGCTGCAAACACAAACATTATCAGTGTGTTTTCTAAAGAAGTTACCGCTGCCAAACAAAAAACAGCTATCAACATAAATGCATTGTACGAAGGTGCAGCAGCCAAAAAACAAAAAATAAAAGTAATTGCTCCAAACGGCTGGGAAAAAGAATTATGGAGTGATGACAAAGGAGAAATCTCTTTTACACCGCTTTGGTCAGGAAATTATATGGTAGAGTTCGCTTATACCGAAAAAACTGCCGGAGAACACAATGGTAAAAAATACAACGAAATCTGGAAGATGGCGACTTATTTAATCGCGGTTAAATAATTAATTCTTTCGGTTTTTAAACCTCTATAGTATTGATTAAGCCTTGTTCAGTAAGAACAGGGCTTTTTTATTCGAAAGGCCCTAGCATAGAACTATCCTTCCTTACACAATAAAACTCAAAAAAGCAAAATCTTAAGCAAATCTTAAGACTATTCTAATGAAATTTTAATCTAGAAACCTTTCTTTAAATTTTGTTAAAACATCGATGCGCCCTTATATTTGCAAAAATTTATTTTTATTAAATCTAAATAAGCATCATGAAATATAATTTACTACTTGCTTTATCTTTGATTAGTTTTGCGTCTTACAGTCAGAACTACTCCAGTACAGAAAATACTTCGACTGAAAATGATACTGTAAAAAACAAAAAAGGAGAGGTTCTAAATGAAGTTTTAATTAAAACCAACAGAGAACCTAAAGCGGTTACTGCAGTTCGTTCCGGACTAAAACCAATGGATAACCCGCAAACTATACAGGTTATTGGTTCTGAAATAATTGAACAACAGCAGGCAATTCGTTTAAGCGAGGTTATAAAAAATGCCAATGGTGTTTATGTAAGTTCTGCACGTGGTGGTGCACAAGAATCCTTTTTCTCAAGAGGTTATGACATGTCTGCCAATAATATGTTTAAAAATGGCTTCCGTTACAATTCTGGTTCCATTCCTGAAGTTTCCGGTCTGGAGAAAGTTGAATTCTTAAAAGGAGGTTCGGCTTTATTGTTTGGAAACGTTGCACCGGGAGGTATCTTAAACCTGGTAACGAAAACACCTTCATTCAAATCAGGCGGTGAAATAGGGATGCAAATCGGAAGTTATGCTTTCTACAAGCCTTCTTTTGATTTTTACGGTCCACTTAACAAATCTATTGCTTTCAGAATAAACGGTTCTTACGAAAACTCGGAGAGCTTCAGAGATGTCGTAAAAAACGAACGTTTGTACATCAACCCGTCTTTGCTTTTTATTGTTAGCCCTAAAACACAAATTACGGTACAAGGAGATTACCTAACAGCAGACTGGACTCCTGATTTTGGAACAGGACTTATAGGAAAACAAATTCTTGACTTGCCTCGTAATGCATTCTACGGATCACTTTGGTCTACTGGTGCGACAAAATCAGCAAGTGCTTCGGTTTTATTAAACCATGATTTCAATAAAAACTGGAAACTAAACTTCAATAGTTCTTTCCAAAGTTATGATAGAACTCAGAAATCTACAGCTCAGATGTCTAATATAACCGATAAGGGAGACTGGACCAGAGCATTAGTTCAAAATAAGAACCTAGAGCAGATATTGGGAGACCAATTAAGCTTACAAGGAAATTTTAATACCGGGTCAATAAAACACCAAATCTATACTGGTGTAGACTGGGAAAATTCATTTGCTACCGGATACACTTACGCTTTTGATCCTGCAAATTACGACACCATTAATTTATTTACTTTTGATCCGTCAAAACAAAAGAATGATATTCCAAATGCAAGAGCGACTCAAATTCTAAAAACAGAAACCAATCGTTTTGGAGCCTATTTTCAGGATCTGATTTCAATTACAGAAAAAGTAAAAGTATTGGCTGGTATTCGTTGGTCATGGCAAGAAGGAGAAGCTACTACTTATAAAGAAACTTATAACACCAGCACAAAAGTTCAAACGGTCGCTCCGGAAAATGCAATAGCTGAAGTTGGCGCTAAAAGACTTGACAATGCATTCTCTCCAAAAGTGGGTATTATCTATCAACCAACAAAAAGCACTTCATTATTTGCCAGCTACTCGAACTCATTTTCACCAAATTCAGGGTTCACTGTTGACAACAAAACAATTGAAGCATCGATCATCGACCAATACGAAGCAGGTATTAAGAAAGATTTCTTTGATGGCTTGTTAAGCACAAACTTAACTGTTTACCAAATCTCAAACAGCAATTTGGCTCAGACTGCACCATTTTTAGCTGATGGAGTTACTGAAAATGTGAATTCAAACATAAAAGTACTGGGTGGCGCTACTAAAAGTAAAGGGGTTGAAGTTGATGTTACTGCAACACCTGTAGAAGGGCTTAATATTATTGCTGGTTACAGTTATAATGATATGCGTTATACTAAAACTTCGGGAACAAGTGGAAGTTTTGTAGCAGGAGATCAGGTTGTAAGAACACCAAAAAACACAGCTAACCTAAGTTTCTTCTATAAAGTACCGGAAGGAATGTTTAAAGGAGTTTCATTTGGAGCAATCGCCAACTATATTGGTAACCGTTTAGGAGGTTGGAACGATGATTATCTATGGACAGCTGTTAAACCTACACCTGCTAATCCAAAACCAAATCCTGCTTACATTGTTACTATTAGAGACAGAGATATTCCAATCGAAGGTTACACTACTATAGATGCTTCAATAGGTTACGAGTGGGGAAAATTCTCAGTTTTATGCAAATTATCTAATATTACAAACGAATTGAATTATACCGTTCACGAAAACTACAGTATAAACCCTATTGCACCTCGTCAGGTTATGACAAGCTTAAAATATAAATTCTAAATTTTGAATTAGATTTTACCCTCCAGACTTTTACTGCATTTCAGCAATGAAAACAAAAAAGTTTGGTTTTAAACCGAAAACCTCAGCTGGCAACAGCTGAGGTTTTTTGTTTTCCCTAAAGAAAGTACTTAGATTGTATTACTTTTGTCCGGCAATACCACTTATCAAAATAAAACCCTTTATATGTCAGACTCCAGAAAAAACCAATTACAAAAAAGCCTCGGCTTAAGTTTTAATATTGCTGTATTAATTGGAGGTACGATTGGAGTTGGTATTTTACGAACACCGGGAACTATCGCCGAAATGCTTAACAATTACTGGTTAATTATTGCTTCATGGCTCTTTGGAGGTTTGTATGTTTTGCTGGGAGCTAATTCGTATGCCGAACTTGCGACCATGTTACCAAAAGCCGGAGGTTCTTATAACTATATCAAAAGAGCTTTTGGAGAATATGCCGGTTTTCTTTCCGGCTGGTTCGATTATATTACCAATGTTATTCCGCCAGCTTTTTACTGCATTGTCATTAGCGAATATGTTATTATTTTATTTCCTGCACTTGCCAATTATTCTACCATAATGGCCATTTCGTTATTGCTTGCTTTTGTACTGATACACCTGAGCGGTGTAAAAAACGGAAGTGTCATCCAGCAAATTACAAGCTTACTAAAAGTGATTTGTTTTGTCGCCTTAGTTGTTGCCTGCTTTATGTATAGCGGTATTGAAACCACACCCATAAAAACAGACAGCTCTTTCTTTCAGATTGGCTTATTATTTGGATTTTTCAAATCATTACAACTCATCATTGGTACTTATAACGGCTGGAACAGCGTTTGTTTTTTTGCTGAAGAAAATGACAACCCGGGCAAAAACATTCCGAGATCATTGTACAGTGGTGTCCTACTTGTTATGTCTATTTATATTTTGGTAAACGCTGCTTTTTTTCATGTCTTACCCATCGAAACTTTAGCCAAATCAAATCTCGCAGCTGCCGATGTTGCCAAAATTCTTTTCGGAGAAAACGGCGCTCTTATCGTTACGGTAATTTCTATTTTTTCCTTAATCAGTATTTTGAATGCTTTTATGATGATTCCACCAAGAATTTTGTACGGATTAAGCCGTGACGGGTTTTTCATCGAAAAAGGAACGCAGGTAAACAACGGCGGAACTCCTATAGTAGCGCTTTTAGTATCATCTCTTTTCAGCTTGTTTTTAATCTGTATCGGCTCTTTTGAAGTACTGTTCTCCTTCGCCGCTTTTATCTCGATTATCGTTTGGGGACTGGCCTATTTTTCGCTTTTAAAACTAAGAACTAAAGAACCTGATCTGCCAAGACCTTACCGTTCTTTTTGGTATCCCTGGACCACCATAATTGCCATTATCATCTCGATTGCTTTACTAATTGGATTTATTTACAGCGACCCTAAAAGCTTTATCATTATTTTAGGAATTACAGCGATTTCTTATCCCCTATTTTTAGTTTTGAAGAAGAAAAAATAACTTCTAATTAATAGCCACGAATTCAATAATTACAATACCAAACCCGACAGGTTTTTGAAACCTGTCGGGTTTGGTATTGTAATGAACAGAGAAAACTAATTCTTATTTCAAACCACCCAAACGCTGCTGACATACGGTTGTCACTCCCTGTGATTTAATTTGCGGTATAAAACGATACAAGATGAGCAAACTAGATTTAACAAAAAGTGACAAAGTATATTATACGGCCAAAGCCAAGCCCGAAATACTTTATATCGAAAGAACAAACTATATATCGATTACCGGAACAGGAGATCCTTCGGGAGCAGCATTTTCAGAAAAAATTCAGGCCCTGTATACCACCGCTTATTGCATTAAATTTATGCTGAAAGCAGTCGATAATGATTTTGTCGTTCCAAAACTAGAAGCTTTATGGAGTTTTGACGCCGAAAAATACAAGGATATTTCAATGGATGAAGCTCCGTTAAAAATACCCCGAACGGAGTGGGATTACAGAATTATGATTCGAATGCCGGACTTCATAACCAAAGAACATATGCAAGAAGCTATTCCTATTGTCGTCAATAAAAAACAAATAGTATTGGCGAACTCCATTGAATTTTATGAAATGGCAGAAGGCAAAGTGGTGCAGATTCTTCATGTTGGCCCTTTTGAAAATGAACCGCAAACGCTGAAAAAAATCCAGGAGTTTACTACTGCACACCATTTAGAGCAAAACGGATTGCATCATGAAATTTATCTGTCAGACTTTCGAAAAACACCTCCTGAGAAATTAAAAACGTTACTCAGAGAACCTGTAAAGTAAACTATTTTGATAGCCACGAATTCACAAATTATTCTACTACAAAAGTGTTTAAAATTCGCGAATTCGTGGCCTTTAAAAACAACAAACCCGACAGGTTTCAAAAACCTGTCGGGTTTAATTTTTATAATCATCAGAGAAATCTAATTCTTATTTCAAACCAGCCAAACTCTGCTCGATTGTAGCAATTTTTGCTAAAGCATCGGCTTGTTTTTGTTTCTCTATGTTCAGGACTTTTTCCGGAGCTCCATTTACAAATTTTTCGTTAGAAAGTTTTGCTTCTACAGATTTCAGGAATCCTTTTGTATAGTTTAATTCTTCGGTCAGTTTTGCAATTTCAGCTTCAACATCAATACTTCCGGTAATCGGAATGAAATATTCATTTGATTTTACACGGAAAGATAACGCTCCGTCAACTTTTGCCGAAACATATTCGAAAGCTGAAATATTACCTAGTTTTGTTACGATTGAATCAAAATACGTTGTAATATTCTCGCTGTTGATTGCCTTTAATTCGATCGCATCTTTAAACGGAATGTTTTTGTCTTTACGAATCGTTCTGATTCCTGAAATCACTTCGATAGTACTATCAAAATCAGAGATTAAACTCGCGTTGAAAGGCTTTAATTCCGGCCAGGTTGAAACGATTAAAGCTTCTTCAGCAGTTCTGTCTGCAATTAAATGCCAAATTTCTTCGGTTAAGAAAGGCATGAACGGATGAAGCAACTTCAAATTACTTTCCAACATTTCGATTGCTTTGTCAAATGTCGTCTTATCAATTGGCTGTTGGTACGCCGGTTTAATCATTTCTAAGAACCATGAACAGAAATCATCCCAAACCAATTTGTAAATGGCCATCAATGAATCTGAAATTCTGTATTTCTCAAAATTATCTTCAATATCAACTAAAGTCTGCTGCAATTTTGCTTCGTACCATTCGATGGCTACTTTTGATGATTCCGGTTGCGAAATCGTTTCTGAAACTTCCCATCCTTTAATCAGTTTAAAGGCATTCCAAATCTTGTTTGAAAACGCTTTCCCCTGATTACACAATTCTTCATCAAACATAATATCGTTTCCTGCAGAAGCACTCAAAAGCAATCCTACACGAACTCCATCGGCACTGAATTTATCGATCAGGTCTAATGGGTCAGGAGAATTCCCTAATGATTTAGACATTTTACGACGCTGTTTGTCACGAACCAAACCGGTTAAATACACATTTGTAAATGGTTTTTCTCCCGCATATTCATAACCTGCAATGATCATTCTCGCCACCCAGAAGAATAAAATATCCGGACCGGTAACCAGGTCATTTGTTGGATAATAATATTTGTAATCGGCACTTTCCGGGTCCATGATTCCGCCAAAAACTGACATTGGCCAAAGCCATGATGAAAACCAGGTATCCAAAGCATCAACATCCTGTGTTAAATCTTTTGTTTCAAGTTTCAGGTTTGAAGTTCTTTCCTGCGCTAATTTTAGAGCATCTTCGATATTTTCTGCCACTACGAAATCTTCTTTTCCGTCTCCGTAATAATAAGCAGGAATTTGTTGTCCCCACCATAATTGACGTGAGATGTTCCAATCACGAATATTGTTTAACCAGTGCGCATACGTATTTTCAAAACGTTTTGGATGCAATTTAATATCTCCGGTTTCTAAAACTGACGTAATAGCCGGTTTTACCAAATCTTCCATTTTCAAAAACCATTGATCAGACAATCTAGGTTCGATTACTGCTTTGGTTCTTTCAGAAGTTCCAACTTTATTCAAATGGATTTCGGTCTTTGCCAAAGCTCCGATTTCTTCTAATTCTTTTGCAATTTCAGTACGAACCACAAAACGGTCTTTGCCCTGATAATGCAATCCAAAACTATTTAACGTAGCATCTTCATTAAAGATATCAACGATTTCAAGATTGTGTTTCTCTCCTAACGTTTTGTCATTCATATCGTGTGCCGGAGTCACTTTCAAACATCCGGTTCCGAATTCAACATCAACATATTCGTCTTCGATAATCGGAATAACTCTTCCGCAAATTGGAACGATAGCCTTTTTACCTTTTAAGTGTGTAAAACGCTCATCGTTTGGATTGATACAGATAGCGGTATCTCCAAAAATAGTTTCCGGACGTGTTGTAGCAATCGTCAGAAAATCTTCTGAACCTTCAATTTTATATTTTAAGAAAAATAATTTTCCTTGTTGTTCTTCGTAAATAACCTCTTCATCAGACAAAGTTGTTTTGGCTTCCGGATCCCAGTTTACCATTCGGTATCCTCGGTAAATCAAACCTTTGTTGTACAAATCAACAAACGATTTAATTACAGAAGCTGACATATCAGGGTCCATCGTAAATTTAGTTCTTTCCCAGTCGCAGGAAGCTCCTAATTTTTTAAGCTGTTCTAAGATTACACCACCGTATTTATCTGTCCATTCCCAGGCGTGTGCCAAAAACTCTTCGCGGGTTAAATCATTTTTATTGATTCCTTCTGCTTTCAATTTCTGAACTACTTTTGCTTCTGTAGCAATAGAGGCATGATCGGTTCCCGGAACCCAGCAGGCGTTAAAACCTTTAAGACGCGCTCTACGAATTAAAACATCCTGAATGGTATTGTTCAACATATGCCCCATGTGAAGGACTCCTGTCACGTTTGGTGGCGGAATTACAATTGTATAAGGTGTTCTGTGATCAGGCTCTGAATGAAAATAATTATTCTTCATCCAGTAATCGTACCATTTATTCTCGATTGTTTTAGCGTCAAATTGTGCTGGAATTGTCATTTAAATAGATTGTTTAATCGTTAATTCGTGTATTTGTTTAGTCGTTATTCCCGTATTTGTTTAATCGTTTTTTACTGCAATCACAGCTTTTACTAATCATCAGTCGATTAAACGGTTAAACGATTAAACAATAAAACAGAAAAACTGGTTCAATTTTTGTAATCATTACTGACAGCAAAAGTAAATAATTAAGTACACTATAAAAAGCGAATTAATAATTTGTGTGTTAATTAAAAGAATGTATATTTACTTACAACTTAAAATAAATTTCAAATGAAAAATGTAGCCTCTTTTATTGCAGTCGTATTGTTTAGCACAATAAGTTATGCACAAAACGGCCCAAAAATTGAATTTGCAGCCCAAGACAATACAATTGATTATGGAAAAATTTCTAAAAGTGACAACGGAGTTAGATCTTTTGAATTTACCAACACAGGTGACGCACCACTTTTGATTACAGGTGCCGAATCGACCGTAAGTTCTATAGTTGTTACCAAACCCGCAGCAGCAATTATGCCAGGTAAAACAGGTAAAATTGATGTAAAATACAACATGGTTGCCGGTCCGATCCGTAAAACAATTACTGTTGAAACCAATGCCGTAAACTATCCTGACGGTAGAGTAGCCTTAAAAATTAAAGGTGAAGTTTTATAAAAAACTAAAATCTAAAAATAGTAAAACCGCTTCTCAAATTAAGAAGCGGTTTTTTTTATCCGCATTTTTAACCTAAATCCCACAGGTTTCAAAAACCTGTGGGATTTGTTTTGAGAGGTTATTATTTTTTCTCTGCACAAGCTGCAACATCAAATTTATACTTTACACGGTCAAAATCGATAGGTTTGTCTTTTACCAAATAAGTTACTCCCATAGTCGTCTGCATGGTTCCGTTACCCAAAATAAGTTTATTATCCTTCTTTAAAAATGCCATTGGGTTTTTAAAGGTTTTATTCTTATTGGTAACCTCTTTAAAAGTATAATCGGCAAATAAGGTATCTCCGTGAAACTCTCCCGCAAGTTCCCCTACTCTTTCTGTTGCCGCGGCAACTTTCATAGTCATGTTACCACTTATCTTTCCATTTTTTAGCGTGTTTACTTTTAAATCGATTGTATCTTTTTCATATATGGCTTTATAACATTCTGTACTCACGATGGTTTCAGCAGCTACCTTAGCTGCTTCGGCCGCTTTCTGTTTTTCATTGTCTTTACAGCTTTGAAGTCCGACACAAGTCACAAGCAAGCAGGATACCACTAATTTTTTCATAATTATATTTTTTAAAGATCATTGTTATTCTATAAAATTAAATAAAAAAGAAGCCAAAAAAAGGCTTCTAAATTAAAATTTTAACTGTAAAACCAAAACCGCAGGATTTCAAGAACCTGCGAGCCTGGTACAGCCGCTCTGTTTATAAATTCTTAATTACAAATTCACTTCTTCTGTTCAATTCATGTTCTTCTTCTGAACAGGCCTCATCAGGCTGACATTTTATTATAGGTACTGATTCTCCGTATCCTTTAGCCTCAACCCTTTTGGCATTGATACCCGATTCTATTATAAAATCTCTGGTTGAACTGGCTCTTTTCTGAGACAAATTGGCATTAAACTTCTCATTCCCTCTTGAATCTGTATGCGATCCTATTTCGATTACCATGTCGGGATATTTCTTCATTAATTCTACCACACGGCCCAATACTACTTTAGATTCTTTTCGGATGTACCACAAATTATAATCAAAGTAAATCGGATCTGTTTTTATAATTAACCTTCCTTTATTGTCTTTGACCACATCTTTTTCCTGTGCAATAATCTGAGCTATTTTTTCTTTCTTTCTGATTTCCCCCGCTGTAATTTCTTCGGCTTTCGCTTTTTTATCGGCTTCTTTTAAAGCAATAATCGCCAGAGCTTCTTTTTCTTTTCTTCGCTTGGTTTCAATTTCTTCCTCTTTCTTTTTGATTTCGGCAATTTGCAGCTCTTCTTTCTTTTTTGTTTCAGCAATCAGCAGTTCTTCCTGTTTTAGCACTTCCAAAGATTTTAATGCCATAGAAGCATCATGACTTGCCTCTCTGGTTGTTCCCGAAGACACTGTTCTCGACTCACTTGTATAACCTTCCTTAGCGCCCAAAACAGTAAACGTACTTTCACAGACAACGGTAAAATTAAATTTCCCAGCTGTGGCAGTTGTCGTTGTGCTCAAAACCTTTCCATCGGAATCCTTTAAGGTCACAACTGCATTTTCCAGAGGCAATTTGGTATCGATATCCGTAATAACCCCCACAATAAATTGTTTACAATCTTCTACCAGTAAAGCTTTGATTTCTTTAATTTGATAAATATCGTCACTCCCTTTTCCGCCCTCTCTGTTGGAGGCAAAATAACCTTCTTTGGTATCGGAATCGATGTTAAACGAAAAATCATCCCGATTTGAATTCAAAGGCAAACCAACATTTACAGGTTTACTGTAGTCGTTCCCATTAATTTCAGAAACAAAAACATCCAATGAGCCGTAACCTAAATGCCCGTCAGACGAGAAATAAAGTTTTTGATCGTTTGAAACAAAAGGAAATTGCTCTCTTTTATCTGTATTAATTGTCGGGCCTAGATTTCGGGGTGTATCAAATGCACCTTTATTAATATTGACCGAATAAATATCAAACGAACCTAAAGTTCCCGGCATATCTGAGGCAAAATACAATACCTTTTCATCGGCACTCAGCGCCGGATGTTCAACCGAATATTCCGAACTATTAAACGGAAGCGCTACTATATTAGTCCATTTTCCTTCAACCAGTTCGGCTTTAAAAATTTGAAGATTCGAAATTTTCTGCTCGTTTGTTTTCTTGCTTTTGTTCTTTGAATTGTTGCGTGTAAAGTAAATCGTTTTACCGTCTTTTGTAAAAACCGCATTGGCCTCGTGCATCCCTGTTTTTAGTTCTTTGGCAAAATAATGCACAATAGAATCAGCCGAATTGCTGTTTTTTAAAGGGATCGTAACCAGATTCAAATAAGTTTCATTGTCCCATTTGAACTTTTTATCCAGCAATCCCGGTTTTAACTTTACACCCGCAAAAACCAGATTATCTTTGTATTTTACAGCCCCAAACTCTGAATTAGGTGTATTGATCGCCAGATTTTTAAGTTCGTAACGCTTCCCGATTGCTGAAACATTTTCTAAAAACTTAAGGTCTTTTTCAAAATTAGAAACAGCGTCAGCGTTACCTGATTTTGCATAATATTCTTTTAAAGCTGCATTGGCATCGGCATAACTTTCGCTTGCTTTTAAAGTTTGCGCATATCTGAAATAATAATTCCGATCTAAATCATTACTGTAATTTTGAATCAAAAGCCTGTAGTAACGCTGGGCTTTTATCAAATCGTTCGTATAAAAATAAGAGTCCGCTAAATTTTTTATCACTTCCTGCGAAGGTTTATTCTCTGCTAATTTCTCATACAAAGTAATAGCTTCGCTGTAATGGGTTTTATCAAAAAATCGTTTGGCTCTGGCCAATTCAAAATCCTGAGCACTTATAAACTGTATTGAAAATACGAATACAATAACGAGTAGTTTTTTCATATTTTTCATTTTAAAAGAATCTTGGCGATTTATCATATCCTTTTCCTAACAGATCTAAATCAAAAAGCAGCATAATTTCGTGCGTGCCAGAGTTAAACCTGCCCATATTGGATAAAGTATGATCGTAGGCATACCCCACTCTTAAAGTTGGTGTTACATTTATGTTCACTAAAGCACTCACCGCATCGTTTATTCGATAAGCAGCTCCCAATTCAAATTTATTGTTGTACAAAACATTTGCCGTCAGGTCTACAGCAACAGGCGCTCCCGGAACAAATCTTGACATAAATGCGGGTTTCAGCTTGACCTTATCATTGATTTGAAAAACATATCCGGCAGTTAAAAAGGTATGAATCGCTTCTGATCCGTAAGCATTAATTCCCGATTTTTCTTCGATATGTTTGCTGCTCAACAAATTCGGAACCGACAATCCAACATAAAAATTATCCCTGAAATAATAAGCTCCCACTCCAATATTGGGTTTGGTGACGTTTATATTTTGAGCGAAAGCCAAATCTGTAGCAGTATCACCGCTTTCTAAAACAAACCCGTTAAAATTAGTTTGAAGAGACGTAAATCCGGCCTTTAATCCCAGCGAAAGTTTATTTTTTCCACCCAGGTTTAAGACATAAGCAAAATCAGCATAAAAATTATTTTCTTTTTTAGCACCATCACCAATATCATCTGAAACCAACGACAGGCCTACTTCAATTTTATCGCTTAATGCCGTATGTCCAAAAAAGGTAAAAGTCTTGGGTGCGCCAACAGCTCCCACCCATTGGGTTCGGTACAATCCTCCAAAATTCATCATTGCAGGAACTCCTGTAGCGTATGCAGGATTTACCACACTCATATTGTACATATAATGGGTATATTCCGGATCCTGCTGTGCTGAGGCTGAAGCAATGTAAAAGAGGAAACTTATAAAAAGTAGTACTTTCTTCATTTGAAACTTATATTAAATAGTGTAAAAAGGAAATTATCGGTTCAGGTAAAGTCGGCCTTGTTGTGGGCGTCTGTTGTCTTTATTAAAATTAACAACATAAAAATAGACCCCGTTTGGCGCGATTCCGTCACCAAAACCAGCTGCTTCCGAATTTTTCCCGTCCCAATTGGGTTTGTTTTTATTTCCTTTAAACATCACATTTCCATATCTATTGAAAATTTCCAGCGTGTAATCAGGATATAAAAATTCTATATCCGGAATCCTGAAAGTATCGTTTACATTGTCTCCATTTGGCGAAAATCCGTCCGGAATAAAGAAGGTATATTCTTCGGGATTACAATCGAATAAAGAAACAGTAACCCCCAAATAATTATCCGAAATACAATCTGTGACAGTCGAAAGATCAAAACCATAGTAGGTTACTTTGTCTTTAAGTACTGTTGTCGAAGCCAATAAGTTTCCATTATTTTCTGCATCATACCAGGCAACTGTTGAAGAAACATTGGTTGCTTTAGACAGATCTGCAATAGTAGGATTTTTTAAGCCGCAAAAATTTTCTCCTCCCGAATTTAAAGTCGGAGCCGGTGTATCGTTTACTACCACCGAAACTAAAGTTGGTGCTGATGTACAATTTGCAGCCGAAGTCTCTCTCAAATACAACTGTTCCGATTTTAAAACATAAGTACTCGCAAGTGGCGTCGTTGACGTTGCAGAACTATACCATTTGTACTGAGCTCCACGCGGAGTTAAATTTGCAATTACTGCTCTTTCTACTTTACAAAATTCCTGCGGGCTTACTGAAAGTGGAGCGTTCGGAATTGTATTTATGATAAAAGTATCCAATACATTATTTAAATTAACATCACATAATGTTGTGTTGTTCTTCAAATTACGCGCTATAATTACTGAAGCACCGGTATTCAAAAGCAATTCCTGAGGAATAACAAAAGTAGCTTTTCCGTTTGCAACTGCTAAAGCAACCATTTGTAATACCGAAGCATTATCACCGGAAAGTGTGTAAGAGAGCGTAACGTCAGTTAAATTTCCTAATCCCGAAACATTAACCAGGACAGGCTCTCCAAAACAAAAGTTTTCAACCTGTACAACAACAGTTGATCCATCTGGTAGAGGATTAATACCCTGATTTCCTTTTACATTGGCCACATTCGAACATTGAGGAGTCGGATTGGTAATGTCTGTGATACTTGTTATCGTAATTGCTGACGACCCGCTTTTTACATTTAAACTCGCCGGAATTACAAAGTTGGCATTGCCACCGGAAACTGCAATATTTACTGTTCTTCCGGTAACAACATTATCTCCCGTCAGATTGTAAGTAATCCTGTAATTTCCATTAGTCAATAATGAAGCATTTGAAATCTGAACTGTCGCTGGCTGATTCTGGCAGACTGGAGTGGTTGTCAATACGGCACCATCTAATCGCGGCAATGGACTAATGACTAGATCATCCGATAAATTACCGATTATATTGGTACATAATTTTTTACCTGCGGTTGCTATAATACTGGTTACCGCAACGCTAAATGTGCCTATTTGCCTAAAATAATTAGAATTAAGCGGAAATACCAATACCCCATTGGTAAAATTAGCCTTTACAGTTGCCGATGCAACAGTAGGTCCTGTAATATTATATTGAACTTCATATTCTCCATTCGGAATCATTTGCGGCCCTTGTGTAATTTTTGCGGTATACGATGCCGTTGTAATTTTATCTTCACAAATATCTGAATCTACTTCTAACTTCGCGCCTGTAAAATCTAATCTCTTTTCCAGTGTAATGATTACTGTTTCAACATCATTTTGACAGATATTCTGATTCGGAACTGCAAAAACAGTGTAGGTATACATGTACTCTCCCGGTCCGGACGCATTAAACAATTGCTGAAGATTAACCGAGTGGTCTCCCGGCAAAGTTATACCTGGTCCACTCCATCTTCCCCCCATATCTTCCCCGGAAAGCAGATCGTGCAGATCAAAATTAGTATAAGGTCCAAGGTCAGTCGTGCCGCATAAATCTTTATTTGATGGAGTTCCGGCTTCGGGCTTCCTTACAACCGTTACCTCCACTGCAGAAGTAAGTGGTGCCGTTTCACATTCCAGTACGGGCGGTACGGTATAAGTAAAATTATAAGTTGTCTTCACTTGTACCTTTGGTACCGTAAACGTAGATCTTACAATCTGACCGGCGCTATCTCTCCATGTTCCGTTGGAATGCGGCCCCATAACTGCACTATTAAATACGGTAAAAAGATTATACTCCCCTCTGTCATTACAGATTGTAGCTTCAGTTCCAATTCCGGAATATGCTCCAATAATTAAAGTTACGGTTGCTTTATTTACAGTACATCCTGCTGCTGTTACGGTATAAGTATATTGGTAAGTCCCCCCACTTGAAATAAGCTGAGCATTTAACATTCCTGTAGCGGGATTCAAACCTCTTAAATTATTAGTATCTGTCCAGGTACCTCCCGGAGTCGGTGTCCCGCCCAATAGTGCAAATAAAGAAATCGACTGATTAACCGGATTTTCGATATCACAAATTATTTTTTGAGCATCGGTACCCGCACATTGTGCCTGAATTTTTGGAGTCCAAACCAAAAAGGCGATTAAAAACGATACAAACTGCAAGAAATTAGTGTATTTTTTTACCATAGACTCCCAATTATATTTTCTACAAACATAACAAAATAATAATGTTTATTAAACACTTGAAGTCTGCTTTAATAATTAAATCTTTACAAAATACACCCAAGCTAAAAATGACTATTCTTGTTTTACTAAAATTTAGTATTTACCTCTTTTTACAATTCATCTTCCAGTTTAAATTTGAATTTTAAAAGCAGGCTGTTTCTTTCTACTTCCAGCTCTACCCACACATCTTCTTCAGACTTTAAAAGTAAGTTTATCTGTTGCAAAGTGTATTTATAGGGAAGCGTGTGATTGATTCGGACAATGACATCCCCTACTTTCAATCCACATCGTTCTGCAGCTGATTTTTTGCGAATGTTTACAATTTCGTAAACCGGTTTTAATGAAAATTTATATCGGAAGTCATCATTTTTTTTATTAGTATAACCCGCATCTTCTATTGAAGAAATAACCTTTACGGTTTCCAGATGAACTGTTTCCTGAACCCATTGAAGTCCATTGTGCTGGACTGTTATACCGCTTTTATTGTAGGTAAAGGGTTCTGAAAATTTACTATTTTTTTTAAGGTACATGGTTTTACCGGCATAGTCCATTACCAATGTAAATCGTTTTAAAATTTCACCGCCAACGGAGCCTATACGATCGGGTACCATTTTTACATTTCGAACCGAGCTTGAATCGGGAAAAGCGACAATCGGATGTTTGAAATCAAACTCATCTATAGAAAACTTCTCGATTTTGGCTCGATGTCCCTCTATATCACCACTAAAACCTTTTCCTAAAAAATCAGGAAAATTCTTTTTAGGAAGCTTAATTTTATTATTCTGAAAAATCCAGAAAGCATCACTGTTACCAATATCAATTAGCATTTTTGCCGGTATCACGACACTGTCTACAAGAGCGGTAGAATAAAGATAGGGCTTCGCTCTTTCAACGGTAATAGGAACGGCTTTAAATTTCTTATTGAGTTTTTTACGGAGTTCTTCATTGTTTTGGTGAACGTAGACCTTCTTTTTTTGATAATTGATCTCCACCAGATTGTTTCTGAAAAATTTATATCCAATAATACCATTCACCGGAATTCCGATATGCGATGACAAATTAAAAGTTTGATCCAAAATCACATACAACAAATGGTTATTGGATTTCAAACCATGGCTTTCCAGTATATTATTGGTCGATTTTAAGCCTTCTATTTCTTCTTCACTTCCTAAACCTCTCAATTTAATCTTCTGAACATTTTTAAAACTAACTTCCTGCCTTTCTTCCATGCTAAACAAAATGGTTTCTTCCACACCGGAATCCAGCAAGAAATTTAGTTCTACTCCGTTTACTTTTATCGGAATAAAAACCAGATTATTAATTAATTTGAAAGGTATAGTAACCTTTGAAGCGTGGTTTTCGATTTGGAAATCTTCTTGCGCGTGAAGTGCAAAAGCTGTCAAAAGCCCAAAAAACAACATGAAATGTTTTTTCATTGATAAAATTTTAAGATAAAATTACTAAAAATATCGATAATTACTACAAATTAATAAGTACCCGTAATGTTTACGTTAAATTCGAAAAAAAAATGCAAATTTGCACTTCAATAAGAAAACTCATGCCAACAATTTCTCACAAAGGCAGAAACATGCCCGAATCACCGATACGTAAACTAGCTCCTTATGCAGACCTTGCAAAGCAAAAAGGAAAGAAAGTGTATCATTTAAACATTGGTCAACCGGATATCAAGACACCCGAAGTGGCCATCGAGGCGGTAAAAAACATTGATTTAACTCTTATAGAATACAGTCCGTCAGCCGGATATGAAAGTTATAGAAAAAAATTAGCTCAATTTTACCAGCGCCAAAACGTAAATGTAAACTCAGAAGACATCATTGTAACCACTGGTGGCTCTGAAGCCTTATTATTTGCACTGGCCACGATTACGGATCCGGGAGATGAAATCATCATCCCTGAGCCTTTTTATGCTAATTACCATGCTTTTGCATCTTCAACAAGTGCGACAGTAATTCCCGTAATTTCAACTATCGAAAGTGCCTTTGCTTTACCAAGCATTGATACAGTCGAGCAATTGATTACGCCAAAAACAAAGGCCATATTAATCTGTAACCCGGGAAATCCAACGGGATATTTATACTCTGAAGAAGAAATCAGACAGCTCGCAGGCTTAATCAAAAAACATGATTTATACCTGATTGCTGACGAAGTGTATCGCGAATTTTTGTACGATGGAGACGATAAACATTTTTCGGTAATGAATCTCGAAGAGGTTCAGCAAAATGTAATTATGGTCGATTCGGTTTCTAAACGTTACAGCATGTGTGGCGCCCGAATTGGATGTCTGGTAACCAAAAATAAAGAAGTCCTGGCAACCGTAATGAAATTTGCGCAGGCACGTTTGAGTCCGCCAACAATTGAACAAATTGCCTGTGAAGCCGCAATAGATACTCCGCAAAGTTATTTTGACGAGGTTATTACCGAGTACAAAGGACGCCGTGACACTTTGATTGCTGAATTAAACAAAATCGAAGGTGTAATTGTAACGAAACCAAAGGGAGCTTTTTACTGCATCGCACAATTGCCTATTGACAATTCTGAAGATTTTGCACAATGGCTTTTAGAAAGTTATGATCTTAATGGCGAAACGGTGATGGTGGCTCCCGCGGCCGGATTTTACTCGACTCCGGGAATGGGGCTCAATCAGGTAAGAATTGCCTATGTTTTAAATAAAAAAGATTTAATTACTGCTGTAAACATTTTAAAAGAGGCTCTTTTGGTTTACAACAAGAAATAATAATACAAAACCAAAACTTTCAAAAGACAATAACAGCCTGTGTTATTGTCTTTTGCATTTTAAAGAAACCACATTTTGGAAACAATTTAAATTATATACCAAAAGGAGTGATTAAATAGTAAAAACCATAGAAAAGATTTCCTATTTATTAATTATCTTTACCGCCTTAAAAAGAAATACCCATACTAATAGTAAGTTTTTAATGATAAATAACGAAGATTTTTTAGACGAAATAGGAGACAATCATTTTAGCAGTAATGCAAAAAATCCTTTAAGACAGGACGCTTTTGACTTAAGTGATGACGAAAAAATAGAAAAGATAAAAAAAGATGTTGAAAACATTCTCCAAACTCTGGGAATGGACTTGACAGATGACAGCATAAAAGGTACTCCAAACCGAGTAGCAAAAATGTTTGTAAAAGAGATTTTTGGAGGTCTTAACCCTTCAAGACAGCCAAAAGCTTCTACTTTTGACAATAATTACAAATACGGTGAAATGCTGGTAGAGAAAAACATTACAGTTTATTCTACCTGTGAGCACCATTTATTACCAATTATCGGAAGAGCGCATGTGGCTTATATTTCTAACGGAAGAGTTATTGGTTTATCCAAAATGAACCGTATCGTAGAATACTACGCTAAAAGACCTCAGGTTCAGGAGCGTTTAACCATGCAAATTGTTCAGGAATTACAAAAAGCACTTGGAACCGAAGACGTAGCCTGCGTTATCGACGCCAAACACCTTTGTGTAAACTCAAGAGGAATCAAAGATATCGAAAGCAGTACCGTAACTTCTGAATTTGGTGGTAGATTTAAAGATCCGCAAACTAAAAGAGAACTTTTAGACTATATTAAATTAGATACGCAATTTTAGTTGAACCGGTAAATCGTTAATTTGTTTAATTGCTTGGCCTGGTCCTACGTCTGCGATTCAAAAAATCAACAATTAAACAGAAAATAATGTACGTTTTTTCATTTGAAAAGTTAGAAGTTTGGCAAAACGCCAGAGGATTAATTTTGGATATTTATAAATTAACTGGTAAATTTCCATCAAATGAACTATTCGGAATAACTTCTCAAATCAAGAGAAGCTCTTCTTCAATTGCGACAAATATTGCAGAAGAAACTTCGAGAAATTCGAATAAAGACAAAGCTCATTTCCTGACGATTTCATACGCATCGGCAATGGAAACTTTAAACCATCTGATCATTGCAAAAGATTTAAATTACATATCTGACATTGATTACATCGAATCACGTGAGAAAATTGAAAAAATTTGCAATCAGATAAACAGCTTAAAAAAGTATTATCTTTCCAAAGAATAAGACTTAAGTAATTACAAAACGTTTACACGATTAAACAAGCAACAAATAAACGATTGAACAATAAAAAATAAACGGTTAAACAAATAAACGATTAAACAACAAACAAATGCCTTTATACACAGCTCAACATCTAAAAATATACAATTCACTTTCGGGTGAAAAAGAAAATTTCAACCCTATACATGAAGGAAACGTTGGAATGTATGTTTGCGGACCTACGGTTTATAGCAATGTACACTTAGGAAATGTTAGAACTTTCATGTCTTTTGATGTGATATTCAGGTATTTTTTACACCTTGATTACAAAGTAAGATACGTGCGTAACATTACTGATGTTGGACATATTGTAGACGACGTTGACGAAGGCGAAGACAAAATTGCCAAGAAAGCACGATTGGAACAATTAGAACCAATGGAAGTGGTGCAGCGTTATACGGTAGATTTTCACGATATTCTGAAATCGTTCAACTTTCTACCGCCTAGTATCGAACCAACTGCTACGGGACACATTATCGAGCAAATCGAAATCGTTAAAAAAATCATCGCGACCGGAATTGGTTATGAAGCCAACGGATCGGTTTATTTTGATGTTGTAAAATATAACGAAACCAACAATTACGGAGTTTTAAGCGGCCGAAACATCGAAGATATGTTAGCCAACACTCGTGATCTTGATGGACAATCGGACAAAAGAAACCCACAGGATTTTGCGCTTTGGAAAAAGGCAGAACCCCAACATATCATGAGATGGCCTTCACCGTGGAGTGATGGTTTTCCGGGCTGGCATTTAGAATGTACAGCCATGAGTACCAAATATCTGGGCAATCATTTTGACATTCACGGAGGTGGAATGGATTTGAAATTCCCACACCATGAGTGTGAAATCGCTCAAAACGAAGCTTGTACAGGTCAGTCTCCGGTAAACTACTGGATGCACGCCAATATGCTGACTTTGAACGGAAAGAAAATGGCAAAATCAACCGGAAATAACATTTTACCGGGAGAGATTTTGAGCGGAGACAATGCCTTTTTAAGCAAAGCTTTTTCGGCATCAGTAACCCGTTTCTTTATGCTACAGGCGCATTACAGAAGTATTTTAGATTTTTCTGATGATGCTATTGTGGCTGCTGAAAAAGGATATAAAAGATTAATGGAAGCCGTAGATGCTTTACCGTCTCTTACAGCAGACGCAACAAGCTCTATCGACGTTGCATCATGGAAACAATTGTGCTACGATGCGATGAATGACGATTTTAATACGCCAATCCTGATTGCGCAATTATTTGAAGCGGTTCGTTACATCAATTTATTAAAAGAGAAAAAAGAAACCCTGTCGGCTGAAGACTTAAACACTTTCACAACTACAATTAATGCTTTTGTTTTTGATGTTTTAGGTTTGACCAGTGACAAGGCCGCAGACGGAAATACCGATAAATTAGCAGGAACTGTCAATATGCTTATCGGAATGAGAAATCAAGCCAGAGCCGATAAAGACTTTGCTCTTTCAGATCAAATTCGCGATCAGTTGATTGCCCTGGGCATTCAGTTGAAAGACGGAAAAGAAGGAACAAGTTTCTCGATATAACACAATCACTCTCTAATAAACCATGAAAGTAATCACTCCATTTGTTTTATTAGTCCGCTTTTATCAATCTGCAATATCGCCTTTTACTCCGGCGAGTTGCAGATTTGAACCAACGTGCTCTACTTATATGATTCAGGCCCTGCAAACACATGGTTTGTTTTATGGAGGATACCTCGGCATGAAAAGAATCCTAAGCTGTCACCCTTGGGGAAGAACCGGTTACGATCCCGTTCCGGAGAAAAAATGTTCACATAAACATTAACTTTTTATAAAGTAGAACTCCATTTTTAATATTTATTTTTACCAAATACTCAAAAACAACAATACATGACACAGCCCTTAAATATTGTTTGGAATCCTTCAGAAGGAATCGATTTAGGTTTTTTTATGATTCGCTACTACAGCTTAATGTTTGTAATTGCCTTCGGTTTAGGATGGTTTTTAATGAAAAAAATCTTCGAACGCGAAAACGAATCTATTGACAAACTGGATTCTTTATTTGTCTGGACTGTTCTGGCAACTTTAATAGGCGCCCGCTTAGGACATGTTTTATTCTACGATTGGGAATATTTTAGAAATCACCTACTTGAGATATTTTTACCGGTTAGATTTGAACCAAAATTCGAATTTACCGGCTTTCAGGGATTAGCCAGCCATGGTGCTGCTATTGCCATTATTGTTGCGATGTATTATTACAGCAAAATGATCCTCAAACGTCCTTTATTATGGATTTTGGACCGTGTGGTAATTCCGGTTGCCAGTGGCGCTATTTTTGTTCGTTTAGGAAACTTTTTCAATTCTGAAATTATCGGACATGAAACGACTTCTGCTTTCGGAATTCGTTTTTTACACGATCAATTCAGCAAAAACGAAGCGGTAAATGCTACGCAAATAGCAGATCCAAAAGCGGCTTATACTGCTATTGCAACCGATCCTAAATTTGCTGACTTACTGGCTCAGGTTCCGGCAAAACACCCAACACAATTGTATGAAGCAATTTTATATGTATTTGTTTTTGCTGTTTTGTTTTTCTTATACTGGAAAACGAATGCCAGACTGAAATCAGGATTATTGTTCGGACTGTTCCTGGTTCTTTTATTTGCAGTACGTTTTGTCGTTGAATTTGTAAAAGAAAGTCAGGGTGGATTTGAGAACGAATTAGGCCTTTTCTCCACCGGACAATGGCTAAGCATTCCGTTTATTATTATTGGCCTTTTCTTTATCATAAGAGCACAAAGAAATCCTTTAGCGGAATCTTAATAACAATACAAAAAAACAAAAGAAACGCCCGATATGTCCAATATCGGGCGTTTCTTTTTACAAACAATACGAAATACCAAATTCAATATTTCGCGTGTTAAATCCTGCGTTTTCACTATTTAGTCCGGCGTTTGAGACGTGCCGAATCCCTGAACGAATATCAAACCGTAGCTGTTCTGCTTGAACCGAGAAACCCAGCGCAAAAACATCTGCAAAAGCAAAACCCGCCGACAATCTTTCGGTGTCCCGGTCCGTTATCAGAGGCCCAATACTTCCTAAAGCATAAACCGAAAAAACCTTACCAATCGGCTTTCTGACTAAAAAACCAAGATTTAACACATACTCATGTACGTCTTTCAGCTTGGTATATTCTTCTCTCTTTTCAAGATAATCCGGCTCTTCTGGTTTTACAAAATAAAAGTTCAACAATTGGTGCCTTCCAAAATTAACTTCCGGCTGAATTAAAATTTCAAACTGAAAATGCCGTGTTTCTTTTACCCGGTAGTACAACTCAATTTTATAAAATTGATTGGTAAAAGTATAGTTTCTGTTGTTAAACTCACTGCCAAAACCATAGTTAACACCCAGCGCCAGTTTTTCCTTTTTAACTTGCCCTGAAACCTTAAATACGCCAAAAAAAATAATTAAAAACAATAGTAGTTTTCTACTCATAGGCACTTCTTTTTACTAAACTAAATATAACAAAAAAAAGATCCGGTTTTCACCGGATCTTTTTCTATAACTTAAGCATTTAATTATGCGTTGTGCTTGTCTTCGATTGTGTGTTTATCATCACTTGAAATTGTATCAACCAATACTGGTGTAGCAATAAATAATGATGAATAAGTTCCTACCACAATACCAATTAACATGGCAAAGATAAATCCTCTGATAGATTCTCCACCAAAGATAAACATTGTTAATAATACGATGATCATCATTAATGACGTATTCAACGTTCTTGACAATGTAGTGTTAATAGATGCGTTTACGATATCTTCAAAACTTCCTTTACGGTTTCCGATGATAAACTCTCTAATTCTGTCAAATACAATTACAGTATCGTTCATAGAGTAACCAATTACAGTAAGGATAGCCGCAATAAAGTGCTGATCCATTTCCATGTGGAAAGGCATGAATTTATAACATAAAGAGTAGATTCCTAATACAAAGATAACGTCATGCGCTACCGCTGCAATCGCACCTAATGAATATTGCCATTTACGGAAAGAGATCATTAAGTATAAGAAAATAACTGCCATTGCACCTAATACAGCCCAGTAAGAGTTTGTTTTGATATCCTCAGAAATAGAAGCTCCAACTTTAGATTGTTGCACTACTCCAATTCTCTTACCATCAAATGAGTTGATGAATTTTTCATAAGAAGTGTTAGGGAAATATTTCGCTAACGACTTGTATAAAATTTGATTCACTTCTTCATCAACAGCTACACCGTCTTCTTTAATTTTATATTTAGTTGTGATTTTCAACTGATCATCATCACCTAAAATTTTAGCCTCAACCGGAGTACCAAAAGAAGCAGATAATTCATCTGATACTACAGTAGCATCAATTGGTTTTTCAAATTTCACCTGGAATGTTCTTCCTCCAACAAAATCAACACCTTCATCTAATCCGTTTACGAAGAAGATAGAAACTAAACTCACTACAACTACAATTGAAGAGAAGATGTAAGTAAATTTCTTAATCTTAATAAAGTCAAAGTGGAAGTTTGTAAACCAGTTTTTAGTAATGTTTGTAGAGAATGTTAAATCTCCTTTTCCAGCAATGTTTCTGTCAATAAAAATTCTTGCAATAAAGATTGAAGTAAACAATGAAGTTACGATACCAATCAATAATGTTAAAGCAAAACCTTTAATTGGTCCTGTACCAAAAATGAATAAGATCGCACCAGTTAAAACGTGAGTAACGTTTGCGTCGATAATAGAACGCATTGCTCCGTGCCATCCGTAAGAAGCTACAACTGCTTCTGACAATGATTTTCCTTCACGTAATTCTTCTTTAGCTCTTTCAAATATAATAATGTTCGCATCTACCGCTGTACCTAATGTTAATACGATACCTGCAATACCTGGTAATGTTAATACAAAACCAAAACTTGCCATAATTCCAAATAAGAAAAGTAAGTTCAATAATAAGGCAAGGTTAGCATACCAACCTGCTTTACCATAATAGAACACCATCCATAAACAAACTAATAAAAATCCTAATACAGAAGAAATTGTACCTGCATCAATTGCAGCCTGACCTAAAGATGGCCCTACAACTGTTGACTGAATAATATCTGCAGAAGCTGGTAATTTACCTGCGTTTAATACGTTAGCTAAATCTTTAGTTTCCGCTACATCAAAAGAACCTGTAATTTCAGATCTTCCACCTGCAATTGGTCCACTTGTAACACCTGGCGCAGAGTAAACGATATTATCTAAAACAATAGCAATATATCCTTTTTGAGAGAATGCTCTTCCTGTTAATTCTTCCCAAACTTTAGCTCCCTGGCTGTTCATTTGCATAGAAACAGCTGGTTTTCCTAATTGGTCAAATGTATCTTTTGCATCTGTAACAACACCACCGCTCATTGCAGGAACATTGTCTCTGTTTCCTTTTAAAGCATATAATTCAACTGCTTCAATATCTTTTCCTTTTGCATCTTTAATAGTAGTTGGTTTACTCCACACAAATTTTGCATTGTGTTGGTCAGCACCCAATAAAATTCTGATGTCAGCTCTTTTAAAATAGTTGTTTACAGTAGCTGTATCTTTAGGAGCAAAGTATCCTAAAACTGGTCCACCACCCTGACCTAACATTTTGTCAAATAATGGGTTGTTTCCTTTTTTAGTATCTACTGAATCTTTAGCGTTATCCGTTAATAATGCATTTAATGAATCTTTAACAACAGTTTTAGTCTCTGTTTTTTTGATTTCAGTCTTTTTTAAAGCTTCGTTAGTCGCTACTAAAAAGTTACCGATTTCTTCGATTTTAAAAGTCTCCCAAAACTCTAACTGAGCTTTTCCTCCTAATAATTTTTTGATTCTGTCTACATCCTTAGCCCCTGGAAGCTCTACTAAGATTCTTCCTGTTTCTCCTAATTTTTGGATGTTTGGTTGCGTTACACCAAATTTGTCGATACGCTCTCTAAGTACTTTGTAAGCACTTTCGATAGACTCATCTACTTTTTTCTTAATTACTTTTTGTACTTGCGCATCAGACATTTGAAAATCTACACCACCTTCTCCTTGTAAACTTCTGTTTGCAAAAATATCAGGTGAAGCTAATTTCACTGTCCCTTTTGAGTTAGCCTCAAAAGCTTCAAAGAACTTATTTAAATAGGTTTTGTTTCCTTCTAAATTTGCAGTTGCATCAGCTAATGATTTATTAAATACTGGATTTTTAGAATTGTTTGCTAATCCTTTCAAAACGTCTTTAACCGAAATTTGAAGAATCACGTTGATTCCTCCTTCTAAGTCAAGACCTTTGTTAAGTTGTTTGTTTTTTACTTCATTATAAGTAAAATCAGTAAAACCAAGGTTTAACACTTTCTCTTTTCCAATAGAATCTAAATATTTTAATTCTTTATCAGGATTATCTCCTGCAAAAGCTTTAGCTTCACTTTTGACGTTATTGGCCACAAAAGTGAACGAGAGTTGGTAAATACTTACCAATGCAAATAGAATTGCGAAAAATTTAATAAGTCCTTTATTCTGCATTATTACTAAAAATTAATTATGTTTTATTGTTTGTTTTTGTTTTAAAGTCCCATAAAATAAGCCCTGACGTGAGTTTTTAAAACTAAAAAATCGAGATCACGAATTACAACATTTTTTTTAAACCGAGCAAATATATAATTAACGAAAAGATTAACCAATTTATTTATTAATTAATCTCAAAAAAAAGACTGCAAAAGTGCAGCCTTTTCCTTTTTTTACGAAATTCGTTATACTAAAATCGATTTTAGAGCATCATTCATGCTTCTGACCGCAGCTGCACTTTTTGCAAACAGCTCTTTTTCCTGATCGTTTAACTGAATGTCTAAAATTTCTTCTACTCCGTTTTTACCAATTATACATGGCACTCCTATGCAGATATCCTCTTGTCCATACTCTCCTTCCACAAAAACAGAACAGGCGATCATTTTTTTCTGATCATTTAAAATACTGTCTACCAAATAAGCCACAGAAGCCCCTGGCGCATACCAGGCCGATGTTCCCAAAAGACCTGTAAGAGTTGCTCCTCCAACCATAGTGTCAGCAGCTACTTTTTGTAAGGCTTCTTCTGAAAGAAATTCGCTTACCGGAATTCCATTATAAGACGCTAAACGGGTTAACGGAATCATCGTTGTATCACCATGACCACCAATAACCATTGCCGAAATATCGTTAGCCGGTTTATCCAAAGCCAAAGAAAGATAGGTTCTGAAACGTGAACTATCTAAAGCTCCACCCATACCAATAATTCTGTTTTTTGGTACTCCGGTAGATTTCAATGCTAAATACGTCATTGTATCCATCGGATTAGAAACCACAACTATTATAGTGTCCGGAGAATGTTTCAATACATTTTCGGCAACTGTTTTTACAATTCCTGCATTTATACCTATTAATTCTTCACGAGTCATTCCTGGTTTTCTTGGAATTCCTGATGTGATGACTACTACATCACTTCCGGCAGTTTTAGAATAATCATTGGTCACCCCAGATACTTTGGTATTAAAACCTGTATTTGTGGCGCATTGCATAATATCCAACGCTTTCCCTTCGGCAAAACCTTCTTTAATATCCAACAACACTACTTCGCTAGCAATTCCTCTATAAGAAATAACATCTGCACATGTAGCTCCAACATTTCCTGCTCCTACAATGGTAACTTTCATATTTTATACTTTATCGGTTATTAATTAATTTGTTTGTGTATTTGATAAATCGACAATTCGTTTAATCGTTTAAGTAAATTTAAACAATTAAACGAATTGATGATTAAAATTTATTACGCATCGATATTAGCGTAAACTGCATTTTTCTCGATAAATTCTCTACGTGGTGGTACTTCATCCCCCATAAGCATAGAGAAAACTCTGTCGGCTTCAGCCAGACTGTCAATGGTTACCTGACGTAAAGTTCTGAAGTTCGGATCCATTGTTGTTTCCCACAATTGTTCCGCGTTCATCTCTCCAAGACCTTTATAACGCTGAATCGCGGCGCTTCCACCCATTCTCTCATTGGCCTGATCGCGTTGAACATCATTCCACGCATATTCTTTTTTGTTTCCTTTTTTAACTAAGTATAAAGGTGGTGCAGCGATATAAACGTGACCTTCTTCGATCAACTCTTTCATGAAACGGAAGAAGAATGTTAATATTAAGGTAGAAATGTGACTACCATCGACATCCGCATCACACATGATGATTACTTTGTGGTATCTTAGTTTTTCAAGATTCAAAGCTTTACTGTCTTCTGCTGTACCAACGGTAACTCCCAAAGCGGTAAAGATGTTACGAATCTCTTCGTTTTCGAATACTTTATGATGCATCGCTTTCTCTACATTCAGAATCTTACCACGCAATGGTAAAATCGCCTGAAAGTTACGATCACGACCTTGTTTTGCTGTTCCACCAGCCGAATCTCCCTCGACTAAGTAAACCTCACATCTTGCAGGATCCTGCTCCGAACAATCGGATAGTTTTCCTGGCAATCCACCGCCACCCATTACGGTTTTACGCTGTACCATTTCACGCGCTTTTTTAGCAGCGTGACGGGCTTGAGCAGCCAGAATTACTTTTTGGATAATGATTCGGGCATCATTTGGATTTTCTTCCAAATAGTTCTCTAACATTTCTCCAACAGCCTGAGAAACCGGAGAAACTACTTCTCTGTTTCCTAATTTTGTTTTGGTCTGACCTTCGAATTGAGGCTCTGCCACTTTTACCGAAATAATAGCGGTTAATCCTTCACGGAAGTCATCTCCCGCAATTTCGAATTTCAACTTATCCAACATTCCGGATGCATCTGCATATTTTTTCAGGGTTCTTGTCAAACCACTTCTAAAACCTTGTAAATGCGTTCCTCCTTCGTGTGTGTTGATGTTATTTACATAAGAGAAAATATTCTCGGTATAACTGGTGTTGTAAATCAAAGCAACCTCAACCGGAATCTCACCTTTTTCGTGATCCATGCTGATTACGTGCGAAATAATTGGCTCACGGTTACCATCTAAATAACGAATGTATTCTTTAAGACCTTCATCTGAATGAAACACTTCGCTTTTAAATTCTCCTTTTTCATCTACTTCTCTTTTATCCGTAAATGTAATGGTGATTCCTTTGTTTAAGAAAGAAAGCTCACGCATACGAGCTGATAAAGTATCATAAGAGAACTCTGTAGTTTGAGTAAAGATGGTGTTATCAGGGTAAAATGTCTGACGTGTACCTCTTTTATCTGTTTCTCCGATTTGTTTTACCGGATATAATGATTTTCCTCTTTCGTACTCCTGCTCGTAGATTTTTCCTTCTCTAAAAACGGTAGACTTCATGTGAACGGAAAGGGCATTTACAACCGAAACCCCAACCCCGTGCAAACCTCCGGAAACTTTATAAGAATCTTTATCAAATTTACCCCCGGCACCAATTTTAGTCATTACAACCTCAAGCGCCGAAACTCCTTCTTTTTTATGTAAATCAACTGGAATACCACGACCGTTATCTTCAACTGTTACTGATCCGTCTTCGTTTATTGCAACACCAATGGTATCACAATGTCCTCCCATCGCCTCATCAATAGAGTTATCAACAACCTCATAAACCAAATGATGTAGCCCTCGAACCCCCACATCTCCAATATACATCGATGGACGCATTCTTACGTGCTCCATTCCTTCTAATGCCTGAATACTATCTGCTGAATAATTGTTCTTCTTGATTTCTTCGCTCATATAATTTATTCTAAAAAATGTATTTATTGTCTAACACGCAAATATATAAAAACGCAAATTATATATCCGTTAAATTACCATTTAAAGCGGGTAAGTTATTAACACAATTGTCTTAAAAACCCAAAAATAAGCCTAAAAGAAGACTTAAATTCAAAATTTCTTAAATTCCAAAATTCAAATTCCAAATTCCATTTTTTTTCAAATTCTAAATTCCAAAAATTAAAAAGGCGGTAAAAAATTCAATTGCATTTATAAAACCTAAATTATTTTTCAAACAGCATAAAAAAACCGAAATAACATTATAAAATGCATTTCGGTTTCTATAAATTTTAAATCCCTAAAAATTGGAATTTGGAATTTCAATTTTGGAATTTAAATCCCCTAAACTTTATTGTTTCTTATTAAAATCTCCTGCATAAATAGAAGTCATTTTGTCTAAGCTTATATACTTTCTCACCACAGCATTTACCTCTTCTACTTTTAGTGCTTTTACTTTACTTTCAAGAGTATCATAATCTTCCAAAGGAATTCCGTATTGCAGATAGGTATTTGTCAAAGTTGCTAAAGTTCCGTCATCACCTAATCTGGTTTTTCTTTCATTAAGCCAGCTTACCAAATTTGTTTTTAATTCTTCGGCCGTAAAACCGTCTTTTAATGCTTTAGCAATTTCCTCTTTGGCAGCAACTTCAACTGCATTTTTTTTCGTTGGATTTAAGAAAGCGTAGTAGGCCCAATAAGCAACATCATTTGTAATGGGTACATTTACAAAAGATCCTGCTCCATAACTGATTCCTTCTTTTTCTCTCAATCGCATCGGAATTCTGGCAGTCAAAAAGCCTCCGCTTCCTAAAATTTCATTTGCCATTACAAATGCCGGGTATTCAGCATCTTTCTGATTCATTTTAAAACTAATTTTCCCTACCGCAACGGCATTTTCCTTATCCGGTGTGATATAGTCTTTGTCTGCTTTCTGAGTTTCGAAAAATACAGGTACTGCCTTTTCATACTTTGATTTCGAATTCCATTTTCCAAAAGTACTCTCTAAAATCTGAGCGGTCGATTTAGCGTCTAAATCTCCAACTACAGTTCCAACTCCGTTGTTTCCTCCTAAAATGTTTTTATAGAAATCAACAATTTCGGTTTGTTTTATCTTTTTGTAAGCGTCCATTTGCTCCTGAACAGTTGACGTATAAAAAATACTCTCTTTCGAATATTTAGAAGTTTGTCTTGAAAGTTCTATAAATGCCACAGAACGAGGATCGTTTAAACTCGATTCTAAGTAGGTGTTGTATTCGCTAATCGTTTTCGTTAGCTCATTTTGAGGAAAAGTAGCATTAACCAGCAGATCTCCTAAAATATCCATTACTTCTTTAAAATTTTCTTTGTAGGTATGAACCGTTACGGACAAGGTTTGTTCTGAAAAATCAAAATACAAACTTGACTTCAATTGATCTAAACGATCACTGATTTGCTCTTTTGTTCTGCTAGTAGTACCCGTTTTTAACAACTGAGCCAAAATAGCCCCTACATCTGATTTTCCGGCTAAATCCTTTTCATTACTTACCGGAAATTTAAAGCTTGCCTGAACTTTTCCTCCTTTGATTTCTTTTTTAATCAAGCCATACTTTGCACCATTGCTCAACTTTCCTTCTACAAAATTTTGTTTTAAATTCTTGATAGAAGCTTCAAACGGAGCCGCTTCTTTTTCAAGAGCTTTCCCTTTGTAATCTTTAGTAAAGGCTAACAATTGTTCGTCTGTATACTCTACCGGCTTAACTCTTTGTTCGTCTTTTGAAGGAATGAATACTCCAACGGTTCTGTTATTGCTTTTAAAATATTTCTCTGCAACTCTTTGTACGTCTTCTTTCGTCAGATTTTCGATTGCATCCCTGTATAAAAATCCTAATCTGTAATCTCCTGCTCCAATAATTTCGGTAAGATTAATAGCAAAAGAAACAGTGTTGTTTTTTATTCCTTCAATTTGCTTGATCAGTTTAGCCTTAGCTCTGCTTACATCTTCGTCTGTATATTTAATAGCTCCTATTTTATCCAATTCGGCTCTCACTAATTCTTTTGTCGCTACAACATCTTTGTCATTAGGAACAGCTACTCCAAAGTACACAAAACTAGCATCTCTGGTGGTCGGCTGCCAATAATAAATACTGGATATTTTTTGAGTTTCAACTAAAGCTTTATACAAATAACCTGATGGATCGGCCGTTAAAATCTCGCCCAAAGCATCAATGGCAGCATAATCTTTGTCTGCGTAAGCTGCAGTATGGTATAAAGCGCCAATATTTTTACTGTCACCCGCTCTTTTCAACTCCACATATTTTTCACCATCCTGCGCAGGCTCTATGGTATAGGTTTTATCTAAAACTCTTTTCGGTTTTGGAATACTACCAAAATACTGACCTACGTATTGCAAAGCTTTTTTCTCATCAAATTTTCCGGCAATTATTAAAGTTGAGTTGTCCGGCTGATAGTACTTTTCGTAGAAAACGCGTAATGTTTTTGCCTTTACGCGCTCAATATCTTCTTTACTTCCGATGGTACTTTTTCCGTAATTGTGCCATAAATAAGCCGCAGAAAGTACTCTTTCCTGCAAAACACCGTCAGGGTTGTTTTCGCCTATTTCAAACTCGTTTCTAACTACAGAAAACTCCTTATCTAAATCTGTTTGTAAAATGGTCGCATTGATCATTCGGTCTGCTTCCATTTCAATACTCCATTTCAGATTTTCATCACTGGATGGGAAAACTTCATAATAATTAGTACGGTCTAACCAAGTGGTTCCATTGGCAGCCCCTCCTTTTTCGGAAAGCATTTTTTTGATATCTCCTAAATTCTTCGTACTTTTAAAAAGCATGTGTTCTAATAAATGGGCCATCCCCTTCTCTCCGTACCCCTCATTTCTGGAGCCCACATTGTAAACAATATTTACAACCATATTACTTTGCGAGGCATCCGGAATTAAAAGAACTTTCAATCCGTTATTTAAGGAATACTCTTTGACTCCTTCAACATTTTTAATATACTTTGGCACGTCAGCCTTTTGTGCATAAACAGCACTTAAGGACGCAAATGAGCAGCATAAAATACTACTAAACAATAAATTTCTCATAGGTAATTTTAAATAAGGTTAGTTTTTAATGGTAGCCAAATATAGTATTTTTCCTAAACAGGCTGCATCGTATTAACATGGTTTTTAGAAATTTATATCACAAAAAAAATCCGGAGAGATCTATTAAATATCTTTCCGGATTTTTTATATTAATTTATTCCCAGGTTTCACCTTTTAAACGGTAACTCCGGCTTTCGAAGTTTCAACACCTGCTTTTACGTGTGCTGCGTTCGCTCTTCCACTTGGGTCCTGATTTTCCTGCCATCTTGGAATCCATTTTCTAACGGTATGTGCGGCGCTGACTTGTGGGTAATACTTATGAAAAATCGATCTGTACAAATAAGCTTCTTTGGTTGTTGGCGAATTATACGGAAATTCGGCACTTGCTCCCGCCAGCTGCTCGTCCGAAACCTGTCCGGCGCAGTAGTCAATCAATTCATCCACCCAGCTGTATCCTACTCCATCCGAAAACTGTTCTTTCTGTCTCCATAAAACTTCCTCAGGCAAATACGGATTCTCTGGTGTATCAAATGCTTTTCTTAAAATGTATTTTTCAATTCCATCGTATGTTTTTGGCTGTTTTTCTTCGGTTTTAATTCGAATTGCAGCTTCTAAAAATTCTTTATCCAAAAATGGTATTCTCGCTTCTAATCCATGTGCCATTGGTATTTTATCGGCACGTAACAAATCAGCGGTAAACATTTTTTGTACTCTTTCGATTGTTTCATCCTGAAACTCTTGTGCTGATGGTGCATTTCTAAAATACAAATGACCTCCAAAAACTTCATCGGCACCTTCACCCGAAAGAATTACTTTAATTCCTTTATCAGCAATCGCCTTTGACAGCAAATACATTGGTACTCCGGATCGTACTGAAATAATATCATAAGTCTCAATATGATAGATTACTTTTTCCAAAATTTCAACTCCTTCTTCTACCGTAAAATGTATTTCATGGTGTTCTGTACCTAAAAACGCTGCCGCTGCTCTGGCCGCTTTGTTATCGGGTGCATCAGCATCCAAACCAATAGAAAATGAATGTAGTTTTTCACCGTTTTCTTTCAATAAACGGGCAGCAATCGCCGATGTTAATGACGAATCTAATCCTCCGGAAAGTAATACTCCAACAGGAACTTCGCTCATTAAACGTTTGCGGGTTGCTTCGATTAAAGTCTCCCGAATTAAATCTAAATTTAATTTTTGAATAGCATTTGAATGGTCCTCATATTCCGGATTGTAATATTTTACAAAACCCGTTTTACCCGTATAATAATGTCCGGGAGGAAAAGTCGAAAAGGATTTACACTGATCTGAAATGGACTTCATCTCTGATGAAAAATAAATTCTTCCTCTCTCGTCTAATCCATAATATAAAGGTTTTACACCTACTGCATCTCTGGCAGCTATATAATTATCGCCGTCGATAATTACAAAAGCAAAATCGCCATCCAACATATTACAAAACTTGTATCCAAATTCTTCGTACAAATGCACGATAACTTCTGAATCCGATTTTGTTCTGAAGGTATGCTCTTTTAAAACTGTATCTTTTAGTTCCTGATAGTTATAGATTTCTCCGTCATGCACCATCCAGGCCTTATTAGTTCCCTGAATAGGCTGCTTTCCTGATTTTAAATCAATAATCGACAAGCTTTCATGGCAAATAATACTGCCATTTTCCATAATATGCAAATCGCTTTCATCGGGACCACGATGGGACATCCTTGCGGAAAGCTCTTTTACGAGTTGCGGGTCCTTTCCTTTACCAATAACAGCTAATAATCCAGACATACTGTTCTATTTTTTTTATTATTCTCTATTTTTTACCGATATTAAATCAGTTAATCAAATATCTTATGTTTTTCTAATGTTCGGCTAAGCTAAATATTATTTCTGACTTTATGTACTTAATAAGCTACATTTTTAGTTCTTTTCATTTTTATTTCAGCGAATGTCAAATATAAAAAAGAAAGTCAAACTATTTTCCAAAAATACATTTAACTAACTGAAATAACATCATTTAACACTACAAGACAAGAAAAACGCCCTCAGTACTGAGAACGTCTTTCGGAAATATATATACTAATTCTAAAAATACTTGTTTATGCTTTCGCGTAAGCATCATCATGCACGCTTGCCACAGCTCTTCCTGATGGGTCGTTCATGTTTTTGAAAGCTTCATCCCATTCCAAAGCAATTTTTGTACTGCAGGCGACACTGGCTTCCTGAGGTACACATAACGCCGCGGCATCACTTGGAAAATGTTCTGCAAAAATCGAACGATAGTAATACTCTTCTTTCGATGTTGGTGTCTGCAATGAGAATTTATATTTTGCGTTTGCCAATTGCTCATCCGAAACTTCTACGGCTACCACTTCTTTCAAAGTATCAATCCAGCTGTATCCAACACCATCCGAAAACTGTTCTTTTTGTCTCCAGGCAACACTTTCAGGCAACATGTCTTCAAAAGCTTTACGAACCACCCATTTTTCCATAGGATGCTCTTTGTTGATCATTTTATCCTGAGGGTTGATTCGCATTGCCACATCCATAAATTCTTTATCTAAAAACGGAACACGTCCTTCAATTCCCCAAGCCGCTAAACTTTTATTGGCGCGAAGACAATCGTACATGTGCAGTTTGCCTAATTTACGAACGTTTTCTTCGTGAAATTCTCTCGCATTTGGTGCTTTATGAAAGTACAAGTAACCTCCAAACAACTCATCTGCTCCCTCACCTGACAAGACCATTTTGATTCCCATTGATTTGATCACTCTCGCCATTAACCACATTGGGGTTGACGCTCTAACGGTGGTTACATCATAGGTTTCTAAGTTGTAAATAACATCACGAACAGCATCTAATCCTTCCTGAATGGTAAATTTAATTTCGTGGTGAATTGTTCCGATATGTTTGGCAACCACCTGTGCTGCCGCTAAATCAGGAGAACCTTCCAATCCTACTGAGAAAGAGTGCAACTGAGGGTACCAGGCATCAGTAGTATCATCTGACTCAATACGTTTTTGCGCAAATTTTTTGGCTACCGCCGAAGTGATAGACGAATCTAAACCTCCGGAAAGTAAAACACCGTAAGGAACATCACTCATCAATTGTCTGTGAACTGCTGCTTCAAGCGCTTTCTTGATTTCAGGAATACTGGTTTCGTTATCTTTTACCGCCTCATATTCTGTCCAGTCTCTTTTGTACCATTGTACAAATTCGCCATCTTTGCTTGTCATATAATGTCCTGGAGGAAACAATTGGATTTTTGTACAGTATCCTTCTAAAGCTTTTAATTCAGAAGCAACATAAAAAGTTCCATGCTGATCCCAACCAATATACAATGGAATAATTCCCATGTGATCACGGGCAATGAAATACTCGTCTTTCTCAACATCATAGATTGCGAATCCGAAAATTCCGTTCATTTCATCTACAAAATGAGGTCCTTTTTCTCGGTAAAGTGCCAAGATCACTTCACAGTCACTTTCAGTCTGGAAGTTGTATTTTCCCTGAAACTGTTTGCGTAATTCTCTGTGGTTGTAAATTTCACCATTTGCAGCCAAAACCAATTTTCTATCCTCCGTAAATAAAGGTTGCTTTCCTGAAGCCGGATCTACGATTGCCAAACGCTCGTGTGATAAAATTGCTTTATCATTGCTATAAATTCCGCTCCAGTCCGGTCCACGGTGACGGATAATTTTAGACATCTCTAATACTTGAGGTCTTAAAGTTTCGGCTTTTTGCTTTAGATCAAAGGCACATACAATTCCACACATAACGCTATATTTTTATTTTTAAACTTCATTTTGATAAAGCAAAGATGCAATATCAGTTATAATTGAAAAACACATATCGCTATTTTAATTACAATTTAAAACTAAAAATACATTTTTACATATAAAACATAAAATTTCAGCATTTAAAAAAGCCTCAAACTTAAAAATTTCAATTTCAGGTTTGATAAAAACAAAAAACGCAAATCCAAAGAACGATCTTTAGGTTAAATTACACGATATCTCAGAATCATTGACAGATTTCATATGGGTCGTTCCTACGGAACTTATGACTCGTTTTTATACCTTTTCGACGGATTGAAATCCGTCGTTACAAAATAAAGCGTTCCTTCAGAACTTTTGCATAAAAACCTTAAACTCGACATATATTGCAACAGAGAATTTTAATCCGTTGAAAAAAAATCACCTAAACAAAGTTTCGAAAGAGAGACGAATAAAAACGGTTCTGGAATTGTTATTATAGTTCATACTGAGATTTCTAACCAAGTCGCCCAAAGATTGACAGATTTTATATGGGTCGTTCCTACGGAACTTATGGCTCGTGTTTATACCTTTTCGACGGATTGAAATCCGTCGTTACAAAATAAAGCGTTCCTTCGGAACTTTTGCATAAAAACCCGGCTCTCTACACATATCTAAGCAGAGAATTTTAATCTATTGAAAAAACAATTATCGAGACAAAGTTTCGAAAGAGTGATGTACAAGAGCCTTAGGCTCGATACATATTGTAGCAACGGATTTTAATCCGTTGAAAAAAAGCAATCACCTAAACAAAGTTCCAAAAGAGTAATATACAAGAGCCTTCGGCTCGATATTTTTATAGCAACGGATTTTAATCCGTTGAAAAAAAACAATCATCAAAGCAAAGTTCCAGAGGAACGACACATTTAGATTTAAAAAAGTTTAAGCAAAAAAAAGCAGCTCCAAACAAAGAGAAGCTGCATATTAAATAAAGGTAATCCATTTAACTAATTTCCTGAATTAGATATTTCGTTCCGTTAATTTCAAAAGTAAACCCAATTTTGTTTCCCATTAAATGGGCTCCTAAAGGCGATTGTGGCGAAAGCGCAATAACATTTGTACCCTCAATATTGATTTTAGGAAGCGCTACACTTACATACAAATAAATTCCGTTGGCTTTCACCAAACTTCCCGAAATGATATTTTCAGTAGTTTTTAAGGCATCTATTTTATCTAAAATCGCTTTTTGAGCAATCCCTTCTTTCAATTTATTGGTGAGTTTTTCCTGCTCAATGTGCATCATCGACAAAGCCGTTTCATGTTTGTCTCCGGCAGAACCTTTGGCATCGTTTTTAGAATCTTCGGTTAAAGCCGAAATCATGTCTCTAAAAACATCTATTCGGTCCTGAACCATTTGCAGGTAATGTGAGTGTATTTTTTGTTTAAAAGTCATTTTTTTGAGGTACTGAGATTCTGAGGTACAAGGTGCAAAGATAAAGAGGTACAAAGGTTTTCTTTTTATATTTTAACCGATTATTTCATCGGGAATCCATCCTTCCTCATTATTCACGATTTTCCGCACCCAAGTCCAACCGTTTAAGCTTTTAATTTTTACAATTTCATCATCCTTATCAACATTCAATTCTTTTGCCGTGTAGTATTCTAAAACTTTTGCCTCCTTTTTATCCAAAGAAATTTCGAGTATCTGTAACGGTACCCAACCTTTGTTGACTTCATTTTCGGCCCAAATCCATCCTTTCCACTTTTCTTCTTTCTCCTCTTCTCCTAATTTTACAGTCTCGCCCGTATGAAGAATAATAGGATTTTCATATTGTGTTTTATAGGTTTCAAGAATTTTAAATACTTTCATCATTCACTATATTTTGAAATGAGGTATACAGTTCTTTCGTAGTCAAAATCATCTTTTGTCACGAAGTTCTAAAGATCGCAAAAAGCAGTTAAAAAAAGCTTACCCTTTTTACTCAAAAAAAGCAGTCGGATAAATGACTTTCCCGTGTACTCCTGATAATCCGTTTTCGGTTAAAGCGATGACCATGCAATTCTCTGCAGGAACCTCAAAAGGCATTTCGATATGGTGCTTTTCACAAAGTTCGTAACCAAATCTCGGATAATAATCGGGATGTCCTAATAATATAATCGATTTATAACCCAACTCTTTTGCTACTTTATGGCTGTACAGTATCAGTTTTGAACCGATTCCTTTCCCTGAAATTCAGGCAGTACAGAAACCGGTGCCAGTGCCAAAGATTCAAAAGATGCCGTATCGTTACTGATTTCTAACTTTGTCAATAAAATATGTCCGACAATTTCATTCTCCACTTCGGCAACAATTGATAGTTCCGGAATAAAAGCAGCTGATTTTCTTAATCTTTCGACCAAAAATTGTTCTTTGTGATCGCTATATTCTTCCTTTTCAAAAGCTTTTTCAATTAAGGTGAAAACACTTTTGTGGTCCTTTTCATTTTCTTGTCTCAGTTTAATTTCCATTTTTTTGAGGTACTACTGTTATTAATTACAAAGATGCAAAGGTTTTATACAGTCTCAAAAAAAGTGAGCCGCGAATTCACTAATAATCCTAATTACTTTGTGAATTCGCGGCTCAAAAACTTTATAGCTTTCTGAAAATCTCTTTTAAAAATCGAATTTGTAGTTTGCTCCAACGACTACCTGAAATCCTTGTACCGGATAATTCAGCCATTTTTCGTAAGCTTGATTTCCAATATTATTAAGCTTTAAAAAACAAGTCAAACGTTCGTTGTATTTATACCCTAAATGTGCATTGGCGTCAAAATAACTTTTTAGTGTTGTAATCACCGGATCTGTTCCTAAATTCAGATTGGATTGCATGTCTTTACGCTCTCCCACATAGAAAACATTCAGTCCTGCATACCATTGTTTGGTAATATTTACGTCCAAATTAGAACTCAATTTCATAGTCGGTAAATTCCATGCTTCTGTACCATCAAATTTATAACTGTTAAAAGTTCCGTTGATTCCGAAAGAGACATTTTGAGAAAAATCGGCTTTTAATTCTCCATAGAAACGGAAAGTCCTCACATCGTCATAAACCACTCCAAATGAGTTCCCAAAAGCATAATTTTGGTTAGAGAAATCTTCTGTGTAATCATTGCCTTTGTATAAGACTTTGTCTTTTTCGTTTAGATAAGAACCAGTAAGATTGTAATTGATATTATTGGCCAGCTTTCCTTTTAAACCTGCAAAAACAGTGTACTGATTGTTAGTCGGTTTCATATGAAGCGTTGGAGATAAAAACGGATTCCCTGTCACCAAATCAGCATAAGAATTTTGATTTAAACCGCCGTTGACTCCTGTATAGAAAATCATCAAATCTCCTACCAGTTTATAGGAAGCATTCACTTTCGGATAAATATAAAACTTGTTTCCGCTATTTTCAGAATCCAGACCGTAAAACAATCCCGCTCCTAACTCCAATGTCCAGTCATTTTCTAAAATCACAAAACTTGGTTCAATTCCGAAATTCGTCAGACTGTATTTTAATGGAGCTGTATTATCATGCGTATAATTATGTTCAAAAGATCCGCTAACATGATCCACAATAATATTGGTATTAATAGACTGATCCATCACTTCTACCTTAAAAGAAGGTTTTACATAGAAGCGATTTTCTGACGATGAAAAACTATCTGAGAAATGCGTAAACTTGGTCGAGATCTTACTGAAAATCCCCTCTGTAAAAGCCACATTACCACCTACGGAAATGGTGTTATAAGAATGATTTGGATTTATTCCTCTTATTAAATCATCGCGGGTTTGTCCGGCCAAAGTAGCTCCAAAATCAGCTGGTAAACCATACCAGTTGTACAATTGATTCTGATAGCCTAAATCAACATTCCAGGACATATCACGATTGTTTACACCATAGCCCACATTTAACGCTGTATCGTAAAACTCATCGTTTAGATCTACCCCTTTAATTCCGCCCTGAGAGGAGTGATGACGAAACATCCCTGCTACATAATCGTTATTCCCCAACTCCTGATTGACAAATAATTCAGCATTTAAAGTCCCATAATTCCCTACTCCTAATGTCGCGTAATTGTTAAACAGTTTTTCTTTTTTAGATTTCTCAACCCCTTCGGCCTTTCCTTTTGAAGGTGTGAATGTAGAAGCCACGGGAACAGATAAAATACTATATTTTATGGTTTCTTTTGGCTGATTTCCGGTATCGTCAAGCGAAGGTGTTTCCTTCACTTTAAAAGCATCTGAAATCGTTGGAGAATAAGGTTTTACTACGTTTACTGTTTCTGTTCCTATTGTTTCGTTTTTCTTTTGCGAAAACGAAAGCTGTACAACAAACAATACTAGTAAAATGATGATTTTATTGTGGCAATTAATTTTCATATTTATTTCTTTTTGTGAAATGTTAGTTGTAAAATGTAAGATGCATTTCAGTTCACATTTCACAATTAACATTTTACATTATTAACTTTTCTATTTGTTATACTTCCCAATCTCCTTTTGCAACAAACTGTGCTTTTCCCCCTATTTTAATCTCAAACTGATTTTCGGTTACTTTTCCTTTAAAATAAATTTGCGACGGACGATTGATATAATCTCCCTGATAATTAATCATTTCAATTTGCGGCAAATGATATTTTAACAGAAAAGCCTGTAAACAGGTGCTTGCACTTCCCGTTGCTGCATCTTCAACCAATTGATTGTGTTCGACGCACAGCATTCTGCTAAACAATTTGGAATCTTCTAAATAATAGAAATACAGACCTCTATGAGAAGTTTTGCAATTTCTCTTCATCCATTGATCGGTTTTATCTTTATCTAAAACCAAATTTTCCAGTGCTTTTTTATTGCTAAGCCCCACCATTACAAACGCGCTTCCGGTTGTCACTTCCTGAATTGGAAATTGATTTTCGAAATCTTCCTTTTTCAGATTACTGAATAATATGAAATCTTCTTTCGAAAAAATATCCCAAAATTTTGGCTGTGCCGCTTTTAACCAAATTAAATCTTCGGACTGGTGAATTGGAATTCCTCCAATGGGAACATTTAATGTTATGTTTTCAGGGGAATTCTCAAATATTTTGTTGATCAAAACCCAGGAGGTTCCAATTATGGGATGTCCCGCAAACTCCATTTCATGAGCCGGTGTGAATATTCTGATTTCGGCCTTATTTTTCTCCCGGTCAAGTTTTGTTATGAATGTGATTTCTGCGAAGTTTATCTCTCGCGCCATCTGCTGCATTTCTTCTGAACTTAAATTTTCAGCATCTAAAAAAACCGCCAACTGATTCCCGGCATATTTTTTATCCGCAAAAACATCAATTATATAAAAAGGTAAAGTCATATTTTGTAAAATGTGTTTTGTGAGATGTAAAATGTTATCTGTTATTCTGATTTCACAGACAATATTTCACATTTCACCAAATGAACTATTTTGTAATTGAAGAATTCGTTTTAGACTCTTCTAATTTTATCGCACTTAATTCTTTCTTAGCTTCTTCCACAACATCCGGATAATCGGTAAAATTGTTAATGACGTTGTCCAGAATATAGGTGGCCTGATAACTGTCTTTTAATCCGTAGAAATTTTTTGCCATCAGGACTAAACTTTTCGCTCCGTAATATTTGTAAGCCGAGTAATTTTTAGCCAGCTTTTGTACAGAAACATTCGACGCATCAAATTTCCCTTCTTTGGTTTTAAAATAAGCATCATAATACAAAGCTTCCGCAGCTAATTCTCCTTTTGAAGTTGCCGATAATTTCGCGTAAGCTGCTTTGGCTTTATCTTCATTTCCGGTCTGCATTGCTGCACGTGCGACAATAATTTGAGCATCGGCTTTTACGTTTGCATCGGCTTTCGCATTTTGCAATACTTTATCAGCATACACCACAGCATTATCATAATCTTTCTTATCATAATAGCATTTCATCAGATTGGCCTGTGCAAAGCTTTTATTTTGAGGAAAATCGGCTTCATTTTCTAAACGCACCAATACCGGAACCGACTGATCACAGTCTTTTGCTTTTAGGAAAATTTGTGCCAGTCTGCTCAACGACTGCTCTGTAAATTCACTTCTTGGCTGATCAGCGACATACTGATAATTTGCTGTCGATTTTGTTTCTGAGCCTTCAGCAAAATACAATTGTGCCAGATAAAAGTTTGCTTCAAGCGCATGCATTCCTTTTGGAAACTTACTTACATAACCTGTAAAACCACTTATGGCCGGCTTGCTGTTATTCTGACTGTATTGTTTGAAAGCCGCATCATAAGTATCATTATCCAACTCGGCATCAGTAACTGCCACAAAATCTAACGTACGAACCCAGGTTGCATATTCATCCACTTTTCCTGAATCAACATAAATCAATCTTGCAGTTGAAACTGCTTCCAGAGCTTCGGGAGTTTTAGGAAACTCAGCTGCTACTTTCTTAAATTTCACCAAAGCCTGATCGTCACGATCTGAATTGTAATAAATCAACCCTTGTTTTAAAATCGCTTTTGAAGTAAACGAACCATTTTTAAATTCTGAAATTAACTGATCGTATGTTTTAAGGGCCTGCTCGTTCTTTTTCTCTGCTACATAAGTATTCCCTAATTCATACAAAGCATCATCACGATAAGACGACTTTTTATACATTTGAAGGAAATTGTTCAATTCATCGGCTTTCTTGTCATTTTTAGACATAAACCCGAAAGAAATTGCTTTTTGAAACTGTGCATAATCGGCATCAACACCTTTTGCTTCAATGGCTTTTGCATACGCTTCATTTGCGGCACTGTACTTCGTGCTCACAAATCGGCTGTCACCTAAACGCAGGTACGAATCGTTTAAACGCACTTTATCTTCTTTCGAATTATCAATTTGTGCCTGAAAAGAATTCCCTGCCTGATCGTATTCTTTGAGTTTAAAATAGGCGTAACCAATATTATAGTTGATGTTTTTGTACTCAGTGGTAGTTTTAGCAGCAGGTAATCCGGCAAACTGTTTGTAGCTTAATAAAGCGTTCTGAAAATCATCAGTCATGTATTCTGTTTCTGCTTTCCAAAAAGTCGCTCGGGCTGTAAATTCAGGTGTTTTTTGTTCACTGATAGCGCTTTTAAACATTTTTCCTGCCTCCTGATAATTTGATTCATTGTACAATTCTACACCTCTGTAAAAAAGTACCTTTTGATAAGCTGCTTTATTTTCTGCCGATCTGTTTTTCTCTAATAAAGACAATGCTTCTTTGTAATTTTTAGAAGAAATATAAGAGTCCACCAATAACTTTTCTACTTCCGATTTACTCGAGTTATTCGGGTATTTTTTTAAGAAATCAAGTAAAATGCCCGGAACGGTTTGATAGGCATTTCCAATTTCATAACTCAATTTTGCATAATTCAAAGCGGCATCTTCCTGAATCTGGGCATTGAAATCCATTTCCGAAGCATTCTTAAATGCATTTAAAGCTTCTTGTTTTTTACCTGTGTTTAAATAAGCCAAACCTAAATGATAATACGCATTTTGAGCAACGAAATCTTTCCCCTCGATAATTTTATTGAATTGAGAGATTGCTTTTTCATACTCTTTTTGCTCGTAATAAGCATATCCCAACTGGTAGAAATCAGTATTGTTCCACTTTCCTTTTTTGCCGGCATATTGCTCCAAAAACGGAATCGCTTTGCCGTATTGTTTTAAATTGAAATAACTCTCTCCTATAATTTTATTCAATTCAGATCTTTCCAATTCATTGGTTTTGCTCATTGCTTTTTGGCCCAAATCGATTGCTTTTTGGAAATTCCCCAACTTAAAATTCATGTCGGCCTGATAATACGAAAGCTTTTCTTTGTATTTTTCTTCGCCTGAAACTTCATCAAAATATTTAGTTGCTTCTTTGTAATCGTCACCTTCATACGCCATAAATCCTAAATAATATTTGGCCTGAGAACCAAATTCAGGAGAGTTTACCACTTTATTAAAATAAGTTGTAGCTTCTTTTTTCTTTTTAGCATTGAAATAACTGTAACCTTTCTGGAAATTAAATTTATCCGAATCGGATTTACTCATGTAACTTTCATCGACTTTGTCAAACCATTGCAAAGCTTTCGGATAATTCCCCTGCTCAAAAAAGTACTGGGCCACTTCAATATAGGCCTGATTTTGTTTTGTACTTGTTGGATAATCGTTTACAAATTTTTCGATTAAAGCATCGGCATTTACTTTGTTTGTCCGAATAGCGCAATTGGCAATATAATAAGCACAATCTGACTGAACTTCTTCAGTTGTGGCATTGTTTTTTACCTGTTCGAAAATAAGTTGGGCCGAAGCATATTGTTTGTCATTGTATAAAGCCAGTGCTTTGTCAAAATCCTTTAAATCGTAAGTGTAAATAGCTGATTTTTGTGCCGAAACTATGGTCGAAAAAAGGATAATTGGAAATAAAAAGAACCAGGGAAGTTTACGCATTTTAATTATATTTAGTATTCAAATGTATCATTTTATACCGTTTATAACGAAACGTTTCAGGCTTTTATTATGAACAAAAAATTAATTAAACCCTATCAGTCGTATAAATAATTCTAAATTAGATGCTTTATCAACTGAGTTTAATTGCATTACCAACCTTCCATTAATTCCGTCTAAAAATCGTCATCACTCATTCGTAAAACAAACCTGTGCAACTTCTTACGGTTCCTTTTTTCGCTATTTTTTATTATAAAATTTCTACTCAACAAAATTTAAGTTTTCGTCTAAAAAGAGAATCAAATCCTTCCAATCCGTTTAATTCGTGGCAGCTTTTAAAAAAATTCCCTTAGAAATGATTGAAATTTATTTTGAATCCAAGCGTTATCTTATTACTTTTACCATTCAAATCAATTTTATTATGTCGCAAACCGTACTGTCTCTTAAAGAAGTCACTATATATCAGGAAGGAAAGAAAATTTTATCTCATATTAATTTAGATGTTCAGCATGGTGAATTTATCTATATAATTGGAAAAACTGGTTCCGGAAAAAGTAGTTTCATGAAAACGCTGTACGGAGATTTACCATTAACTGAGGGTGAAGGTCATATTGTAGAATTTGATTTGGCGACTTTAAAAGAAAGCGAAATCCCGTATCTGAGACGTAAAATCGGAATTGTATTTCAGGATTTTAAGTTACTTCCGGATCGTTCTGTAAAAGACAATATGCTTTTTGTTTTAAAAGCAACCGGCTGGTCTGAAAAAGAAGCAATGGAACATAAAATCGATGAAGTTCTCGACAAGGTAGGCATGAAAGAATTCTTAAACAAAATGCCACATCAACTGTCGGGAGGTGAGCAGCAACGTGTTGCAATTGCAAGAGCGCTACTAAATGATCCTGAATTCATTTTAGCCGATGAGCCAACCGGAAATCTTGATCCACAAACAAGCTCAGAAGTTCTTGAAGTTTTGAAAAAAATCAATGCCAACGGTAAAACAGTTATCATGGTAACTCATGATTATGCTTTGCTGATGAAATTCCCTTCCAAAACACTAAAATGTGAGGATGAAAGAATTTTTGAAGTGGTGCAACGCAGCGTGTAATGCTCTCTATTTTAATTCCGGTTTTTAATTATAATGTTTTACCACTTGTTAAAGAAGTTGCAAAGCAATGTGATACTATTGGAATTAATTTTGAAATTCTTTGTCAGGACGATGCTTCCGATTCTCACAAAACCACTCTCAATGCGGAGATCGATCTATTGCCTAATTGTTCCTTTTTTAAAAACGAAACTAATTTAGGAAGAGGAAAAAACATCAATTCACTGGCCCAAAAAGCCATATACGACTGGTTGCTTATTTTAGACTGCGATACCTTTCCTGCTCAAAATAATTTCATAAAAAAGTACATAGATATTATTTCTGATTTGAAAAATAATATCTTATTTGGCGGAATCATTTATGAGAATAAAAAACCTCATAAAGAGCAGTTTCTTAGATGGTTTTATGGCAATAAAAGAGAAACTCGTTCTCTTCTCACTTCAAATTTAGTAGTCAAAAAAGATATTTTCATTCAGTTTCCCTTTGACGAATCCATCACAAGGTATGGTTATGAAGATTTGTGTTTCTTTTCTGTTTTGAAAGCAAATCATTTTAAAGTTCTCCGAATAGAAAACCCAACTTTTCATTTGAATCTGGAAACTTCAAAGGTGTTTTTAAACAAGACCCAAATTGCTTTAGAAAATCTTGTTTTTCTTTATGATTCAGATAAAATATTAAAAGAAGAGAGTAAAATTATAACTTCGTTTGAACTTTTAAAAAAACTAAGACTAATTTCTTTTTCAGCTTATCTTTTCAAAAATAACAGATCAAAAATCGAAAAAAACTTGCTTTCGCAAAAACCTTCTTTATTTCTATTTGATCTTTACAAGCTGGGATATTTCTGCAACTTAAAAAAGTCTAGTTAATAGCTGTCAGTTAATTGATTAGTTTAATTACAACCTAAATACAACTAAAGTCAATTTTACAAAGCAGTGTTCTTTTTTCTATTTACTAAATAACCAAACAGAGCGGCTGTAAAAAACATAATAAGACTATATACAGCTGCCGGTATACTCATGGTGCTATTGCCAATTACATTTAAAGCAACATAAATAGCCAGGGTACCATTATGAATCCCTATTTCCATCCCTATCGATATTGATTGTTTCTTATTTATATTTAACAACATCGGAACATAATAACCAATTGCCATACTTGCAATATTAAATACCAAACAAGCTATTCCTACTTGTTCAAAATAGTGCAGGAATTGGTCTTTTTCTTTGATTATGGCTCCAATAATGATCAGCACTAAAAAAATGGCCGAAATCATTTTAACCGGTTTTTCCATTATTTTTGAAATTTTAGGACTGCGATAATTAATCAGCATACCGATGATAACCGGGACAAGTACAATTACAAATACCTCAACTATTTTCTTAAACTGCATAGGGATAACCTGATCCCCCATCATAAAAATATCAATCGCCTTATTTACTATAAAAGGAAGCGAAAATAAAGTAAGTACACTATTTATTGCCGTAAGCGAGATATTGAGAGCCACATCACCTTTTGCCAAATGACTGTACAGATTAGCTGTTGCACCACCGGGAGATGCAGCTAATAGTATCAGACCTACTGCAAGTTCAGGAGAAAGATTGAACGATAGACTTATACTAAAGCAAATAACAGGCAAAAGTAGCATCTGACAAAACAAGCCAACAAAAATTGCTTTTGGGTAATAAATCACGTTCTTAAAGTCATTCACCTTTAAATTTAAGCCTAAGCCCAACATAATAATACCAAGAGCAGCGGGAAGAAATGCGGTTAATAAAGAATTTTGTTCCATTTTAGATTTGATTGATTAAAATTGTTTGCCTTTACTGGTTTTCAAAACATTAAAAATTAATCAAACTTACAGATTTACGATTGAAACTTTTCAACACAATCTCTATAAGGCATCTATCTTGTAATATGCGCTAGATTTTTAATCATAATTAGCATCACTAACATAACTAAAGGGTAAACTCAAAGCCATTTCTTCTAACAAAACCATTGGTAAAACCAGAACGAAATTTACTTTAACAAAAACCTTCTTTGTTCTTGTTCGATCTTTATAAATTAGATTATTTTTGTACTTTAAAAAGTAAATAAATATGGCTTTTTTTTCTGTTGTCATTCCATTATACAATAAAGCTGATTATATAGAAAATACGATAAAAAGTATTCTCGATCAAACTTTCACGGATTACGAAATTATTGTAGTAAATGACGGATGTACAGATAATAGTATGGCAAAAGTCGAGGCATTTGATGATAGCCGAATACAACTTTACAGCCAAAAAAATCAGGGAGCCTCTATGGCAAGAAATCTCGGAATTGAAAAGGCAAAATATGATCATATTGCTCTCTTGGACGCAGATGATTTGTGGATGCCCAATCATCTGGAAACACTAAAAACTTTAATACAAAAGTTTCCAGACGCTGGTATTTTTGCTTCGAGCTATGAACTTGTATTTAGTAATGGAAAAAATTACACTCCGAAGTTTAAAGGTATTGCTACTGATTTTAAAGGTATTATTCCAGATTATTTTGAAACCAGTATACCTTATCCTATTGCTACATCTTCTTCAATTGTAATCCCAAAACATATATTTAAAAAACTTGGTGATTTTAAACCTGGTATATCAAGTGGTCAGGATGTCGATATGTGGATTCGAATTGCATCACAATATCCCGTTGCGTTAAGTAATAAAGTTACAGCATCTTATCTACACTACATCGAAAACAGTCTTTCAAAAACACCAATACTTGAAAAAAAATTAAAGGATTTTAATGACTATAAGCAACTAGAAGAAAATAATCCAAGCTTAAAAAAATACCTTGACCTTTATCGAATAGAATACGCCTTACAATATAAAATTGCCGGAGAGCGTAAAAAATCTAAAGAACTATACAAGAACATCTTAAAAGAAAACATTTCTTTAAAAACTAAAGTAATATACTTCTTGCCCAGGTACATCCTAGTGATTCTTTTAAAAATTAAAAAACTTCTGAGAAAATATGGTTTTAATTTCTCTATTTATCAGTAGCTTTTTTTGAATTTATAAATTCATCAAAATCTCTAATATAATCGTCTTCTATGTAAACGTCTGAAGCCACTACCAAACATACTGCTCCGGAAGAGAAATTCTGAAGCTCTCGCCAGATTCCAGAATTAATTAACAAACCTTCATACGGTTTATTTAAGGTAATAATCTGCTTTTCTTTTCCATCATTTAGAACAACTTCAAAGCTTCCACTTAAAGCTACTAAAAACTCTTGTAAGTTTTTATGTGAATGTCCTCCACGTTCTGATCCACTGGGAATATCATACACATAATAAACCCTTTTAATTTCAAAAGGAATAATATCTTTTTCTATTACCGATAAATTCCCTCTTCGATCTTCAATTTTTGGAAGTGAAATCAAATTTCTTTTACTCTTATCATTTTCCATAATTTATGGCTTCAATTTTTTTTCGCCCTTTATTAGCATTATCAATTGCTTTAAAAAAAGAACTTATTTTTATTTTTTTTTGTTTTATATCGAAGAATATCTTTACCAGCAACCAAAATACGCCATTTTTCATTAAAACTCTTCTTATTATTGCTCCATAAATATAATATCGATGTAAATCTTCTATTTTATCAGAAGACGTCAACCCTTCATGCTTAACAATTACCTGATCTTCAAAAGCGATACACTGATCTTTATCTTTTAAATCAAACAAAAAAACAGCTTCTTCTCCCATTTCAAAATTACTTCCTAAACCAAAATTTTCATCAAATCTAATTCCGACTGAATCTAATTTTTCTTTGTTTATTGTTATTTCGATAGAACTAATATTTAAAATTTCCTTTGTATCTAATTCAGATCTGGAGCCTCTAGGATATTTTTTTAGACAAATCCCATCTTCTTTAATTGCGCAGAAATTTACAATCGTTGCTTTAGAGAACTTATTATGTGCGGTAATAATTTTTTCGATAAAATCCTTTTGATAAATCACATCATCATCTGCAATTAGCAAAATTTTTTCAATCGCATTTTCTATTGCTAAATTCCGACTCTTTGACAAACCTACATCCAAACTATTGATTACTCTAACCGAAGGAAATTCAGAGGATAGTGTATTCGTTTTAGACTGATTAATTATGAGGATATTATAATTAGAAAAGTGTCTAAGAGGAAACATTTGAAGTAAAAAATCAAGACTGCTTTGATTCATTGTAGAAACCAAAATCTCACAATCACTTTCTATAAAAGTCTTTATCATTTTTAATTATATGCTTACAAATATAAATGTTTTTCGAAAATAAAATCAAAACCGAATAACCCGTATGTAGTGAGAAAATTATTGCTTCTAAGCAGGACAACATCTTATAAAAATTCCCTATTCTGTCTTTTTTTTGCAATAAATTACTATTTACTATTCCAGAAATCAATATACTGTTGCGCTACTTGTATATAACTATGGTGCTGCTCGACAAATTCCCTACTTTTTCTTGAAATTTCAGGAATAATCTTTTTATTCTGTATTAATTCTTCTAATTTAATGTAAATATCGTCTTTTGAAGGATATACATTAATAATTGGACGATTATAATTTTCTTTTATCAATTCATAAATTTCCGGCTCTCCACCACCAACTAAAACCAAACCTTGCGCCATACCAAGCAGGCCGTTCATTGCAGGGGTATAAGAATAGAGTTGATCTAATATTACATCTGATTCTGACATCATCTTAACATATTCCTTCCAAGGCAAAGAAGTAACTTTATTTACTAAAACTTCTTTAGGATAAACTTTCTGGAGTTTCAGTACTTCTTCCAAAAGTAAATCTGTACCTTTCAGCTTAGATTTAAGCTTTTGAATCCCAATAAAAAACTTAATTTTATCCTCTTGAATTTCTTTTTGCTTAAAAGGAAGTAAATCAGTATTGATAGGTAGTGGAATATATGCTAATTTACTTTTGTAGAGGGGTTCATATGATTTATAATACTCATACAAGCAAGAAATTATACCATTACAGGTTTCCGCTACTTCAATGTTTGCATCTTTGAATTGACTTCCCTGCCATTCGCATTTATATATGTCAAGAGATTTTTCTCCAATAAACAAATCACTATATCTAAGTGTTTTATTTTCTATACATAATTTTTCCCAAAAATAATCAGTTCCAAATGCCCCTAAAAATACTTTTGAATTATTTTTTAATAAAAATCTGTAAAAATTAAGATTCCTTTTAATGTTTAAATCTAAAAATGAAGGGTTTTTAATTTGTACGATATCATACCCTTTAAATTTTGCAAAAATCTTATGTACTTTTCCCAGATATTTAACTGAATTAAAAAAGTCGTATCCGGGGCGAAACAAATTGATATCTCTATCGTTTTGCATCCATTTACATCCATCAGAAGCTACAGTAACCTCATGTCCTAATATTCTTAGTCCTTCGGCTAATGTAGAATGAAGAGCACTATACTCACCCAATAAAAGAATTTTCATATTGCTACGCTACTATAATACTCATCAAAAAAAAAATACTTATCCTAAAATCTTGTAAAAATATATAAGATAAAATAAAAAAAGGGCAATTTTATACTGATGAATCAAAAAAACTATCCAAAAGTAACTACTTATCTCTTCTCTAATAAAATTTTAACTTGTCTTTTTAGTTCTTGGATATCTTTATTCAATTGCTCATTCTTTTTGTTTTGCTGAACTAAATAAAGAGTCAATTCTTCTATTTTTTCTTGTTGAATTTTAGCCATTTCTCCAAGCTCCAAACCATTTTCTACAATTTCTTTTGCGGAGGGTACATTTTTTAAATGACCATTTTCAATTATATACTTCTCCACTTCTTTTAAATCTGGCAATTTATAATCTTTACTAAAAACATAATCTGCCCACGTATTATAAACCTTTATTTCCTCAGCTCTGATTTTTCCCTTTACAGAAAGTTTGTAACTATCAGTTCCATCCGTAAAGTTTGAAGTTCCTATACCTATACCTGATGCGAAATAGCCTGTACCATTGACAGCAAGTGTATTAGAATTAGTTGTATCAGGAATCCATTGATCGTATCCAATTTGTAATCTACTGTTAATTTGAGAGACACCATCTGTTAATGCTGCAGGTATGGAACAAAGCCAAATATTTTGTTTATTATCTCTCCCTAAATGCAAGGAAGGATAAGGCATTCCTGAAATATCATTTGAGATTCGTAATCCAACATCTGTAATCCCACTTAAACTTGATCCAGTTACTGTCCCCCACCCTTTAAATAATTCAAAAAATTTCCCCGCACCAACAGTTTTTCCATTTATTGCGAGGCCATAAAATGTCGTGTTCGCTGTTAATATTGCAACTGGATCTGAAAAAATACTGGTCGTAAACGTTTTTTTTCCAGCAAATATTTGAGTTCCTGTTGTAACTAACCCTGTAGCCGTTGAACTAGCATAGGGAATATTCAAAGTTATCACGGGAGCAGTAGTACTATTCATTACAGTAGAAGTCACATTTGTACCTGAAGTTCCAATACTTAATGCACCAACCGACGTAACTGTTCCTGTTTGACCAAAACATATCATTGTTCCTAACAAAACTACTGATGATAAAATCATTTTTTTCATAACTTATTACACTTTTTTTTATTATTACTACTAATCACAACACTTTCAAATATTTTTCCTCAATAATAAATCTTAACCTGTATTCTTTCCAAATAATGATTCAAACCAGCAACTACTAATCCAGTCACAGCTTCTTATCAAAAATCTCTCCTATTAAAGATGCCCCGACTATTACTGAAACTGTACCAAAATCTATCATCCCTAAATCTCCAGTTCCAGCTCTGAGACCTGCATATTTTGTTAAAGACATCGTATAATTACCATTATCAGTAACTGTATCTCCTCCTCCCCACATACTACTCGCAATACTACACAATATCCCCGTAGTAAAACAACCCCAAAATTTACCTCCTGAAATCGCGGTCATGCTTCCCTGAAAAGTGCCGTATGCTGCCGCCTGCGAATAGAAATTAGCAAAAAGCTCTCCAGCTGCAGTTCCAATACCAAAGGTAACCGCCGCACCTGCCGCTCCAGTAAAAGTCGATTTCACTACCCTCCCACGCTAAAAGGCACATTGGCCAATAAAGCTGCCACTAGATAACTTAAGGCAGCGATCGCTGCACCGATACCAGCAGCTGCTAAAAACCTAATCTCAGCATATTCTCCACTTGGGTCAGTATAGTTTTAAAACGTAAATTATTTACTGTTTTTTGTTGCCAGTAATAACCTTACCTGAGACTTCAGTTCTTCTATTTCTTTATTTTGTTCGATTAAGTAAAGAGTAAGTTCCTCAATTTTTTCCTGTTGAATTTTTGCCATTTCACCAAGTTCAAGACCATTTTCTGTAATTTCTTTGGCAGAAGGCACATTTTTTAGATGACCATTTTTTAAAATATAACTTTCAACTTCTTTTAAGCTCGCTAATTTGTAACTTGGACTAAAAACATAATCCGCCCAGGTGTTATAAACTTTTACTTCCTCTGATCTTATTTTTCCTTTTACAGAGAGCCTGTAAGATGTAACTCCATCGGTAAAATTTGAAGTTCCTATTCCAATATTAGCATCTGTCAAAACATTTCCTTCTATTTTTGCACTGCCTGAAACTACAAATTTATGTTCTGGCAGATAATTTCCCCAATTTCCAATAACAACTCTAGAATTGGCTTTAGGAAAATGTACATATACATTTTCATTTCCATCGTCATAAATTTTCATTATCTCTGCTTTGCTTTTGTCAGATACTAACATTTGTGTAAAACCACCTGTCGTAGCAGAGAACCTAAGCCTTTCATTACCAACCCTATCATTAATAACTAAATATAAAAGAGACTTAGCATCCAAATTTGATTGAGGAAAATCGTAAAAACGTAACATTCTAATATTTGAATTAGGATCTGCTTCTAATGAACCTCCTCCAGAAAACACTAAACATTTAGCACTTCTTTCATCGTAAGAAGAGAAGATTGATCCATTTGGCATACTATTAGTAAAAATTCCTGCTTTCGCTTTAATATTACCATTAACTTCCAATGTAGATGTTGGATTAGTTGTTCCAATTCCTACATTCGTATTTGAAGTTGAATTATTTGGCAATACACTTGCAGCCCCTCCTACACCAGTACTAATTTGTGCATTGGCTGTCAATACAACTAAAAAACAAAGTACTGAGTATGTTTTTCTTCTAATATTTTTCATTTTATTTTCTTTCAAGGTTAAATTAATCCCTCAAATATAAAGAAGAAAAATCATGCAAATAAAATAATATTTACTTTATACAGAAATTTATCAATTAACAAAAACTAAAAACATTCTATTGTTTAGAAAGGTGGTAATAATTAATAGTAATTCTTACTTTCAAAATTAAAATAAACTTTTCCTGAAATAAACACCCAAAATTATCAAATAAATAAAATTATCTAATGCCTGAGCCATAACTACCCCACGAATTCCAAATATGGTAACTAACCAACTACTAAAAAGATACAACACAACAAGAGATACAATTTCTGAAATTATAAAGGCTCTAGTCATCTTCTTTGCAAAAAATTGAAATCCTAAAATCCATGAAGCTGCTCTTAAAGCATCACCTGCAAGTTGCCAAAAAAACAAGGTCGAAACTGGTAGAAATTCATCTGTAAGAAGTACTTTAATAATAAAAAAACGAGTGCAATAAATTACAATTAATACAATTACAAAAGGAGGTAAAATATTTTTATAAAAGCTCCAGAAAATTTTTTTTGTCTCGTGATTACTTGTGGCTGCGGCTAATTTTGGAAAAAAATAAATAGATAGTATCGTTGTAACAAACATCATATAATAATTTGAAATTCTCGTAATTGTTTCCCAAAAACCAGCTTGTTCCAATCCGACGGTCCCAATTACATTTTTTCGAATTGCTAAATAAACCAACGGTCCCAAAACTGACGAAACCAAAGCCATAAGAGAATAAGACGATAAATTCTTTAAAACAAAAAGATCTAAGTAACGAAACCTAATTATTTTAAAAAACTTAAAATCTTTATTAATAAAATAAAATGTAGCAAAAAACAATAAAGCTGGCGAAATGACTATTGATAGTAAAGCTCCTAATGTTTTAAAATTTAAAATCATGTAGATAGAAACGAACAAACCAATTGTATTTCCTAATATATTTATCCAAATTACTGCCTTAAACTTCCCCAATCCATTAATCAACGAAAGCAAAAAAATAGACATCGAATACCATGGTAAAACTAAAGCGGTTGCCTTAAAAACTATAGGGTAATTAAAACTATTTCCAAAAATTTGAATGCTCCAGAATGATGCAAAAAAGTATAAGATAAAACTCAAAGCAAGGCTAACTGCCAACAAACTTATAAATACTGTTGAAACTATTTTCTGCAGCTGGTCCTTATCACTCTTACTTTCTGCTACATATTTTACAATTCCGTTTGAAAATCCTAAAGTAGAGATACTTTCCAGTGATGATGAAAAATTTCTAAGATTTCCAACCAAAGCCATTCCCGTCGGACCAACAAAAACAGCCATTAATTTTGAAGTAATAAATCCTATCCCTATCTTTAATAAGATACTCAGACTATTTAAAGAAGTAATTTTAAATAGATTCGTTTGTATTATTTTTTTTACAAAATTCAACTTAATAACCATTTAAAACTTCAACAATAAGATCAACTTCAGCAGCTGTCAAAACAGGGCTGATAGGCAAACTCAAAACTTCATTGTGAATTTGCTCTGTAACCGGAAAAGACAAATGATTCCAGTCCGGAAATGCTTTTTGTTTATAAGGTGGAACCGGATAATGAATTACAGTTTGAATATGATGCTGAATTAAATATTCTTGTAAAGCTTCTCTGTTTTTAACCCGAATAACAAACAAATGAAAAACATGATTGTTTGACAAATCCCAACAAGGAAGCACTATTTTAGCATTTTTAATCTCAGACAGGTAGCGCTTTGCAATTTTACGACGTTTACTGTTGTCTGAATCTAAATTGGGTAATTTCAGATTTAGAAAAGAAGCCTGAAGCTCATCTAATCTCGAATTTACGCCAATGTATTCGTTATAATACTTTTTCTCTGAACCATAATTACGAAGCGAAAAAAGTACTTTTGCCAGTTCGGAATCATTTGTAACAACTGCTCCGCCATCTCCTAAAGCGCCAAGATTTTTCCCCGGATAAAAACTAAAAGCTTTTGCTCCCGATACCCCTTCTACTTCCCTTAAAACGACATTCGTCAGTTTTGGAATTTGGAATTTAACTTTATTGGAATTTGCAACCGCCCCATGCGATTGCGCTGCGTCTTCTACAACAACTAGATTATATTGAGCCGCAATTTCATTTATTTGGTCCATTTCAGCCAATTGTCCATACAGATGAACCGCTAAAATAGCTTTTGTTTTTGAAGTAATTTTCGCCTGAATCAAATCCGGATTTAAATTGTATGTCTCTAACTTTGGTTCCACCAGAACCGGAATCAAATCTGCCTGTAAAATAGCCAAAATACTTGCAACATAAGTATTTGCAGGTACAATTACTTCATCTCCTTTCTGAAGTTTCCCAAGTGTTATATATCCTTTAAAGATTAAAACCAACGCATCAAAACCATTCCCCACTCCAATGCAATAATCGGCCCCGCAATATTTCGCAAATGCTTTTTCAAATGTTGCTACTTCTTTTCCTAATATGTACCAACCATTCTCTAAAACCTCTTTCAGTTTTTCCTGAAAAGCCGTTTCGTATGGCTCATTTATTTTTTTAAGATCCAGAAATGATATCATTATTCTTTTTTTTCAGTTAAATTAAAACACCATTTAACTTATTATGATTTAGGGTTTCAACTTCATAAAAATCATGAATTATGGTACCTGCGCCAAAACTTTCTTTCCAGTATGACAGCCCTTCATTCAGGTTTCTTCCCTGATTCTCATTTGAAATTCCGAAATCAAAAAAAAGCTTGCTTTTAAATCTTTCGTGAATTAAATAATGAAACAAGTAATCCAAACTGCCTAAATTTTCCTGATTTTGATTCTTTGAAATGTATTGACCATGCGCAACCGTTTCCGTTTCAAAAATAGTTGTTCCTGCCACAATTTTATCCTCCAGATAAACATTAAACTGATGAATATTTTTAGGGAAACGCATTTTTAAGTAATTCATTTCTTCTATTGAATGAACAGGTTTTGCATTATGTTTCTGATCTAAATTCGGAATCAGAATTTCATTCCAAAACAATTCAAAATCGTTTTCTTCCTTAATAACCAATTGTTTTGAAACTGCTTTTTGAATTCCTCTTTTTCTAATTTTTGAAAGGTTACTTTTTTGTGACAAATCAATAACTGAAAGAGTATCTCGTCGAATCAATTTTGCATCCGTTAAAAACAAACTATATAAAATCTCTTCCGCAGGCTCCAAATGATAAATAGAAGGAAATGCTTTAAGGTATAATTTCTGAATTTTAATTTCATTTAAAAAAAGTAAAACAGCCTGAAAGACTTCCATAACTGATGCTACTTTTGTTTGTTTTTGATATACCAGTCCCCCATAAGTCAATCCCTGATGAGAGTAAACAGAATCGTTGGCTTTATTTGCCGGTAAAACTGCTTTTAATTTGTTGTCTTCAAAAACAAGAAGTGAAAAATCTTCAAACCGATCCTGATGGTATTCCATAAAATCACGGTGAAACAGGAATGTTGCATTTTTAGCCTGTGCTACAAATGCATTCCAAATCTCATAATCGTTTTTATGGTAATTCCTTACGGTATATTTCATCATAATTCCGATGGTCGTTTTAGGGTTCTCCTCTTGCGTTTTATTTGAACAAACTTATTAAAAAAATAAGCCGCGAATTCACAAATTTAATTTTTATTGAACAACAAAAATTTAAATTACGTTTGTGAATTCGCGGCTCTTAAATTTTCAGCACGCTAATATCGTTTAAAAAATCTTACCTGTGTTCAAATGCGGGCAAATACCATTTATATTTTACGGCCAGTAAACGTGTAATAATCATCACAACAGAGGTTACTAAATACAAAATATCGTCTTCTAAATTCAGTTTTTTAAGGATAAAAAATACTACTCCCCCAAAAATACAAATGGTTGCGTAAATCTCTCTTCTAAAAATCGTTGGAATTTCGGTACACAAAATATCCCGGATCACACCTCCAAAACAAGCTGTCATCGTTCCTAAAGCGATACAAATAACAGGATGTAAACCAATCATAATTCCTTTTTCGAGTCCAATTAAAGTGAAAACACCCAATCCGATCGTATCAAACAGAAACAACGAAGTACGCAATCGGTCAAACTTTTTTCTGAAGAGAATGGCAAAGGCGAAACCAATGATAATTACATATACATATTGCAAGTCCAACATCCATCCTACCGGAGTTCTGCCTATCAGTACATCGCGGAGCGTTCCGCCGCCTACAGCCGTCACAAAAGCAATGATAAAAACGCCAAACGGATCCAGTTTTTTATGCATCGCCGTCAAAGCACCCGACATGGCAAAAGCCATAGTACCGATAAGATCTAATAAATGAAACATTTTTTACTTTTTAGCTGCAAAGATACAGAGCTGCAAAGGTACAAAGGTTAAATTTGTTTTTTATTCTTTAAGAGTTCTTCTGTCTGAGAATTTATTTTTTTACATAAATCGGACTTCTTTTTAACAGATAAGAAACAGAATCCATCCAACTGTCTTTTACATTTAGGAATGGCTTACGGGTTTGAGAATAAATTTTCGTTCCGTTTTTGTACATGTCAAAATAAACCATGTAGTTATAGTAGGTTTGTGTGCTTGCACTTGTGGTTGAAACATCGCTCGTTTTTACTTTTTTATTATTGTCACTCACCTTAGCACTTCCACTATTGTAAGTTGAAGCTATTGAGCCTTCTGTTATCGTATACGAAACTTTTGTTGCTATAATATTGTCAACGCCTAGAATTTTTTGAAGATCTTCGATTGGGGTTTCGTCAATATTTTTATAATCAATTCCTGCTTTATGCAGCAAACTGTTTGTTACTCTTAGATCCTGAACGGTTAACGGAAATAAATTTGATGACTTATCCAGCAGTTTATTGTAAAGATCATTTTGAGCAAATTTTGCCATTTCCTCTGAACTTTCTAAAGTGCCCGAATTCAAATAAGGAACTGGCAGTACAGCAATGGTATTGGGTTTCATTTCGGCTGCAGCAAAAGACTGTCCTGAATTAACAGAATTCGCAGTATTGGATACTGAAGTATTTGCAGACACATCAAAAGTTTGTGAACGCCCGCTGGCAAAATCAATTCTGGCAATCTGAGATACATCCAGTGAAATTTGTAAGGTCTCTCCCGGTAAAGAATACTCAACCGTTTTATCGGACATTTTTGCAATTGTACCTTCTATAATCTGATAATCTCTTTTTATTATTTTATCCAGTTTTTTGCTTCCGGTCTGAGCAAAATTGGCAATGGAAAACAGTAACATTATAATCGCAAAAACCTTTGTAATTTTCATTCTTTCTATGATTTAAATGATCCTACTCTTATGGATTTTCGGTCCCTCCTTTTCAAAAAATAAATAATAAACACAATCTGCTAATCAAACTTATAACAAGCTGATTTTAACAGTAGTAAAATTAAAGGATTTCTCGTATTTAAAAAATGATATTTGTCATAACCTTCATTTATCCTTTTTACGGCTACATATTCTGGGTATAAAAATTATAATCTTTGAGGATAACTCTTAAGAAATCAGTATTATTTCCGGATTGATTTTTAATTCCGGTAACACTCTCTATTTTAGTGACCAGTTTATAAATAATTTCGTGATCGTTTTTGGCTAGTGCACTTTGAAAAGTTTCCTTAATAATTCGCATATCATTATCCGACAATTTAATCACCAAAGGATAGGTCGGAACATAAGCGTCTCCTATTTCTTCGAGGATGGTGTGGCTGATATTGATTTTATTTTTTAGCGTGATTACGGCCGTTCCTGCAACCATATCTCCTAATCGCTGTCCTTTTTGACTTGAGATTATCGATATTAACCCCACGATTCCTCCCAGGATTGAAATGTCAACAAGTCTAAAAAACCAACGCATCAAATAATCGCCAAAGCCCGCCTGATAACCATCAATTTTTACCACTTTTATTTTGACCAGTTTCTTTCCTATGGTCTGTCCTTCAAAAATACTTTCTAAGACTAGTGTGTAAATAATAAAGGGAAAATACAATAGTAAAAGTACCGATGCTCTTGACCAGCTGTCTAAGGTATCCAGCACTTTATCAAAATTAAAAACGTAAAAAAATATCAGGGAAATTACGATCCCATAGGCCACTTTAATCGCCAAATCGATGAAATAAGAACCTATTCTTTCCCCGACAGTTGCGGCGATAAAATTTATTTTGACATTTTGTGTTGTATTTATAGATAATTCTGACATATTTTATATTTTAGCCTGCAATGAGAGAAGTCGCCTTCATAAAACAAAATAAAGAAAAATGGCTGGAATTTGAACTAGCTATTTTTGGTAAAGCTAAAAAAAATCCGGACGAGTTAGCTAATTTGTACATTCAGATGATGAATGACTTGGCGTATGCCCAAACGTACTATCCGAAGAGTAAAACCGTTATTTACCTCAATCATCTTGCCTCACAAATTTATCAGAAAATTTATAAAACCAAAAGAACAGAAAAAAATAAGTTCCTGGAGTTCTTTATGACAGAAGTTCCCTTGCTGATGTACGAGTACAAACGCTATTTAATGTATGCTTTTGTGCTATTTTTTATCACGGTTGGAATTGGCGTCGTTTCGGCAAGATACGATCAGGATTTTGTTCGTCTCATTCTAGGCGATGGTTATGTTAACATGACCCTGGAGAACATCAAAAAAGGAAATCCAATGGCCGTTTACGGCTCCGGAAGCAATTGGGGAAGTTTTATTGGCATCACCATGAACAATCTTTATGTAGGGGCACGGTGTTACATTTATGGAATTTTTGGCGGTCTTGGTACTTTTTATATCTTCCTTCAAAACTGTATTATGCTGGGGTCTTTTCAATATTTCTTCTACGAACAGGGCGTTTTCTGGAAAAGCGTACGCGGAATCTGGATTCATGGGGCCATGGAAATTTTTGCAATTGTAATCGAAACTACTGCCGGTTTTATTTTAGGAGCTTCGATCCTGTTTCCCAAAACTTTCTCGCGAATGAACTCCTTTAAAATAGGTTTCAAAAATAGTTTCAAAATATTTCTGAGTACCTTTCCGTTTACCATCAGTGCAGGTTTTCTTGAAGGTTTCATCACCCGATATTCAATTGATATGCCCAATTGGTTAAGCAGTCTTATCATTTTGCTTACATTAGCCGTAATTTCATTTTATTATTTGATTTACCCTTTTATTGTTCACAAAAAAACAACTTTATCATAATGTTTGAGCTTTACAAAAAACGACAATTAGGCGACTATATCGTAGATACCTTCAGTTTTTTCAAAACTTTTGGAAAACACTTTTTTAAAATCTTTTTCATCATCAACGGAGCCTTTCTGCTTATCGTAGGTGCTTTAGTATTTTTCTTTCTAAAAAGTAATTTTCAGGCGGTAATTAATGAAAGTTTAGACCATCCGGAATCTGACAATCTTGCAGGCTACTTCAACGATAATTTTGGTCTTTTAATTGGTTTTATCGTCCTTTTTTTTGTTGTTATTATCGCCTTATCGCTCTTCAATTCGACTTATCCAATACTATATTTAAAACTGGTCGACCAAAAAAGCAAAAACAATTTCACCACAGAAGATGTCGTAACGATCTTTAGACAAAACCTCTGGAAGATCATCAAATTCTGTTTTGGACTTATATTTTTAGTCGTTCCAATGCTGTTTGTTGTTATCATTTTACTCTTCTTCCTGTGCTTTTTAATCGTTGGTATTCCACTGCTTTTAATTGCGATACCCACTTTATTTACCTGGGTCAATTTTAGTTTTTATACCTACCTGTCAGAAGACAAAGGTTTCTTTCAGTCCTTAAATCATGCTTATCTTTTGCTGAAAAAAGATTTCTGGACTTCGATAGGGGCAACTTTTTTAATACTTATTATGATGCAGATGATTCAGGGATCGATCACTATGGTTTTCTATTTTGCAGGCATATTTATGTTTTTCCTGACCGCTCTGGGGAGTTCAGAATTTAATCCGGAAACTATGGGCGATTCTCCGTTCTTAATTTTCTTTCTGACTTTTATTTTTATTCTGATCTTTACGCTGAGTAATATCTTCAACAACATGATCATGATTAATCAGGGAATTATGTATTATAGTCTGGGAGCAGAAGAAAAAATTTCAAATAGCGAAATTGAGTTAATCGGAACCGATAATGAATAAAATTCTATTCTTTTTATCCTTTCTGCTTTTCTCGGGTATCTCTCGTGCCCAGGACACTTTGGCTACAGCCGAACCTCCGAAAATAGCTACCGTAAAATACACTGAAAAAGATATTCGGGTAACTTCTGACACCATAGAAATTAAAAGTTTCGCTAAAAACTTCAAAAAAAAATATACCGATTCCAGTTTTGTTTACGAATTCAAAGCTCCCGAAAAAGGCCTATGGCAGCGCTTTAAAGAGTGGTTGGCCAGTCTTTTTGGAGATTGGTTTGAGTTTGAAAGTCCTGAGACCTCCGTTAATTTTGTTTCGGTTTTATTAAGAGTACTGGCGGTTATCATCATCATTTTTGTCATTTATTTGATTACAAAAGCCATAATCAATAAAGAAGGACAGTGGATTTTTGGAAAAAATGCGAAGAAAAAAAACATTTACTATTCAGACATCGAAAAGAACATACACCTTTTAGATTTCGATAAACTAATTAAAGAAAGCATACAATCCGGAGAAAAAAGAACTGCCGTTCGTTATTATTATCTCTGGCTTTTAAAAGTGATGGCACAAAATCACTACATCGAATGGGATATCGAAAAGACCAATTCTGATTATTTGTACGAACTTCAAAAACCCGCACACAAGGAAGAGTTTACCTATTTGTCTTATTTGTACAACTATATCTGGTATGGTGAATTTGAAATTGATGAAATCACTTTTAAAAAGGCCGAAAATCGATTTAAGAAAGCCATAAAAACGTTTAGCAATGAGTAAAACACTTAAAATTTATATTGCTGTACTGCTTTTTATTCTAATCTTAATTTTAGTAGCAGATCACGACCGTCCGAAGCCTATCGACTGGAGGCCAACCTACTCTGTCAACGACAAAATTCCTTTTGGACTTTATGTTTTTGACAAAGAAATCAATGGCTTTTTTAAAAATCATACCGTAGAACGCATTGCAACTTTAACGCCTTACGAGTATTTAGATTCAAAATACAACAATGATACTCTGGTAGAAGACTATAAAATAAAAGGAACTTTCATCAACATTTCCGAATCAAATACGATTGATGAAGAGTCGGTAAACGAGCTTTTTTATTTTGTATCGCGTGGAAATAATGCTTTTCTGAGCATGAAAACCTTTCCCAAATACCTGCTAGACAGTTTAAAAGTCGAAGTAAATTCCGATTATCAAAACTCGGGCAGTACAACGGTTTGGCTGGCCAACCCACAGCTGAAAGCCAAAAAATATAAGTTCGCACAAACTTTGGAAGATTATTTTTCTAAAATTGACACCGCTAATACAACTGTTTTGGGTTATCAGATGGCTTCGCTCAAAAAAGCAAAAAAGCACATCAATTTTATAAAAGTACCCTATCATAATGGGCATTTTTACCTGCATACTCAACCGCTTGCTTTTACAAACTACCATTTACTGAAAGCAAACCATTATGAATATGCCGAAAGTGTCCTGTCTTTCCTGCCTAAAGGAGATATTTTTTGGTACACCAAAGGACAAAATAACGAGAGTATCTCCGAATCGCCGCTGCGTTACATTTTAAGTCAGCCCGGTTTAAAATGGGCCTGGTATTTCTTTTTGTTCGGAATGTTGATTTTCATTATTTTTAATGCCAAACGAAAACAGCGAATTGTTCCCATATTAAAACCTTTGCCCAATTTAACCGTCGATTTTACAAAAACCATCGGGAATTTATATTATCAGGAAGGCGATCATACCAATATTATTGATAAAAAAATCATTTACTTTTTAGAAAAAATTAGAAATGAATACTTAATCGACACCACAAAGCTGGACGATAATTTTATTCAAAAATTGCATCATAAAACAGGTAAAAAGGTAACCGATATTCAGGAACTTGTATTCCTGATTAACGAACATCGAAATAGTTATCACGGCAGCCTTGAGGAAGATTTGATCCGAATCAATACTGCGATAGAGAAGATTTTACATTAAAAAAATTACAGCCGAATTCAATAAAAAGAAAACAAACCCATCATGGACGATATCAATACAACACCGGAAATCACAAATGAAAATGTGAATTTTGAAACCCGAATCAACTTAGCTCCCCTATTGGATCATGTCAGCGCGATCAAAAAAGAACTCGAAACTGTAATCGTAGGACAGCACAAGATGGTCGATCAGCTTTTGGTTGCTATTTTATCCAACGGGCACGTTTTACTTGAAGGAGTACCCGGAGTTGCAAAAACCATCACGGCCAAACTTCTGTCCAAAACCCTGAACATTGGCTTTAGCCGTATCCAATTTACGCCGGACTTAATGCCGTCGGATATTTTGGGAACTTCGATTTTTAATTTAAAAACATCTGAATTTGAATTTAAAAAAGGGCCTATATTCTCCAACTTAATCTTAATCGATGAAATAAACCGTGCTCCTGCCAAAACACAGGCCGCGCTTTTTGAAGTAATGGAGGAACGCCAGATTACGATTGACGGATTGGCCTATCAGCTGGAAACCCCATTTTTGGTCATTGCCACTCAAAACCCAATTGAGCAAGAAGGAACTTACCGTTTGCCCGAAGCACAATTGGATCGTTTTTTATTCAAAATCACTATTGATTATCCGAAACTAAACGAAGAAATTCTGATTATCCAAAGAGAGCATTTACTACAGGATCATGGAAAACTGGAAGCCATCAAAACCATACTGTCTGCCGCTGAAATAAAAGAGTACCAGGCTTTGGTAAAACAAATCAGAGTCGAGCAAAATCTATTGGAATACATAGCCAGAATAGTAGTCAACACACGTGAAAATGCTTTCCTGTATTTAGGAGCCTCTCCTCGTGCCTCAATTGCAATTTTGAATGCTGCCAAAGGTTTCGCTGCCATCCGCGGGCGCGATTTTGTCACTCCTGAAGATATTAAAGAAGCGGCTGTTCCGGTTTTACAACATCGTGTAATCGTAGCTCCCGAACGTGAAATGGAAGGTATTACCAGTTCAGAAATCATCAGACAAATTATTGAAACGGTCGAGATTCCGAGATAGTTTTTTAGTCGCAGTTTTCAGTCGCAGTGGCAGTTTTCGGTACTATGTCTAATAACAAACCTTTTTTAAATGAAATATTCTAAAATTTTCTTTTTGTTTCTTCTGGGTATCACATTGGTAAGTTTTAAACCTATGAATACTAAACAGACGAATACTACCAATAGATCAATTTATTTTTTAGCGGACAAACAACAAATTGAAACGTTAATAAGAAAAGTCTATGAATGGATCGAAACCAAAAAAACACAAGGTGACTTTGATGTTATAGAAAATAAAAAGGGAGATAAATATGTGGCACTAAATACAAAAACACATAATAAAATAATAAACGAGCTTAAAAACTCTAATTTTTTTGCACAACAATTTATCGACAATTATAACAAAATTGCACTGAAAATTGGAGAGAATCTTAAGAACAATAAAATCGAATATTGGGTTGGAGAATTACCTCCATACGGTAACGATAGCAACCCATGGTGTGATTGTCAGGATAATCCGGAATCGTATTGGAAAACATTAAAAGTAAACGACTTAAAAATCCAAAATAACAAAGCTACATTTTACTGGACATGGACAGAATGGAAAGATAGTCCTAAGTATAAAGTAACAGTAGTTAAAGAAAATGGAATATGGAAAATAGCCGCCTTAGACGGTTTTGATTATAAAAGCTTTACTAAAATATAGTATAAAAGATCTTTAACCCTAATTTTATTAAAATTGAAATTCATCAAAAGCCTTTACCTCAATAACTTTTTCTTCTATGTGCTTCTGGGCATTATTGGATTGTTTGTTTGTGCTTTTATTTTTCCAAATTTGTACAACGCAGTTTGGTTTATCGTTTTAATTTTATTGACTTTTTTGGGACTCGATATACTCCTGCTCTATCTTAGCAAAACGGGTATTGAAGCAGAAAGAACTACACCGGAAAAACTTTCCAACGGAGACCTGAATCCCGTTACGATTAGCATCAAAAACCATTATACGTTTAAAATTTCAGTCAAAATTATTGACGAAATTCCGTTTCAGTTTCAGGTACGTGATTTCAAAATTGTAAAGACCGTTAAAGCTGCAGAACAAAAAGAAATTGGGTATGAATTACGACCTACAGAACGTGGCGAATACTACTTTGGCTACCTGAATGTTTATGTTTCTTCCCCATTAAGATTAATTTCCAGAAGATTCTCTTTCGATAAAGATAAAATGGTTCCCACCTATCCGTCTTATATCCAATTAAGAAAATATGATTTACTGGCTTTTTCAAATAATTTATACCAATACGGAATCAAAAAGATCCGCAGAATTGGTCATACCATGGAATTTGAACAAATTAAAGAATATGTTCAGGGTGACGACCTCCGAACGCTGAACTGGAAAGCCACCGCCAAGAAAAATGCTCTCATGGTCAATCAGTTTCAGGATGAGAAATCGCAGTCTGTTTACATGGCGATCGACAAAGGCCGCGCCATGCAAATGCCATTCGACGGACTGAGTTTGTTGGATTATGCGATCAATTCGACCTTGGTATTGTCTAATGTTATTCTGAAAAAACAGGACAAGGCAGGAATTTTTTCCTTCTCTAAAAAAATAGAAAACCGGGTTTTTGCCGAAAAAAGAGCCTCTCAGATGCAAAAAATTCTGGAGACCCTATACAATATCAAAACCGATTTTTTCGAAAGTGACTACAGCCGTTTGTACGTAGACATCAAGAAAAACATCAATCAAAGAAGTTTGATCATTTTATATACTAACTTTGAAACGATGGACGGTTTAAACCGACAATTACCATATTTAAAAGGAATTGCAAAAAGTCACTTATTGGTTGTCGTTTTCTTTAGCAATACAGAACTGAATACGATCATCAACAAAAAAACGGATACCATTCAGGAAATTTACGACAAAGTAATCGCTGAAAAATTCATGTTCGAAAAACGTTTAATCGCAAACGAACTCAAAAAATACGGCATACACTCTGTTTTAACACAACCTGAAAATTTAACTCTGGACGCGATTAATAAGTATTTAGAAATTAAAGCCAGAGGAATTTTATAGCAGTGAGGAATACTTTTCTTTGTGAGAAGTAAAATGGCAGGGATCGTTTTTTGCAAATATTATTAAAACGTCAAGTTCTTTATAAAAATTAAGATTAGTCAAAAAAACTTTGAACCTTTGTTACTTTGAACCTTTGTAATTCCTTAAGAAAATGAAAAAACTACTTGTACTTGTATTCGTTTTTACAAGCCTTTTGTCTCATGCACAAAAAACAGAAAACATCATCATTATTACTACTGACGGCTTTAGATGGCAGGAAGTTTTTAAAGGAATGGATGCTGCAATTGCCAATGATAAAAAATTCAATCAGGGAGACAGTACCTATATCCACAAAAAATATGCAAGTGCTGACCTGAAAGAAAGCCGAAAAAAAATCATGCCTTTTCTATGGTCTGAAATTGCCACAAAAGGGCAAATTTATGGCAATCGTGACTTAGGCAGTAAAGTAGACGTATCAAATCCGTATTGGTTTAGTTATCCCGGATACAGCGAGATCATGACCGGAAATGTTGATGTTGCCGTCAATTCCAATCATTACAAAGACAATCCGAATGTGAATGTTCTGGAATTTTTAAACCAGCAATCGAAGTTAAAAGGAAGAGTTGCCGCTTTTGGTGCCTGGGATGCTTTTGATCGAATTTTAAACGAAAAAAGAAGTGGTTTTCCTGTAATATCTGCTTTTGATAACGTGGGAGGAGATAAGCCTACCGAGACTCAGAAATTGTTGAATGAAATGCGCAACAACTCTTTCAAACCTTTTCATCAGGATGAATGTCTGGATGTTTTTACACATTATCAGGCTTTGAACGAACTTAAAACCAAAAAGCCAAAAGTACTTTACATTGCCTACGGAGAAACCGATGAATGGGCACATGCCGGACATTACAGATCGTATCTTGACGCTGCAAACCAGGTAGACAAATGGATTAAGGAAATCTGGAACTTTGTACAAAATGATCCGCAATACAAAAACAAAACGACGATATTAATCACCGTAGATCACGGCCGTGGCGACAAAATAAAAGCACAGTGGACCGATCATGGGGCTGATGTTGAAGGTGCTTCACAAATCTGGTTCGCTGCTATGGGACCTGAAATCGCAGCAAAAGGAGAAATCAAAACAGACTCTCAATTGTATCAAAAACAAGTTGCACAAACCATTGCAAAAATCATGGGCTATACTTTTGAAGCCTCACACCCCGTAGCAAACGAGATTTCGGAAGTACTTCAAAAATAAGAAGATTCTTTTTTGCCACGAATTTCACCAATTTACACTAATTTTTACCAGCTTTAAGCAAAATATGAATTAGCGAAAATTCGTGAAATTCGTGGCAACTTTTTTATACCCGTTTTACATCTCTACTCCCTATAAAAAACCCTCAGTACCTTAGCACCTCAGAACCTAAGTACCTCCAGAAAAACCTTTGCAACTTTTAAAAAAAATCTCAGTACCTTAGCCCCTCAGAACCTAAGTACCTTCAAAAAAAAATGAAACAAATTACTTCAATACAAAATCCGTTTATAAAATCGCTTGTTTTACTACAGGAAAAGGCCAAAGCCCGCAAACAAACCGGAACATTTTTGATTGAAGGTTTACGTGAAATTCAATTGGCAACAAAAGGAGGTTACGAAATCGAAACCGTTTTATTTTTACCCGAGCTGGTTACCGAAAATCAGATTCAAAAATTAGTGAACGGTCCGGTTCAACTCATCGAAATCAATAAAGAAATTTATCAAAAACTAGCGTATCGCGACACCACCGAAGGGATTCTGGCTGTGGCTAAAACCAAATCGATGCTGTTATCTGATCTGAAATTATCAGATAATCCGTTAATAGTGGTTGCCGAAGCACCGGAGAAGCCAGGAAACATCGGCGCGCTTTTACGCACTGCAGATGCTGCAAATCTGGATGCTGTATTAATTGCAAACCCAAAAAGTGATTTATACAATCCAAATATTGTACGCTCCAGTGTCGGTTGTTTGTTTACCAACCAAATCGCAACAGGAACAACAGCTGAAATCATTGCCTTTTTAAAAGAAAAAAAGATTGACTTTTACTGTGCCACACTGCAAAATTCTACCTCTTATCATACACAGAATTTCACAACCCCAACCGCTTTGGTTGTAGGCACGGAAGCCACCGGCCTAACGCAGGATTGGAGGGATGCTGCCACTCAAAACATTATCATCCCCATGCAGGGCGAAATCGACAGTATGAATGTCTCGGTCGCGGCTGCTATTCTAATCTTCGAAGCCAAACGTCAGCGCGGATTTAACTAAACCAAAACATACTGTCATGAACTACAAATTATCACTTTTAGCCTTATTATTTAGCCTTACTCTTTCAGCTCAAATAACCAATCCGGAAGTCGATGAACTGGTCAATCGCACCCTAAAAGCATTTGATGTACCCGGAATTGCAGTCGCTATTGTAAAAGACGGAAAAGTAGTTCTGGCAAAAGGTTACGGAGTAAAATCAATCACAACACAGCAAAAAGTAGATGCCAATACCCTTTTCGGGATTGCGTCTAATAGTAAAGCTTTTACCTCAGGAGCATTGGCGATGCTCGTGGATGAAGGCAAAATAAAATGGGACGATAAGGTCGTAAAATACCTTCCGGATTTTAAAATGTACGACGATTATGTAACCCGTGAATTCACGATTCGTGATTTATTAACTCATCGAAGCGGACTCGGACTCGGAGCCGGAGATTTAATGATCTGGCCGGACGGAAGCGATTTTAAAGCAGCCGATATTGTGCATAATCTAAGATATTTAAAACCCGTTTCCAGTTTTAGAACCAAATACGATTACGACAACTTACTGTACATTGTAGCAGGTGAAATTGTACACGTGGTAAGTGGTAAAACCTGGGCCGAATTTGTTGAAGAACGCATCATGAAACCTCTGGAAATGAACAATAGTGTAGCTTCAGTAAAACGTTTAAAAGACACCACCAACGTTATCACCCCTCATGTGCCGGTTGATGGCAAACTTAAAACCATCAAACGTTATGAAAATCAGCTTTTCGATGGGGCAGCCGGAATCTATTCCAGTGTAAATGATTTGAGTAAATGGGCCATTTTGCAAATCAATAACGGAAAATACGGCGATAACAAACAATTGTTTTCAGAGAAAGAACACGATGAAATGTGGCAACTGCAAACCATCATTCCGGCAAAAACGAGACCTCCGTACAACACCCATTTCTCAGGTTATGGTTTAGGCTGGTTCCTGAGTGATGTAAAAGGGTACAAACAGGTTTCGCACACGGGAGGATTAGAAGGAAATGTAACGCAAACTACTTTGATTCCGGAATTAGGCTTAGGCATTATTGTTTTAACCAATCAGCAGTCAGGAGCCGCTTTTAGCGCGATCACCAATACCATAAAAGACAGCTATCTCGGAGTTAAATCCGATGACTACGTAACCCTTTACAGCAACCGCATGAAAGCCAGTGAAGCATCAGCCGACAAGGTAACCGATGAAGTCTGGGCAACCGTTGCCAAAAACAAAAAAGACAAACTTAAAACCGATTTTTCTAAAATAACCGGAACTTACAAAGACAATTGGTTTGGAGAAATCACCATTACAGAGAAAAAAGGAAAAGTCTATTTTGCTTCCAAACGCTCTCCGCAGCTGGCCGGCGAAGTATTTTTCTACAAAGACGGAAATTATGTCGTAAAATGGAACAATGCTTTCTTTCATGCCGATGCACATTTACTTTTCAAATACGATGAAAACGGAAAAGTCGCTAACTTAAAAATGCTCCCAATTTCTGAATTAACTGATTTTAGTTACGATTTTCAGGATTTGGATTTTTTAAAAGAGTAATTCCAGGTTTCAAGTTTCAGGTTTCAGGTCGAAAACTGCATCTAAAAGCAGTACTCAAAAACTTGAAACCTGAAACCTGAAACAAAATAATCTCATTCTAAAATCAACCCTCCATTCCCTTGCGTATATTCAAACTTATTCTTATTTTTAGTACTTGAACTATGCCGTTATGATAGAAATAGATATTGAAAAAGAAAACAAAGCAATTGCACAAGAGTATAAAGAGTTACTTCGAATCAGTTATCAGACTTTAAGCCCAACCGACAAAAAACTTATCCGTAAAGCATTTGATGTTGCTGTTGATGCACACAAAGAACAAAGACGTAAATCTGGTGAGGCGTATATCTTTCATCCTATTGCAGTTGCAAAAATAGTTGCTTCTGAAATTGGTTTGGGAGCGACCTCTATCGCTGCGGCCTTATTACATGATGTTGTTGAAGATACCCCTTTGACTGTGGAGGATATCGAACGCCTGTTCAATCCGAAAGTAGCTCAATTGGTAGAAGGTCTAACCAAGATTTCATTAGTTCAGAGAGACCTGAATGCCTCTATGCAGGCAGAAAATTTCAGAAAAATGATTCTGACACTGAATGATGACGTTCGTGTTATTCTGATCAAACTGGCCGATCGTTTGCACAATATGCAAACCATGGATTCTATGGCGGAATACAAACAAACCAAAATCGCCTCAGAAACACTTTATATTTACGCTCCACTTGCCCATCGTTTGGGACTTTATAATATCAAAACCAAACTTGAAGATTTAGGTTTAAAATATACCGAACCAGCTGTTTATAATGATATCGTAAGCAAAATTAGAGAAACAAAAGAAGAACAGGATGCTTACATCAAAGACATTTCGGATGTTTTGAAGAAATCCTTAGACAGTGAAGGCATCGATTATGTTATTAAAGGACGTCCAAAATCCATCTATTCGATTCGCCGAAAAATGCGAGCTCAAAATGTGAGTTTTGACGAAGTATACGACAAATTTGCCTTAAGAATTGTCTATAAATCCGATCAGCATGACGAAAAATTCGTAGCCTGGAAAATCTATTCCATTGTTACTGATCATTACAGACCGAGCCCGAGTCGTTTGCGTGACTGGATTTCCTCTCCAAAATCGACCGGTTACGAAGCTTTGCACATTACCGTGATGGGACCAAAAGGCCGTTGGGTTGAAGTACAGGTTCGGAGCGAACGTATGGATGAAATCGCAGAAAAAGGATATGCCGCACATTACAAATACAAAAACGGCGCAAACGAAGAAAGTGGTCTGGACGTTTGGCTGAATTTACTTCGCGAAGCATTAGAGAATCAGGAAACCAATGCGGTAGATTTTGTAGAAGATTTTAAAATGAATTTATATTCAAAAGAAATCTTCGTCTTTACACCAAAAGGAGAAATCAAATCACTCCCAAAAGGAGCCACATCACTTGACTTTGCTTTTAGTATCCACTCCGAAATCGGAATTAAAACCAGAGGAACCCGCGTCAATGGACGATTAGTACCTTTAAATCACGAATTAAAAAGTGGCGACCAGGTAGAAGTGATTACCTCTGCCAATCAAAAACCAACCGTCAACTGGTTAGAATATGTAACCACTTCGCGAGCGAAAAATAAAATTAAAAATGTTCTGAACGAGAACACCAAAAAAATCGCCGAAGAAGGAAAAGAACTGCTTACCAGAAAACTAAAACATCTAAAAATCACTATTAACGAACAGGTGATTAATGAACTGGTTAACTTTTTTAAACTTAAAACCAGTTTAGATTTATTTTACAGAGTGGGTATTGGTGCGATCGAAAATCAGCAATTAAAAGATTATGCGGCGCAAAAAAGCAATACGTTTATCAATTTCTTTAAAAATAAAATTAAGAGAAACAAAGATACCACTGCTTCCGAAGACATTCACAAACCCATCATCAGCAGCAACTATGACATGCTGGTTTTTGGAACAGAACATGATAAACTGGATTACAAACTCTCACCCTGCTGTAACCCGATTCCGGGAGATGATGTTTTTGGATTTGTAACCATCAACGAAGGAATCAAAGTTCATAAAAAAGACTGCCCTAATGCGATTGGCATGCAGTCCAATTACGCTTACCGAATTATGAGCGCCAAATGGATTGATTCTTCTCAAGAGGAATTCAAAGCCATTATCAACATAACAGGAATGGATGTTTTAGGACTTACGAATCAACTGACCAGGGTTATTTCCAACAACATGAGCGTAAATATCCAGAGTATTTCACTAAGTACCGATGCCGGAATTTTTCACGGGCAGATTGCCGTTATCGTTCAAAACAACACCATTTTGAAGAAAATGATCAATGCCATTAAGAAAATTGACGGAGTTGATAAAGTAACCAGAGAATACAGAACTTAATTCCAAATTGAATTTAATCGAATCTGACTTTTTGATATGAAAAATGAGGTACTGGAGATTCCTAAGATCCATTTAGATGAAAACGGCGAGCTTATTATCATTGCTTCCGATACTTCGTCAAAAGATGATTTTGATTTTTTTCAGGGAAAATCGGATATTCGAAACAAAAAATTAAAACAAAGGCTTTCAAACTGTACAGAATGGATTGAATTTCCCTCCACACAGGAAATGTATAAAATCCTGCACGGAATTGGCAATATTGATAATTTTCTTGCCACTTTTGACGGAAAGCCCTTTGAAGGCATGACCGTCAGATTATTCAATCCTGAAACCCGATTGTGGAGTATTTACTGGTCCGATTCAACTACCGGAATCCTAGACAAACCCGTAATAGGCTCTTTTGAAAACAAAGTCGGGCATTTTTTCTCTAAAGATACCTTTGAAGGCAAAAAAGTTTTTCAGGTATTCCGATGGGATGCAAGAGATGAAAATAATCCGGTATGGAGTCAGGCTATGTCTGCAGATTCTGGAAAATCATGGGAATGGAACTGGTACATGTACATGACAAAAAGGAAGTAAAAAAATGTTAGTATTTTCATAAATAAAAACAATTATGTTAATTATGTTCGTCTGATTTTTTTAAATTTATCACTACAAACACCTGTAATTGATACTTTATTACGGATCGAATACAAATTAAAACGTTAAACTTTAAACCCGAAACTTTTATTCATTAAAAATAAAAAATTACCTTTGCCGGATATGACACTCATTTCAACTGACAACACTAGAAATCAAGAAATTGTAAAAAATGTTTTTACAATGTATCTTGAGCAAAAAGGGCATCGCAAAACTCCTGAGCGTTATGCTATACTTCAGGAAATTTACGATAGCGAAGAACATTTTGATATAGAAAACTTATATATCAAAATGAAAAACAAGAACTATCGTGTGAGTAGAGCTACATTGTACAACACGATTGAGCTTTTGTTAGACTGCGCTTTGGTGAGAAAACATCAATTTGGGCAAAATCAGGCTTACTACGAAAAATCATATTTTGATAAACAACATGATCATATTATCATGACAGATTCTGGTGAAGTAATTGAATTTTGCGATCCAAGAATCCAAACCATCAAAAAAACAATCGAAGAAATATTTGATATTGAAATTACAAATCATTCTTTGTATTTCTACGGAAACAAAAAGCAAAAACAATAATTCCTAAAGGCATTATTCAAAAAATATAAAAAAAGAAAATTAACTACATTAATCAGTAGGGCAACTCGGATTGCCTCAACGCAAATTAAAAATAGAATGACCGTAGATTTATTACTAGGATTACAATGGGGAGATGAAGGTAAAGGAAAAATTGTTGACGTTCTTACCTCAAATTATGATATTATTGCACGTTTTCAAGGAGGACCAAATGCAGGACATACTTTAGAATTTGACGGAATTAAACACGTACTTAGAACCATTCCTTCCGGAATTTTTCATAAAAAATCAGTAAACATCATTGGTAATGGTGTTGTAATAGATCCGGTAGTTTTTCAAAAAGAAATTGAAGGTTTAGAGAAGTTTAACCTTGACATCAAAAGCAAACTGATCATTTCAAGAAAAGCACATTTAATTTTACCAACACACCGTTTATTAGATGCTGCATCTGAAGCATCAAAAGGGAAAGCAAAAATCGGCTCTACTCTTAAAGGAATTGGACCAACTTATATGGACAAAACCGGAAGAAACGGATTGCGTGTTGGAGACATCGAATTAGAAGACTTTAAAGAGCGTTACAGAGCGTTAGCTGACAAACATGAAGCAATGATTGCTTTTTATGATGTAGCGATTCAATACAATCTGGCTGAACTTGAAAAAGAGTTTTTTGAAGCTATTGAAGAATTAAAAAAACTGGATTTCATTGACAGTGAAGAATACATGTACCAGGCTCAAAAAGCTGGTAAATCAATCTTATGTGAAGGAGCTCAGGGTTCTTTATTAGATGTTGATTTCGGAACTTATCCGTTTGTAACTTCATCAAACACTACAGCTGCCGGAGCTTGTACCGGTTTAGGAATTGCTCCTAACAAAATCAAAGAAGTATACGGAATTTTCAAAGCTTATGTTACACGTGTAGGTAGCGGACCATTCCCTACTGAACTTTTTGACGAAGTAGGTGCAACAATGGCGAAAGTTGGAAACGAATTTGGATCTGTTACAGGAAGACAAAGACGTTGTGGATGGCTGGATTTAGTAGCTTTAAAATATGCCGTACAGGTAAATGGAGTAACTCAGTTAATGATGATGAAAGGTGACGTTCTTTCAGGATTTGAAACCTTAAAAGTTTGTACTGAATACAACTACAAAGGACAAAACATTTCTCACTTTCCATACAACATCGAGCCTGAAAATGTAACTCCTGTTTATAAAGAATTTAAAGGATGGCAAGCTGACTTAACCGGAATGACCTCTTACGATCAATTGCCAATCGAGCTAAAAGAATATATTGAATTTATTGAAGCAGAAGTTGGAGTGCCAATCAAAATTGTATCGGTTGGACCAGACAGAAAGCAAACGATAACAAAATAATCCCTCTAAACGCTCTGATAATCAGAGCGTTTTTTTTATATAAACATTTCTAATGATGAAAAATCCAAAAATTAAAGTTACCGAAACTCAGTTATTATCAGACAATTGGTACATCCTAAATAAGGTAACTTTTGATTACGAAATGAAAGATGGTAAAATAGAATCTCATATTCGTGAAGTATATGACCGTGGAAACGGAGCCGCTATTTTACTCTACAATACCACTAAAAAAACGGTTATTCTGACCCGACAATTTCGTTTACCTACCTATTTAAATGGAAATAAAACCGGAATGATGATCGAAGTCTGTGCCGGTCTTTTGGACCAGGATCATCCCGAACAGGCTATTATTCGCGAAACCGAAGAAGAAACCGGGTATCGTCTGCAAAAAGTAGAAAAAGTGATCGAAACCTACATGTCACCAGGATCTGTAACCGAAATTTTATATCTGTTCGTTGGAGAATACGACGAAACAATGAAAGTAAACGACGGTGGCGGATTAGACGCGGAACAAGAAAATATTGAGGTTCTGGAATACACCTTTGATCAGGCCTACGCCATGATTCAATCCGGCGAAATTACAGATGCGAAAACTATTTTATTGTTACAGCATGCGAAAATAAAAAATTTATTGTAAGATTTATTTTACTATATTTGACAAAATAAAACTGATCAAATGCACTATTTTAGAATTTTTCTTATTCTGTTTCTTCCTTGTCTGCTCTTTTCACAAAATGAAAAATGGCCTGCTGCAAAACTAAAACAGGATTTATCGACTTTTAAGGAAATTAGAGAAAAAGCCAATTCAGGAGTTTATAAATACCGAACCAAAAAACAGATCGACAGTATTTATTCGTGGGCGTTTTCAGAATTAAAAAAACCTAAATCGCTACTGGATTTCTATAAAATAGTCCTCAAAATCACTGATTTTGAAGGCAGCGTACACAATGACACCAAACTTCCCGATGAATTTCTAAAAAAATACACATCGGGAAAAGTTTTCTTTCCCTATCCTGTAAAACTGCTCAGTAATAAAATAATTGTCAATTTTAAGAATTCCGAAATTCCTATTGGATCTCAAATTCATAAAATCAATGGTATTAAAATCGAGAAAATAATCTCTCATTTCTACAAATATTACACGACCGACGGTTACAACATGTCGGGGAAATCAATAGGAATCACTGCTTCATTCGGAAGGTATTTCGAACTGGAATACGGCCCAAAAGAGCATTTCCTGGTCGAATATTCACTCCCCGATCAAACTCAAAAACAATCCAAAACGATTGCCGCTGTTTCGAACGATCAAAGAAAACAAAACTTTAAAAACCGACATTCTTTACCTATTGATAGCCTGTTCTATGGGGAAATTAAAAACAAATACACTTTCAAACTCGCTGCTCCAAATACTGCATTACTTTCTATACCCACTTTTGCAATTGGAATAAATGCAGAAGACAAAGAACATATAGTTTATAAAAAGTATCTCGACAGCTGTTTTCAGCTTCTCACGCTGCATCCGAAAATCAAAAATTTAATTGTAGATGTTCGAAGTAATGGTGGCGGAAGCGATCCTAACGACCTTGTCGCTTTTTCTTATCTAACACAAAAACCGTATCGAGAAAATACATCGGCATTTATTAATTTCCAAAAAGTTCCCTACCCTCAGTATTTTATTTATCAAGAAACTGAGCCACAAAAAAAGATCGAAGAGCTCCATGAATTTGAAGCCGAACTTAAAGAAGAATATCCTGAACTGAAAGGAAAACTGTACCTGCAAGATCCTAAATTCAATCGTTTGTTACAGCCCGATAAAAACAGCTTTAAAGGACAGATTTATCTATTAATAAGCCCCAGAATAGCCTCTGCTGGATCGCTCTTTGCTTCTTTAGTCGCAGGCCATACCAACGCTATAATTGTTGGTGAAGAAACAATGGGTGGTTATTACGGTCATAACGGACACACACCCGTGGAATACGAACTTCCGAATACAAAAATAAAAACGCAATTTTCGATTGTTAACCTCGAACAGGATGCCCCTAAAAAACCCAATCAGATTTTTGGCAGGGGTGTAATTCCCGATCATGAAGTCATACAGACTATTGATGATTTTGTACAAAATAAGGATACGCCGTTTGAATATACGTTGAAATTAATTGACTCAAAAGATAAAACAGAAACAGGTTCCAAATGAAAATCCAACAAACTATTCAGGTAATTGTATAAACGATTTGACTGGTAATCAAATAACTTTACTAGTATAAAAAATACAATTATGAGAAAGTTACGATACCCCTCAAGTATTTTACTACTGGTCGTTTTGGTTTTAATAAGTTCTTGTAAAAAGAATGAAACAACCGAAACGAAAGGCAAAGTAAAGCCTAAAAAAACGATCGAACGTACGCAACCGAAATTAATCTCCTATCATTTTGAAAACACAAAAGAATGGCTTAAAACCAATGCCTCCGACAGCAGTAAACTTCGCATTGCCTACGCCATAAACCGAACGGATCAAAAGAACTTCGTCAAAATGGACTCAGTTGTTATTCCTGCTGATTTCACAGGTGATTTGGTCTACTATCTTCCATTTCCAACTCATGTCGCCGCTTTAGAAGAAGTTTCGAAAGTGATCCTTTTCTCCTATCCTACTCAGGCATTTGCTGCTTATGAGAATGGAGAGTTAATATACGCAGGTCCAACCAATATGGGACGAAAAAAAGATCCCACACCAACCGGATTGTTCTTTACCAACTGGAAGGCCGAGAAAACAACCAGCACCTTTAACGACGAATGGGACTTAAAATGGAATTTTAATATCGAAAATAAATTGGGAGTCGGTTTCCATCAGTATGATTTACCGGGATACCCTGCCTCGCATTCTTGTTTGAGATTACAGGAAAACGACGCCAAAGATCTTTACAAATGGGCTGACGAATGGATTTTGAAAGACCGGGAAAATGTAAAAGTAAAAGGAACTCCAGTGATTGTTTTTGGAAATTATCCTTTTGACACCCCAAAACCCTGGTATGCATTAGTAAAAAATCCTAAAGCACTGGATCTATCAGAATCAGAAATAAAAACCCAAACCCAGTCCTTTATACAGGAGATCTTAGAAAATCAAAAACTTAGAGAAGCCGAACAATCTGCTACGCCCTAACTCTATTTTATAAAAAGCGACAGCATTACAATCAGTCAAAACCATCTCTCAAAAGGTTCTGACTGATTTTTTTTTATAAAATTCACGCCCCCACTGAGCCTATGAACCTTTGCACCTCTGCGCCTTTAAAACTATTTAACACTTAAATGAATAAACGTTCATTTATTATTTATATATTTGTTGCCTAATTCAACAAGACATGAACCATTCACTTATAAAAAACAAAAAGATCGTCATTATTGGTGGCGGGCCTGTTGGTTTAACCACAGCGAGAATTTTACAAATTAACGGTGCTGATGTAACCGTTTACGAAAGGGATCTAAATGCACAGGCCAGAACTTCGGGCGGGACATTGGACATTCATTCGGATTCAGGTCAAAAAGCAATCGAAAAAGCAGCTTTAATGGAGGTCTTCTATCAGTACGCACGTCCAACCGGCGAAAAAATGGCTGATATGCAGGGGAACATTACTTCAGCTGAGATGCCGGGCGAAGAAAATGCCTATGCACGACCTGAAATTGATCGTAATGATTTGAGAAAAATCATGCTCGAAAATCTAAATGCCAATACGGTAATTTGGGACAGTCATTTAACCCATATTGAAAAAACGGGAGCACAATACCATTTAGAATTCAAAAATGGCACTACCACAACCGCCGATTTTGTGATAGTTGCCAATGGCGGAAGATCGAATGCGAGAAAATTTGTAACGCATAAGGAACCTCAACTTTCGGGAACGTACATTATTCAGGGAGAAATTACCCACCCTGATCGTGATTATCCAGAATTCAAACCCAAATATGGCGACGGAAATGTAATGGCAATGGGCGAACAGAAAATGTTTTATACGCATACCTTACGCGACGGTTCCGTTCATTTCGGAGTTTCTTTTAAAGCAGATGAAAACTGGATCTCAAACCACGGAATTGACTTTGAAGATCTCACCGCCGTACGAGCTTTTTTGAATGAAACTTTTAAAAACTGGGGTGATGACTATAAAAAATTCTTTGCCGTTGCAGCTGATTTTTCTGGGCTGCCTTTGCGTTTATTCTCTTTGGAAGAACCCTGGGAAAAACATTCTAATATTACACTTGTTGGTGATGCCGCACATTTAATGCCTCCCTTTGCAGGCGAAGGTGTCAATATGGGACTGATGGACGCCTATCAATTAACCGAAAACTTAACCAATGGAACATTTGAAACGCTACAGGACGCCATTGACGATTATGAACAAAAGATGTTTGGCTATGCCTTAGAAGCACAACGACAAACTTCTAAAATGGAAAATCTACTGCACTCTGACATCACAACCGAAGACATTATGAACAGCCGCATTGGTCATAAAACCGAATCGTAAAAATCAAAAAAGGCATAAGAAACGAACTCTTATGCCTTTTGTTTTATGTCGAAAACTAAAAATTATCTTGAATAATTTGGAGCTTCTTTTGTAATTGTAACGTTATGCGGGTGACTTTCTGTAATTCCACTTGATGTAATTCTAACAAAACGTCCGGACTCCTGTAAAGTTGGAATGTCTTTTGAACCACAGTATCCCATTCCGGCACGAAGACCACCAATGAACTGAAGCATACTTTCGTTTAACTCTCCTTTGTAAGGAACACGTCCAACAATTCCTTCCGGAACTAATTTTTTAACATCGTCTTCAACATCCTGAAAGTAACGGTCTTTTGAACCACCTTGCATGGCTTCTACAGAACCCATTCCGCGGTAAGATTTGAATTTTCTTCCTTCGAAAATGATCGTTTCTCCCGGAGATTCTTTTGTTCCTGCTAGTAATGATCCTAACATTACACAATCAGCACCTGCAGCGATAGCTTTAGGAATATCTCCTGTGTAACGAATTCCACCATCAGCAATTACCGGAACTCCTGTTCCTTTGATCGCCGCAGCTACTTCAAGAACTGCTGAGAATTGAGGAAAACCAACACCTGCAACGATACGGGTTGTACAGATAGAACCAGGTCCGATTCCAACTTTAACACCGTCAGCACCGTTTTCAACTAAGTATTTAGCCGCTTCCGGAGTCGCGATGTTACCTACAATTACATCTATGTTTGGGAATTTAGATTTTACTTCTTTCAGGGTATTTACAACCCCTTCAGTATGTCCGTGAGCAGTATCAATAATAATAGCATCAACACCTGCAGCCACTAAGGCTTCAGCTCTTTGAACCGCATCACCAGTAACTCCGATTGCCGCTGCCACTCTCAAACGTCCGAAAACATCTTTGTTTGCAATTGGCTTTTGAGTCAGTTTTGTAATATCTCTGAAAGTAATTAAACCAACTAGTTCGTAGTTAGCATTTACTACCGGTAATTTTTCGATTTTATGTCCTTGTAAAACTACTTCTGCCTGCTCTAAAGAAGTACCTTCAGCAACAGTCACTAAGTTTGTGCTAGTCATTACCTCAGCGATTGGTCTTGCTCCGTTTTTTTCGAAACGTAAATCACGGTTGGTAACGATTCCTTTAAGTATTTTATTTTCGTCAACGATTGGAATACCACCGATTCCGAATTCTTTCATTGCATTTTTTGCATCTGCAATAGTTGAATTTGTTGGTAAAGTTACCGGATCGATAATCATTCCCGACTCCGCACGTTTTACTCTTCTAACTTTCGCAGCTTGTTGCTCGATCGTCATGTTTTTATGTAAAACACCAATTCCACCTTCCTGAGCCATAGCAATCGCCATTGAACTTTCGGTAACGGTATCCATAGCAGCTGATACTATAGGAACATTAAGTGTTATATTTCGTGAAAACTTTGATTTAATACTCACTTCGCGAGGAAGCACATTCGAGTAGTTAGGTACTAATAATACATCGTCGTAAGTTAAACCTTCGCCGATAATCTTGGAGTTGTGTGCTATCATGGTGCAATTTCTAGTTGAATTGCGTGCAAATATAGTGAATAAATTGATAACTTGAATGCTAACTTATTCATAAATTTATATTTACAGGAAAGGTATTACAAATTATGACAGGGAAATAAAGACATCATTAATAGTCTCAGTCGCAGTTTTCAGTCGCAGTTTACATTTTACAATTGAGAAAGGCTATTCATCAGAATCTTCATTAAAAATAAAATTAAACCCAAACTGAAACGCCATACTATTGGCTTTTGAAACGTCTTTGAATTCTAAAACATTATTGACGAGAACATACATATTTAGTTTTCCCAATGTGCCGGAAAGTCCCAAACCTATATTCTTACTCGAATAAGAGTCAACGGTATAAGTCGCTTTTACATCTAACTTTTCGAAAATACTGCGTCGGTAAAAAGCGGTTACCGCAACAAAAGGTTCTACAGGTAAAGCCATAGCAAACAACTGCCCTCCTACACCATTCACGTATTTTCTGGTGACTTTTCCTTTGCAATTACAGTCTTCTTCATCAGAACGTGATTCGCCAAAGGAGTACTGTAGCGAAGAATAGAATTTCGTTGGTCTGCGGGTGGTGTATTTATTGTAAAGTGTGTCGCGTGGTATTGCCTTATCAAATTCATCAAAAATGTTCTTTGGTTCGTTTGAATTCATAAAATCAGGATTTACACCCTGGTATTGATACGTTCCTTTATAGGTTAAAGTCTCAATATCTTTGGACTGTCTCACAAACCCCAGATCAACAATACTTCCGGTAAGCTGAAGATTATCTTTAAAATAATAGGTAAATCCTGCGTCAAATCCCAAACCTAAACTTCCGTTAAAAAAAGTATTGTGTACAAGATCCTTTGGAATACTCCCATCGTACTCATCTTTTGTAAATGCCGCAATCCCGGAAGTCCTTATTTCCAAATTAGAAGAAATTACCTGATTGTACAAATTAGGAGTTCCCGCAGCCTGACCGGTATAAATAAATCCTGAATTTCGGGTTGATGTAGCATTGGCACCACTCGAATAAATCTTGGCACGACCACCCAGTACTAATTTCTCACTTAGCTTTTTATGAAAACCTACATGAAATACGGAGAGTATTTCGGCTCTCATGTTTAAATCGGCCAAATTGAACGATTTCCCAATATGATCTTTATTCCCGTCTAATGCCAGTACGGCAAGATCCTTAGGAACGTACATTAAAAAATCAAATTCCTGATAGAGACCGAACGAAATGTACGACTTACTGTCTCTTCCTCCAACCCTGAAACCTCCCGAAAACAACTCGAGCTGCTGATTGATCTGAGTTTTGTCTTTACTTGATGATTTATTAATGACATTTCGGACTTTATCGTTGAAATTCACCCCATTATTGGCAAACAAATCATAAGCCGAAAAGCTGCCTGAACCCAAATTTGCCGAAACTCCGGACAAAACCGGAACTCCAAAATAATATTTATAGGCAACATCTGCCCCCGGATTTACAAGCGAAGATTGTGGAATGGCGATAAAATTATACAGCACTTCTTTATTTTGAGCCAAACAAGAAAGCTGAAACAACACTATGAAGACTAGCTGTATCTTTCTCATTCGATTACCATATAAGCGGTTGCACTTGAACGTAATTTTAAACTGCCTGCACTGGTTCCGTTTAAAGGCGGACCGGGTGCCATTACAACTACAAAACCAAGTTTTCGGGATTGCTTTAATAAATCTAATCGTTGATTTTCGAATACTTCAGTAGGATATTTTATAACATTTGTGCCTCCTGAATAGGCAGGAATGGCAAGTGTGATGGTTTGAAGAATTTTATTGTTATCGTCCAGAAGCAATACATTAAGTGTAAAAGCCCTGTTTATCGTATTCTCCATTTCAAAATCAAACTCAGCTTTAACGAGATTGTCTCTTAAAAATTTTTCTTTAAAAATATCAAAATCCTGAACATCAAAAGCTATTTGCTGTTCGGTACCATTGTCTATAAACGAAGCTGCAGGGACATCAAAATAAGCCAGATTAGCCACAAAAGCAGGTTCTAACTTTAAGTCTTTAGTCTGATCAAAGTCCAGATCGCTGGAACATGAAGCAATAAAGATGGATAAGAATAGTATTTGAGAAATTCTCTTTATAAAATGTAGTCCCATGGTATTTATACATTATCTAAATACTAACAACGCTGATTTGCTATCACTTATTATTTGTCTTTGTTTAGTAAATATAGTTATTTTCTAATGAAATTTCCCAAACAATTTTGATGCTTCATTGTAGGCACTCTCAAAACTTAAAGAGTTCAGGCCTGTGGTTTTTTTATTAGATGTAAAGTAAGAGATCAGCTTTTCGGTAGGCATATTACCTGTGAGTTTATCGGTTGCCATCGGACAACCGCCAAACCCCTGAATAGCCCCGTCAAAACGGGTACAACCTGCTTTTGAAGCCGCATCTATTTTCTCGAACCAGCTGTTTGGTGTGGTATGCAGATGCGCGCCAAACTCAATTTGCGGATACTTCGGAATCAAATTTGAAAAAAGATAGGTGATTACTTCCGGTGTAGAACTACCAACAGTATCGGAAAGCGATAATATTTTCACCCCCATTCCGGCCAGCTTCTCTGTCCATTCGCCTACGATCTCTACATTCCACGGATCACCATAAGGATTTCCGAATCCCATAGAAAGATAGGTAACGACTTCTTTGTTTTTCTGATCGGCAATTTCAAGAATTTCTTCGAGCGTAATTAAAGATTCGGCGATGGTTTTATGGGTGTTTCGCATCTGAAAGTTCTCAGATATCGAAAAAGGAAATCCAAGGTATTGAATAGGTTCATGTGCTGCAGCCAGCGATGCTCCTTGTGTATTGGCTATAATCGCTAACAACTTGCTTGTAGTTTGCGATAAATCAAGCTGCGCCAAAACTTCAGCAGTATCCTGCATTTGAGGAATTGCTTTTGGAGATACAAAACTTCCAAAATCAATGGTATCAAAACCCACTCTCAACAGAGCCTGTATATACGAAACCTTATTTTGGGTAGGTATGAAAGTTTTGATGCCTTGCATAGCATCACGCGGACATTCGATAATCTTGATTTCTTTATTCAAAGCTTACTCTTTTATAATGGCTAAGTTAGTTTCTTTTTTAAAGAAATAAAAGTTATAATTTTCTTTAATTACATTACGTGATATGGTAACAATTAACAATATTACGCAAAAACGTAACAATTGACAATGTTACATAAAAACGTAACATTTAAAAAATATTAACTACATTTGTAATACTATTATTATTCTTTTTATTTATATTTGAAGCTATGACTAGTGTAATTACAGGAGATATAATCGATTCCAGAAAGCAAAAATCAAAAGACTGGGTAACCTCCTTAAGGGAAATCTTATCTCCTTTTGGAGAAACACCTCTCCAATGGGAAATTTACAGAGGGGATGAATTTCAAATCGAAATAAAGAATCCTGAAGAAGCTTTATTGGCCGCCATTCTAATCAAAGCACATTTAAAAGCCTTAAAACTGGATGCACGAATGAGTATTGGCATTGGAAATAAAACGCATGATGCTGAAAAAGTTTCTGAAAGCAATGGTTCTGCCTTTATACATTCGGGGGAACTTTTTGAGACTTTAAAGAAACTAAAAGTAAGTTTAGCGCTGCGAACCGGCAATACCGTTATCGACGAAAGAATGAATTTAATGATTCAGCTTGCTCTTACTTTTATGGACAATTGGCCTGCTCAATCTGCCGAATTTGTAGCAATTGCAATAGAAAATCCAAGTTTGTCACAAGAAGAATTAGCCCCGAAATTAGGGATAAAAAGAGCCGCTGTAAGCCGAAGACAAACACGAGCTCAATTTGATTTAGTATTGAATTTAGACCGCTATTTCAGAACACAAATAAAACAACTTGTAACGTTATGATTTTATTTATAAAACTACTTTTAGCACATTTACTAGTGATTTTACAGCGCAGCCCAACTCGTGGGTAACCGACAAAGAAGCCAAAAAACATAAAAGTGTTTATTTATACCTTCATATTCTTTTGCATGGGATTTTAGCCGCCATTTTGGTTGGAGAAATTCAATTTCTTCCATATGCACTCCTAATTGCCGTATCTCATGGTATTATCGATTTAATCAAGCTCCATTTACAGAAAAATAAAACAAAACGCAGTTGGTTTATAGTAGACCAATTGCTGCACATTTTAGTTTTAATTGGAGTTGTTTTTCTCTACAAAGGCGAAACAGTCCATTTTCATTGGTTCAACAATCAATTTTGGATTTTAATCACTGGAGTTTTATTCATCACAAAACCAACTTCTATTCTCATTAAAACCATTATTTCGATTTGGAACCCGGAAAGTCAAAATAGCCACAATGAAAATTCGCTCTCCAAAGCAGGAAATTACATTGGTATCTTAGAAAGATTGTTTGTCTTCTGTTTTATCTTAACAGGTCATTTCGAGGCTATCGGCTTCTTATTGGCTGCGAAATCAATTTTTAGATTTGGCGATTTAAAAGAAGCCAGAGACCGAAAACTAACCGAATATGTTCTAATCGGTACGTTAATCAGTTTTGGAATTGCGATTGCTGCCGGGCTACTTGTTCAGGTATTGCTTTTACAATTGTTTTAAAACCTTTTTATTGATTGCTTTTATCAAGGCTGGCCCTTCATAAATAAAACCGGTATACAACTGCACCAAACTCGCTCCTGCATTTAGTTTTTCGATAGCATCGTCTGCGGTGTGAATTCCCCCAACTCCAATGATTGGGAAAGCTTTATTGCTTTTTTCCGAAAGAAAACGAATGACCTCTGTCGAGCGTTTCGTTAATGGTTTTCCTGACAATCCTCCCATTTCTACCTGATTGGCAGACTGTAATCCGTCGCGGGAAATTGTAGTGTTTGTTGCAATCACACCTGCAATCTGGGTAGTTTTTACAATATCAATAATATCCAGCAACTGCTCGTCTGTAAGATCGGGAGCAATTTTTAGTAAAATTGGTTTTATCTTTTGTGTACTTGTTTTTTGCTTCTCTACGTTTCTGTTTTGCAGCGTTTGCAATAAAGCCGTTAAAGGCTCTTTGTCTTGCAGGGCACGTAAATTTGGTGTATTTGGCGAACTTACATTGACCACAAAATAATCTACATGATCAAACAAAGCGTCAAAACAACTGATATAATCGTCAACTGCATTTTCGTTTGGTGTTACTTTGTTCTTTCCAATATTACCACCAATCAGAACTCCTGAATTCTTTTTCAAACGCTCTACGGCTTCCAGAACTCCGCCATTATTAAATCCCATTCGATTCACAATCGCCTGGTCTTCTTTCAATCGGAATAAACGTTTTTTAGGATTTCCCTCCTGTCCGACAGGAGTCACGGTACCGATTTCAATAAAACCAAATCCAAAATCCGACAATTCTTTATACAACTTGGCATCTTTATCGAATCCAGCGGCCAGTCCTACGGGGTTTTTAAATTTGATTCCAAAAACTTCGCGTTCCAAACGGCTGTCTTTTACTTCGTAAATGGCTCTGATAATTGATGAAACACCAGGAATTTTTGAAATGAATTTAACAAATGAAAAAGTAAAGTAATGTACTTCTTCCGGATCAAACCAAAAAAGTATCGGGCGAATTATCAATTTATACATAGTAGTGTGTTGTTGTTTTTTTGGATGCAAATTTAAATATAATACTTGAAAGTGACTATGATTTATAGAAAACTGTTTCCAACATTCTTTTCCCCCATATATAACGCTGAAAACAAACACGAAGCAATTGAAATACAACAGGGCAAACAAAACAATAGTAATTCTATAAAATAAATATAGTTTTATTAAATTCTCTTTTAAACTTTATTCTTATTTTTACCCACAACTACTATACTCCATAAAAACACTTGGGATGAAAAATAAAACCTATTGGATTTTCGCAATTCTAACAATCTCCATTATTACAATTGCTTACAGCTACACAAAGCTTATTGTGCCGAAACAGAAATTAGTCGCAATGGATTGTGCCGAAACTCCAAATCCAGCAGAAGCTTCATCATTTAAACCAACGATCGAAAACAAAAACAAACCTTCCGGTAAAAATCCGGCGGGAATGGTCTGGATTCCGGGTGGAGAATTTTCTATGGGAAGCAATGTGGAGGACGAAAGCCTGTGCAGCATAAAAGGAGTTACTAAAGATGCCGCCCCAATACATCGCGTTTATGTAGATGGATTTTATATGGATAAAACCGAAGTTACAAATGATCAGTTTGAAGCTTTTGTAAAAGCAACTGGTTATGTCACTTTTGCCGAAATAAAACCTACACATGAAGAATATCCGGACGCGCCATTAGAAAATCTTGTGGCCGGATCGGCCGTATTTACCCCTACTCCCGCTAAAGTAGATTTAAACAATTACATGCAATGGTGGTCTTACAAACGCGGTGCAGACTGGAGACATCCTGAAGGAGCCGGAAGTTCTATAAAAGGAAAAGGCAGCTACCCTGTTGTACAGATTTCTTATGATGATGCCGCTGCTTACGCAAAGTGGGCCGGAAAAAGATTGCCAACAGAAGCAGAATGGGAATTTGCAGCCCGTGGTGGAAAATCAGGCGAATTGTATGCCTGGGGAAATACGTTAAAACCCAAAGGAAAATTTCAGGCTAACATTTATCAGGGACAGTTTCCTCTGGAAAAAGGAGACACTGGCGAAGACGGTTATGTCGGTATTGCACCAACTGCAAAATTTGCACCCAATGCTTACGGTCTCTATGATATTGGAGGAAATGTTTGGGAATGGACAAACGACTGGTATACCGCAGACTATTACAAGATACTAAGCGAAAACGGTCAGGTTGCCAAAAATCCTAAGGGCCCTGAATCTTCTTATGATCCGGCAGAACCGGAATTGCCTAAAAAAGTACAGCGTGGCGGCTCGTTTTTATGTACCGATCAGTATTGCACCCGTTATATGGTGGGCACCAGAGGCAAGGGAGACTACAAATCACCCGCAAATCATATTGGTTTCAGATGTGCTCAATAAGGCTTTTTGCCACCAATTACGCGAATTAAAATATCCTTTATATCGCTTACAAATCCAATTTCACGAATTTAAATTTGTGAAATTGGATTTTAACTTTCAATAGCTAGTGTAAATTCAGAAAATTTGCGTCAAACTTTTTTCAGTCTAATTTACAGTTTTCATAATTAGTCGCTTTACAACCCTTAACTATTTACTTATATTTGCCTAAAAATAAAATAAAAAAATGCAACATATTATAGATCGTTTTATTAGTTATGTGACTATTGACACTGAATCAGATCCAAATTCAAAAACAACACCAAGTACAGAAAAACAATGGAATCTTGCCAATAAACTAGTCGAAGAACTAAAAGCAATTGGCTTATCAGATGTTACGATAGACGACAAAGCCTATATCATGGCCACATTGCCTTCAAATGTTAATCACGAAGTTCCTACAATTGGTTTTGTATCTCATTTTGACACTTCACCGGACTTTAGCGGAGCCAATATAAAACCTCAAATCGTTGAAAATTACGACGGAAAAGACATCCTTTTAAATGCGGAGAAAAACATCGTTTTATCACCGTCCTACTTTAAGGATTTACTACAATACAAAGAACAAACCATTATTACTACCGATGGAACTACTTTACTGGGAGCCGACGACAAGGCGGGAATTACCGAAATTGTCTCAGCAATGGAATACTTAATTCAGCATCCTGAAATCAAACATGGGAAAATCAGAATTGGTTTCACGCCTGACGAAGAAATTGGTCGCGGTGCGCATCATTTTGATGTGAAAAAATTTGGCGCTGCATGGGCTTACACTATGGATGGAAGCCAGATTGGTGAGTTAGAATATGAAAATTTTAATGCAGCCGGAGCTAAAATCACTTTCAAAGGAAAAAGCGTTCACCCGGGTTATGCCAAAGGAAAAATGATCAATTCGATGTTAATCGCCAATGATTTTATCAACGAGCTTCCCAAAGGAGAAACGCCACAAGAAACCAAAGGTTACGAAGGTTTTTTCCACGTTCACCACCTTACCGGAAGTATTGAAGAAACTGTTTTAGAATTGATTATCCGCGATCACAACAAGAAAAAATTCGAAAAACGCAAGGACCTCATTGCTAAGATTGCCAAAAAAATCAATAAGAAATACGCGAAACAATTCGGAGAAGACATTGTAATTGCTGAAGTAAAAGATCAGTATTACAACATGAAAGAGAAAGTACTTCCTGTAAAACATATTGTTGATATTGCCGAAAAAGCAATGCGCGAACTAAACATCAAACCAATCATCAAACCTATTCGTGGGGGAACTGACGGGTCTCAATTGTCATTTATGGGACTTCCATGCCCGAATATATTTGCTGGCGGTCACAACTTCCACGGAAAATACGAATATGTTCCTGCTGAAAGCATGCAAAAAGCTACGGACGTCATTGTAAAAATAGCCGAATTAACCGCAATTCAGGGTATTTTTGACGCACCTGAAAAACCGAAAAGAAAAAGATAAATCCAAAAAATATGTCTGACAAAAAACACGTTTGGGACAAAGTCAATAACTGGGAAGAAGAACTTCTTTTCCTAAAATCGATTATTGACAAAACCGAACTGATTGAAACCGTAAAATGGGGCGGCCCGGTTTATGTGTACAACAAAAAAAATGTTATCGGCATAGGAGGTTTTAAAGAGTACTTTACGATTTGGTTCTTTAATGGTGTTTTTCTGAAGGATGAGAAAAAAAAGCTCATCAACGCTCAGGAAGACAAAACAAAGTCGTTACGTCAATGGCGTTTTACTTCAAAAGACGAAGTAAACGAAGCTGACGTTTTAGCTTATATTGCAGAAGCGATTGAGAACGAAAAACAAGGTAAGATTATAAAACCTACAAAGAAAGAAGCTATTGTTTCTGAGCTTTTTGAAAAAGAAACAGCTCAGAACCCTGCTTTAGCAGAAGCATTTCAGAAATTTAGCCCTTACAAACAATATGAATTTCTGGAATATATTGAAACCGCTAAGCAAGAAAAAACCAAGCTTTCAAGGATTGAAAAAGTTATTCCGATGATACTACAAAACATCGGACTGAATGATAAATACAGATAGGGGGTGAATTTTAATTTTTAAAAAATTCCAAATTCCAAATTCCAAGCTATACAAACCTTTGTCAAAGTTTAAAACTTTGACAAAGGTTTTTTTCTTTACACAAATGACAATAAAAAAAAATCCCAAACTCCAGTTTTGGAATTTGAGATTTCATATTTTGAAATTTATTTTTTTCGAAGAAAAAATCTATGCTTTCTTATTCAAACTAGCACTCATTTCCATAGAAATTGCTGAACGCTCAATTTTTAATTTTCCAGACATTGTTTCGATTACTGCACTTGTATCAGCAAGCTCAACAATTTTTCCGTGAAAACCACTTTTAGTAATTATTTTGTCACCTACTTTCAGGCTGCTTTCAAATTCTTTTTCATTTTTTACTCTTTTTTGTTGTGGTCTGATCATAAAGAAATACAACACTACAAACATTAGTAAATAAGGCGCAAATTTCATTAAATCTTGCATAGTATTCAGTTTTTATTTTTGTTATTAATATTTATGTTTTAAGCTCTTCTAACCTCACCTGAAGTGACATCATCAACAAGAGTTTGGAAATTTATTTATAAAACCCGTATCAATTACATTAACCCGCGTCCTACTTTAACCATCTTTTTATTCGCTGTAAGCTCTTTAACCAGATTGTCTAAAATTCCGTTGATAAAAATACTACTTTTTGGTGTAGAATACTCTTTCGCAATTTCTAAATATTCGTTAAGAGTTACTTTTACAGGAATAGAAGGGAATTTTAAAAATTCGCAGATTGCCATTTTCAGGATAATCGTATCAATTTCGGCAATCCTTTCACTGTCCCAGTTTGGTGTTTTATCATCGTATTCTTTTGCCAGAATCGATTCGTTTAAAACTGTTCTTCTAAACAAGTCTTTAGCAAAATCCTTATCCTCAACATCTTTATACAATTTAGGCACTCTAAAATCATCCGGATCTTCTGTTTTAATAGCTTTCAACTGTTTGATAATATGTGTATTTACCACCGGAATATCATCCACCCAGGTTAATTTATCATCCTCTAAATACTCATATAATTTTTCATTTGGAACAATTACATCTGCAAACAAATCAATTACAAATTGTCTGTCTTCTTCAAAAGTATTTGTTGTAGTGCTCATGTATTTCGCATACAATTCGCTTGACTTGATATCATTTAAAAGCAAAATGATATAATCATCGTTCAGATTCCAGTTGTTGATTTTACGATTTTCTAAAGCAATACTAAGAGAGTTGCTTTCGGCTAGAAGTTGAAAAATTTTGTTTTTTACAAATTTTTCATTCGGATTACGTTCTGCAGCGGTTGCAAGATGTTTTTTACTTGAAAGATGTAAAAAAACTGATTCTTTTTTGCAAATTTCAATCAATGAAGAAAGCATTATAAGATATAGATCCTGAATATTATCAATACTGTAAAAAAGAAATTTCTCTTCTTTTTCCATATTATCAGAACCGCTTTGATGCATTGCATAAATGGATTGCATTACTTTAACGCGTATGTGTCTTCTATTTACCACCTTGTAAGAACATTTAAAAATTAGTCTGCAAAAGTATGAATTTCGCAGTTGATATTAAAATTAATTTGTAAAAAAGTATTTCTTTAAGTCTCAGTTTTCAATCTCAGTCACAGTTTTCAGTGATTTAGAAACCGCATAAAAAAAGTCTCAGTTTTCAGTCTCAGTTTTCACTTTTTGCGAAACTGAGACTAAAAACTGAGACTGTTAACTTAAAAAATTATTTTTTCGCGTTCTCAATTCTTCTCAAATCGATACGATTTTGAGCAATTGTAAGAGCCGCTTTGTGAGTTGTCATTCCGTTTTTCACAGCATAATCGATAATTTCTAAAGTTGTGTTATAGATATTTTCGGTTTTTGTCATGATTTCCGCTTTACCGTAGTGCTCTAATTCAGCATATACGTTGATGATTCCACCAGCATTGATTAAGAAATCAGGCGCATATAAAATACCTCTTTCCTGTAATCTTGCTCCGTGAATATTTTCGTCAGCCAACTGATTGTTAGCCGCTCCTGCGATAACTTTAGCTTTAATTTTATCTACTGTTGCATCGTTAATGATCGCTCCCATTGCACATGGCGCGTAAATATCAACATCAGCAGTATATAAATCTTCACCAGAATAGATTGAAGCATTGTATTTTGAAGCTACCTGATACAATTTCTCTTCATTGATATCTGTAATGGTAACTACTGCTCCTTCTTTAGTTAAATACTCAACTAAAGCCTCTCCTACGTGACCAATTCCCTGAACTAAAACTTTTTTACCTTCTAAAACATCAGTACCAAACTGACTTTTAGCAGCAGCTTTCATCCCTAAATAAACACCATAAGCTGTTATTGGAGAAGGATTTCCTGAACCACCTCTTTCTTCAGAGATACCCGTAACATAAGGCGTTACATCTCTAACAGTGTCCATATCTTTTGTCTCCATTCCAACATCCTCAGCAGTAATATATCTACCACCTAAAGAGTGAACAAATTCACCAAACTTACGCATTAATTCAGGTGTTTTTTGCGTTTTAGCATCACCAATAATTACTGCTTTACCTCCACCGATGTTCAATCCGGTAATGGCAGATTTATATGTCATACCTCTTGAAAGACGCAAAACATCGTTTAATGCTTCCCATTCAGTATTGTAATTCCACATTCTAGTACCTCCCAAAGCTGGTCCCATAACCGAATTATGAATACCAATAATTGCTTTTAAACCTGTATCTTTGTCATTACAAAATACAATTTGTTCGTGATCGTCAAAAGACAATTGACCAAAAACAGGATCCATTTTTTGAAGTTCTTTTCCAGTTGCGAAAGTTGCATCCATAGCGCTACTATATTATTTGTTAAAATTATGAATTTGTCAAAAAGACTTCTCAAATTTATATAAAAAATATACATGTGCTAATTTATTATCTTTAAAATAACAATCTAACAATCGTTTTGTTTTGATAATTTTATACATTACATTAATTTTTATTCATAATATTTCCCGAAATCAAAACATTTTAACATTGAATCTCTTAAAAAAATGAAAGAATTAAGCTATTTAAACAAATATTTCATCAAATATAAATATAGTTTCTCTTTAGGAATTTTAATCACCATAATCGCACAAATCTTCTCTCTCTTCACTCCAAAGCTAATTAGCAAGTCGCTAAACGCTATCGAAAAGTTTGATAAACTACCCGAAGCCGATCAAACTTCGCAAATCGTTATCGATACGTACCGCCAAGGATTAATCCATAACGTGCTGTTAATCATAGCCACTACCATTGTTGCCGGTTTTCTAACCTTCTTAATGCGTCAGACTTTGATTGTAATGTCGCGTCATATCGAGTTTGATTTAAAAAATGAGGTTTTCAAACAGTATGAAAAACTCTCGCAAAACTTTTACAAACAAAATCGCACCGGAGATTTAATGAACCGTATTAGCGAAGATGTTTCAAAGGTTCGTATGTATGTGGGGCCTGCGGTAATGTACACGATTAATACTTTCATCCGTTTCGCCATCGTCATTATATATATGTATAACGTTTCGCCGCGATTGACACTGTATACCATTTTACCTTTGCCAATCCTTTCGTATTGTATTTTTAAGTTGAGCTCAGAAATCAATAAAAGAAGTACCACCTTTCAACAATATCTGTCTAAAGTTTCCAGTTTTACACAGGAAATTTTTTCCGGTATCCGGGTTATAAAAGCCAACTCACTGGAGAATCAGCATCAGAACAATATGATCGCTCTGGCAGACGAAAGCAAAAAAAAGAGCTTAGACTTAGCTAAAGTTCAATCCCTGTTTGGTCCTTTGATGATCGCCTTAATCGGAATCAGTAACCTGGTGGTGATCTATTTTGGCGGTGTTATGTACATTAACGGAACAATTCCGAATATTGGTACTATTGCCGAATTTATTCTATATGTAAACATGTTAACCTGGCCGGTAGCTTCATTAGGATGGGTTTCTTCAATGGTTCAGGAAGCAGAAGCCTCTCAGAAACGTTTGAACGAATTTTTGAAGATTGAACCTGAAATAAAAAACAGAAACGAAAATCACTCTGACATCCAGGGCACAATAGCCTTTGAAAACGTAAGCTACACCTACGAAGACACCAATATCGAGGCACTAAAGAACGTTACTTTTACAGTCAAAAAAGGAGAGACATTGGCTATCTTAGGAAAAACAGGTTCCGGTAAATCCACAATATTATCTCTGATCTCACGTTTATATGATGTAACCGAAGGCAGAATCATGATCGACCAAAGCGAAATCAGCAGTTTAAACCTGTATGATTTGCGTAATAATGTTGGAATTGTGCCACAGGACGCTTTTTTATTTTCGGACACTATTAAAAACAATATAAAATTTGGCAATCAGAACGCTACAGACGAAGAAGTAATCGAGGCCGCCAAAAATGCGGTAGTTCACGATAATATTGTTGCTTTTAACAAACAATACGATACTATTTTAGGAGAAAGAGGGATCACACTATCGGGCGGACAAAAGCAGCGAGTGTCTATAGCGCGGGCCATTATTAAAAATCCGGCGATTTTACTTTTCGACGATTGTTTGTCGGCAGTAGATACAGAAACAGAAGAAACGATTTTAAGCAATTTGTTTGAAATTTGTAAAGATAAAACTACAATCATCGTAAGCCACAGGGTATCATCTGCAAAGAACGCCGACAAAATAATCATTTTGGAGGACGGCAGGATCATTCAACAAGGCTCTCATAATCAATTAATAAATCAGGAAGGCTATTACGCATCGTTATATTTAAAACAACTTTCGGAAAAAGAATTACTTTAATTGTTGCGTAATCGATAATTTTTTATGATTTTTGAGTACTATTAATTCCAAAAATGATAGAACGTATTATGAGAGAAAATGACATGTTAGAAAAAGAAGAGATTTTTTCTAAAGTATTACGAGCAGGAAGAAGAACTTATTTCTTTGATGTGAGAGCTACTAAAGCTGACGATTATTATATCACAATTACCGAAAGTAAAAAATTTACTGAAGAGGATGGTTCGTTTCATTTTAAAAAACACAAAATCTACTTGTACAAAGAAGACTTTAGTGCTTTTGCCGAAATACTAGAAGAAATGACTTCGTACGTCTTGAACCACAAAGGCGAAGAAGTAATTTCTGAAAGACACCAAAAAGATTTCAAAAAAGAATACGGTTCTGATAAACCTGAGGGACAAAGAACCAGTTTTACCGATATTGATTTTGACGATATTTAGTCAAAAACATACTTTTTAAAAGTATAAGTCCATTCTGTTCTGCATTTTGGACTTTTTTTAAATCTTAAAACTCTACCATTTTAGTCGACATTTATCTTGTAGTCTAAAAAGTAGTCTGTCAAATATTTTTATAAAAACACCAGAAATGGAAACGCAACTATTAATCCTGCCCGGACTTGGAAATTCCGGAGTCAGACACTGGCAAACGTTTTGGCATAAGAAATTCAAAAATTCAACCCGTATTGTTCACGACGAGTGGGACGAACCTATTCGTGAAGAATGGCTTAAACGCTTAAACGAAGAAATCTCCAGACTAAACAGCCCAACGGTATTGGTAGCACATAGTTTAGCCGTTTCGCTTGTTCTGCACTGGGCAGAGGCAAACCACAATCCAAATGTTGTTGGCGCCCTGCTGGTAGCACCTGCCGATGTAGATTCACCTCAGCATACCCCCGATTCTATTCGGAACTTTTCTCCAATGCCCATTTCGAAGCTGCCTTTTCCCTCAATTGTGGTCGCAAGCGAAAATGATCCTTACGCCACTTTCGAAAGAAAAAAATATTTTGCCGAAATGTGGGGAAGTGATTTGGTCAATGTGGGACAAAAAGGACACATCAACTCTGATTCTGATTTAAAATACTGGGAAGAAGGACAATTGATTTTGGAACAATTGATCGAGAAAATTTAATAGTTCTCAGTCACAGTCTCAGTTTGCAGTCCCATACTGAAAACTGTGACTGAGACTGAGACTGAAAAAATCACCCGATTCGCAATCCGTTTTCTATTTTAAAATCGGGAGCAAGTAAAATAACATCTCCTTCCTTGCCTATTGCGCCAAGAACCAGACATTCACTCATAAATTTCCCGATTTGTTTTTTGGGAAAATTGACTACTGAGATAATTTGTCGGTTTAATAAATCTTCTTTTTTATAATGTGTTGTTATTTGGGCCGATGATTTACGGATTCCAATTTCGGCACCAAAATCAATGGTAAGCTGGTAGGCTGGTTTTCTGGCTTCAGGAAAATCATTTACTTCCACAATAGTTCCTACACGCATATCGGTTCTTTCAAATTCATTCCAGGTTAAATCCATTTTATTTTTAGTATTTGATGATTTACAAACCTATTAATTTTGTAATTATTATCCCTAATTCTATAACCGTTTTTTTTGAGTAGCTTCTAATTTTACGTATCAAACAGGTACGCTAACGCTAAAAAATATAAAAATGGAAAATAACCTTCTAAATAACAGTACCTCCCTTAGAGATTCCGACTTTGACATCCAACTTTTAAACAGCGATAAATACATCGAAACGGCTAAAAATGTAAAGCTATATGTTAAAGATTACGGAAAGGGAAAACCGGTAATTTTGATTCATGGCTGGCCGCTTTCAAATGAAATGTGGGAATATCAGATTGATTTTTTAGTACAACACAATTATCGCGTCATCGCTTATGACCGTCGCGGATTTGGCAAATCATCACAACCTTATGACGGCTATGATTATGATACGCTAACCGATGATTTAAAAGAGATCATAGAGCAGCTTGAGTTAGAAAATGTTACTCTGGTAGGGTTCTCAATGGGTGGCGGTGAAGTGGTTCGCTACTTTAGCCGTTATGGCGGAAAAGCCGTTACAAAAGCCGCCTTAATTTCTTCAATCATCCCGTTTTTATTACAAACTCATGATAATCCTGATGGGCATCCGAAAGAAAAAAGCGAAACTACAGCAAATAATATCAAACAAGACAGAATTGGTTTTATAGATAATTTTGGCAAGATCTTTTTCGGAATCAATATCATCAACAGACCTTTAAGTACTCCTCTGCTAGAATACTACAGAATGCTGTGCTCTTTTGCCTCACCGCGCGCTACACTAAAATGTGCTGAGTCTTTTTCTTTTACTGACTTTAGAGACGAACTGGATACTATAAAAGTGCCCACTTTAATCATTCATGGTGACGATGACAAAATTGTACCTATTGATCTTACGTCAAAAAAAGCAGCCAAAGCCATTTCTGAAAATACCTTTATTGTTTATGAAGGCGCGCCACATGGCTTGTTTTATACCCATAAAGACAAACTAAACAAAGATTTGTTAGACTTTTTAAACGCCTGATTTATAAGAAACGCCACAGATTAATGGTCAATACTGATCAATGCTGCTTAAATAGTAAAATCTGTGGCAAAAAATTAAAAACAGGTCTATACGCTTTCTTTTACAGAATTTTAAAGCTATTTTTGAGGAACTTATTTCTACAAAATGGCACGAACTCCTTCAAATATGATTCCCCTTGGAACAATAGCTCCGGGATTCAAATTAAGAGATACCAATTCTAATAATGTTTATTCATTTGAAGATTTGAGAGGATCAAAAGGCACTTTGGTTATTTTTATTTGCAACCACTGTCCGTTTGTACTTCATGTTATCAAGGAGGTTGTAATGATCGCCAATGACTATCGTGTACAGGGAATTAGTATTATTGCGATTTCAAGCAACGATATTGAGAAGTATCCACAAGATGCTCCTGAATTAATGACTGAATTTGCTTTTCAGAACAAGATTGATTTTCCATACTTATATGACGAAAGCCAGGACGTTGCCAAAGCTTATGAAGCAGCCTGTACCCCTGATTTTTATTTATTTGACAATCAGGACCGATTGTTTTACCGTGGTCAATTAGACGATTCAAGACCCGGAAATGGGATTCCGTTAAGCGGAAGTGATCTTCGCAGCGCAATCGATGCTCTTATTTACAACAGAAGTTTAAAAGACCCGCAAAAACCAAGTATTGGCTGCAACATAAAATGGAAAACAACGCTTTAGTGTTTTCAAAAAGTTTGCCTATCTTTACCAATCCAATTAATTATTTCCTCAGTGACTACTATTCATTTACTTACGGCCTCTCCGCTATCGTTTTCCCTTACGGGAAGAGCACTTGCTGCTGTATTTATTTCACATAGTAAGGCCTTTATCAATTAGGCCTCCGTCTATTTCAATTTCTTCTCTCAGACGGAGGATTTATTTTTTAGTTTTCAGTTACAATTTATAGTTTTCGGTCGTAGTCTCTGTTTAGAGGCCGCTACTAATGACTTTCATTATAATTTGCATTTGAAAACTCCGAATGTTCAAATCACAATAAATTAGAATCGATATGAAACCAACCCCTACATTCTGTAAAACAGATTATCAGTTTTTAAGAGAACTGATACTGAAAAGTAAAAACGCAACTAATGCCAAAGAAATTGGACAGCTTTCGCACGAATTGGACCGCGCCATTATCCGTAAAGAAAGTGAATTGGACGAAACCGTGATACGAATCAATTCGCAGGTCACTATTGAAGATGTAAAAGCAAATAAAAGCATGAAAATTCAGATTGTCCTGCCATCCTTTGCCGATGTAAAAGAAGGAAAAATATCCATTTTAGCACCCCTTAGTGTTGCTATTATTGGCTTTAAAGAAAATGATGTTGTCGATTGGGAATTACCGGCCGGAATAAAAACATTAAAAATAACAGCCGTTAGCAATTCACCTGAGAGCATTTCTTAGTTTTTTAAACACCTCCTGCGTGAAGGTGTTTTTTTATGTCCTTTTTTAAGCAAAAAAAAACTATCCAACTTAATTGAATAGTTTTTATGAATCTAAAACACCAGCTTCTTACAATTGAGAAGTGATATAATCGGATATCAAAGCGATCTGAGTATCATCTACCTTCGCTTTTTTCTGCATTCTTACCAGAATTGGTTTCCAGTCTTCCTGACTAAATTTCTTCGGATCATATAATTTATGACATCTTGCACAACTGTTTTCGTACAAGTTTTTCCCTTCTGCCAATGCAGGAGTTAATGCTGTAGTTTTTACCGTCTCACTCGCAGCCGGAGTGGCTGTTGCAACCGGGGCTGCTTTTTTCGTACCGCACGAAACCAAAAGCAACGTCGCAGCGGTTAAAGTTAAGATCCTTAATTTCATTGTTCTTGTTTTTTAAGTAAATATAAAAAAAATCCCATTCGACAGGCGAATGGGATTACTATTTAAAACAATACTAAATTGTCTGTAAATCTCTTATTTTACGTCCATTAATTCAACGTCAAAAATCAAAGTTGCGTTTGGTGGAATAACTCCTCCTGCACCTGCAGCTCCATAAGCTAAATCAGATGGAATTACAAAACGAGCTTTGTCACCTACTTGTAGTAAAGCGATACCTTCGTCCCATCCTTCGATTACCTGTCCCTGACCTAATCTGAATTCGATTGGTTTTTTACGTGGGTAAGATGAATCAAAAACTTTTCCATTTTCTAAAGAACCTTCGTAATGTACTGCTACTGTTTTTCCAGCTTCAGCTTTTTTACCTTCTCCTTTTTGAATCATTTTATAACGTAATCCGCTGTCTGTTTTATCAAAACCTGCAGCCAATTGTTCCATTTTTGCTTCTGATTCCGCTTTTAAAGCAGCATCACGCTTCAAACGAGCTCCTTTTAAAGCAATAAAAGCTTCAATAGCATTCCATTTTTGAGCTTCGTCACCTACTCTGATGATTTCTACAGCATCAAGATTATCTCCCTGAGCTACTGCATCAACAACATCCTGACCTTCGATTACATGACCAAAAACAGTATGTTTTCCGTCTAACCATGAAGTTGGAACGTGTGTAATGTAAAATTGAGAACCGTTACTTGCAGGACCTGAATTAGCCATTGCTAAAACTCCCGGACGATCGTGTTTCAAACTTGGGTGAAACTCATCATCAAATTTATATCCCGGATCACCAGTTCCAGTTCCTTTTGGGCATCCTCCCTGAATCATAAAATCAGGAATTACTCTATGAAAAGTTAATCCATCATAGAATTTTTGTCCCTGAGGTTTTACTTTATTCTCCATATTTCCTTCTGCAAGAGCTACAAAATTCCCTACGGTCCCAGGTGTTAAATCGTGTGTAAGTTTTACTAAAATCGAACCTTTACTAGTGTTGAATTTAGCGTATATTCCGTTTTCCATTGTTCTTATTTTTTATTTGATTGCAAATTTACAAATTAATTTTATATCAATTTAAGCTTTCTGTTTTTTAGACTTTGATTTGTAAGTAAGGCCATAAACGACAAATGCCAGTGCCGATAATCCAACACAACCAATGGTTACCGCATGCCATCCGCCCAATTTCCACAACAACAATCCGTAAGCTGATCCGGCTGCTGTTCCTAAAAAACTAAATGACATAAATACCGTATTCAATCGGTTTCTGGCTTCTGGAAGCAGCGAATATACTCGGGTCTGGTTTGAAATATGTACTCCCTGAATTCCGATATCAATAAACACAATTCCAATCGCAATTCCGATCACACTTTCTATTGAAAAATAGAAAACCAGAAAACTAATTAAAATCAATAAACAACCGTATCCTACCGCAATTCTTGAGTTTCCTTTGTCTCCCATTTTTCCTACTAAGGGTGCCGCCAAAGCTCCCGAAGCTCCTACAATTCCAAAAAGCCCAATTGTAGCACTGTTAAAACCGAATGGATCTCCGGAAAGCAGTAAAACCATAGTGGTCCAAAAGGCTCCGAATTGTGCAAAACTGAATACATTGATCAGTGTCGCTTCACGCAAAACCGGCTGCGTTTTTATAAGTGTAAAAAGGGATTGAATCAACTGTCCGTAAGTTCCCTCAAACTGAGGTTTATTGACCGGAAATTTTTTCTGAATCACAAAAAAGATCAGCAAACAGATACCCGCAGCAATATAAAACATAGATCTCCAGCCCAATACCTGACCTATAAATCCGCTTAATGTTCTGGACAATAGTATTCCAACAAGCAAACCGCTCATAATAGTTCCTACCACTTTTCCGCGCTGTTCGGGTGCACTTAAAGAAGCCGCCAAGGGCAAAATAAGCTGGGGTACAATTGAAGTAATCCCGATTAATAAGGAAGCCACCTGCAAAAGAAAGAAACTTTTTGCCGTTGCCGCGATAATCAAAGCGATTACGGAAGCGAAAGTGGTCATTAAAATTTGTTTTTTACGTTCGATTTTATCACCTAACGGAACCATAAAAAACAACCCTATCGCATAACCCGCCTGGGTTAGATACGTTATTGTTCCCGCACTGGCTTCAGGAATTTTAAATTCGTTGGCAATTAAAACAATTAAAGGCTGGCAGTAATAAAGATTTGCAACTATAAGTCCGGTGCAAGCTGCCATAAACAAGACATTCGTTTTAGATAAATTCATTTTGCAAAAATACCAATCTAATTATTACCGAAACTTTAAAAAAATTATAATTTTTCCAAAGCCGACAGTATATCTGACTATTTTTTTAAAGATTATGCTGAATGTTAAAACATTACGATTGTATAAAATCTTCCCGAATCGGGCTGAAAACATCCGTTAAAAGTCCGCTTTCTAAGCAAACCACTCCATGAATGGCATGAGGCGGAATATAAAAACTATCTCCTTCTTTCAGCGTTTGGGTAACACCGCTAATGGTAACATCAAATTTACCGCTTGAAACATAGGTTACCTGCGAATGATAGTGTTCGTGTAAAACACCAATTCCTCCCTTTTCAAAATGAACATTTACCAGCATCACTCTTTCATCAAAAGCAAGAATCTTGCGCCTGATACCTTCTCCAACCACCTCCCACTCGATTTCATCTCCTTTTATAAATTCTTTGCTTGTTTTTGAATGCTGCATATTCAATGTGTTTAATTAACTTTCTATTTGTTGTAAATTTTATAAATCAGTCAACGTTTTTTCATCCTGACTATTTCTATCAAATTTAAGCTAATCTGTTTTCTTATTTTTTACTTCTAAATTAATTCTTTAAAAATAAACCTTTCATCGTAATCGACTTCAGCCTTTTGTAAAAAGTGAATGTACTCCTCTCTCAAGGTTTTCTTTTTGTGGTGCGCTTCCTGATTCTCAATATACTTAATTACGGCAGTCAATTGAGATTTACTGTATGAGAACGCTCCATAACCTTCCTGCCATTGAAAATGTCCTTTGGACAATTTATTCGTATTGATCCACTTTGAGGAATCCTGTTTAACATTTTTCATCAAATCGGAAATTGATTGCGCAGGTCTAATCCCGATTAAAATATGAATATGGTCCGAAACACCGTTTATCGCCAGAAGTTTATGGTCATTATTTTTTATAATTCCGGTTATATATTGATATAATTCTGCTTTCCATTCTTTGTCTATTAACGCACGTCTGAATTTTACTGCGAAAACAAAATGTATGTGTATTTGGGTGTATGTGTTTGCCATAATTTGCCGTTATGTATTCCTAACGGAATAATTTGTGATGTGAAAACTATATATGGATTCGACTTACCGATATGTAATTCCTGACGGAATTATTTGCGATATGAAAACCATATTACTACCAATATGTAATTCCTTGCGGAATTATTTGTCATATGTAAACAATTTTCATTTTACATATCACATCGTAAATTAAAGAATAAAGCTACAATATTTTCATTAATAAATAGCACTTCACTTCAGCTTATTTTAATTATTATTCAAAAAAAATGCTCCATAAGAAGCAAAATGTCGGTAATTCGGTAACCTATAGGTAAGCAAAAGAAATCCAACATCAACGATGTCCCGTAGGGACTACACACGTTTTACATCAGTAGCTGTTCTTAGTTTTCCTCTTCTTCAAAATTATCGAAATAGGTAAAATCTTTGGTGATTAATCCGTTTTCGATTGTAAAAATAGTACAGATCGGCAGTTCAAATTTTGAGTTGTCAGGCGCTGTACCCGATGAAACAAATTCTACAATAATATGCTTCTCTCCCGACGGATAAACCTGAATCACTTTGTCATGCAGATCCGGAAAAGCGGCATTAAGCGCTGCATACTTATCTGCTATTTGTTTACGGGTTTGTTTGACAATCCCGGGTCCTAGTGAAGGATCTTTGAAATCAGCAGTCTCTGTGTACATTTCTGACATCTTTTTCCAATCGTGCTTATTAAAATGTTCAAAATACGCTTTGACTAATTCTTCATTTTTTGTAGTATCCATAGGTTTTAACTGGTTTTGATTCTGACAGGAAATAATTAGAAAAGATACCAAAAGTATCGCCTTTTTTCTCATGATTTATCATTTTAAATCGCTAAAGATCAGCCTAAAGCGGACATAAATATAATCAAATGATTTTGACTGCGATGATAAATTCGCCATATTTTCGCATAAAAAACAAGAAATTAGCCTATTTTACAGCAATTGTTTGAGGCGGCTGTTGTTGTTTATCTGTTTTGTACAAATAAATTTTTCCGTCCTTACGGGTGTATATATAGGTGTAATTCCAGTAGTTTGAGCCGGCCATTCTGGGACCTTCACTAGTAGCTGCATTGGTATACACTTGTTCTGCATAAAGTAATATTTCGCCCTGATCTGAATTTTGTAACGTACGTATAGGTGGTCCCCAAATCTTAATAAGATTTTTTTTGGACTGACCAATCCATTGATCATTTGGATTTTTAGTGGTGGAACATGCCTGTAAAATCAATATAATGAGTAATATTAGCAGCTTTTTCATGGGAGTTTTGTTTTTAAGTAATTCTTTACAAAATCAAATAATTGAAATGTAATAGTAATTAAAATTAAGCATCTTTTTTTTTACATTTCAGGCGTTTTATGTTATATAATTATCATGTATTTAACTGTTTTACAAACACTTAAATAACATTCCAACAACATTAAACGTTAAGTAGCTCGTTATTAACTCTTTCTCAAAAAGTCCTTAATTCTTTTTCCCCATTTTCAAATCTTGAAAATTCACAAAAATTAACTTGTATCTTTGCACCTTAGAACTATTGAAGAAAAAAAATGCGAATTGACATTATAACGATTTTACCTGAATTATTAAAGAGTCCGTTTGAGGCTTCGATTATGAAACGTGCCATAGACAAAGGTTTAGTGGAAGTTCATTTTCATAATTTACGTGATTACACCACAAACAAGCAAAAAAGTGTTGACGATTATCCTTTTGGCGGAGGTGCCGGAATGGTGATGACTGTTCAGCCTATTGATGCCTGTATCACGCATTTAAAAAGCCAACGCGAATACGATGAGATTATTTATATGTCACCTGACGGGGAAACTTTAAACCAAAAAATGGCCAATACCATGTCGATGTATGAAAACATCATCATTCTTTGTGGGCATTATAAAGGGGTAGACCAGCGTGTTCGGGATCATTTTATTACCAGAGAGATTTCAATTGGTGATTATGTGTTATCCGGTGGAGAATTAGGAGCTTTGGTGTTATCGGATGCTTTGATCCGCTTGATTCCAGGTGTTTTAAGCGACGAAACTTCAGCATTGACTGATAGTTTTCAGGACAATCTGCTTTCAGGTCCTATATACACAAGACCAGCAGATTATAAGGGCTGGAAGGTTCCTGAAGTTCTGACTAGCGGTCATTTTGCCAAAATTGACAAATGGCGCGAGGATATGGCGTATGAACATACTAAAAACAGACGCCCGGATTTATTAGAAGAAAAATAAACCAGACTCTTTACTCATTTATTTTTAGTGATTCTTCTAAATCATATGTGAAAGCTGTAATTAATACGTTATCCTTATTATTACCCCCCTTTCTAAAAACTAAAAAATGAATGATTTTAATCTAAAACATATTTACAATACCCGGAATTATATTGAGATGCATTACAATCAAATCATCTCAATAAATTCTCTGGAGGACATTTCGTGTTACTCCTACCGCAATCTGCAACGCATTTTTTATTCTTTATTTAATGAAACCATTGGCGCTTATCAAACCCGATTGAAGGTAGAAAACGGATACAAAAAACTCATATATTCCAACAAACAAATCTCAGAAATTGCGCTTGAAGTAGGTTTTGCCGATGTACAGTCATTTTCAAAAACCTTCAAAAAACATTTTAATTGCTCCCCTTCCCTGGCACGCAATCAAAAGGAGCTTTTACTCAACGATACCCATCCTCTTCAATCTTTTACCACTGTTTTAGCCCCCGATATACTTGTAATTCCTGAAACAACTGTTTATTACCTGAGTTCCAAAACTCCTTATGTTAATCAGGAAATAGAAACGCTGTGGGAAACCCTGCTGCAAAACAAATTCCCTGAAACCGACACCCGCTTTTTTGGAGTCATTACAGACGATATTTTAATTACCGAAAAGATAAATTGCACTTACGAAGCCTGTGTTGCTACAACAACGGTCCTTAAAAATTTACCAAAGAAGCAGATTTTTGGCAGTAAATATGCCCGTTTTTTTCATCACGGCAGTTACCATACTTTAGAAAATACCTATAACCAAATTTATGGAGGCTGGTTTCTAACCAACACTTTTGAACTTTCGCACTTGCCTGTTATTGAACAATATCTGAAAACCAGCGACAATTGTGATAACGAGTCTGAATATATTACCGCGATTTTTATTCCGCTAATTTGATTTGTCCATTTTGGACAACTGCCAGATAATGGATTAGAAATACATTTGTACCGTCAAAATACTAGTAACAAAATGACGCTAAACAAGTTAATCCACAACAAACACAAATTAAGATGAAAAAAATATTTATACCTATACTGTTATTTCCTCTATTTACTTCCTGTCAGGAAGATGCAGTATCCGTAACGCCGGACGAACCGACAGAATCGATTAAAAGTGAAATTATGTACACCATGCCCGAAGAATCTGCTCCGCATGAAGCAACCTGGCTGCAATGGCCGCATCAATATCAATACGGTATTGACTACAGAAATGATTTAGATGCTACCTGGGTCGCTATGACTAAATCATTAGCTACAAGCGAAAAGGTAAATATTATTGCCTATGATACGACTGAAAAAAACAGAATTACCGCCTTATTAAAAAATGCAGGTGTTTCTCTTTCTGCCGTAACATTTAAAATTTACAAAACGGATGATGTCTGGGTAAGAGATAATGGTCCTATTTATGTAAAAGACAAAAACAATCAATTGGTAATTCAGGATTGGGGATTTAATGGCTGGGGGAAAAAAGCGGATTTCAGTAATTGCAACACCATTCCTTCGCAAATCGCAGCAGACCAGAAAACAACAATTGTAGATTTAAACACTATAATGATTAATGAAGGCGGAGCTGTAGAAATAGACGGAAAAGGAACCTTAATGGCTACCAAAAGTTCTATTTTAAACTCCAATCGTAATCCGGGAATGTCTCAGTCACAGGCCGAAGCTATTTTTAAAAAGTATTTAGGTGTTACTCATTTTATCTGGCTTGAAGGAAAAGCGGGAAGAGAGATCACAGACATGCACATTGATGGTTTTGCACGTTTTGGTACTACCAGCACGATCGTAACCATGAATGAAGATGATTTATTGTATTGGGAAGTACCACAAGCCGACATTACGACCTTGTACAACTCAAAAGACGTAAAAGGCAAAAATTATACTTTTGTAAAACTGCCATTGTCCCGAAACAATGTTGTAACGACTTATGGTAAAAAATTAGGATACAAAGGTTCTTATGTCAATTATTACATTGGAAATACAGTTGTTCTGGTTCCGAATTACAACGATCCTAATGATGCAGTTGCAAATCAACTGATTCAGGGTTTATATCCTGACAGAAAAGTAATTGGTATTGACGTTCGTAATTTGTACGCCAATGGAGGAATGATCCATTGTGTTACACAGCAGCAGCCTAAATAAAAAGTTTCTTTTGTTTCAGGTTTCAAGTTTCTTGTGTACGTCATCAAAACTTGAAACCTGAAACTTGGAACTTTAAACAAGCCCTAACCATCAACTTATCAACAACTTAAAATAATTTACAATTTATAATTCATAATTTACAATTATTTTCTACATTTGCACCCGAATTAGACTAACCTCTGGCGAAATCCGTGAATGTTACTCTATACTAAACAATAATAAAAAATTATCATGGCAGATTTATTAAAGTTCGTTCAAAACGAATTCGTTGCTAAAAAAGATTTCCCTGTTTTCGGAGCTGGAGATACTATCACAGTTTACTACGAAATTAAAGAGGGTGAAAAAACAAGAACTCAGTTTTTTAAAGGAGTTGTTATTCAAAGAAGAGGTTCTGGTAACACAGAAACTTTTACTATTCGTAAAATGTCTGGAGCTATTGGAGTTGAGCGTATCTTCCCAGTAAACTTACCAGCTTTACAAAAGATTGAAATCAACAAAAAAGGAGCTGTACGTAGAGCTAGAATTTTCTACTTCAGAGAACTTACTGGTAAAAAAGCTAAGATTAAAGATAAAAGAAGATAATCATTTATCGATTTGTTATAAAAAACTCGTTTCATATCATTTGAAACGGGTTTTTTTTTGCGCTTTATTTTCAGAATATCAAAACCGTAATTTTTTAATAGCAAAATCGTCGATTTGACAATTTAAAGAGCCCGAAATAACAATCTGATAATTTCGGCATTTCTCCTCAAAACTACACCGTTTTCGGACTGTTTTTATTATATTTGCTCCGCTCATTCTGAGCCGACTATACCTTTTACATCGTCATTCTCTGACGATACGATTATAAAAAAAAAAAAAAATGACACAGAATTCAAAAATCTATTACACCTTAACTGATGAGGCGCCATTGTTAGCGACTTATTCTTTTTTACCTATTGTCCAGGCTTTTACGTCTACAGCAGGTATTGCAATTGAAACCAGAGACATCTCTTTGGCAGCCCGAATCTTATCCAATTTCCCTGAGCTTTTAACAGCTGATCAAAAAACAGGAGATGCTTTGGCTGAATTAGGGCAATTGGCAACACAACCTGATGCTAACATCATCAAATTGCCAAACGTTTCTGCATCGGTACCGCAATTAAAAGCAGCTATTGCTGAATTGCAATCACACGGTTACAAAATTCCTAATTTCCCGGAAGATCCACAAAATGATGCTGAAAAGGAAATTAAAGCAAAATATGCCAAAGTTTTAGGTTCTGCCGTAAATCCGGTTTTACGTGAAGGAAACTCTGATCGTAGAGCTCCAAGAGCAGTAAAAAACTTTGCAAAAGCAAATCCACACTCAATGGGTGCATGGTCAGCTGATTCTAAAACAAAAGTGGCTTCAATGCCAAACGGTGATTTCTACGGAAGTGAAAAATCACTTACAGTTGCAGAAGCTGATGATGTGAAAATTGAATTCGTTGCAAAAGACGGTACAACTACTGTATTAAAAGCAAGTACTCCTCTTAAAGCAGGTGAAATCATTGACAGCTCTGTTTTAAGTGTAAAAAAATTAAAAGCTTTTGCTGCTGATGCTATTGCAGATGCAAAAAAAGAAGGTGTTTTACTTTCGGTACACTTAAAAGCGACCATGATGAAAGTATCAGATCCAATTATCTTCGGCGCGATCGTTGAAGTATATTTTGCTGATCTTTTCAAAAAATACGAAACTTTATTTGCAGCATTAAACATTGACACCAGAAATGGTTTAGGTGATATCTATGCAAAAATTGCAGGAAGACCTGAACAGGCTGAAGTTGAAGCCGATATCACTAAAGCAATCGAAAACGGACCTGCTTTGGCAATGGTTAACTCTGATAAAGGAATTACAAACTTACACGTACCTTCTGATGTAATTGTTGATGCTTCTATGCCGGCAATGATTCGTACCTCAGGACAGATGTACAATAAAGAAGGAAAACAACAAGACACGATTGCCCTTATTCCGGATCGCTCTTATGCCGGAGTTTACACTGCTACTATCGATTTTTGTAAAAAACACGGTGCTTTTGATCCTAAAACAATGGGAAGTGTTCCTAACGTAGGTTTGATGGCTCAAAAAGCAGAAGAATACGGATCTCACGACAAAACATTCCAGATGAAAGCTGACGGAGTTGTTCGTGTGACAGACAACAAAGGAACTGTTTTAATGGAGCAAAATGTTGAAGCAAATGACATTTTCAGAATGTGTCAGGCAAAAGACGCTCCAATTCAGGACTGGGTTAAACTGGCTGTAAACAGAGCACGTTTATCTGATACTCCTGCCGTTTTCTGGTTAGACGAAAACAGAGCACATGACAGAGAATTGATTGCAAAAGTTCAAAAATATTTAAAAGACCACAACACGGTAAATCTGGATATCCGTATATTAAACCCTGTTGCGGCTACTGAATTTACTTTAGACAGAATCATCAAAGGTTTAGACACCATCTCAGTAACCGGAAACGTTTTACGTGATTATTTAACAGACTTGTTTCCAATTCTGGAATTAGGAACTTCTGCCAAGATGTTATCTATCGTTCCGTTAATGAACGGTGGAGGATTGTTTGAAACAGGTGCAGGAGGTTCTGCTCCAAAACACGTTGAGCAATTCACTGAAGAAGGTTATTTACGTTGGGATTCATTAGGAGAATTTTTGGCTCTTGGTGCTTCTTTAGAGCATTTAGGACAAACTTTAGACAATTCTAAAGCAATTGTTTTATCTGAAACTTTAGACGAAGCCAACGATAAATTCCTTGCTAATGATAAATCTCCGGCTCGTAAAGTAGGAGAAATTGACAACCGTGGTTCTCATTTTTACCTTGCTTATTACTGGGCTCAGGCTTTGGCTGCTCAAAACAAAGATGCTGAATTGAAAGCGATCTTCACTCCAATTGCTGCTGAATTTGAAGCTAACGAAGCTAAAATTGATGCCGAATTAATTGGTGCACAAGGAAAACCTCAAAATCTTGGCGGTTACTACCAGCCAACTCCCGAATTAGTGAGCAAAGCAATGCGTCCTAGTGAAACATTCAATTCAATTATTGCACAAATAAAATAATCGAATGAAACATAAAGAGTCTTCACAATATGGCTCTGTAGAAAAGACAACTTTAATTAGTTGTCTTTTTTTTTTGAATGGAACCAAACCTCTGTCCCTTTGCCCCTTTGCCCCTCTAAAAAAAGAGTCTTTCTTAACTAATGTTTAACAAACGTTCTGCAAAAATATCTAGTTAGAATTATTAACTATGTGTTTCAAAACCAAGACAATGACCACAAAAAAAAATACCACATTTTTTATTCTGTTCTTTACTATTTTAACATCATTTTCTCAGGAAAAATTCACTTTAAGCGGCACTATTACTGACTTTAAAAACAACGAAACCTTAATTGGTGTGAACGTCTATATTCCAACCTTAAAAATAGGTACAACCACCAACGAATATGGTTTTTATTCGCTTACCGTTCCACAAGGCGAACATCAGATTGAAATTAGTTATGTAGGGTATCAAACCCTTCAAAAGACAATTGCTTTAACTCAAAACACGAAAAACAATTTTGCGATCAGTGAAAGCGGCGAAGAACTTCAGGAGGTGGTAATTATCGACAATAAAAGAAAAATCAATATCAAATCGCCGGAAATGAGTGCCAACAAACTCTCAATTTCCACCATCAAAAAAATGCCGGTTGTTTTGGGTGAAGTCGATGTTTTAAAATCGATCTTATTGCTTCCGGGCGTTACCAATGCGGGAGAAGGCGCTTCGGGATTTAATGTACGCGGTGGTGGTGCCGATCAGAATTTAATTTTATTAGACGAAGCGACCATCTTTAATTCTTCGCATGTATTTGGTTTCTTCTCCGTTTTTAACCCCGATGCTATTAAAGATCTAAAATTATACAAAGGCGGAATTCCCGCACGTTATGGCGGAAGAGCTTCTTCTGTTTTAGACATTTATCAGAAAGACGGAAACAGCAAAGAATTTCACGTTAATGGTGGAATCGGGTTAATTTCAAGCCGACTTCTCGCCGAAGGTCCTTTAGTAAAAGACAAAGGTTCTTTCCTTATTGGAGGAAGAGCTTCCTACGCTCATTTATTTCTAAAACTATCCGAAGATCAAAAAGACAACTCTGCCTATTTTTATGATTTGAATACCAAACTGAGTTATAAATTAAACGACAACAACAGCTTGTATTTGTCCGGTTATTTTGGCCGTGATGTGTTTAGTCTGAACAAAAGTTTTACCAATATCTACGGAAATTCAACCTTAAACCTGCGCTGGAACCATCTGTACTCTGATAAGTTATTTGCCAATTTATCCCTGATTTACAGCGATTACTATTATGGTCTCGACCTGGACTTTGTAGGCTTCAAATGGGATTCGGGAATTAAGAATTACAACATCAAATACGATTTCAAAAACTACCTCTCAGACAAATTCAAACTGAACTACGGTTTAAATGGTATTTACTACGAATTTAATCCGGGGACGATCAAACCAAGCAATGAAACGTCCGGAATTAATCCGGATCAACTGGATAAAAAATACGCCTTTGAACCTTCTGTTTATATCGAAGCCGAGAATCAGCTCTCGAAAAAAATTACGGTTGCTTACGGATTACGATACAGTTTGTTCTATCGTTTAGGATCTTCTACCATCAATTATTATGACAATAATGAACCGGTAGTCTTCAATAGCGACATGCAGATTTACGAAAAAGGAACCCCAACCTCAACCCGCTATTTTGGCAAAAACAAGGCCATTCAGCATTACAATAATTTAGAACCGCGGCTGTCTGTTTCGTACCAACTAAATGACGATCAAGCAATTAAAGCAAGCTATAACCGAATGGCGCAGTATCTTCAGCTGATTTCGAATACTTCATCTCCTACCCCGCTCGATGTCTGGATGCCAAGTGATAATTACATCAAACCTCAAATTGCCGATCAGGTGGCTTTGGGCTATTTTAAAAATATTAACAACGGAGCTTACTCTGTAGAAGTCGAAACCTACTATAAAAAAATCCAGAACCGACTTGATTATATCGATGGTGCCGATTTGATTGCCAATGATGCGATCGAACAGGTAATTCTGAACGGAAGAATGCGGGCCTATGGTGTCGAATTTATGCTGAAGAAGAATGAAGGTAAGTTCAATGGATGGATCTCCTATACTTTATCAAAATCACAGCAGCAAACTCCGGGAAGAACTCCGGAAGAAATTGGCATCAACAGCGGACAATGGTACAGCTCTGCCTATGATAAGACTCATAATTTAGCCATTACATCTGCTTATAATTTAAACGAGAAATGGTCTTTCGGCGCTAACTTTGCGCTGCAATCGGGTCAGCCGGTTACGTATCCAAATGGACGCTATGAGTATCTGGGAATTACGGTACCCAATTATGGATTAAGAAACGAAAACCGCTTACCGGCCTATCATCATTTAGACATTTCGGCAACTTTGACCCCCCGAAAAAATAAAGACCGAAACTGGAAAGGCGAATGGGTTTTTAGTATTTATAACTTGTACAATCGCCAAAATGCGGCTTCGATCAACTTCCGTCAAAATGTAGATACCGGTACAAATGAAGCTGTAAAAACGTCAATTTTCGGAATGGTTCCGGCCGTGAGTTATAATTTTAAATTTTAAGACCAACTTTCTGTAAAAGGAAAACAAAAGATAGATCATGAAAAAAGCAAGCATCTTAATAGTAGTTTTAATATCGATTTTCTTCACAGGTTGTGAGGAAGTTGTAGATGTTAATTTAGATACCGCCCCTCCAAAATTAGTCATCGAAGCCGCGATAAACTGGCAAAAACAAACAACCGGAAAACAACAGACTATAAAACTGACCACCACAACGGGTTATTTTCAAAACGTTATTCCAACCGTTGCAGGAGCGACCGTATTTATAAAAAACAGTCAGAACACACAATTTAACTTTATTGAAGTTCCTAAAACAGGACGATACGTGTGCTCGAATTTTGTTCCGGTGATTAACGAAACTTACACCCTAACCGTGATTTCGGGGGGGATTACCTATACTGCTACCGAAACCATGAAAGCAGTAGCACCCATAAGCCGAATTGAGCAAAATAACCAAGGTGGTTTTACCGGAAAAGATATTGAAACCAGAGCCTACTTTAATGATCCTGCCGACGATGATAATTTTTATCTCTTTAAATATATGTATTCGAGCAAAATTACCTCAACTTATTATGTTACGGAGGACAAGTTTTTTCAGGGAAATGAATATTTTAGCACCTCAGATGATGACGATTTAAAAATTGGAGATGAGATCGAGATCACCCATTACGGCATCTCAAAACAGTATTACAATTATATGAACATACTAGTGAGCATAGCCGGGAATAATTCTGGCGGACCTTTTCAGTCCCCACCCGCAACTGTAAAAGGGAACATTATTAATACTGTTGATAAAGCCAATTATCCGTTGGGTTATTTTTCGCTTAGTGAAACAGATTACAAAAAATACAAAATTAAATAAGCTCTAAAAATGGAAGCCAAAATTCAGATATTACCCGAGAAGAAACTAATTGGTAAATACGTTACAATGTCATTTCTTGAAAACAAAACGCATCAACTGTGGAGTTCTTTTATGCCAAAACGAAAAGAAATTAAAAACACAATCGACGCCAATTTATATTCGCTCGAAGTTTTTCCAACTGCGCACTTTGATAATTTTGATCCCGGTAATACCTTCGAAAAATGGGCTGCAGTCGAAGTCTCCGCTTTTGATGAAATGCCACTGGAAATGAAACCGCTGGTCATTCCTACCGGATTATACGCTGTTTTTGTACATAAAGGTCCGCAAAGCGAAGGTCATAAAACCTATCATGAAATTTTTGTAGATTGGCTGCCAAATTCAGAATATATGGTTGATGAAAGGCCTCATTTTGCCGTAATGACTGAAAAATACAAAAAAGAAGATCCCGATTCTGAAGAAGAAATCTGGATTCCGATAACTCATAAAGCTTAGAATCATGTTGATTGAAACCTTAAAACTGCTTTTTAACAGAGATCTGAACAAATTGAAAGCCGAAATCGAATCGTATCCAAACGAAAGTCAGATTTGGGCAATTGCGCCGGGCATTTCCAATTCAGCCGGCAATCTTTGTCTGCATTTAATAGGAAACCTGAACACCTATATTGGAGCCGAAACTGGAAAAACGGGTTACATCCGTGATCGTCCCTTAGAATTTTCATTGAAAGATGTTCCAAAATCAGAACTAATCGTTAAAATCGAGAATACTATTTTGGTTGTAAACACTGCGCTCGACAGTATGACCGAAGCTGATTTAGAACAAACTTATCCGCAAATTGTTTTCGAAAAAGAAATGTCAACAGGCTTCTTTCTGGTACATCTTTCTACGCATTTAGCGTATCATTTAGGGCAAATCAATTACCACAGAAGATTATTATAACTTAAATTTAAGACTATAAAAAATAAGAAGAAACAAATGCTTTTTTGTCTGTACAAATAAAATATTAACAATATATTTGATACAAAAAATCATTTATGAAAAAACACTACTTCTTATTATTTCTTTTTTTTATATCATTATGGAGCAATGCTCAAGTCTCTTCAAATATTGACCCGGATTTTGACACGAAAGATTACCTTCCCAATTTAACTTTGTTCAGCAAAGATTTTGCTTTACAGCCTGATGGAAAAGTAGTTTTGGTTGGAAATTCCTGTTCTTATAAATTGTACAATGAAAAAAATGCTGTAAAAGGCAACAATATTTTGAGGCTAAATAAAGATTTGTCTCTTGATGAAACGTTCAAAACTGGCTTAGGGTTTAGTTCTTCACCGTCTAGTTTAGCAATACAACCGGATGGAAAAATTCTGGTTAGTGGCGGTTTTACAACTTATGATGGAAAACCGGTCAACAAAATAATCAGGTTAAATTCTGATGGTACTATTGACAATACATTTAATCTTTCTGATAAAGAATTCACTTCATTTACGATTACAATTATACGTTCCATAAAAATACAACCGGATGGAAAAATACTAATAGCGGGAGTTTTCGATGTTTCTATTTATCAAAAATTTACTGGCCGCAATATGCTGCGTTTAAATGCTGACGGTACTGTGGATAAAACTTTTCAACCAGGCTCCGGTTACCCTTATAATATTTTCAAATTTGAACTACAAACTGATGGTAAAGTAGTAAGAGCTTATGAGAATACATACAACAAAGAAACAAGTTATAGAATTGACCGTCTAAATTCTGATGGTACTTTAGATTCAGGATTTACTGCTATAGAAGGATTTGGAGGAATTTGTTCCAACAATACTGTTGGGTATGATAGTATGTTCGATTGTAAATTGGGCATTCAAAAAGATGGAAAAATATTATTTGGCGGTTGCTACAGTACATTCAAATATATTGGGACCTCCGGTTTTATGAGGTTCAACACCGACGGATCTAAAGATACATCATTTAAATACGTTGTGCCCGGATACCCAATGGCAACAGTAAAAGATTTTATTCTTCTCTCGAATGATAAAATACTAAAAAGCGATTTGACATTCATTAATAATGATGGTTCTATTGATAATACTGTTGTAGCAAAATTAGACGCAAACACAAATTCAAATAAAATTCTGTTGTGCCCGGATAATAAATTATTAGTTTGCACGGAGAATATTGTAAACTTTCCAGGTGGAAGTACTTCTTTTAACCGATTTATTAAATTAGATTTAACTACTTCTGAAATTAACGCACAAGAACAACCAAGTACTTTTTATGCAGGAAATGATATTTTAGAAAAACCGAATGGCGACATTCTTGTTCTGGGAAATAGTAAAAGTACCTTTAATACAAAATATCATGATGGTATAAAATTGCTAAACAAAAATGGCAAACTTTCTCAGAATAAAAATTTATACCAAAACCTGTTTACATCACCTAAAAGCGAAAAAAACACCTTCAGAAAAGGAATTGTTCAGCCAGATGGTAAAGTTATCTTAAATAAAATTGAATCTACAGGTGTAAGTAGTTTGGTGAGATACAATGATGATTTTACAATAGATACTTCTTTTTCGGCCCCTATTTATCTTGGACGCATATACAATTTAACATTGCTTTCCGATGGAAAAATCTTAGTTACTGCTGATGGCCAAGATAGTCTTATAAGATTAAATAGCGATGGCTCTAAAGATCTTAGCTTTACTTCAGTCAGAGGATTTAACAATCTCTGCTACACTTCAGCAATACAAAAAGATGGGAAAATAATTGTAGCCGGTAATTTTACTGCTTTTAACGAAACAAAAATCAATCGAATTGCGAGATTTAATAGTGACGGAACATTTGACAATACTTTCCGTCCTGATGAAAACCTAACCGGATTCATCTACACTACAGGCATACAATCTGATGGAAAAATCATCATCGCGGGGCAACTAAATTTTAATTCTATAACAGAGAAAAGTTGTGTACTAAAACGCTTAAATACTGATGGCTCTACAGATACATCTTTTATGGAATATAACTCTACTTATGTAGCGCATCTTGTAAGAGGTATGGAAATACAGTCAAATGATCAAATTATACTTTTCACTAATCGAAACAGCACCACTGATTATCAGATAAATGACTTTAAAAGATTAGAAAAAAATGGAGAAATTGACACCACATTTGATTCAGGTGAAGGATTTGATGGTAACATCACTGCTATTAAAATTCAAAAAGACGGGAAACTTTTGGTGACAGGCAATTTTGTAAAATACAAAAACATCTGGTCTAATGGAACAGTCCGCTTACTTGGCACTGAAACTACATTAGCCACTTCTGATTATTTCTTAAACAATGACAATTCCAATCTTGTTTTATTTCCTAATCCGGTTAAAGATGTATTGAACATTTCATCAGATGAAAATCTATCTATAAAATCAATACAAATTTATAATACACTTGGACAATCTGTATTAGATACCAAAAACATAAAAAACTTCTCAAACATCAATGTTTCAGAATTGAGTAAAGGGATTTACTTCGTTAAAATAAGTTCAAACAAAGGAACAATAACAAATAAATTTGTAAAAAATTAGCAAAATGCTCTCTTAGTTGAGAGCATTTTTTTTGTTCCCTTATTCCCGTAAAATCTCCATTGCAAATAATTTAGTTATTTGCCAGATCTTTTACGGCTCATAACTTTTGTACATTTGCGGTACATTTCAAACTAAAAAACTAAATGTCTTCACACCATATCGTACGCGACGACCAGGAACCCGCTTTAATTATCGCCAACGGAGCAGCATGCAATCCGGAATTATTAGGACAATTACTCGAATGGTCTCCACTGGTTATCGTACTCGATTCAGCCATTGAAAGAGTAATTGAACTGGGCATCAAAGTCGATGTCCTTCTGGGAGATTTCGACCGTGGCTTTGATCCTGAAATTTACAAAACAACACAATACCCTATCGAAATCGTTCATACACCCGATCAGGACAAAACCGATTTAGAGAAAGCTTTTGACTATTTAATCGATCGCAAAATACCTGCTGTAAACGTCGTTTGGGCTACCGGAAAACGTGCAGACCATACCATCACCAATATTACCAACATTGCCCGTTACCGCGATTTGCTAAAAATTGTTATTCTGGACGACCATTCTAAAGTTTTTTTACTGCCTCGTAAATTCGAGAAGTGGTATACTGCAAAAACACCTATCTCCTTGATTCCGATTGGGATTGTCAATGGCATTTATTCTACCAATTTGCTCTATCCACTTACAAACGATACCCTAACGATTGGCTACAGAACCGGAAGCAGCAATGCTGTTCTACAGGATGGTTTAGTAACAATCACCCACACCGATGGTGATTTGCTGTTGATGGAATGCATGGATTAATTTTACAGGACGTTTCCTAAGAAAGGAATACCTATCTTTGCACGGAAATTTACAAAAATGAAAACAACAGACAATTCCGAAAAAAACAATTTACATCCTCGAAATCTTCATCGTTCCCGTTACGATTTCGAACTTCTTATCGCGAATTGTCCTGAGTTAAAGGCACAGGTTGCCGTAAACATTCACGGAATTGAAACTATTGATTTCAGTAATCCTCTTTCAGTAAAACTACTAAACAAAGCTTTACTGAAAACCTATTACGACATACAAAACTGGGATATTCCTAAAAACTATCTTTGTCCACCCATTCCCGGAAGAACGGATTATATTCATTATCTGGCCGATTTACTGGCAGAAACCAACAACGGAAATATCCCTAAAGGTCCGTCAGTGCTAGGTTTGGATATAGGAACAGGCTCTAACTGCATCTATCCTGTTTTAGGAAATGCGATTTACGACTGGAGTTTCGTAGGAACAGATATTGACGAAAAAGCGATCGCAAATTGCAGCAAAATTATCGAAGCCAATCCAAAACTGATTGAGGCCATAAGCCTTCAGCAGCAAACCGAATCGCGTTTTATTTTTAAAAACATCATCACCCCCGAAGATCGTTTTACTTTTACAATGTGCAACCCGCCATTTCATTCTTCGGCCGAAGATGCCAACCAAAGTACCGTTCGAAAAGTTTCAAACTTAAATCCGAAAGAAAAGAAAAAAACAAATCCTGTTTTGAACTTCGGAGGTCAAAATGCCGAATTATGGTGTGATGGAGGTGAAATTGGTTTTGTGACTCAAATGATTTATGAAAGCGCTAGATATGCCATGCAATGCTTATGGTTTACCACTCTGGTTTCAAAAAGAGACAATCTTTCCAGTATTTACAAAACCTTAAATAAAGTAAATGCCGCTACTATCAAAACAATCGATATGTCTCAAGGTCAAAAAACAAGCCGAATTGTAGCCTGGTCTTTTTTAAGTGAGAGTCAGCAAAAAGCATGGAAGCTGGAAAACGCTTAACATTGAAATTCTAATATTTTAAAATAAAATTCTGATATTCTGAGGGTTCACATTTTTCGTACCTTTAAAGTAATTTGAATTTTATTCCTATGCCAAAATTACTCTTCAAAGCAGTATTGTTATTTTTGCTTGCCGGTTGTGCCGCTTCAAAAAAGGCAAAGTTTGACGATTATGTTTTTAAAACAAAAAGCGAAAAACAGGCCTATATCGATTCTTACAATCAGACTTTAAAGCTTTGGGACCTTCCTTATACCGAAGAAAACATACAGACAGCTTACGGAACAGCCCACGTAATTGTTACCGGATTAAAAAATGGCAAAGACTTGGTTCTGCTTCACGGAATGGATGCAAGTTCCAGCATGTGGTATCCCAACATAAAAGCGCTCTCTAAAAAACACCGCATTTATGCAATTGATTTTATAATAGAACCCGGAAAGTCTACTTTGACCTCTAAATCTCATTCCTCAGAAGAAATTGTTCTTTTGTACAATGAAATTTTCAATCACTACAAATTAAAGAAATTTGATATTATAGGAGCGTCACGTGGTGGCTGGATTGCAACATTATTAGCGACTCAAAACAACAATTCTATTGATAAAATAGTGCTATTAAGTCCCGCACAAACTTTTAAATTTATAGACAAAGTGAGGAAAACAAGTTCGGCCCTAATGTTGAAACTGTTCCCAAATGAAAAGAAATTCGAAAAAACACTCCAAACTTTTTCTACTCATCCCGAAAAGATCAGTACTGTTTACAAAAAGCAATTCTATCTGGCCAATAAATATGCGAAATCAAATTCAAGCATGTTCAAAATGCGTCCTTTTTCAGATACTGAACTCCAATCAATTACCAATCCGGTTTTGATTTTAATTGGAGATCGTGATGTTATCAATTCCGAAGAAAGCTTAGAAAGAGCAAAAAAGTTTTTAATTCATAGCCAAACAAAAACAATATCAGATGCAGGGCATTTTCTGTCCATCGATCAGTCGAAAATAGTGAATAACGCTATGATTGACTTTTTAGAATAAATAAAAGACACAGTTCTTAGGGGAATTTACAGTAAACACAACCCATTTAATTCATCCTCTTTTTAAGTTTTTATATAGAATCCAAACTTTGTATCTTTACAAAACTAATCTTTCATCGTCCAAAAATGAATTTCCAGGTATCCTCTGAATACAGTCCAAAAGGTGATCAGCCGCAAGCAATTGAAAAACTTTCACAAGGCATTATAGATGGTGAAAAATACCAGACTCTGTTAGGAGTTACGGGATCCGGAAAAACCTTTACGGTAGCCAATGTCATTCAGGAAGTTCAGCGACCAACTTTGGTTTTGGCACACAACAAAACGTTGGCTGCACAGTTGTATTCTGAATTCAAGCAATTTTTTCCCAACAATGCTGTGGAGTACTTTGTTTCCTACTATGATTATTATCAGCCGGAAGCTTTTATGCCAGTCAGCGGAGTATTTATTGAGAAAGACCTGTCCATCAACGAAGAACTCGAAAAAATGCGTTTGAGTACGACCTCTTCGCTGCTTTCCGGACGTCGCGATATTTTAGTTGTAGCTTCGGTTTCCTGCTTGTATGGTATTGGGAATCCTGTTGAATTTCAGAAAAACGTTATTGAAATAGCGAGAGATCAGATCATCTCCCGAACCAAATTATTACACAGTCTGGTGCAGAGTTTGTACTCCAGAACCGAGGCAGATTTTACGCCCGGAACATTCCGAATAAAAGGAGATACAGTTGAAGTATACCCAAGTTATGCCGATGATGCTTTTAGAATTCACTTCTTTGGTGATGAAATCGAGGAAATAGAATCTTTTGATGCCAAGACCTCACAAGTCATTGAAAAATTCCAGCGACTGACGATTTATCCGGCCAATATGTTTGTGACTTCTCCTGATGTTTTGCAAAACGCTATTTGGGAAATCCAGCAGGATTTAGTCAAACAGGTTGATTATTTTAAAGAAATAGGAAAACATCTGGAAGCAAAACGTTTGGAAGAACGTACCAATTTTGATTTAGAAATGATTCGCGAACTGGGCTATTGCTCCGGAATTGAGAATTATTCAAGATATCTGGACGGAAGAGAAGCGGGAACGCGCCCTTTCTGTCTGTTAGACTATTTCCCAAATGATTATCTGATGGTGGTCGACGAAAGTCACGTAACAGTCTCACAGGTTCACGCCATGTACGGAGGTGACCGCAGCCGAAAAGAAAATCTGGTCGAATACGGTTTCCGTTTGCCAGCCGCAATGGACAACCGACCTTTGAAGTTTGAAGAGTTTGAAGCCATGCAAAATCAGGTAATCTACGTATCTGCAACACCTGCCGATTATGAGCTACAAAAAACGGACGGAATTTACGTAGAACAAGTCATTCGTCCAACCGGCTTATTAGATCCCATTATTGAAATCCGACCAAGTTTGAATCAGATTGATGATTTGATCGAAGAAATTCAGGTGCGCTGTGAATTGGATGAAAGAGTTTTAGTGACTACGCTGACGAAAAGAATGGCCGAAGAACTAGCCAAATATTTAACTAAAGTAAACATTCGTTGCCGCTATATTCACTCTGATGTCGATACGCTGGAGCGTATTGAAATCATGCAGGACTTGCGTAAAGGTATTTTTGACGTTCTAATTGGAGTAAACTTACTTCGTGAAGGTCTGGATTTACCCGAAGTTTCGCTTGTTGCTATTTTAGATGCCGACAAAGAAGGTTTTTTAAGAAGCCACAGATCGCTGACTCAAACGATTGGTCGTGCCGCAAGGAACCTAAACGGAAAAGCAATTATGTATGCTGACAAGATTACGGCAAGCATGCAAAAAACGATCGATGAAACCAATTATCGCAGAACAAAACAGATCAATTATAATACTGAAAATAACATCACACCTCAGGCCCTAAACAAAAAAATTGATAGTGCTTTTACTAAAAATCCTCTGGTGGAATATGAATTAGGACATCCCATACCGGTTGCAGCAGAACCTCAAACCGCTTATTTATCGAAATCGGAGTTGGAAAAAATGATTCGTGAAAAACGAAAATCAATGGAGAAAGCAGCAAAAGAACTAGACTTTTTACAAGCGGCAAAGCTGCGTGACGAAATTAAAAAACTACAGGAGCAACTGTCTTAAATACATCATTTTAAAATAATACGCATAAAAAACAAAGGAGGAATTTATTCTTAAAATTATTTAAAAAATGTTTTATAAGGAATTTCAAATTGATTAGTTTTAACAAAATTTTCAAACTCCAAAATGAAATACCACCTATTCCTTTTTGTTTTTTTTGCTTTCAGCGCTACTGCTGTCGCACAATCTAAAAATAATGATTTTTGGAATACCGAAATAGAAAATTCCTCGGACATTATAAAACCGAATATCCTTTCTAATCATCCGTTTGGAATTTATATTTCCAGACTGAATCACAATTTTAATGTACGTTCTCCTGATAAATATTCTTTTTCATTTGAAGTTTCGAGCGGTAATGTCGCGCTTCCTTATGTTAAATCATACGAATTAACAGATCCTAACGATCGGGAAATAGCCAAAAATTTAGCCTGGCATACACGGGAGTTTTCCTTTGATTTAAATAAAGTTCCCGCCAATACTAAAGAGTTTGTTGCAGATGGAGTTATTCGATCGTATCGATTGACTTTTACATTACCTATTACGACGCAACACGAGCTTAATTTCGGTTTGCGAATGAACTCACTCGATGGCGGAAAATATCCTTACTCTATTTTTACCTCAGATGAAACAATCGAATGGTTTCACAGTAATATTGCCGGTGGCGAAGATCCGTTTTCACGTCGACATTATGGTCTCAACAAAGCAGGAATATCGTATAAGGATGATCAAAATAAGGTTCTAACCCTGAACAATGGCAATTTCACTATTCCCGGAATTGATATCAATTACAACTATTATCCTAAATTGGAAATGAATGAAAAACATCATATCTATTTGAATTTTGGAACACAACTTGGGATTAATACCTCCAAATACAATCCGGTAGCGGATCTTGGCGTTTCTGCTTCTATTCTGAAAAAGAAAATCATTAAAAACAAAAACATCCTAAGCTTTGGTGCGAGTGCAGGAGTTTTGCGCCAGCATTTTTTAGAATATGGCGACCGTGTAAACATCAGCAGTCAGGATTTCTTTTATAGTTTTGAAGGTCTTATTGATTATAAGGTAAAGCTCAAAAACAACAACCGTATTTCGTATGGTATTAATTATAATTTTCAGACTTCTTACAACAAAAGAAATGAGCGGGATTATATCGTTCTGACGGGAGAAAGAATAAATACCCATTGGCAAAAAACGATCTCTCATTTATATGAAAACTTAGAAGGTTGGAATTTTATCTGTACCTACTCCACAAAGAGATTTTCTTATTTTATATACTTCAGAGAAGATTTAAACTTAGACAATGCACCCGATTTTCAAACCGGTATAGGTTTAAAAATGTCTATTAAAAAAGGCTAACCTCCTTTATTTTAAATGGCATAAGCTTCGTTCAAACGATCAAAACTTTGGTAAAACTAATTGTGCTGTTCCTGAAAAACTTTCAATAAAACTTTAGGGTCAATTATAGCGTTTGGCGCATTTTTCATTAAATCTAAAACGCGTCTCGTAGCGTTTGGATTCAATCCCATTTCAATGGAAATTTGCTGTATGGCTTTTGCTTCTTTTTCATGCAAAATACCGTCACAATACATAATCAAGGCCAGTCTGTAAAACTGTTGAATGCGCTGAAACTCCGATTTTATAACAGTACCAGCGCTTTCCTGATGAAATAAATCGCGAAAATCATCCGGGCCAATATTAAGCTCCTGGGCTACCAGCCACAAAAAATCATACTCTCTCTTGTGCAACTGCCCGCCAACGGTAGAAAAAGCAATCATTTCTAAAAGTAAACTTCTCTTTTCTGTTTCGGTATTCATCAATTTATTATTTTTAGCTAAAATATTGTTTTTAAATCTAAAACGCAACAGTACTCATGATTAGGAGATTTTTCTTTTTTATTTTCTTATGGGTAACGGCTATTGCCGGCGCACAGAACAGTACTTCTTCCAAAAACGTATCGACTTTTACGATTGAAGCCCCTCAATTAAAAACAACCAAAAAAATATGGCTTTATCTTCCTGATGGTTATTCGGCTACAGCCAAAAAGAGATACTCCGTGATTTATATGCACGATGCTCAGAATTTGTTTGATGCCAAAACCTCGTATGCAGGCGAATGGAATGTAGACGAAAAACTGGATAGCCTTAAAGCACCCGTAATTGTAGTGGGTATTGAACACGGAAATGACAATCGTATAAGCGAATTAACTCCCTATAAAAATGAAAAATACGGCGGAGGAAATGCCGATAATTATCTCGATTTTATTGTAAAGACCTTAAAACCGTATATCGATCAGCATTACAAAACAAAAACCAAGGCAAAAAACACCCTTATCATGGGAAGTTCGCTTGGCGGATTAGTTTCGTATTACGCCATATTAAAATACCCGGAAACTTTTGGAAAAGCAGGCATATTCTCGCCATCCTTCTGGTTTTCAAATGACATTTATACTTTGACAACACAAACTCCTAAAATCAAAACCAAGATTTATTTTTTATGCGGAGACAAAGAGAGTGATGATATGGTAACCGATATGACAAAAATGGAACGTTTATTAGATACAAAACGCTGTTATTGCCTCCATCTGACCAAATCTAAAATTGTAAAAGGAGGCGAACATAATGAAAAACTTTGGCGTGATGGTTTTGCGAAAGCTATAATCTGGCTGGGGTATTAACTAAAAAACAGACTTATGGAATTAATTTTAAGAGAGTACAATCTAAAACTCAAACATACTTTTACCATTTCCAGAGAATCAATTGATTTTCAGCCTTCGCTAATTATAGAGCTCAAAAGCGATGGTTTTTCAGGTTTTGGAGAAGCCACTTCAAATCCGTATTACAAAACAACCGTTCCGATGATGATTCAGGATTTGGAAAAAATCAGAGGCATTATCGAAAGCACAACGAATGAAACTCCTGAAATTTTCTGGGCAAAAATCTATCCGTATTTAAAGAATGACATGTTTGCTTTATGCGCGTTAGACATGGCTTATAACGACTTGTATGCACGCAAAAAGGGTAAAAAACTATACGATTTATGGAATTACACTATTGATCGAAATCCGCTGACAGATTACACGATTGGTATTGCTTCTATAGCAAAAATGGTTTCAAAAATGCAGGAGCTGCCGTGGCCTATTTATAAAATTAAACTGGGAACAAAAGAAGACATCGCCATTGTAAAAGAACTCCGAAAACATACCGATGCAATTTTTAGAATCGATGCCAATTGTGGCTGGGAGGTTGACGAAACCATTCATAACGCCATTGAACTAAAAAAACTAGGAGTCGAATTTCTGGAACAGCCACTGAAAGCGGATCATTGGGACGCACACAAAGAGGTTTTCAAACATTCAGTTTTACCCATAATAGCCGACGAAAGCTGTATTATTGAAGAAGATGTCGCCAAATGTTTCAATCATTTTCACGGAGTAAACGTAAAATTGGTGAAATGCGGTGGTTTAACCCCAGGGAAACGTATGATTGAGGAAGCCAAAAAATTAGGGCTAAAAACTATGGTAGGTTGCATGACCGAATCTACCGTGGGAATCTCGGCAATTGCGCACTTGTTACCTCAACTGGATTATGTGGATATGGATGGAGCCCTACTTTTAGCAGAGGATATTGCCACCGGTGTCACCATAAAAAATGGTGTAATCCATTATTCGGAACTTAACGGAACCGGAGTTACTTTAATCTAACTACTATGAACGTCGATCAATTTCCGGACAGAATCATTGAAATCAATCTGGAGCATTATTTGTATTTTGGAGGAACAGCTTATTTGGGATTACCCACAAACAGGGCTTTTCAGGAATTGGTCATTAAAAATATGCTGCGATGGGGAACCACCTATGGAAGCTCCAGAAATGCCAATATAAAACTAACGGCTTATGAAAACGGTGAAACTTTTCTCGCCCGACACATACAAGCCGAAAGCGCGGTTACCGTATCCTCCGGAATGCTTGCCGGAAAACTGGTCCTCGAACAATTGCTTAAAACCACCGATTGTTTCTTTCATTTTTCAGATTTGCATACCGCAATAAAAACTCCCGATAGTTTACCAGTATTTATAAATAACCAAATAAATCCAAGGCTGCTGGATGCTAAAGCAGAAAAAATCAGCATTCTAACTGACGGAGTTCCCTCCCATCAAACCAAAGCTGTTGATTTGTCGCTTTTAAAAGAAATTCCCCATCATAAAGAAATCACTTTACTTATTGACGAATCTCATTCGCTTGGAGTTTTAGGCAAAAATGGCTGCGGACTTTACTCGGGTATCGACCTCCCGATTAAGCGTAAAATTATGGTGTCGTCTTTAGGGAAAGCACTAGGCTTAAGCGGTGGCGTAATTGCGAGTGATGCTTCTTTTATCAATCAGATCAAAAACACGGATACCTTTGTCTCAGCTGCCGGAATGAATCCTGCTTTTGTTCAGACATTGGCGGATGCAACCGAAATTTACAGTGTACAACATCAAAAACTGCTGGATAACCTTCAGTACATCGATCAGAAACTAATTAAAAATGACGCGATCCAATTTGATAAAACATACCCTTTGCTTTATTTAGAAGATGAAAATCTAATCGAAACATTAAAAGGAAATAAAATTATTATTGCCAATTTCAAATACCAAAAAGACACAGCTCCTTTAAATCGAATTGTGATTACTGCCAATCATACTAAAGATGATTTAGACAAATTAATTGAAGTTTTAAATCAAAGCGGCGGCTTATAAAAAAACAGCTCTGATCAAAAAATCAGAGCCGTTTTGGTTTTTATTTGTCCCACCAAACGGGTGTGACCATTGATTTAAAGTTTAATTCATAATTTGCTTTATTAGCATTTCTTTCGTTGGTAGAATAAATAAATCTTCTTACCCATTTTCCTCCATTAGCAGGATCAGCGGCTTTTGGCAGGGCTAATCCGGGGAAAACGTTTGTAGAAAAATCATAGCGTCTGTAATCGTTAAATGTTTCGCAGTTCAAATAGAGTGTTATATTTTTTTGCCTCATAATATCTTTCAACTGCAAATTGGCCGCACCTTTATTGATAGAAGCATCTCCCAAATAAGCAGTTTTATCAGGACCAGAAACTCCTAATTTATCCATATTTGCGCCAATCGCATCCATATAGGCGCTATACCCTATTGCATTTGTTCCGGTACTTGTCGCATTACCTCCATTTAAAATAAATTGTGCTTCGGCCTGCATTAGTTTAACCTCAGAAAAGGACAAAATAACAACTGGCGAATCTATTTTTGAGTAATAAGAATACAACCCTATTTTAGCATTAGGTGCTGGTGTTCCTTTTGATCCCTGTCCAGGTTCTCCGCCAACATAACTACCCGGAACATTCGGATTTGGATCTTTAGGATTAACAACGCCATCTGTTACGGGATAACTTCTAAGATCAATCAGGAATGGCATTCTGGGATCCATCGTTACTGTTTTAAAAGTAAAGGTACTCCCGTTCATAAAACCAATAAATTGCCTGGTTATCAGATAAGATGCATTTCCGGTATTAAGTCCTAATTGGTTATTGTACCATGGATTTGTCTGTACTTTATTGAAAATCAATTGAAAATCATCTGCATTGGATGTTATTCCTTTTGCCAAATAAGTAGCTACAGTATTGGCAGCAGTTGTGGCATTGATTTTTGATAAGTGCAACGCATATCTCGCTTTAAAGGTGTACGCCGCTTTTATCCATTTTCCTATGTTTCCGCCATAAACAAGGTCTTCTTTTCCCGGAGTAAAAGAGGATGTATTAGGAGCCGATAAATTGGCAATTGCCTGATCTAATAGGTTGTTTATACCTTTGTAAACCTCTTCCTGACGGTCATATTCCGGTTTAAAATTCTGTGATGCCAACGAGGCCTGCGAAAAAGGTATATCTCCGTACAGATCCGTCAGCAATCCAAAATTTACAGCTTGCAAAATTTGAACAATACCCTTGTAATGTGATGATTTTGTTTCATCGGCTTTATCGGCTACTTCTTTCAGGTTTCCTAAAGCTTTTACATACGCAGAAGACCAATAGCTATCTAAGGATTCTTCGTAATGATTGTCTACCCCTACTGACGAATTAAGTGCAGAGGAAGTATATTGGGTTAGCAAAGAAACTCTGGTCGCAGCAGTATACTGAGCATCAAATGTGTAGTAAATTGCAGGACCCAATAAATCTTTTAGATTTTTATTCGCATCAGGTATTACATTTCCCGGTGTATTTATATCAAAATAATCATCACTACAGCTATAAGTTGTCAGGACAATGCTTATTATCAAGAAGGTTTTGAGTATATTTTTCATCTTTTATAAATTAAAATCCTAGATTAATACTAAATGAATATGATTGTGTAAGCGGAGTGGTCAAACCTGTAAATCCGTAAACATTGGTACCGGCACTGTAACTGGAACCTTCCGGATCGAAACCATCAAAGGGTGTCCAAATCAAGAAATTACTCCCCGATACCGTAAAAGACAAATTAGAAACACCAATGGTTTTTAATGCTTCTTTGGTCATGTTATAAGTAACCGACACATTTCTAAGTTTAAACCAGGAAGCATCCTGTATAAGAGCATCTGCAGCTGTATTATAAATCGTATTGTTGTAATAATTGTTGCGCAACGATTTATTTATAGGGATATCATTAGGCACATATCCTCCCGCTCCATCAGATTTTACACCGTCTAAAACAGCACTTTCGTTTCGGTCTGAAGTAACTCCCAAAACACCATTTCTAATTCCGTTTCTTCTGGCGGTATCATACGCATCTCCTCCTTTTTTGTATTCCAGCAAAAATCCGATATCAAAATTTTGAATTTTGAACGTATTGTTTAGCGTAGCTACCCAGTCCGGAAAAGCCTCACCAATTTTATTTATGGCTATGGCTCCGGTACTTGTTTTATTAAAAACGGGCAATCCGTTTGCACCAATCACTACTTTACCATCTACGCGTTGCCAGGACTGGCCATAAAGTGTTCCCGCTGCATCACCCAAACGCACTTGTGAAGTTATATTGGTAGCCTGAGAGTCATATCCGAAAATAATATTTTCAAAAGGCAATTCTGTAACTTTAGTTTTATATTGTGTAAAATTTAGCGTAGATGTCCAGCTAAACTTTGGATTTTTAAACCAATCTGCACCTAAAGTCAATTCGTTTCCTGTTGTTTTTAAAGATCCCCCATTGTCCCAAAATGCAGTAATTGAAGAGGATTGCGGCACGATTCTTTGAATAATCTGATCGTCACTAACTCTGTTAAAATAAGTATATTCCAGTCGTATTCTATCTCTAAAAAAACGTAAATCTGTACCTATTTCCCAAGTCGATATAATTTCGGCTTTCAAATTTGGATTGGCATCAACAGATGTAGCAGATACTCCTCCAACTCCGTTGAATGGAAAGTTTACATCTTTTATATTTTTTCTAAAGATCGCAAACGGAGGCGTTTTTCCGCTTTGTGCCCAGGATGTTCTTAATTTTCCATAAGACAAAATAGATTTGTTCTGGTCAATCAGATCTCCAAAAAGAAAAGACAAATTCGCAGAATAATAATCAAATTTATTATTTTTTACCGGCAAAGTAGATACCTGATCGTATCGCCCCGTAACACCCAGATAAATAATTTCTTTATAATCTGCTTTTGCTTCAAAAAAGTTTCCCACGTTTCTTACGCGCTCTTGACCCGAATTGTAAGCAAACAAATTGGTCGCATTAGAAATATTATTAAAATCTGTAATAAAAATTCCTTCTCCTCTTACATTTGAATAGGTGTTTTTGGTATCCAAAATTTGATTTCCTAAGGTAAGGGTGGTATTAAAATTTCCAAATTTTTTATTGGCCGTAATCACAAAACTGGAATTGAGTCCGGTAAAACCAATATTTTCATCCAGAATAAAACCATTTACTGCTGTTCCCACATCAAGATTAGCAGGAACATATCTGTTTCTCGTTTCAGAATAATTATCTACACTAGCTCTATAAACAAAATTTAACCATGAAGTTGCCTGATAGTTAAAATCGGCCGAAGCAATAATACGATTTACATCATCTTTTAAATTACTTACAGAAGTAAAATACCTTGGCTGATCGATAATGCCATTTGTATAATCTTTTTCTTTTCCCTCAGCAGTAAGATAATCATTTACATCAATAGAAGGTGACCAATATGCCAGAGAACTCATAACCGATTTGTCTCCATTATTAGATCTGATACCTCCCGATTTTGTATAAGCAAAAGAAGTCCCTATTTTAAATTTTTCAGAAATTTGATACCCTCCATTTGCTTTGAAAGTTTTTCTTTGGTAAGAAGTGTTCGGTACAATGCCTTCGTCTTTACTGGTAGAAGCAGATACAAAATAATTGATTTTCTCTGTTCCTCCGCTTACACTCACACCTAAATTTTGAGTCACACCCGTTTTAAAGAAATCTTTATAAAAATTTCTGTACTTAATTCCCGCACCATCTGAACTCGAATATTCCGGTCCAAAACTCCAGAATCCTCCCGGGCTTGCAGGATTTACCCATTCAAAACCACCAGGACTATTCGATACGGTACTTTTTACATAAGAAGCTCCGTTTAAACCTTCTCTGTATTTAGATTGCAGCTCTGGATAATGATTTACCTCACTAAAAGAAATACTGGAATTGATATTAATTTTTGGCTTTCCTTCTTTTCCTCTTTTGGTAGTGATAATAATCACACCATTACCCGCCAAAATACCATACAATGCTGTAGCACCGGCACCTTTAAGAACGGTGTAGCTTTCGATATCCTCCGGATTAATATCTATTGCTCTGTTAGAAAATGAAAACTGCTCTCCGCTACTCACAGAATTAGAGCCTTTTGAGGGAGCTACATTTCCTATAGCCGTAGAATTATTTACAGGGTTCCCATCAATAATTATCAAAGGCTGATTATTATTAGACGGATCTAAAGAAGAAACACCACGAATAACAATATCTACACCTGCACCAACTCCTCCGGAAGTTTTACTTATGGTTACTCCCGCTACTCCTCCTTGCAAACTCTCAAGAGCATTTAATTGGCCTGGTCGTTCAATATCCGAAGCCTTCAAAGTCTGGCTGGCATAACCCAAAGATTTTGTTTTATTTTTTATACCAAAAGCGGTTACCGTCACTGCATCCAACTCTTTGGAATCGGGATTCATTTTTACATTCAAAATACTTCCGGTTACGGTAGCTTCATTCATTTTGTACCCAACGAACGAAAATAGCAGGACTGATCCTTTATTTACGCTAATGGCAAAATCCCCGTCTAAACCAGAAGTAGCAGTATTGGATGTTCCTTTTTCCAGAATGTTTACACCTGGCATTGAAACTCCCCTCTCATCTGTTACGCTTCCTTTTACCGTTATTTTTTGTGCAAACAGTATGCCTGAAGCAAGTAAGAACAAAACGAAGGAAAAGGTGAAATTCTTTTGTTTCATAAAAATTTAGTTAAAAATGGTTAATAATTTGGTTTGTTAGACCCGTAATTTAACACTTTATTTCACTAAAAATCCTTTTTTACATCAAAAATTTAAAGATATTTCTTATAAATACCCTTTTGAGCAAAAAACAGTCAAAACCACATCAATAGCAAATTCATTAACCAATTCCGTGAATTTTCACTAATTAAATTTGAACGCAATACAATTTGCGAAAATTCGTGAAATTCGTAGCAAAAAAACTTCACCCCACTCAATAAATTGCAATCAAATTACTTTTAAAACGTACCTTTGTAAAAAATTAAACGATGACGAACAACGATATCCTAAAAACACTTCGCGTGGCTTTGATGCTCCGTGACGACCAAATAGTAGAAATTTTAGAATTAGTAGATTTTAGAATTTCAAAATCAGAATTGGGCGCTTTTTTTAGAGCCGAAGATCATGAGAATTATATGGAATGTGGCGATCAGGTTTTGCGTAATTTCTTAAACGGACTGGTGATTCATTTAAGAGGGACAAAAGAAAACCCTAAAAACCCAAATGATGTTTTAGCCAAGCATAAAGCTGAAATTCCAAAGAAAGACAGTTCAAACCGACCTGAATTTAAAGCTGCTCCAAAAGATCCTGAAAGAGCAAGAGGCGATCAAAGTTCATCTAAATCAAGTTCGGCTGCCAAAAAACCTAAGAAGAAAGAGTTCCCAAAAGGCAACGGAAAACCATCAGTGGTAGAAAAAGTGGTTTACAAAAACGGGAAGAATAAAAAATAGTACTGTTTGCTTAACCGCAAAGAGTGCAAGGATTTTTAATTATAAGAATCTATACAACCGCAAAGTTCGCAAAGCTATAATGGATAAAGCTTTGCGAACTTTGCGTTTATTAAGCACAATCTAAGAAAAAAACTTTGCGAACTTTGCGGTTACTAAGCGCAATCTAAGACAAAACTTTGCGTCCCTTGTGGTTAAATAACCACCATCAAAGTAAACTTATATCTTATTCTGATCAATTCGTTCGAAGAAACCATCTTTAAAAGTCGCTCCAATAGGCAGTTCTTTACCATTGACAAAAACCGAAAAACTATCTGTCGATTCAATTTGTTTCAAAGCCACCACATACGATTTATGTATCTGGACAAAATCTCTTTCGGGCAGCGATTCAATTACATTTTTTAAAGACGAATGTGTAATAATTTGCTGATTCTGCGTATGAATACAAACATAGTTCTGAAGACTTTCGACATACAGAATCTCGTCTAAAAACAGCTTTACAAACTTATTTTTTCCGTCTGTTTTAATAAAAATAAAGTCAGCGGAGTTGTTCGGTACAACCTCTGTTTTTGAATCAGTATTTAGTTTAGAAACGGCCTGATAAAATCGTTCAAAAGCAATTGGTTTCAATAAATAATCGACTGCATTTAATTCAAAACCTTCTAAAGCAAAATCCGGATAAGCGGTCGTAAAGATCACTTTGATCTCTTTCGAAATAATTCTGGAAAGCTGTAAACCAGTTAACTGTGGCATCTGAATATCGAGAAAAATGACATCAACCTTTTGCGTATTTAAAAATTCTAATGCCTTCAATGCATCATTAAAAACAGCTGTTTTTTCCAAAAAAGAGACTTTCCCGATGTAATTTTCCAGAATACGCGTTGCCGGCGGTTCGTCATCAACAATCATACACTTATATTTCATATTACTTATTTAACGGTATTTTTAAATAGGTCTTAAAGGTATTCTTTTCTGCTGTTTTCTCTAGTGTAAATTCCCCTTTATAAGCATGCTCCAAACGTTTCCTTAAATTATCAAAACCAATTCCGGTTGAAGAATAATTCTCCCCTTCAACATTATAGTTAAAGGTTGACAGCTCTAAAAAGTTGTCTTTTATTACAATCGAAATAACGGCTTTCTCGCTCTCATTGTTCAGTTTTCCATGTTTGAAAACATTTTCAATAAAATGAATCAAAGCCGATGAAAGAATCTTTTCTGTTGCATACTTTCCTTCAATTATAAAATCCAGGTAAAGCAGATCTTCAAATCTTTTTTTCTGCAAATGAATATAGTTTTGTACAAACTGAATTTCTTTAGAAAGCAAAACCTCATCCTTTTCCGTTTCTGTAATTACGTAACGCAGCAAATCCGAAAGTACTAAAATATCCGAAGCCATAGCATCATCTTTCAAAACCAACTGACTGTAAAAGGAATTTAAAGTATTGAACAAAAAATGCGGACTCACCTGCGATTTAAGCATTTGGAGCTCGGCCTTTTTATTTTCTAATACTAATTCCTGATTTTGTTTCTGCGCTTCCTGAAAATGAAAAAACAGATAAGCCAGACTGCTTAAAACAACAGCAGGCAGTCCAAAGAAAAAATTATCCTTGATATAATAGCCTATCTCTCTGGTTTCTTTTGCATAATTATGAATTCCGGTAAGCTCATAAAGGATCACTTCCTGAACGAAATACCGTAGTGCCGCAAAAATTAACAGGGAGACAGGAATACTCATCACATAAAAAAGAATTTTCCTTCTGTTTAAAAACCAATTGCAAAAAGTATAAAAGTTTAAGAGGTAAACGATGAAGATTACCAGTACGAAACTAATGTTAAACATATAGGAAATCCAGTTGAAGACTAACTCCATGTCCCGATTGTTAACACCAATATCCCAAAGGTTTAAGGTGATAAACAATCCTAAAAAAAGAGCGATATGATAGGAAAATGGAATTTTTAGCTTCATAATAACCGTGTTGTTCTTTCAAAAATACAACTATACCTTCATATGGATACTATATTTATACGAAACCGCTATTTTGGGTGACAAACTATCAAAATCGATACACCAAATTTTTCAACCGCTGATTCTCAAGGTTTGTAATTTGAAATCTACTGTTCATCAAAAACCCGAATTTCACCTGAAAAACTGGTATAGATTTGTCTTGAATTTAAAAACCAATCATCATGAAAAAAATCGCCTTATTACTGTTTTTTGCTATCGCATTCCATACTGTTTCTGCACAGTCCAAAAAGAAACAAGTGCTATTACTTGGAACCTTCCATTTTGAAAACCCGGGGCTTGACGTTGCTAAAATAAACAGCTTTAATGTTATGTCAGACAAAAGCCAGAAAGAACTGGAAAACATTACCAATAAAATTAAAAAGTTTGGTCCGGACAAAATTTTTGTGGAATGGAATTATCAGAAACAAGACAAACTGGATAAATTTTACAATAAAAATACGGATAGTTTGTTGCATAAGCGCGCCGATGAAATCGTACAAATAGCTTTAAGATCGGCCAAAAAATTAGGACACAAAAAGTTATACGGAATTGATTATAACAATACCGACTTCCCATACGACAGTTTAGTAAAAGGTATGACAGCTGCCAATCAATTTGATCTGATCAAAAAAAATGAAGAGACGATGAAGAGTTACGAAAAAGACCAGAATGAAAAAATTGCCAAATATTCCCTAACCGAATTACTTGTGGACATTAACTCAAAAGAGTCTAATGAAGACAATGTTAGCTGGTATCTGGAAACGGCAATTAAAGGAGGTAAAACAGACAATTTTGTGGGGGCATTTCTAGTTTCAGAATGGTACAGAAGAAACCTTTACATGTATGCTTTGATTCAAAAACTAACAGAAAGTAAAGATGATAAAATCATGGTTTTATTGGGAGCCGGACATACCGCTATGATAAGAGATTTTTTCAAGCACAACTCCGATTTTGAAATTGTAGAACTACCGACGGTTTTGAAATAACTTTTTATTTTAACCGCAAAGTTCGCAAAGTTTTTTTAGCCACGAATTCACGAATTATTTTTTATAATCTTTGAGAATAAAAATTCGTGAATTCGTGGCTATTTTGAACAAATAGCTTTCCGGTTAAAGACAAAAAAAAATCCACTCCTTTCGGAATGGATTTTCTATATAAATTGATTTCTTATTTAATTAAGAAAGTGCAGCTTTAACCTGATCAGCAGCTTCTTGAAATTGAACAGCTGATAAAATTGGCATACCTGAATTGTCAATTAATTCTTTTGCAATTTCAGCATTTGTTCCTTGCAAACGAACGATAATTGGCACATTGATAGCATCACCCATGTTTTTGTAAGCATCAACAACACCTTGAGCAACACGGTCACAACGAACGATTCCTCCGAAGATATTGATCAAAATAGCTTTAACGTTAGGATCTTTTAAGATAATACGGAAAGCAGTTTCAACACGTTTTGCATCTGCAGTTCCACCAACGTCTAAGAAGTTAGCAGGCTCAAATCCAGCGTATTTAATTAAATCCATAGTTGCCATTGCAAGACCAGCTCCGTTTACCATACAACCTACAGTACCGTCAAGATCTACATAGTTCAATCCTACTTCTTTAGCTTCAACCTCGATTGGATTCTCCTCACGGATATCTCTCATCTCAGCATATTTTGCTTGTCTGTATAAAGCATTATCATCGATATTTACTTTAGCATCAACAGCCATAATTTTGTTATCTGAAGTTTTCAAAACCGGGTTGATTTCGAACATAGATGCATCAGAACCAACATAAGCGTTGTATAATGAATCGATGAATTTCACCATTTCTTTAAAAGCATTTCCAGAAAGACCTAAGTTAAAAGCAATTCTTCTTGCTTGAAAACCTTGTAATCCAACAGTTGGATCAATTTCTTCTGTAAAAATCAAGTGTGGTGTATGTTCCGCAACTTCTTCGATATCCATTCCACCTTCAGTAGAATACATAATCATGTTACGTCCTGTACCTCTATTCAATAAAACAGAAACATAAAACTCAGAAGTTTCACTTTCGCCAGGATAATAAACATCTTCAGCAACTAAAACTTTGTTTACTTTTTTACCCTCAGCAGAAGTTTGAGGTGTAATCAATTGCATTCCGATGATTTGTTCAGCAATTTCTTCAACTTGTTGCAAGTTTTTAGCCAACTTCACTCCACCACCTTTTCCACGTCCACCTGCGTGAATTTGTGCTTTTATCACATGCCATCCTGTACCAGTTTCGGCAGTTAATTGTTTTGCAGCAGCCACAGCTTCAACCGCATTGTTAGCCACAATTCCGCGTTGAATGCGTACTCCGTAACTTGCTAAAATTTCTTTTCCTTGATATTCGTGTATGTTCATAATATAGAATTTGTCTGGTTCTGAATTTATTTCAGAATAAAAGTGCGACAAAAGTAGCAAAATTCAACTTAATAGTAAAATCTTTTTCAATTAAATAATACCTGTGATATGCACGAAACGTTTATTCTTTTTGAATGCAAAGAAATGGTTAACTAAACAATTTATTAATATTAACTAAAAACTACTAAAACGTTTGATATTTAACAAAAACACCACCGTATTTATTAGCCTTACAGCGATTTTTCCTAATATATTTTAATCCTAATTGTCATTTTAATAATTCGCAATGGTTAAAATAACAATATTATCAATTAAGAAGCCTTTTTCTATTATTACAACAAAAATGAAAGCCAAATCATCATTTCAATACATTATGTTTAACGAAATCTCTATTTTTGTAAAAAAAATATCAAGAATGAAAGTTAAAGAACAAGGGCTTTATTTGCCTGAATTTGAACACGACAATTGTGGTGCAGGATTTATTTGTAATTTGAATGGTATTAAATCAAATGATATTATTCACAAAGCATTGGATATCTTAATAAAATTGGAACATCGTGGTGCAGTTAGTTCTGATGGAAGAACTGGAGACGGAGCTGGAATTTTATTCGACATCCCACATGATTTTTTTAAAAAGGTCTGTGATTTTGAAATCCCTGAAACACGTGAGTATGCAGTAGGAATGGTTTTTTTACCAAAAAGCAAAAACCAGGTTTCTTTTTGTATCAACGCTTTCGAATCGACTATTAAGGATCAGAACTTACAAATCCTTGGTTGGAGAGATGTACCTGTTGAAGTGGAAAATTTAGGGCAGATTGCCGCAGAAAAAGAACCAACAGTTAAACAGGTTTTTGTTAGCAAAAACGGTCAGGATTTAACTGAAAATGAATTCAATGCAAAACTTTTTGCAGCTAGAAAAATTGCCGAACATGCCGTTAGAGGATCTAAAACCTCAGAAAGCCACATGTTTTATTTCTCTAGTTTATCGACAACTACCATAATATATAAAGGTTTATTGATGCCAGAAGACATCAGCCGTTATTATGTTGACTTAAAAGATCCCGATTTAGTGACTCGTCTGGCATTGGTGCACCAGCGTTTCTCTACCAATACTTTCCCTTCATGGGAATTAGCGCAGCCGTTTAGATACATGTGTCATAATGGTGAAATCAATACACTTCGTGGAAACGTAAGTCGTATGCGTGCCCGTGAAGAATTGATGCAGAGCAAAGTTTTTGGCGATGATATCAAAAAACTATTCCCAATTATCTTAGAAGGAAAATCAGATTCTGCTTCTATGGATATGGTGGTAGAACTTTTATTAATGACCGGACGTTCCTTACCCGAAGCAATGATGATGGTTGTTCCGGAAGCCTGGGAAAAACACCAGACCATGTCTCCTGAGAAAAAAGCATTCTACGAGTTTAACGCTTGTATTATGGAACCTTGGGATGGCCCTGCCTCTATTCCGTTTACAGACGGTAATGTGATTGGTGCTTTACTAGACCGAAACGGATTACGTCCTTCTCGTTATACCTTAACCAAAAGCGGTTTTGTAATCATGTCATCAGAAATTGGTGTATTGGATATAGAACCGGAAGATGTGATACAACACGGTCGTTTAGAACCGGGAAAAATGTTTCTGGTAGACATGAACGAAGGCCGTATTATTGAAGACGAAGAAGTTAAAAAATCAATCGTCACCAAACGTCCTTATAAAGAATGGATCGATGCGAACCTATTGCCTTTATCCAAAATACCGTATACCAACAACCAAACTCCGGTTGAAAAACTGGATTTCTTAACCAGACAAAAGCTATTTGGCTATACGATTGAAGATTTAAAAACAATCATTAACCCAATGGGAGGTCAGGGGGCTGAAGCTATTAGCTCAATGGGTAATGACACGCCTTTGGCCGTTTTATCAGACCAGCCTCAATTGTTGTACAACTATTTCAAACAATTGTTTGCTCAGGTTACCAACCCACCACTGGATGGTATTCGTGAGGAAATCATTACCGATATCAGTTTAGCCATTGGTGGTGATTTTAATATTTTTGAAATTGAATCGAAACAATGTAAAAAACTAAAAATTCAAAATCCGGTTATTTCGAACGAAGATTTAGATAAAATCAGAAACATTGATCATGTCGATTTCAAATCGGCCACTATTTCTACCTTATATAAGATCGAAAAAGGAGTAAATGGCTTAGAACGCGCACTTGAAAAATGTGTTGAAGCAACATTCAAAGCCGTTTCTGACGGATGCAACATCATTATCTTATCAGACAGAGGGGTAAGCGAAGAACTGGCTCCAATACCAATGCTATTGGCTTGTTCATATATTCACCACTCTTTGAATATTTTACAGGTTCGTTCTAAATTCGGAATCATAATCGAATCTGCCGAACCTCGTGAACCGCATCATTTTGCTTTATTGTTCGGATACGGAGCAAGTGCGATCAATCCTTACATGGTAAACGAAATCATTCACGATCAGGTGAATCAGGGCTTTATCAAAGGGGTAAAAGCGGATTATGCGATTGTAAATTACAACAAAGCAATTGCAAAAGGAATCGTTAAAATCATGAACAAAATTGGTATCTCGACTTTACATTCGTACAGAGCTGCACAGATTTTCGAGATTTTAGGTTTAAACAAAACCTTTACTTCAAAATACTTCCCTTACACCCCTTCAAGAATTGAAGGAATTGGTTTGATGGAAGTCGAAAAAGAAGTTAAAAAACGTTTCCAGAAAGCCTTTCCAAATTCAAAAATTGCCAACTTACTTTCCCTTGAAATTGGAGGTATTTACAGATGGAGACGTGGCGGTGAAAAACACATGTTTAACCCGACTACTATTTCTAAATTACAACAGGCCGTTCGTTTAAACAGTCCTGAAAGTTATAAAGAATACTCCAACATGGTCAATGAGCAAAGCTCAAACTTGATGACCATCAGAGGTTTATTTGAATTCAATAATCTAGATCCGATCTCGATCGATGAAGTAGAATCGTGGACTGAAATTGTGAAGAAATTCAAAACCGGAGCGATGTCTTACGGATCGATCAGTAGAGAAGCGCACGAGAATTTAGCGATTGCCATGAACAGAATTGGCGGAAAAAGTAATTCGGGAGAAGGCGGAGAAGATCCAAAACGTTTCCAGAAAGAAATTAACGGAGATTCGAGAAACAGTGCTATCAAACAAGTGGCATCGGGACGTTTTGGTGTTTCGATCAACTATTTGACAAACGCCAAAGAAATTCAGATTAAAATGGCTCAGGGAGCAAAACCTGGTGAAGGTGGACAGTTACCCGGAGAAAAAGTGGTACCCTGGATTGCCGAAACCAGAAACTCTACCCCTTATGTAGGTTTAATTTCGCCGCCGCCACACCACGATATTTACTCGATTGAGGATTTATCGCAGTTGATTTACGACTTGAAAAATGCCAACCGTGAAGCGCGTGTAAACGTAAAATTAGTTTCTGAAGTTGGAGTTGGAACGATCGCTGCCGGTGTTGCCAAAGCAAAAGCTGACGTAATCTTAATTTCAGGTTATGACGGAGGAACCGGTGCTGCACCCTTAACTTCTTTACAGCACACAGGTATTCCGTGGGAACTTGGACTAGCCGAAGCGCAGCAAACTTTGATCTTAAACGATTTAAGAAGCCGTGTGGTTCTGGAATGTGACGGACAATTGAAAACAGGCCGTGATGTGGCGATAGCAGCATTGTTAGGAGCCGAGGAATTTGGTTTTGCAACTGCACCGCTGGTAGCCTCAGGATGTATCATGATGAGAGCTTGTCACTTAAATACCTGCCCAGTTGGTATTGCTACTCAGGATCCTGAATTGAGAAAAAATTTCAAAGGAACTCCGGAACACGTCATAAACTTCATGTATTTTATTGCCGAAGAGTTAAGAGAAATCATGGCGCAATTAGGTTTCAGAACTTTAAAAGAAATGGTGGGTCAGTCGCAAAAATTAAATGTGAACAAAGCGATCCAACATTACAAAGCCAATGGTTTGGACTTATCATCGATTTTATACAAACCGGAAAAAGCCAAAACGGTTCCAAATCACAATACGACTGCACAAGATCATCAACTTGAAAACGTATTAGACTTTGCCATTATCAAAGAAGCGATTCCGTCTATTTACAGAAAAGAAAAAACAAGAGTTACCTTTAAAATTAAAAATACAGACCGTTCTGTAGGTGCCATTTTGAGTAATGAAATCTCAAAAATTTATGGTGCACAAGGATTACCTGATGATACTATTTTAGTTGATTTTGAAGGTTCTGCCGGACAAAGTTTTGGTGCTTTTGCCACAAACGGATTGTCGTTTAAAATTCACGGAAACTGTAATGATTACTTAGGAAAAGGGCTTTCGGGCGGAAAACTAATTGTAAAAGTACCTCCAACTGCCACTTTTAAACCTGAAGAAAATATCATTATCGGGAACGTTGCCCTTTACGGAGCTATTACCGGAGAGGCTTATATTAATGGAATTGCCGGAGAGCGTTTCTGTGTTAGAAATTCGGGAGCAACTGCGGTTGTAGAAGGAATTGGAGATCACGGATGCGAGTACATGACCGGTGGTACGGTGGTAGTTTTAGGAAAAACAGGGCGAAACTTCGCTGCCGGTATGAGTGGCGGTGTTGCCTATGTTTACGATCCAAAACAACAATTCGATTCAAGGGTATGCAACATGGAAATGGTTGCTTTTGATCCTATCGAAGACGAAGACGTGAGAAAACTAAGAAAACTTATCAAAAACCACTCTCTGTACACCAACAGTCCATTAGCAAAAAGAATTTTGGCAGACTGGGAAAATGAACAGCAAAATTTCGTAAAAGTAATGCCAACAGATTATAAAAAAGCATTACAACGAATTGCAGAAGAGAAAAAAATAGAAGAATTAATAGCGGGATAAAAATCAATTTCAAAAAATAAAATTCCAAATTCCAATGGCAATGTCTTCCTGAGCGGAGTCGAAGGAAGCAAAGTCGAAGGATTGGAATTTGGGATCTTAAGAAATTGGAATTTAATTTAAAATGTCATGGGTAAAATAGGCGGATTTAAAGAATATAGCAGAGCCGACGAAAGTAATTTAGCAGTTGCAGAACGTGTTACGAACTACAACGAGTTTACTATTCCGTTAGCAAAAGATAAAATAAAAGAACAAGGTTCAAGATGTATGGATTGTGGTATTCCTTTTTGCCACAGCTCCTGTCCATTAGGAAATTTAATTCCTGATTTCAACGATATGGTGCATCAGGAAGAATGGCAAAGTGCTTTAGAGATTTTACAATCGACGAATAACTTTCCTGAATTTACGGGTCGTTTATGCCCTGCTCCATGTGAAAAATCATGTGTATTGGGAATCATCAAAGAACCAGTTGCCATCGAAAACATCGAGAAAAACATCATCGAAAGAGGTTTTGCCGAAGGCTGGATCAAACCACAGGCCCCAAAAACCAGAACCGGAAAATCGGTTGCTGTTATTGGTTCAGGTCCTGCAGGTTTAGCAGCAGCACAGCAATTAAACAGAGCCGGTCACACCGTTACTGTTTTTGAAAGAGACAATGCCATTGGCGGTTTACTGCGCTACGGAATTCCGAATTTTAAATTGGAAAAAGGAATCATCGACAGACGTGTTGCGATTCTTGAAGCAGAGGGAATCACTTTTAAAACCAATGTAAATGTTGGTGTTAACTTTAGCGTAGCCGAATTAAATTCTTTCGATTCTATCGTATTGTGCGGTGGAGCAACTGAAAGAAGAAGTTTACCAACGAAAGGTATCGAAAGCAAAGGCGTTGTTCAGGCAATGGATTTCCTGACACAGCAGACTAAAGTTTTATTTGGAGAATCGATTCCGGATCAGGTTAAAGCAACCGGTAAAGATGTAATTGTGATTGGTGGTGGAGACACTGGTTCAGATTGTATCGGAACCTCGAACAGACATGGTGCTAAATCGGTAACCAATTTTGAGATTTTACCAAAACCTCCGGTTGGAAGAAGCGAGACAACTCCTTGGCCTTTCTGGCCACTGCAGTTAAAAACATCTTCTTCTCACGAAGAAGGCTGTAACCGAAACTGGTTAATCAATACCAAAGAATTTATTTCAAACGACAAAGGAGAACTTACTGGATTAAAAACCGTTGAAGTACAATGGAAAATGACTCCTGAGCAACGTCCGGAATTAATTGAAAAAGAAGGTTCAGAGAAAATCTGGCCCTGCGATTTAGCTTTATTGGCTTTAGGATTCACAGGTCCGGAGAAAACTTTAAGCGAGCAATTAGGTTTGGAAATCGACATGAGAAGCAACTATAAAGCCAAAAATTACCAAACGAATGTACCACACATTTTCACTGCCGGTGATATGCGAAGAGGACAATCGTTAATTGTATGGGCGATTTCAGAAGGTCGTGAAGCGGCAAGAGAGGTCGATTTATTCTTAATGGGCTCTACAAATCTGCCAACTAAAGGAAACGGAGATTTACCGAGTTTGTAAATCGCAGACTCATTTCACCTTTATAAAAACAAAAGAGGCTGTCCGAAAAGTAAGGACAGCCTTGTTTTTATAAATAATTTAGATTGAACTATAATCCAAAAGCAGTTTATTTGGTCGGCAAAAATTATACGTCTTAATTTAACGCTGATTTGACAGATTCGCTATCGCGAAGACACTGATAAAAACGGATTCTAAAAATTAAAAAAACTTTTAAATGAGGAAAAAAATCTGTTTTTATCCGCTTTTTTACGAAGTAAATCTGTTTTATCCGCGTCGAACTAAAGTAGAGATTTTAAACAATAACATAACTGAGAGGAAGTTCATACTTTTCGGACAGCCCCTTTGTTATGAAATTATGGAATTACACTTCAAATCAGAAAGATTCTTCTAAATTTAAAAATTATACTGAATTTGTAAAGTCGTACGTCTTCCAGGAGCATTTACAAAGTCTTTATCTCTGGCTTGCCACCATGCAATATTGGGTGCATAATCTTTATTAAACAAATTCTCAACTCCCAATCCTAATCGGAATGATTTATTGATAAGGTAAGAACTGCTTAAGTTAAAAACGGTATATTTTTTTACTGGACCTTCGTTAAAACTGTACACATTTGTTGTTGGACTTGGATCAAAGCGGTCTCTTTTAAAGTTATGCAAAGAGCTTAATTCAATCTCTAAATTTTTTATAGGGTGTACCTGAATATAAGTCGTAAGTTTTGGAGCCATTATTCGGGATCCGTTAATGTATTTTTCGTAGGTTCCGTTATTGTCATTATCTACTTTACCTTCTATCCAGGCAAAAGCACCACCAAAACTTAAAATATCCAACGGTTTAAAACCTACAACCGCCTCGTAACCCCAAATATTTTCGGGAGCACGCTGCATCGCAAAAGAACCATCAGCAGACTGAATCGATGTAGCTCCTAACTCTGATGTACTCCAGAAACTGGTTACTTCATAGTTGAACCACTTTTTAATCGCTCCGGCCACACCCATTTCGTAATTGTTCACAATTATAGGATCGGTTGGTAATTTTGAAATCACACTTTCGGTAGACGTTCTTAAAATACGCCCTACCTCATTGATCGAAAAGGATTGAGAATAACTTGTAAAAACATTTACCTCCGGCATGATGTTATATCGTAATCCAATGTTTCCAACAAGGGCATTGTAATCCAATTCGCCTCCCTGAACAAAAATACTTTTGGTGTAGGTATTGTTTTTAGCATTCAATACCGGCAATGTATTAAAATCATCCGCCTTAACTTTGATATTTTCATATCTCGCACCTGCTTTTATGGTGAATTTCCCCCAGGCATCAAATTTGATTAAGGCAAACGGAGCCGTATTGACCATATTCATTTGTGGTGTCCAGAAACGACCATCTTCTAATTTTTGAACCGTTTTGTCCTGCAGCAAATCCAAACCATAAATTACCTCTGCTTTATAGGTATCATTTGCAAAAAGACGGGAATCAAAATTAATACGCAGCCCTTTCTTTTGCGAAGCTACATTCGACTGTCCTCCATTTAAAAACTGATCTCTGTCGTACGAGTAAACTGTTCTGAAGTCCTGTGCATAAACATTAACGTCCAAAGAAGTATTATTCCAAATCTCCGAATTGGAATACGACAATCTAAAATTATGATTTCTAGGAGTTCCTTCAGGCGTTCCTAAACGGCCACCGGCATCCACTCCAATAGTTGGAATTTCTCCCCACTTACCAATCTTAACATCCTGATCTAAAAATGACTTCGATGCATAACCCATATACGAGAATTCCAGTCTTTGCTTGTCTGTAAGCGAATATCCAACTTTAAACAGTCCGTTATAGGTATTTAAATTGGACAAACTGTAAAAAGGCGAAAGATTAACACCATTTGCATCTTTAGACACACCTGATCTTTCCTGTGTAAATCCAACAACATAATCGAACTTTTTTAGTTTTCCGGCTAAGGAAAGTGAAGCTCTGTAACCAAATGATTCTGCAAATGTTTTAGGCTGTGTAATCAAACCAACTTGTACCGAACCACCAATCTTTTCTTCCGAATGATTTTTCTTTGTAATGTAATTGATGATTCCTCCATCGGCACCATTACCATAAATTGAGGTGGCCCCTTTAATTACTTCCACTCTTTCGATAGACGAAGGATCAATTACCTGAAGATCTCTACCTCCATTTCTCAAAGGCGTAGATTGTGGTATTCCATCAATCATCACCAAAAACGGTCTTCCTCTTAAAGTCTGACCAAAATTTGAAGTCTGATTACTTGCCGTTGCTAAACCCGGAACTGTATATTGTAAAATATTGCTGATATTTGAATTCACCATTGTCTGACTTTGGATCTTTTTCGCTCCAACAATCGTAATAGAAGAAACAACTTCTTTGATACTCTCTTTTTTTCGACTTGCCGTTACAATAATATCATCTAAATTATTGGTCTGCAAACTGTCTTTTGATTTTTCCTGAGCAAATCCTACCGTAGTTGTAAGGATAATCAAGCAAAATGTAGTGATTTTTTTCATAAATAATCTTTAAAAATAGAAATTTTTTGCAAATATAATTTTAATTTGTTCTAAATAAGAAATTATTCATTTTAAAAAAACTTCCAATTTTTCATTGTTATTTTTATAACAATTTGTTACAATTTGTTATTTTTCATTTTAAAATTTGTCAATCCCCAAAAGAGTAATAAGTTTGCTGAAAATAGTTTACAGATGCAAGCAAAAGATTTACTGCAGTTAGCAGAACAATTTGGAAGTCCATTATATGTATATGATGCCGAAAAAATCCAATCTCAGTACAACAGATTAACTAAAGCTTTCTCTAAGGTAGAAAACTTAAGAGTTAATTATGCCATGAAAGCATTGTCTAACGTTGCTATTCTTCAGTTATTAAAGAACATGGGGTCTGGCCTGGACACTGTATCTATTCAGGAAGTTCAATTAGGACTTCATGCTGGCTATGATCCTGACAAAATTTTCTTTACACCAAACGGAGTTTCTTTAGAAGAAATCGAAGAAGTTGCTGCAATGGGTGTTCAGATCAATATCGATAACCTATCTATTCTGGAGCAATTCGGAACAAAATATCCACAAATTCCAGTATGTATTCGTATCAATCCGCACGTAATGGCGGGTGGAAATGCCAATATTTCTGTGGGACATATCGATAGTAAATTCGGAATTTCGGTACATCAGATCCCTCATATTTTACGAATTGTAGAAAATACAAAAATGAGTATCGTGGGAATTCACATGCACACAGGATCGGATATCCTTGATATCGAAGTATTCTTGTATGCAGCTGAAATTTTGTTTGACACCGCAAAACATTTCAAAGACCTGGAGTTCTTGGATTTTGGAAGCGGATTCAAAGTGCCTTACAAAAAAGACGATATCGAAACCGATATTGAAGAATTAGGCAAAAAATTATCAAAAAGATTCAACTCTTTCTGTGCTGAATACGGTAGAGATTTAACGCTGATTTTCGAACCTGGAAAATTCCTGGTAAGTGAAGCCGGTTTCTTCTTAGCCAAAGTAAATGTAGTAAAACAAACTACTTCTACAGTTTTTGCCGGAGTCGACAGTGGTTTCAACCACTTAATTCGTCCTATGTTTTACGGTTCGTCACATCATATCGAAAACATCTCCAATCCAAAAGGAAAAGAGCGTTTTTACTCGGTAGTTGGATACATTTGTGAAACTGATACTTTTGCCAACAACCGCAGAATCTCGGAAATTACGGAAGGTGATATTTTAGCATTCAGAAATGCCGGAGCTTATTGTTTCTCTATGGCATCCAACTACAATTCAAGATACAAACCAGCCGAAGTTTTATGGATGAACGGAAAAGGAATCTTAATCCGTCAACACGAAACATTCGAGGATTTACTTAAAAATCAAATTCCGTTGCCACAAGAAGTTGCTGCAACAGTTTAAAATAAAAAAAAGAGAATATCACTTTAATCCCGTTTCTTAATTGAGGCGGGATTTTTTTTGAAGTTTTTCACGTTATTCAAACCCGACAGGTTTTAAAAACCTGTCGGGTTTAATTGATCTTATAAATTTTTAATGAAGCACACTATTCGCTCAACTTCGGTAAAACCAGCTTTTTGATGAAAATCAATGCTTGCTGAATTACCCAAGTCGGTGTCAGAAGCGATTTGTTTAAATCCTTTTTGTTTCGCCCAGTCTTCGGCAACTTTTGTTAACCTTCTGGCAATACCTTGTTTTTGATAAGCAGGCTTCACATAAATGGCTTCCATATAAGCAACTGGTAAATCTTCAGCACCTTCAACGTAATCATTTCGCGTACTTAAATGTACAAACGCAATGTAGTCTTCCTGATCCCTAACCACATAACAAATTTCATTTTCTGAATCTATAATCGATTTATAGCTTTCAAATTCTTCGTCAAACGAGCAGTCGTTCCAAAGCTCTAAAACCAATTCGACAAGCTGTTTTAAATTTTGTGATGAGATTACTTCAATGTTCATTTTAAAATTCCGGTCTTTTTAATTCAACAATTCAGTCAAAATTATAAAAATTCCGCATAAGATGTTTGGCTAGAGCATACTTAACCAATAAATAAATTATCAAAATAAATCTCATTCAAACCCGACAGGTTTTAAAAACCTGTCGGGTTTAATAGCGAAAAATGAATTTCAAATAACTCAAATAAAAAAACTATTTTAGTTTGATAAATTAAAACCCTAAACCATGAAAATTACGATTCCCCTGTCGGTATTATTCTTATTACTTACTACTACTTTATTCGGCCAGACAATTGCCGATTTAAAATTAAAAAACAAAGAAATTCCCAAAGGCTACACTTTAAACGATGGCAATATTTGTATCACTCCCCAAGCCTGTACATTTTATAATGATATTGAAACCTATGCTAGCATTGTTGGAACCTTAAAAAGTAAAGCGATTCAAAATTTTAAAAGTAAAACGGATCGTGGATCTGTAATGTATTTTGAATTTGAGCACACCTTTAAAGGCGATCGATTTCTGCAAGGCTTGCTTTGGGGAAAAGACGGTCAGCCAACTGATGAGCGTCCGGAAGAATATCTTGCAAAAGGAAAATTCTTGATTATCTGGAATTTTCGTCCTAACAGTGTCCTCAAAGAAAAATCAGAAACTAAGATCGAGGCGATTTTACAATAAGAAAAAACAGAGTATATCTACAATTCTAAACTCCTTAATACAATTTTACATCATAACCAGATCTCTATGAAAAGCCCCTTTTTACTAATTTTAATCACAACAATTAATTTCTACTCTCAAACCAAAATCGAATTGCGAGATGTCAGTTTTCAGGTTCCGAGCGAGTTTTCGCAAATAAAAAAAGAAAATAAGGGATTAAATTATGATGCTTTTTATGAGAATGGAAAAATTTTCACAGACTCTACTGCGATTGGCAAAACACCAATAATTGCATATCAATATTATGAAAATCCAGGAGCTGGTGCAGAAAGATCAGAAAGTGTGCTGAAAATGCTAAATAAAATTACTGCCGAAGATTTCAAATGCGATACCTTAATAATTAACGCCAATCAAAATTATTCGCTTGCCAGATATAATATGTTCGGAAGAACATTGTTTGAAGCAAAAAGTCTCGGAGAAAAAGGCTGGATCAACATTCTCCTTTCTGATGATCCTAAAAATGATAAATCAAATTTTCAAAAAATGCAATCTGTTCTCGGATCTATAAAACATTCCGGTCCTTATGGCAGAGAACATCAGGCACGAATGAGTGCATCCGGAAATGCATCAAAATTGGCAATCTTAGCTTTTATTTTCTTTTTAGTGGTTCTTTTTTTAAGAAAACAAATGAAAAAAAACGCTTTCTAAGGGTCAATATATAATACAAAATTCAACTAACAGATCTTAACGAGATGAGCGTCAAAAATTTAATTCCAAAAGATAAATTTGATTTCGAAACAGTCGAAAAATTAAAAAATTACTCATTTGAAGAGATCGAGTCTTTTATTCCGGATTTACTTAAATGGTTACAGGATATCAATTGGCCCATTAGCAGACCAATTGCAGAACTTTTAATTCCATATACAGAAAAAATTTCTTCTGAAATATTGAAAATTTTACAAAGTCAGGATCAAGTTTGGAAATATTGGATTCTTGATACTTTTGGAGAAATCACCAAAGATAAAATCGTTTTAAATGAAATCGAAAGAATCGCAAAAGATCCGACTAAAGAAGAAATCGACGAAGAAGTTTCTGAAATTGCAAAAAAAATAATCAACAAATAAGAAAATGAACAGACAAGGAGCAGTTGGCGCATTGCTTGATATCTACGAACAGGCAATTTTAGATCTTACCAACGTTATTAAAAGTATTCCGGACGATGCTTTGACCATTATTATAGACAAAGAAACAACAAACGAAGATTGCAAATCCATACAAACCATACTGTCGCATGTTGTAAGTTCCGGTTATAGTTATGCCATCAGCATCCATAACCTGAAAGGAAATACTATTCAACGACCTGACAAAATTTTTCATTTGACCATTGCCGAATATTTGAAAGATTTAACGAATGTTTTCCTCTTTACCGAAGACATTTTCAAAGAAATTAAAGACGATGAATTAGAACAATTTGACGATTCACTAAAAATAAAAACGGGTTGGGGACAATTGTACGACATTGAACAAATTACGGAACATGCGATTGTACATATTCTTCGACACAAACGACAAATTGAAAAAATAAAATCCAGCAAATTGAACTAAAATTTTCTCTAACTTCGCTTACACTAAAAAAATACCTTACAAAATGAAAAACAAGTCAAACCCCGTTGTTTATTTTGAAATTCCGGTAGCCAACATCGAAAGAGCCATACAATTTTACTCGGCCGTTTTTAGTTTTGAATTTGAGCGGGAGCGTATTCATGATAACGAAATGGCTTTTTTTCCGCTTACCGAGGGTAATAATGGCATTTCGGGAGCTTTGGCGCAAGGAGAAATATACAAGCCAACCTTAAACGGAACTCTTGTGTATTTTAATACTGAAGATATTGAAGAAACGCTGAATCTGGCTGTAAAAAATGGTGCCGAAATCTTATTTCCAATAACCTCAAATGGCGAATTCGGCTGGGTTGCAGAGTTTAAAGACTGTGAAGGAAATAGAATTGCGTTGCATATGAGGAAAAAAGAATAATTTAAAATAGAAAACAAATCCATTCCTGTCTAATTACTCCTATCCATAAAGACAACCTAAAACAAAATCAACATTTCATAAAACTTCTTTTCTACAGTTTTATCTAAAAAACATCAAAATGAAAATCCAAATACGAATCCTGCTTTACGCAATCCTTTTCTTTTTATACCTTACTTCAACTTCACTTTTACTTTCTCTGGGAGAACTATTAAAAACAGATCCGTATATCACGCTCGGATGTGGTTTTGCCGTTTTAAATATCATTTATTCCTTTTTGGGATTAAAATGGAAACCTATGCTGAATGTAGTCTGTTCTATAGCAATTGCAGCATTGTCACTATACTTAGCGGTTCAGTTTGCCAACTTACATCTGCTTTCCAAATACGATCCATATTTAGTTAAAACAGCTATATTCACCAATGCTATTTTATCAATCCTCTTTTGGGAAATTGTATATCAGGTGAAAATTAGAAAATAATGAGACCCTAACCATGTATTAGACGCACTGTTGCGTTCGTGCCTACGTTAAAAACGATACATAATAAAGTCATCAACATTCTCGCTGAACATCTGAATCTGTACGCGCGCAATAGTATGTGGACGTTTCTGCAATTCCTAAATTTAAATTTCATAAATTTATTATCCTAAAATTTTAGCAGTTAAAATCTAATATTTTAAAAAAACATCCTATGAAAACTAAAAAAATATGGGCAAATTTAGGCGTAGAAAATTTAGACCGAACAACTAAATTCTACAATGATTTAGGTTTTACACCAAACGGTCACAATACAAATGAAGAACTCCGAAGTTTTATTTTTGGTGACGACAATTTCATTATTCATTTTTTTATAAAAGAACGTTTTAAATGGGCCGTCAACGATGAAATGGCCGACCTTAAACTGGGAAACGAAATTATTTTCTCGCTTTCAGCCGAAAGCAAAGAGGAAGTAGACCAATGGTTATCTGACGTAAAAAATGCAGGAGGCGTTATTTTTGCTGAACCTCAAAATTATGCCAAAGGCTATTTCTTTGGATTCTCTGATCCGGATGGTCATAAATTTAATGTGCTGTATTGGCCGGAGTAAAACATAAAATTCCAATCGATTGTTCTTTATGAAAACTAAACTCTATTAACTAGCCCTGATGGAAGCGGTATCCTTTTTTGCCGGGTTTCGGCAAAAAAGATTTAGCGTACAGCGGGACTGAAGGTTATGATAAAAATTAAAACTTCTGCTTCTTAAATTAAAATCACAACCTCTAATTTGTCTAAAAAACAGATATCTTTGCTCCTTTAAAATCAATTGTCTTTAGCATGAAAAAAATCACTATACTGTTTTCTATATTATTTTTAACACTGTCGTCTTGTGGTGTAAAAACGACTCAATCAATGCTTAGCGATGGAAATTATGACGGAGCGATAGATCGTGCGGTCGAAGCTTTAAGAACCAAAAAAGATTCTAAAGGAAAACAGGATTATGTGTATTTACTGGAAGAAGCTTTCGCAAAAGCCAAAGACAGAGACTTGCGTAGTTTGGAGTTAATGATAAAAGAAGCAAATCCGATAAATGCCGAACGCACTTACAATACCTACATGCAGTTGAACAATCGTCAGGAGAAAATCAGACCGTTATTGCCTCTGCAATTGTTGAAACAAGGAAGAAGTGCCACATTCCAGTTCGATAATTATACGAATCAGATCATAAGCAGCAAAATTGCATTGTCGAGATATTTGTATGAAAATGCATCTGCACTTTTAAAATCAAAAAACAAAATGGATTTTAGAAAAGCCTACGATGATTTTTTCTATCTGGAAAGTATTAGTCCAAACTACAAAAACACCAAAAAACTGATGGACGATGCACAGTTTAAAGGAACTGATTTTGTAGATGTTTATGCTACAAATGAAACCAATATGGTCATTCCGAAACAGCTTCAGGATGACTTGCTGGATATTAAAACTTACGGACTAAATGATAAATGGACGGTTTATCACAGTTTTAGACAAAAGGGAGTCGTTTATGATTATAGTTTGATTGTGAACTTCGTACAGATTAATATTTCACCTGAGCAAATCAAAGAAAAAGAGTTCATCAAAGAAAGACAGATCAAAGACGGTGTAAAAACACTACTGGACAGCAGAGGAAGGCCGGTTAAAGACAGTCTGGGCAAAGAAGTAAAAGTAGACAATTACAGAACCCTTCGTGCAAATGTATACGAATTCAGACAATTTAAATCCTGTCAGGTTACGGCAAAAGTTGATTATGTCGATGCAAGAACAAATCAGTTGGTTCAGTCCTTTCCTGTGAGTAGCGAATTTATTTTTGAGAACGTTTACTCTACTTTTAAAGGAGACCGAAGTGCCTGTGAAGACAGTTACATCAACTATTTCAATAAACGAGCAGTCCCATTCCCGAACAACGAACAAATGGTGTTTGATACAGGAGAAGACCTGAAAGCCAGATTGAAAGACATTATCGTTAGAAATAAATTCAGAAGCTAAACCGATGGCAAATGAATTCATTTGCTGAAGAAATACCTGAAATCTAATGTTCAGCTATATATAGTGCTTGCCCTGAGTAGTACTGACATTAAAGTATAAATTTGATATCAAATGAAAAAAGTAACAATCCTGTTTTTAGTATCATTTTGTTTCACAGGCTGTGTCGCTCAAACGCAGACAGCCAAAACTCCTACCGCAATGACAGAGCAGCAACCTTACCCCAAAGCATTAGTTGATTATGATGATTTTAAAAATCTGGTTACCGAAGTCGAAAAAGCAAGAGCAAAGCATCTGGTGAGTCTTGATCGCTTTCTTAAAATGAGCCGCGAAGACAATACCATTATTCTGGACACACGCTCTGATTTTCGTTACAACCGAAAACACTTAAAAGGGGCTATCCATATTGATTTCACCGATTTTACGCAGGAAAACCTGCATCAGTTAATTCCCGATCCCAACACCAGAATATTGATTTACTGCAACAACAATTTTAATGGCGACCCGATAGATTTTGCCTCAAAAATGGCTTTGCCTAAAAGTGCCCTTGAATCTCAGATTTTAACCAACAGAAAACCTGTTATGCTGGCTCTGAACATTCCTACACATATTAACCTTTATGGGTACGGCTATAAAAACATCTACGAACTTGACGAATTGGTTCACGTAAATGATAAAAGAATTAAGTTTGAAGGAACCGAAGTGAAGTAATTTCCACTATCTATTTTAAACTTTTGAGGACAATTAATTTAGTTGATAAAAACAAAAATCTGCCAAAAAAAACTGCTTCATTTATCCTAACGTATACATTTACAAACGACAGGACAAATACCACTACTAAATTTCCCTACTAACAAATCGGGAGCTTTACGGCTTTACGTAATGTATTGCCGATTTCGCACATTACATTTACACTCAAAAAATAATGCTGCTATTTTTTTATTCAAGGATTTATCTAACTAACATTCACTAAATAAAACCAATAATAATCAACAACCAAATTTTAATGAAAAAACAAGCCTTATTTCTTGTATTAGCTCTTATAATAAGCATTAACAGTTATTCTCAAATAGTTTTCGAACACGGTTACATTATTAACCAAAATAATCAAAAAATAGAGTGTCAAATCGAAGATCAAGACTGGAAAAATACTCCTACCAACTTCAGATACCAACTCCCTGACAATACGAATATCATTACTGCGGATATAAAAACTGTAAAAGAATTTGCAATCACCGGACAAAGTAAGTACATCAGATCTTTAGTTAAAATAGACCGCTCCTCAAAAAACATAGAAAGTATGAGTACGGATAAAAATCCTGATCTTAAAGAAGAAACGCTCTTCCTGAAAGTACTTGTTGAAGGAAAAGCATCTCTCTATTCATATAACAACGGAAACTTAAGACGTTTCTTCTACAAAATGGACAATACCGAGATAAAACAGTTGATTTACAAAACATATCTAAGCGAAAATTATTCAATTGCCAAAAACAACTACTTTAGAGAGCAGTTATTTATTGACATGAAATGCGAAAATATCCTTCAAAAAGAATATGAATTTTTAGACTACAACTCCACTAAACTGCTAAAATTTTTCATCAAGTACAACAAATGCAGTGATACTAATTTTGCCACTTTTGAGCCTAAAGAAAAGAAAGATGTCTTTAATTTAACCTTAAGACCAAGACTAAATAATAGTTCTTTATCAATAAGCGATCATTTTGACTTTAAGTTTGATTCGAAAACAAATCTTAGTCTGGGTATTGAAGCAGAATTTATTCTCCCTTTTAATAAAAATAAATGGACAATAATCGCAGAGCCAACTTATCAATACTATAGTGGAGAAAAATCAAAACAAACCTCCAATTTGTCTGGTGGTGAAGTAAACGCAAAAGTAGATTATAAATCAATAGAACTGCCAATAGGAATTAGGCATTACTTTTTCCTTAATAATAATTCCAACATATTTGTAAATGCTTCTTTGTTGTTTGATTTTGATTTGAACTCGAAAATAGAACTCACCAGAAAAGACGGTTCGTTAGTAAATAAATTAGATGTTAGTTCCCGTAACACCTTAGTATTTGGAATTGGTGGAAAATTTCGTGACAGATACAGTATAGAGTTTAGATATTTGGCTGGCAGAAAGATTTTAAGCAATTATCAAACCTGGAGCTCCTCATTTTCAACGACATCTGTCATACTAGGTTATTCCTTTTTCTAAAACATTTCACTAGCATCAAACACTTAATAAATCCCTTTCATTGCTTGATGAAAGGGATTTATTTTATAGTCGTTTTTTAACAATGTTTTCCCTTTTATTAAGATTTTAGCATGCTATAAATTTGTATTTTCGTTCTACACAACTTTCCTGTTTCACGCTGTGACATTTTACCCTATTACTATTAAATAACACCATAATGAACAAACTTTTTACCCTTGCCCTTTTATTTCTCTCTACAACTTTTATGTTTGGCCAAACCAATAAAACCAAAACAGCAGAAACCAAAAAACCATTTGTATTAGGAGTTATCGATGAAATTCAATCGAAAGAACTGGGCGAAAAGAGGATACTGAATATTTATCTTCCGGAAGGATACAAAGCGGAAGAGACAACAAAATATCCGGTAATTTATTTGCTAGACGGCTCAGCTGATGAAGATTTTATTCATATCGCCGGTCTGGTACAGTTTAATAGTTTTGAATGGATCAATCAGGTGCCTAAATCAATTGTTGTGGGAATTGCAACTGTCGACAGAAGAAGAGACTTTACCTTTCCGACAACTATTGAAAAAGATCAAAAAAGATTTCCAAGTTCCGGTCATTCTGATAAATTCATTGCTTTTATCGAAAAAGAACTGCAACCTTTTATTGAAAAAAACTACAAGGCCAATGATTCAAAAACCATCATGGGGCAATCATTGGGAGGCTTACTCGCTGCTGAAATTTTATTAAAGAAACCAACACTTTTTAATAAGTACGTTATCGTGAGTCCAAGTATTTGGTGGAATAATGCATCGATTCTAAATCAGGATAGTGCTCTTTTTCAGGAAAATTTTAATCAGCAAACCCAAATTTACCTTGCAGTGGGCAAAGAAGGGCTTACTCCAACCGAAATTTCAAGAGTAATGGAAGTGGATGCCAATTTACTGGCTGAAAAGATTAAAGCCTCAAAAAGCAAAAACATAAAAGTCTATTTTGACTATCTCCCACTGGAAAATCATGCTACTATTTTACATCCCGCAGCTTCGAATTCGTTTCGTTTTTTCTATCCTGTAAAAGAGAAAGAATAAAAACTAAATATAGCGTGCTCTGGAAAATTATTTTCTAAACTAATGAAAAATAAAAACGAGAATAAATTAGATAATCCGGTTTGGCATTCCTTATCCGAAAGTCATTCCGCATTTGCTCTTGATTATGACGGTACTAAATTTTACAATCCGGAGTATTGCCCGTTTGGAGGTTTTATAAAACCGGAAAGCACTTTAAAAGCCGCAAAGCAATATGCATCTATATCGGATTCTTTTTTTATAGTGGGTGAAAAACCTGAAATTGCCGATTCTTTAAAAATAGTCAAAGAACTGGTTTGTCTGCAAATGGTTGTTCCCGACAAAATTCAGCTTGCAATAGACACTGAAATTGTCAAACTTACCGAAAATCATAATGCCGAATTATTACAATTGGTTAACTTGGTTCAGCCGGGGTATTTCAAACCCAAAACTCCTTTATTAGGCAATTATTACGGAATATTTAAAGAAACCCAATTGGTCGCAGTTACTGGCGAACGCATGAAAATGAATGATTATACAGAAGTGAGCGCTATTATCACACATCCCGATCACACCGGAAAAGGTTATGCCAAACAATTGATTACAGCTGTTGTCAATAGGATTTTAGACGAAAATAAAACTCCTTTTTTACATGTGGTCGAAAGTAATATTGGAGCCATTAGCCTGTATGAAAAACTAGGTTTTAGGACAAGAAGAAAAATCAGTTTTTGGAATATTTCTAAAAAACAGTAACTTTATACTACACCTAAAATAGTCGTTCAAAAATCAGTTTTAACATCGTAATCCTAAAAACATGACAGTAAATAAACAAACCGTAACCGAATATATGGAAGCTTTTAGGGTAAGCGATCATAAACGAATTTTAGATTGTCTTACTGATGATGTGATTTGGGAAATGCCCGGAGTTTATCAGCATGTTGGTAAAGAAGCTTTTGATAAAGAAATTGAAAACGACAATTTCACAGGCAGTCCCACCATTCAGATCCTAAAACTGATTGAAGAAAATGATATCGTTATTGCTGAAGGTGCGGTTCAGGGAAACATGAAAAATGGCAATAAACTGGATGCTGTTTTCTGTGACGTTTTTGAAATGGAAAAAGGAAAAATTAAAAAGCTCACCTCCTATTTAATGTCTAAAAATGCCAGTTTAAAATTTGAATAAGGTGAAACTCAAATCTTAAAAACTATTTTTTGTATCTTTGCAGCAATAAATAAACCGTACCATCTCTATGTGAATAAAAATTTCTTTCGGACAATTTTAAGGTAAGCTATTAAAATGGCTTGCACATTTGCTTATTCCCTAAAGAAAGAAATTATGGTTATTTTACAGCATATCTCCTACTTACATTCAAACAAGAATTTGTTGTTTGATAAAATTACTTTTACAGTTAACCCTCACCAAAAAATTGCTTTAATTGGCAATAACGGTGTTGGAAAATCAACCTTATTAAAAATTATTGCAGGCGAATCAGAACCTGTCGACGGTTTATTAAAAACAGATTCCAAACCCTATTATCTGCCTCAAATTTTCGGGCAGTTTAATCAGCTTACGATTGCTCAGGCGCTTCAGGTTGAAGACAAACTGAATGCTTTGCACGAAATTCTTAACGGAGTCGTTTCTGAAGAAAACCTTACTATTTTAAACGACGACTGGACAATTGAAGAGCGTTGCAATGAAGCCTTACAATACTGGCAGTTGCAGGATTTAGATCGGAACCAAAAACTCGGAACGCTGAGCGGCGGACAAAAAACAAAAGTTTTCCTGGCCGGAATTTCGATTCATGAACCAAAACTGGTTTTACTCGATGAACCAAGTAATCATTTGGACATTTCGGGAAGAGAATTATTATATGAATTTATAAAAAAGAGCGCTTCAACTTTGATTGTAGTAAGTCACGATCGAAAATTATTGAATTTACTGCAGGTTGTTTATGAATTATCAGGACAGGGAATAACAGTTTACGGTGGTAATTATGATTTTTATACTGAACAAAAACAGATCGAAAATAAGGCTTTGAGTCAGGATATTCAAAGTAAAGAAAAAGCGTTACGCAAAGCAAAAGAAAAAGAACGTGAAACTCTGGAACGTCAAAACAAACTGGACTCCCGTGGTGAAAAGAAGCAGAAGAAAGCCGGAGTTTCAAGAATTATGATGAACACTTTGCGAAACAATGCCGAAAACAGTACGGCCAAAACAAAAGGTGTTCATGCCGAAAAAATTGGAACTATTGCTAAGGACCTGCAAAAATTGCGGTCAACATTACCTGATATTGATCAAATGAAATTTGGTTTTGATAAAACAAACCTTCATAAAGGAAAAATACTTTTCAAAGCATCAGCAATTAATCATAGTTATAACGATCAGTTGTTGTGGAAAAATAAGCTTCATTTTCAAATTCTAAGCGGGCAGCGTATCGCCCTCAAAGGTGCAAACGGCTCCGGAAAAACGACATTGATAAAAATAATCACGGGCCAATTGCAACCCAAAACAGGAAATGTTTACAAAGCCAATTCTAAATCAATTTACATTGATCAGGATTATTCACTTATTGAAAATCAAATTTCAGTTTATGAACAAGCACAGAAATTTAATACTTCCGGTTTACAAGAACATGATCTGAAAATGAAACTTGATAAGTTTCTGTTTTCACAAAATGATTGGAACAAACCCTGTTTTGCTTTAAGCGGAGGTGAAAAAATGCGACTGATGCTTTACTGTTTAACCCTCAATAGTGAGGCTCCGGATATGATCATTCTGGATGAACCAACAAACAATCTTGATATTCAAAATATCGAAATTCTGACCGCAGCTGTAAACGAGTACAAGGGGACTTTAATTGTGGTTTCGCATGATATCCTTTTTTTAGATGAAATTCATATTGAGAATTTTATAGAATTAAGTTAAATTTTCGCTCCAAAACAGTAAAATCTAAAATCTCAAACTCAGCCAGCCCTCACGATCCAAACTTCTGTACTGAATCGCTTCGGCAATATGCTGCGAGATTACATGGGGCACTCCTTCTAAATCGGCTATCGTTCGCGCTACCTTCAAGATTCTGTCATAGGCTCTTGCTGACAGATTCAATCGGTCCATGGCCGTTCTCAGCAACTCTTTTGATTCCTCATCCAATACACAAAACTCCCGAATGAGTTTACTGCTCATTTGTGCATTGTAATACACATTTTCGATTGCTTCAAAACGTATGCTTTGAATTTCTCTCGCGGCAGTAACCCGTTTGCGAATTTCGGCACTGCTTTCGGCTTTTTGATCATCGGCCAGTTTTTCAAAAGGAACCGGTGTGACTTCAATATGAATGTCGATTCTATCCAGCAATGGCCCCGATATCTTACTCAAATACCGCTGCATCTCATGCGGCGAAGAAGTATTGGGCATCGCAGGATCATTGAAAAAACCACTGGGACTCGGATTCATACTAGCCACAAGCATAAACGAGGAGGGATAAGTTACTGTAAATTTAGCACGCGAAATAGTGACTTCCCGATCTTCAAGCGGCTGGCGCATTACCTCTAAAACATCACGCTTGAATTCCGGCAATTCATCTAAAAACAAAACGCCATTGTGAGCCATCGAAATTTCTCCGGGCTGCGGATAACTTCCTCCACCCACAAGCGCAACGTTTGAAATAGTGTGATGTGGACTTCTAAAGGGTCGTTGATTCATTAACCCTACTTCTTTTAACTTTCCTGCAACGCTGTGAATTTTTGTTGTTTCAAGAGCTTCACGCAAAGTCATTGGGGGTAAAATACTAGGCACTCGCTTGGCCAGCATCGTTTTTCCTGCTCCGGGCGGACCAATTAAAATAATATTATGACCGCCGGCCGCCGCAATTTCCATACAGCGTTTTATACTTTCCTGCCCGCGTACATCTGAAAAATCAAATTCGGGGAAATCCAGGTTTTTATAAAATTCGGCACGAGTATCAATAATGGTAGGCTCAAGCGTTCCTTTTCCATTAAAAAAGTGAATAACATCCTGCAGTTTTTCAACACCATAAATCTCCAAACCGGTCACTATAGCGGCTTCTTTTGCATTCTGAATTGGCAGAAAAAAACCTTTATACCCCTCCTCTTTTGCTTTTATCGCGATAGGCAGTGCTCCCCGGATAGGCTGCAAACTACCGTCCAAAGAAAGTTCTCCCATAATAATGTATCTTTCAATCTCGGGTGCTTTTAGCTGATCGGAAGCTACTAAAATTCCCATCGCCAAGGTTAAATCATAGGCAGAACCTTCTTTACGAAGGTCGGCCGGAGCCATATTTATGGTTATTTTTTTTCCGGGAAAATTCAATCCGTTGTTCTTAAGCGCGGCAGCAATCCGGTAGCAGCTCTCCTTTATGGCATTATCCGGCAATCCAACTAAATGATAACCAATCCCTTTGTCCATATGTACCTCTACCGTGATTGTTGTTGCTTCTACTCCAAAAACGGCACTTCCGTAAACTTTTACCAGCATAAATCCTATTCATTAAATGTTTCTAAATCTAATGAAAAATATTTAAAAGTAGGTTTATTATTACAATTAAATAATTCAGACCCACATTAAATTATTTTAACAATCAATCCATCCCCTAAATCATTCATTATCAAATATTTTTCTCAAAATTTATCATAAAACTCTAAATTAGCGTTATAATATAAAAATCCAAAAGCAACATGAAGCACCTCCTCAAACCTTTTCGACACAAGATTTTTATTTTTTGCAACAAACCAGTTCTTTTCCTCCTTCTGTCTTGCCTTACACTATCGGGTGTAAACAGTCAGCAAAAGAAAATAACCGAGAAATTTAAAAAGGAAACTATCTTAAAAATAGATTCCCTGATACAAAAGGAATACATATTTCCTGAAAAGGGAAAACTGATGGGCGCTCATTTAAAAAAGGCTTATAAAGAAAATAAATTCAAAAAATACGATTTGCTGGATTCCTTTGCTGTAGCCTTAACAAAAGAAGTCCGGTTTATCAACGACGACAAACATCTTAGAATCAGACCCAAATTTGTTCCTGAAAAAGACAAAGCAATTGCGACCAAAGATTCGTACGAAGTTTATCTTCACAATTTAACCGACGATCGAAAACTCGCCAATGGTTTTAGAGAAGTTAAAATACTTGACGGCAATATTGGCTATCTTAAGTTTAACTATTTCATACACGAAACTCAAAAGACTATCGATTCTTATATGCTGCTGTTGGCTAAAACAGATGCCATTGTTGTCGATCTAAGAACTAACGGCGGTGGGAGCCCCAAAACCGTTCAGTACCTGTGCAGTTATTTCTTTAAAGAACCTATATTGTTAAATACTTTATACTTTAGAAAAGACAACTTTACAGAGGAATTTAAGGTCATCGAAGTAAACGGCAAAAAACGAACCGATGTTCCTTTGTTGATTATCACCGGAGCCAGAAGTTTTTCGGGAGCAGAAGAATTCAGTTATAACATGCAAACACAAAAAAGAGCAACCTTAGTTGGTGAAGTAACCGGTGGCGGTGCCAATCCGGGTGAAATTCTTGAAGTGAACCCTCTCCTGGAAATATTCATTCCTACCGGAACTGCCATAAATCCAATTACTAAAACAAACTGGGAAGGTATTGGTGTAATTCCGGAATATAAAACAGTCAAAGATTCCGCATACAACAAAACAATAGAATTGGCCGCAAAAGCAGCCGAAGGCTATCGAAACAAAATAGCAGCTGAATCAAAAAAACTGTATCTGGAATTGCAATCCGTTATCGATCAGCAAACACAACCTCTTAACGAAACTGATTCGGCTAAGATGGACCAGCAAATCGCAACGGTAGTTAAAAAACTAACCGAATCTGATTTGTTTTCAGAAGAAGACATTGCCACGCTATCTTCTGACTATAGTAAGACAAAACCATTTATTGCAGAGTCCATTTTAAAAAGCAATACCGAATTGTATCCAAAATCTCCGATGGCATTTTTAAAATATGGTGATCTTTTGGAACAAAATGGAAAAAAAGATCGTGCGGCGGCAGTCTTAAAAAAAGCAGTAGAAATTGCAACAGAAATCAAAGCTCCTTATCTGGAAGGTCTAAAAAACCGCTATGAGAAAATCCTAAAATAAAAAGACATTCTTAATAACTGCGCTCACAAAAACAATACAAAACATCAAAAACACGGAAAGTACTAAATCGTTTTTGGTACTTTCTGTATAATGTAAAAAATTAATTTTAATTAAAACTTGCTTAAATATTAATATTTGCTATTTTTATTAAAAATTTTATTAATTATCCATGAAAAGAAAACTACTACTACTATTTTTGAGTGTTTTTTTAACAAAAACGTATGCTCAAGATTACTTTCCTGTAAATGAAAGTGTCCACAACAAAAACAACAATTACACCGTTTTTACCAATGCCACGATTTATGTTACTCCAACACAAAAAATCGAAAAAGGAACTTTACTCATCCAAGATGGAAAAGTGGTTGCTGTTGGAAACAACATCACCGTTCCTAAAAACAGCATTGCGATTGATCTTGCCGGAAAAACTATTTATCCTTCGTTTATTGATATCTACACCAGTTTCGGGGTTGAAAAACCTAAAGCCCCTGCCGGACGTGGACGTGATCGCAGCCCTTTATACGATACTAAAAAAGTAGGTTACTACTGGAACGAAAGTGTTCGTCCTGAAGTAAATACTTATGAGACTTTTAAATACGATCAGCCTAAAGCGGAAGAATTACTAAAAGCCGGTTTTGGAGTAGTTGGAACGCATATTGCCGACGGAGTTGCTCAGGGAACCGGAATTCTGGTAGCCCTAAACAATACCGAAAACAGCAAACAAATTATTGCCAATAAACTAACCAACCATTTTGCTTTTACAAGAAGTGCCTTAACCAATCAGGCTTATCCAAGCTCATTGATGGGGATGACGGCTTTATTACGTCAGATGTATCTGGATTTAGACTGGTACAAAAAAGGAAATTCAGAAACGAAAGACTTATCATTAGAAGCATTAGCAGACAATGAAAAACTAGTTCAGATTTTTGCTACAGAAGACAAATTAAACAGCTTAAGAGCAGCAAAAATTGCTAAAGAATTTGGACTAAATTATATCTTGAAAGGTAGTGGAAATGAGTTTGAAAGAATCGAGGAAATTAAAGCTACCAATGCAAAATACATCATTCCAATCAGTTTCCCTGAGGCATATGATGTTTCTAATCCGTATTTGTCCAATCAGATCGAACTGGCTGATATGCGTTTCTGGAATCAGGCGCCAACTAACTTAAAAGTACTTGCAGACAACGGAGTTGTTTTTGCCTTAACCACAGACAAATTAAAAAAGACCGAAGATTTTAAACCTAATTTATTAAAAGCTATTAAGTACGGTTTTGATAAAACAAAAGCGTTAGAAGCTTTAACTACTGTTCCTGCTGCTTTACTTGGAAAAAGTAATGAAGTGGGAAGTTTAAAAACAGGTGCTTTTGCCAATTTCATTATTACTTCAGGTGAAATCTTTGACGAAAAAACTGTTTTATACGAAAACTGGGTACAGGGAACGAAATATGTAGTGAATGACGTTAACGCAAAAGATATTCGCGGTAACTACGACTTAACCGTTGGAAAAGACACTTACAAATGGAAAATTGAAGGAACAGCTGATGCTCCAAAATCTGAAATTACAACTGCAGATACCAAAAAAGTAAGCAGCACTTTTGCCGTTTCTAAAAACTGGATCACACTTTTGATTAAACCTACAGATTCTATCAAATCAAACTTTACACGTTTAACCGGATTAATAGAAAAACCGGAAAATTTATCCGGAAAAGCGGTTTTGGCCAACGGAACTGAATTGTTTTGGAGCGCTACAAGAACAAGTCCGTTTGTGGCAGTTAAAGACTCTACTAAAGTTGAAAAACTAAATCCGATTATCCCGACAACTTACCCAAATATTGCTTTTGGAGACTCCAAAAAATTAACTGCTCAAACTTTATTATTCAAAAATGCTACAGTTTGGACCAACGAAAAAGAAGGTATCCTAACCGAAACAGACGTTTTAATTAAAAACGGAAAAATTGCTGCCGTAGGCAAAAACCTTTCAGATGCTTCTGCTACGGTTATTGATGCAAAAGGAAAACACATCACCAGCGGAATTATCGACGAGCATTCGCACATCGCTATTTCAAAAGGTGTAAACGAGATGGGGCACAACTCTACTGCCGAAGTTACGATTCAGGATGTTGTAAACTCTGAAGACATTAATATCTACAGAGACCTGGCAGGAGGTGTAACCACTTCGCAATTATTACACGGATCTGCAAACCCAATCGGAGGGCGTTCTGCAATTGTAAAATGGAAATGGGGTGCTGCACCTGATGAGATGTTATACAAAAACCAACCAAAGTTTATCAAATTTGCTTTAGGAGAAAATGTAAAACAAGCCAATTGGGGAATTGATAACCCAACTCGTTTTCCACAAACCAGAATGGGAGTTGAACAAGTTTTTATGGATTATTTCCAACGTGCAAAAGAATACGATGAAAGCTGGAAAAAATTCAACGCAGGTTCTAAAAAAGGAAAAGCCCCTAGAGTTGATTTAGAAATGCAGACTATAGCTGAGATCCTTAACAAGGAGCGTTTTATTACCTGTCACTCTTATGTAGAATCTGAAATCTTAATGTTGATGAATGTTACCGAGAAATTCAATTTCAAAGTAAACACTTTTACGCACATTCTTGAAGGTTATAAAGTTGCCGATAAAATGAAACAACACGGTGTTGGAGCTTCTACATTCTCTGACTGGTGGGCTTACAAATTTGAAGTAAACGATGCAATTCCGTTCAACGGACCAATTATGCACAATGAAGGATTGGTTGTGGCTTACAACTCAGATGATGCCGAAATGTCAAGAAGATTGAATCAGGAAGCTGCAAAAGCAGTGAAATACGGAAATATCTCTGAAGAAGAAGCCTGGAAATTTGTAACCCTGAACCCAGCTAAATTATTACATATTGACGATAAAGTAGGAAGTGTGAAAGTGGGTAAAGATGCCGATGTTGTATTGTGGAGCGAAAATCCATTGTCTATCTATGCTAAAGTCGAAAAAACAATGATTGAAGGTGTGGTATATTTTGATGTTGAAAAGGATGCCGAAAAACAATTGGCTATTTCAAAAGAAAGAAGTTTACTTATTGGACAAATGTTGCAGGAAAAAAACAAAGGTATGAGCACGCAACAGCCAACCAAAAAAGAGAAGAAAGAATATCACTGTGATACTTTAGAACAATAATAACGGCTTTATAAAATTCATAAAGATAAAAACAGCTAACATGATCAATAAAAACATATATATAACTTTGCTCGCCTTTTGTGCCTCGCTACAAATGAAAGCGCAGCAAATACCTGCCCCTCAACAAACCAAATCGGTTTTGATATTAAATGCCACTGCTCACTTAGGTAACGGAACCGTTATTCCAAACAGTGCGGTTGGATTTAAAGACGGAAAAATAACACTGGTAGCCGATGCAACAACGATAAGACTTGCAGCCGATGCATACGACACCACTATTGACGCCAGCGGGAAACATGTTTACCCGGGATTTATCGTTGCCAATGCCACATTAGGTCTTGTAGAAATTGATGCTGTAAAATCATCAGACGATCAGGAAGAAATTGGAACTTTTAATCCTAATGTAAGAAGTATTATTGCGTACAACTCTGAATCAAAAGTAGTAGAAACTGTTCGTCCAAATGGTATTTTGATGGCGCAGATAACCCCTCGTGGAGGCCGAATTTCAGGAACCTCTTCTGTTGTACAGTTAGATGCCTGGAGCTGGAAAGATGCGATTATAAAAGAGAATGACGGAATTCATCTTGACTTCCCTTCTAATTTCAGAAGATCAGGATCATGGTTTGAGCCGGGAATTATTGAAGCCAACAAAGATTATCCAAAACAAGTGGAAGAAATTGCTGCTTTCTGGGGTAATGCTAAAGCTTACAATCAGGCTGCTTCAAAAGAAAGAAACATCATTTTTGAAGCTACAAAAGGTCTTTTTGACGGAACTCAGACACTTTATGTACACGCAGATGAAGAAAAACAAATCGTTGATGCCATTCAGTTAGCAGTAAACAATCAGATCAAGAAAATAGTTATCGTGGGAGGATTTGAAGCTTATAAAGCTGCCGACGTATTGCAAAAATATAATGTTGGTGTATTCTTAAGACGTGTTCACGACATGCCTTCAAGTGATGACGAAGATGTAAATCTTCCTTACAAAATGGCCAAAATACTTACCGATAAAGGTATCGTAGTTGGGCTTGAAAACAGTGGAGATCACGAGCGTATGAGTGTGCGTAACCTGCCATTCTTAGCCGGAACCTGTGCTGCATTTGGTTTAGATAAAGAAAAAGCATTACAGCTTATCACTTCAAATACAGCAAAGTTATTAGGTATTGATGCTACTTGCGGTACATTGGAAACGGGTAAAGATGCTACTTTATTTATCTCTGAAGGTGATGCACTGGACATGAGAACCAATAAACTAACGACTGCTTTCATTCAGGGAAGAAAAATTAATTTAGAAACTTTCCAGACGAAGCTGAATGATAAATTCAAAGCAAAATTCAATCAGAAATAAGCGATAGTTTTTTAAAACAAAAGGCATCATTTGAAAATTCATCTGATGCCTTTTTTATTTGAAACAAAAAAGAAGCCCGAACTTTAATGGTTCGGGCTTCTTTTTAAATGAGTGCCATCTCTAAAACTTGTAGAGATAGCTTAAGGTGAATCTGGCACCATTACCTTTTACATAACTCAAATTATCAGCCATCCATTGCGAAGGAACTGTAAAATAATCTTTATTGAAAACATTCTCTACCCCTAGTTGTATACTACTGTTTTTATCCAAATTATAATTACTAAAGAAACTAAAAGTCGTAAAGGAATCCATTGGTCCTGTTCCGTAGCTGTACTTACCATTTACAGGATCAAAACGCTTGCGGTTACCTGCGCTAAGCATTTGCAATCGCAATGTCCAATCGGATAAAGGACTATAAGAAACATAGGCCGTAGTTTTTGGAGGACCAATTCGGTCGCCACCAAGATAAACTTTCTTGTCGTTAATTTCTCTTTTGCCTTCGGTATACGAATAAGACCCTCCCAAGCTTAAATTATCTAATACGGCATAATCTGCAGCCAATTCAAACCCATAAATAGTCTCCGGAGATCTGGCAATTTGAGCTTTCCCATCCACAAATACATAAGAGGCCCCAAGTTCAGAAGTACTAACATATGTAGCAGCTTCGATATTCAGTTTTCCAAATGTACTGCTAAACCCTACCTCATAATTATTGGCTATTATCGCTTTGGTTGTAAGTTCCTTAACCGTATTTTCTTTGGCAGAGCGCAATACCAGTCCTAAATCGCCAAGACTGTAACTTTGTGAAAAACTAACAAAAGGCTTAAAATAAGATAGTTTATTGTAACGTAAACCTGCATTAAAAATCAAGGCATTGTAATTAATCGCATCCCCTTTTACAACAATTCCTCCACCCGAATAACCTCCGGTAACATAATTGCGGGTAGCCAAAGTGGTATATGTAGGAACATCAACATTAATATTCTCAAAACGCGCACCTGCCTTAAAAATCAGATTTTGCATAAAAACTGATTTCACCTGCAGGTATGGAGCAAGATTACGCATATCCATTTCCGGAACCGAGACACGCCCATCAGTAAGTATCGTAGAAATAACATCTGAAAGAACATCCAGACCATATACAAAATTACCATTCCAATTATCCGAAACAACAAAAGGAGTATTCAAATTAATACGCAAGCCTTTCTTTTTACTCAGGTTTCCGGGTTGTCCGTTTCCTTCAAAAAAATTGCTGGATGATAATAAGGTATAAAAATGCTGCAGGTATAAAGTTACATCCAAATCTGTTTCACCAATAATTCTCTCACTATTGTAATGAATGTACAGATTGTGATTGTATGGTGTTCCCTCTGCCAGACCCGGACGATCTCCTGGAACTCCTATTGTTGGCAAATTAGCATTTCCGTATTGCCCGGCCTGAGCAACATAATCTGTATTTTGCTTACTTGTAAAATAATTATACATTACTTCAACACGATTGTTAATATTGATGTCATAACCAACTTTTGCAAAAACGTTCCACATATCCAATTCATTCAATCCATATTCGGGAGAAAGGACGCGGCCTTTGGCATCTCTCGAAACACCAGTATTCTCAAAACGTCCTGAAACTACATAATCAAACTTCTTAATTTTACCCGTAAATTGTTGACCAATGTATCCTCCAAATGTCTGATCCGGTTTAGATAAAAAACCTGTACTACCAATTGAAGTCTGACCGCTTATTGCTTTACTAACATTTGGTTTCTTAGTAATATAATTAATAAGTCCTCCATCAGCGCCATTACCATAAATGGCTGTTGCCCCTTTTATAACCTCCACTCTTTCGATAGCAAGCGGATCTATGCTTCGAATATCACGCATACCATTGCGTAATGGAGTCGATTGCGGTACACCGTCGATCATTACCAAAATTCCACGCCCACGCAATGTTTGTCCAAGGTTACTGGTTCTGTTGGTATTAAATCCAAGTCCGGGAACCGTGTTTGCCAGAATCTCACTTAAATTGTTATTAATTGTTTTTTGCACCGAAAGACTTTTTAGTCCTATAATATTGATGGAAGAAGGAACCTCATCCAACGTTTCTTTCTTACGGCTGGCCGAGACTACAACCTCATCTAAATCTGAATCTTGTACCAAAGTAAAATCGGTATGAAGAGTCTCCCCCGCTATCAATACAATGTCTTGTTCTGTTGTTTTATATCCTACTGCCGAAACTTTAACAGTATACCTTCCCGAAATAACACTGAGAGTATAAACACCTTGCTGATCTGCAACTTCTCCAACTTTAAGTTCTGAAATACTTATAGAAGCAAAGGAAATAGGTAGGCCCTGATTGTCATTTATTCTTCCTGTAATAATAGATTTTTGCGCACTTGCAGTAAAGCTTATCGTAAAAATGGCGGATAAAAGTAAAAATATTTTCATTATTTAGAATTGTTTTAAATTACAAACTTACAAAACGAAGCCTTATATTTTGCAACCTAACAAAAACAAATTTGAATAAAAACACTTTCAAAAACATAACCCACTGAATTTAAATCGATAAGAAATTACAGAGACAAAAAAAACTCTAAAATCCTATTCTGTAGCAACTTCCTTAAACATAAACAAACCAAAACTTACATTTTGCAGCCGATTTTTAATTAAAAAAAGGATTTCTGCTAAAACCTCATTACCAAAACCTAATTTTAAGACATATTTAAAACACATACCCATAAAATAATAGGGGTCAAAATGAAAAATTAATAAAAATAAACCACATAACGCTATTTTTTACAGGGGTTTAAGTTGATTTTATACTTTTATAAAAAAATTAAAACCAATTAACTATGCGAAAAATTATTTTAAGTGTGATTCTTATCACGATTTTGGTACTAACCTTTTTGTCCAACTTCATCCTAACCGATAACCCAATTCCGGCAGAAGCTGTAAAGTTTGACACCGGAGATACTGCCTGGATGATCGTAGCAACCGCTTTTGTTTTGCTTATGACACCGGGACTAGGATTTTTCTACGGAGGAATGGTAGGTAAGAAAAACGTTATTAGTACTATGCTGCAAAGTTTTATGGCAATGGTAATTGTTACTATTTTATGGGTTATAGTAGCTTTCGGATTAGCATTTGGCCCTACCATTGGCGGAATCATTGGAGATCCAACTTCTAATTTATTCTTTCAGGGTGTAGGTACTTCTACTGCCTGGAGTCTTGCTCCAACAATACCTTTTATGTTATTCGCATTGTTTCAGGCCAAATTCGCCATCATTACACCTGCATTAATCACCGGTGCATTTGCAGAACGTGTGCGTTTCTGGGCTTATTTATTATTCATGGTTTTATTCATTATATTCATATACTCCCCTTTAGCACATATGACGTGGCATCCTGATGGAGTTTTCTTTAAAATGGGTGTATTAGACTTCGCCGGAGGAACAGTAGTTCACATGAGTGCCGGATGGGCCGCCTTAGCCGGAGCCATATTCCTGGGAAAAAGAAAACTTCAAAAAGTAAATCCGGCCAGAATCACTTATGTTTTACTAGGAACAGGTTTATTATGGTTTGGATGGTTTGGTTTCAATGCAGGTTCTGCATTAGGAGCTAACGGACTGGCCGTTCAGGCTTTAGGAACGACAACGGTTGCCGCTGCTGCTGCTGCCATGGCATGGGTTTTCCTTGACAAAATCTTAGGCCATAAATTATCTGCTCTTGGCGCTTGTATCGGAGCAGTTGTTGGTCTCGTTGCCATTACTCCTGCCGCAGGTTTCGTGAGCATTTCTCACGCTATTTTTATCGGAGCATTCTCTGCCATAGTGAGTAACCTTGTCGTAAGCAAATTCCCTAAAGGAAAAATCGACGATGCTCTAGACGTTTTTGCCTGCCACGGTGTTGGTGGTATGGTTGGAATGCTGTTGACCGGTGTTTTTGCATCCAAAGCAATCAACCCGGCCGTTGGAGACAATCAGGGTTTGATTTTTGGAACGCCAACCTTATTCATCAATCAGCTGACAGCTCTGGTAATCGTTTCCATCTTCGCTTTTGTGGGTTCATATGTTTTATTCTTTATCGTAAATAAAATTACCCCACTAAGAGTTACCGAAGAAAAAGAAGAATTAGGACTGGATATATCCCAACACGGCGAATTCTTATAAAACTCAATTTCCTCTTTTGCCATAAAAAATCCCTCTAAAGCTCAACCTTAGAGGGATTTTTGTTTTGAATTAACTTCACCTTTTGTTTATTGTAGATTTTAGATTGTAGAATTTAGATTATATACTCTATCCATCTCACATTTAACCTCTCACAAAAAAAACTATTTGAAATTCGAGATTCCTTCTTTCAGCCATTGCAGGTATTCCTCTGCATTTACATAACTGATCGTCGGTTTTGAAGGGTTTAAATTCTTCCCTTCCAAATCGGTGATCACGTATAAGGGCTGCGTATTGGTTTTATATTTTGAGATCATAAAATCGGTCCATTTATCGCCAACAGTTTCAATTTTATCTCCTTTTGCTGTAACATATTGCTCTTCTTTTGGAAGATCGCGTTTATCATCGACATAAAGGGAAATTAAAACTACATCATTCTTCAAGATTGGCAGAATCATTGGTTCTGACCATACATTGTTTTCCATTTTTCTGCAATTCACACAGGCATAACCTGTAAAATCCAGCATAATCGGTTTGTTGATTGATTTTGCATATGCTAAACCATCTTCATAATCATGAAAAACCATGATTCCATGAGGGCCTAACTCCGCTCCTGCCGGCATGCCTGAGACAATCTCAATACTGCTGTTACCCGAAGTAGAAGATCCTCCTACTCCAAACGGACTTTCACTATATTGTGGAGGTGGCGGGAATGCATTTATTAACTTCAAAGGCGCTCCCCAAAGTCCCGGAATTAGATACACCGTAAAGGCCAAAGTAACTACTCCCAAATACAATCTCCCTACAGAAATATGTTGTAACGGACTATCATGAGGCAAAGAAATTTTTCCAAATAAATATAAAGCTAAAGCCCCAAAAATAGCAATCCAGATCGCTAAGAAAACTTCTCTTTCCAATAAATGCATTTGTAAAACCAAATCAGCATTGGATAAAAATTTGAAAGCAAAAGCCAATTCTAAAAATCCTAAAAATACTTTTACCGTATTAAGCCATCCGCCCGATTTTGGCAATGAATTTAACCAGCCCGGGAACATCGCAAACAACATAAATGGCAATGCCAATGCTAGTGAGAATCCAAACATTCCAACAATTGGTCCAATTACACCATTTGTAGCTGCCTCAAACAGTAACGATCCAACGATTGGTCCTGTACATGAAAACGATACAATAGCCAAGGCCAAGGCCATAAATAAAATTCCAATTATTCCTCCTCTATCGGCTTGCTGATCTACTTTATTAGCCCATGAATTGGGTAACATAATTTCAAAACCACCTAAAAAAGAAGTAGCGAAAATTACCAACAGAACAAAGAATCCAATATTAAACCAAACGTTCGTAGCCAATGAATTTAATGCGTCAGCACCAAATATCCACGAAACTAAAAATCCTAATGTAACATAAATTACGATAATAGAAACTCCATAAATAATGGCATTTCTAACTCCGGCAGCTTTTGTTTTACTCTGTTTGGTAAAAAAACTAACCGTCATAGGAATCATAGGGAAAACGCAAGGAGTCAGCAATGCTGTAAACCCAAACAAGAAAGCCACAAAAAAGATCGACCATAAACTTCTTGGCGACGCTGGCATTGGGTTCTTTTCTTTCGCATTAGCCACCGAAGTCGCTACATTTACCTTTACATTTACATCTCCTGCCTTCGTTACTACTGCGGTTTTAGCCGTATCACTGGCTGCATCAATCACGATCACCTTAGTTTCATTTAACTTTGGATCTATCGCCATTGCAGCTGCATCCATTTTAAAGTTTGACGGAATTGCAATCGAGAATTTTTTACTTGAATTGATACAAACTTCTTTACAAACCTGAAAATCAAAATCAACATCAACCGTTTTTAGATTTGGATTGATGATGGTGATTTCCTGTTCGATATGTGCTTTACCTTCAAAGAAAGTTTCGTTTACTCCAAACACATCATTAAACGCAGTTTTGGTTTTTCCTTCTTTGGCTTTTCCAACCAAATTATAATTTCCCTTTTGATTTTTAAAAGCAATCTCCAAAGCAAGTGGCCCGCCTTCCGGTGTAAATTGCGAATACATGTGCCAGTCTTTTTCAATCGTCCCGTCAAAAATCAAAACGGCATTATTTCCGGCTCTCTTTTCAATTTTAGAAGTCCATTTTACAGGTTCCAGGATTTGGGCATTTCCCATTGCAAATGCAAAAAGAAAAAACAGCAAAAACAAAATGGATTTATTCCAGACACTTTTCGACATTGTTGTTTGATGGTAGTAGTTAGGGTTCATTATAATAATTCTATTTTAATTATTTTGTTTGTAGTATTCTCAATTTTAAAACGTTCATCCTGTCTGATTCCAATCACCCACACAATTTGATCCTCTGAGCATAAAATCCAGATCTTTTCCTTTTCAATCAGCGACAATTTTTCATCTTTAAAAAGCTTGCTTAGCTTTTTCGATTTCCCATCCATTCCAAAAGGATGAAAAACATCACCTTCTTTCCATTTACGTAAAATCAACGGAAACCGGATTTTTTCAGCGTCCACAAATATAGCTTTATTTGAATCTATTGTAATGTCGTCTACCTGACAAAGCCTCAATTTTAAGGGAAAATTAACGTCTTGCTCTCCTTCGTTAATTTCAAATACTTCCTGCTCCTCTTCTTCAGAAATTGGACTCAAAATCAAAGTATCCCTGTTTTTCAACAATCGGAAATCGGCCGAAAACACTTGTTTTCCTGATTGCCCGTCTACCAAATCATAAACATCATTCCAGGCCAGAAAACCAAATTCATTGAGCCACTGGTACAGATACGATTTATAATTGGGCAGTTTTTTGAGCTGATTCAGATCAAAATGAATATCATCACCCTCTTCTTTTGCCACCTGCTGGTAAATCATGATCGAAGCATCCTCAACCATTTCCTGCGATTCCTGCAGATAAGATTGTGTTTTTTGAAAGGCATTTAAAAAATTTGGATTGATCTCTTTTAATATTGGAACAAGATCATGGCGGATTTTGTTTCGAAGGTATTTATTTGACGCATTACTGCTGTCTTCCCGCCATTGAATATTATTTAGTTGGGCATAGTCTAAAATTTCCGTTCTGGAAAAAGGCAACAGCGGACGAATAATTCTATCATTCTCTTCCGGAATCCCTATTAATCCCTCCAATCCGGTGCCTCGGGTTAAATTGATGATGAATGTTTCCAGATTATCATCGGCATGATGGGCTGTTAAAATATAGTCGAAATTTTCGGTATCTAAAAGTTCGTAAAACCAGTTGTAGCGCAATTCACGAGCCGCAACCTGAGTGGATAGTTTGTAATCTTTGGCAAATGCTTCGGTATCAAATTGGGTACTAAAAATTGGAACAGCATTCTCATCACAGTACTTTTGAATAAAATCCTGATCCCCGAAACTTTCTAATCCGCGAAGTTGAAAATTACAATGCAAAACAGCAATCTTAACAGGCAATTGCTGAAACAAATGCAACAAAACCATACTGTCTAAACCTCCGCTTACCGCCAGAAACAGCTTTTTATCTTCCAAAAATGGAAACCTTGAAGCGAGATGATTTTGAAATTTTGAAAGCATTTATAAATGTAAAAATTTAATTCTAATTATCGAGAAAGATTCTTTTATGTTTTAAAAGTGCATGGATTTTATTCTTTTTCAGCTTTTACACCGAATCTCCTGACGCTCTAATTCTCTACCACATATTATCTTTTCTAACGTAGGACTTCGTGCATCGCTTTGGCTTTTAAAAGGCACTCCTCATACTCTTTTTCAGGAATTGATAGGGAAGTAATAGCACTTCCAACCGAAAATGAAACGTATTTTTGCTCCTGATTGTACAGGATACTTCTTATGACAACATTAAAATCAAAATCACCTTCTGGTGTAAAATAACCAACAGCGCCGCTATACAAACCCCGTTTAGTCTCTTCTAAGTTTTCGATGATTTTCATAACCGAAATTTTTGGAGCTCCGGTCATACTTCCCATCGGAAAAGTGGTTCTTAAAACATCAATTGGCGAGTATTGCGGATCTAATTTTGAAGTGATGGTAGAAATCATTTGATGCACCTGCAAAAACGAATAAATTTTACAAAGTTCCACTACTTCAACAGAACCTTTTTGTGCAGTATGCGACAAATCATTTCGTACCAAATCGGTAATCATAATATTTTCGGAACGTTCTTTTGCATCAGAGGCCAAAAATTGTTTTGATTTTTCGTCCTCAACCGGATCTGAGGATCGTTTTGAAGTTCCTTTTATCGGCTGAGAAATCAAAGTTTCCCCTACTTTTTTCAGGTAGCGTTCCGGAGAAACGGAAAGCAAATATTGTTTGTGGTTTTTAAAAAAAACTGAAAACGGAGCCTGTGATATTGCACTCAACTTCTGAAATTTTTCCAGTGGGTTAATTTCGGCATTCTCCGCAAAAAACTCCATACAAAAATTAGCCTCATACAGATCTCCTATATGAATGTGCTCCTGCATTTTTGCAACCTTTTCGAGGTACGCTTCTTTTAAAATACGTTGTTTAACCTCTATTCCGCTTAAAGTTTCGAAGCGGTCAAATTTGCTCTGAGTAATTTCTTCAAAATCATCTTCAAGTTCATCATCACAAAGCAGCAAGTATTGTATTTCAAGCTGATTTCCTCTTACTGTAAATATTTTTTTTGGCTGAAAGAAAAACAAATCCGGAAAATCCAGACCGTCAAAATTAGACGATGTCAACTTTTCGACATCATTCTTTAAATCATAAGAAAGGTATCCAAAAAGCCAGTCTTTAGTGGTTTGCTGATATTGTTTTAAATCTTCAAAGGCATTATGAAAATCCGTTTTTAAAGACGTAAAAGCATCTGCTGCCAATACAAAATCGAAACTGGAATACTCCTGTGGATAGGAGTTACTATCCAAAAAAACAACCTCACGAAATTGTTGTGACCAGCTTAAAAGCTGCTGTTTAAAATGCTCTGGATCTGAAATATTTTTATATGTGGTAACTCTCAAAAATAGGTATTTTTTAGGGCTCAAAATTACAACAAAAAAAATCCCTCAATAAAATAAATAGACAAAAAATATTGGCACACTTTTTAGTACATCGATTTAACAAGAACTCTTAACCACTTTACTGCCTATTGATTCAAAAAATACTTCTTAAAAAAAAACAGACCCTTTAAATTATTTATGAATCAAATTCTAAAACCTTTATGAAAACAGTTGCAAACCTTGGATTAACTTCCTTAGTGATTATCACTTTATTCTTTTCCTGCAAAAAAGCCGATCCTGCTGCGGAAACAGCAAGCACAGATTACAAAACCACAGCAGACAGCACTGCAATTTCTTCATCGGCTGCGGTGGAGAAAAAAGACAGTAAGCAGAAATTCATTCGGACTGCCGATATTAAGTTTAAGGTTAAAAATGTCGTCAAATCAACTTATGCCATTGAAAACGCAACACAAAAATTCGGGGGTTTTGTAACTTACACGAATTTGCAAAGCAACATTCACGATCAAATTAAAACTAAAATCAGTCAGGATAGTACGCTGGAAACTACCAAATACACCGTCGAGAACAACATTACGATTCGCGTTCCCAACACACAACTTGATACGGTTATAAAAACCATAGCCAGACAAATCGATTTTCTTGATTTCAGAGTTATCAAAGCCGATGATGTTTCTCTAAAATTACTGGCTAATCAGCTTTCGCAAAAAAGAAGTACGGTTACAGAGAAAAGGGTCGAAAATGCAATTGATTCGAAAGGCAAAAAAATCAATGACGTTATGGAAGCCGAAAATGCACTGGCAAACCAAAAAGAAGAAAAAGACAATCGTGCCATTGAGAATTTATCTTTGCAGGATCAGATTAATTTCAGCACCATTACTTTGCAGCTCTATCAAAACGAAACGGTAAAACAGGAAATAATGGCAAGCGAAAAAAGCGGTAATGCTTACAAACCAAATCTGGGCATTCAAATCATTGATTCTCTTAAAAACGGCTGGTATATTCTCGAAACGATCTTTGTTTTCATTCTTAATTTGTGGCCTTTTATTCTGATTGGTTTTGGTGGATTTTTCTTTTACAAAAAATACATTAAGAGACAAGAAAAGTGTTAATTAAATAGCAATTTCATAAGAAAAAATTCGTTATATTTGATATAGCATTCTATTTTTCCTAAAATAGAGCAATAAAGACTGTAAAACTCTCAACACAAAAGCCTTAAAAGCTGCTTTTCATTTTATTTGAGAGTTCAGATTGTAACGTTTTCCAAAAATAAATTATACTTTTTTAACCCATTAAAAATCTCAAGTATTATGAAAATTGCTACCATTATTGTCCGTGTTTTAATTGGTCTTTTGTTACTATTCGCCTCTCTTAGTTTTTTCTTTAAACTGGCACCGGAACCGGAAACTACCGGTGATTTTAAAGCTTTTAACATGGGACTTGTAGCCTCAACTTATTTATTGCCTTTAGCAAAATCAATCGAACTTCTTTGTGGTATTGCTTTTGTAACGGGGCGTTATGTAACATTGGCTAATATATTGATCCTACCAATTACGGTAAACATTCTGTTTATTAATTATTTTCTGGCTCCACAAGGTTTACCGCTTGCCATATTGCTATTCCTTGCCAATTTATTTTTAATCTACAGATATTGGGATAATTATAAAAGTGTTTTCACCAGATAGTCTATTTTCACTTTATACCAAAAGTAAACCCGACAGATTTTAAAAACCTGTCGGGTTTGTTATTTTAAAAGTATACATGCACTGTAACCTAGAACTACAACTGCTATCCCCTGTAATCTCAAATCGATAGCAATTTCATTTTAATCCGAATAAAAAGGACCAAAAAATGAAACCTTAAGCATACCAACATTGTCCTTTTTGACAAACCTGGCTTTTCCCGATGCTTTCCTCCCATTTGTCTTTTATGACATTATAGCCCCTGTTATTAACCTTTTATCAATCATTAGTATTTAAAAGAACCAGTAGTTACATTGTTTAAAACTCACTTTCATGGATCATCTCACCCGGCAATTTTACTAAATGTTTTAGAGGAGTCAAAATTGGATTTTTTGATTTTTTTTGATCTTCAAAAACAAATCAGGTACCTAATTCTTCATTTCTTCTAAAAGCAAAACTACACCACTGTTTTTCAAAACATTACCACTTTCATCTTACTAAATACAGCGACAGAATCCTACCTCTAATTTACAAAATTTTTCCTAAACTTCCTCTTTTTTGAACTCAAATTTTAAAAGAATAAAATTGATCTCTCTAAATAGTTTTACTAAACAACTATATTTGATTAAAATTAGCCTTTTACATGAAAAAATACCATTTGATTATTTTATTACTGTGTATTAATTTTTTGAGATCGCAATCTATAAAATCTGTAGATTCTCTAACCATTGAAATCTGTAAATCATTAGTGCAAAACAAAGTATTGGACAATGAAATCAGAATTAATACCATCAATAAGACTCATATCACTCCTTACCTCACAAAATTTAAAGACAGCATCGTGCAAAGGAGAGTATTTGAACAGGTATTTTACCGATTACATAAAAACTGCAACGAATTTGTAGCGCTTTTTCCAAATGAATCTGCACAAAGCAGCTGGTCAATGCAGGACGAAAAACCTCTCGATGAAATATCCAGAGAAGAATGCAATCGTTTTGACCAATCTTCAAAATACTATTATTTCGAGCATGGAGGTGCTAAAGTAGAAGTAACTTTAAGCGATTATCTATGGATCGAAAAATTTGCCGACAATACCTTTTCAAAATTGCATTTCAGAATGAAAAGTAATTGTGAATTTGAGCTGGAATTTATTGAAAGCAACAATCTGGCACGAAAAAATTTAAGTATCAAAGGCGACAAATATTTGTACCATTTGTACAAAGAAGAGAACGGGACTTACGGTGTGTATTTAAAGAACAAAGAAACTTATTATACTTTTACCGTAATTAAGCAATAAAAAACCCGTCAGAAGTACTTCCGACGGGTTTTTAACTATAGTTTTACGTAGCTTATACGTGTAATGCTCTGTTGTCTGTAGCTGCCAAAGCTGCTTCTTTTACTGCTTCAGCAAAAGTTGGGTGTGCATGGCTCATTCTTGAGATATCTTCAGCAGAAGCTTTAAATTCCATTGCAGTAACTGCCTCAGCAATTAAATCTGCAGTACGGGCTCCAATCATGTGAACACCTAAAACCTCATCTGTCTTAGCGTCAGCAATAATTTTTACGAAACCATCAAGATCTCCACTTGCTCTTGCACGTCCTAATGCTTTGAAAGGGAAGCTTCCTACTTTGTATTCTGTTCCCGAAGCTTTTACCTGCTCTTCTGTTTGTCCAACAGTAGCAACTTCCGGCCAGGTGTACACTACACCAGGAATTAGGTTGTAATCGATATGTGGTTTTTGACCTGCTAAGATTTCAGCAACCATAGTTCCTTCTTCTTCCGCTTTGTGTGCCAACATCGCTCCACGAACAACGTCACCAATAGCATAGATATTTGGAACATTAGTTTGTAAATGATCGTTTACTTCTACCTGTCCTCTGTCTGAAATTATCACTCCTGCTTTGTCAGCGTTCAATCCGTCTGTATACGGACGACGACCAACAGAAACTAATGAATAATCTCCTTCTAAGGTAATAGTTTCTCCTTTTGCATTCTCAGCCTGAACCACAACAGCATCGCCATTTCTTTCTACTGATTTTACTTTGTGAGAAACGTAGAATTTCATTCCTTGTTTTTTCAATACTTTCGTCAATTCTTTAGACAAAGCGCTATCCATTCCCGGGATAATTCTGTCCATGAATTCCACTACAGAAACCTGAGCTCCTAAACGAAGGTAAACTTGTCCAAGCTCAATTCCGATTACTCCACCACCAATAATTACAAGGTGTTTTGGAACTTCTTTTAAAGCTAAAGCCTCAGTAGAAGTGATGATTCTTTCTTTGTCAATTTTAATGAAAGGCAAAGAAGATGGTTTAGAACCTGTAGCGATTACAGTATATTTTGCTTCAATAGTTTCAGAAGTTCCGTCAGCTTTAGCTACAGCAATATGTGTTGCATCTACGAAAGAACCTAAACCATTAAAAACAGTAATTTTATTTTTATCCATTAAGTAGTTGATTCCACCTACGGTTTGATCTACAACTGCTTGTTTGCGCGCGATCATTTTCTCTAAATTGATTTTTACATCTCCAGAAACCTCGATTCCGTGATCTGCAAAATGTGCAATTTCTGCATAATGATGAGAAGACGATAATAATGCTTTTGAAGGAATACAACCTACGTTAAGGCAAGTTCCGCCCAAAGAGTTATACTTTTCTACAATTGCAGTTTTAAAACCTAATTGTGCGCAACGAATTGCTGATACATATCCGCCAGGACCTGAACCTATAATGACTACGTCAAATGAACTCATAGTTTGTCTATTTTATTTTTAGCGATACAAAATTAAGGAATAAAGTTTTGTTTAAAGTTTAAATCTCAATGTTTTTTGTGTGAAATTTTACTTAATGTTTTACTTGTTATTGGTTTGTCGGATCTGCAAAGATTTGATGCGTTTAGGTTGCATTTTTTTGCTCGCGAAGGCGCGAATACGCAAAGATATTTTTGCTCTGAAATCGGTTTTTGAGGATGTTAAAGTAAGGCTCTCGCAGATTGGGCAGATCAGGCAGATTTTTTTCTTTTGATAATCGTGGAGACGCACAAAACATTATTTAGTGCGCGGGGAATTTCTCAAATTCAAACGAAATTTCGTCAGAAGAGCAAGCCAAAATGGGCTTGACAGAAAGCCTGATTCGTTTTTCTATTGGTCTTGACAATGACATAGAGCGTACTTATGAAATGATGAAAAGTTCATGATTGAACTTGGGATTTTGAACCCCTTAAAGATTCTCAAAAAAGTTTTTACAGAAATTTGCTAAGTTTATTTTTGCCACGAATTCACGAATATATTATTCAAAAAAAATTCGTGAATTCGTGGCTATAAACTATCTCGGCTCGTAATGCCTAAACGTTTGCCAGTATTTGTCTTTGTAGATTTCGTAACTTATATCAAAAGAACTACTATATTTTTTAAGTATTGCATCTGCTGTTTTTGATGGCTTTCTAAAATCCTTGCACGCAAAAAAGATTTCCCTTTTATTCCCTACCGTCTCTCTTCCAATGTTTAAATATCCATCAAAGTCTTTCAATTCGACTGTAATTTCATCTTCAATTTCATTCAGTAATTGATACGTTTCTTCGTCAGGCATTCCATTAGTATTACTTCCATCAAACGGAATACTAATAATAAACATCCACGGATGTGATGCTTTTTTATCCCATTCCAAAATAGATGTATTCATAATCGCTAAGAGAATACCGCCTTCCTCTGTATTTGCTTCAAAGCTTGAATAACTATCATTTTCAGTATTGTACCTGATGCCTTCATATTTTTCCACAAACTCTTTTTCTCTCCAAATCAAATAATCTTTTAATTTTCCAATTGGTATTAACTCCTCAGAAATTTCGTTGTTTCCTATTACTTGCATGTTATCTATCGAAGTAACAGAATCCAATTCGCCTAAATAATTATCCAGAAAAATATAAACTCCATTAATTATTAACTGCTTCTTATCTTCTATAAAATGATCGTAAACGATCGTCAAATCAATCTCATCTGGAAAGTCTTTTCTTATATTAGGATAAAATTTTAAATTATCAGCATTGAGTTCAAAATTTTCAAACTTTATTCCAACATTTTCAATATTTATTGCAGGCTTAAGAGCAGTGAATTTCCAACCTTCAATTTTTGGCGCAGTATTTACTAACTCTTCTATTATATAAATATTTCTAATTACTCCGTCGGGCGTTAAAACTAATTCAGCTGTCTGACTATCAATCATTCCCGCCAAAAAATAAATCTGAGAGTGAATTTCTGCTAATTTTGGCCCCAATTTATCAAAAAAGCCCTTAGGGATGTTTTCTCCCCTTTGAACAATATTAAAAAACTCTTTTTCATTTTTCAGAAACCAATTCCAAAAATCATCATACGAATTTATTGGGGCTTGCTTTTTACCCAATATTTTATCAAAAAAACCCATGTATAAAAAATTAAAAATCTATAAAAACAAAAATAAGAAAAAACCTTCTTTTAACTCTGTTTTCAAGATGAGAAATTTCATGAAATTTATTCGGAATTCTTCAGTACGGAACACAGCGTTTTTCGCACAGATTTGCCCGATTTTCTTTTTTAGATTATAAACAGGTTTTTACTAATCTGCCTGAAACAAAAAAAATTTTAACCTCTTTAATCTACATCAAAATAAAAAAGCCGTTCTGAAAACTACTTCTCAGAACGGCTTATCTTTTTTATATTCTAACTATAAAGTTTCTACATTCAGTTTACTGTTTTTTCGGCTGAAGCCAAAGTAAATACAAAGACCAATAAGCAACCAAACTGTGAAGTAAATCCAGTTCCAAACACTCAATTCTGCCATCATATACAAACAACAGATTAACCCTAAAAGTGGAATCAATGATAAGTTTTGTTTGAAAGCCCAAACTGTCAAGCCCATCAAAACAAGTAAAAAGATCCACATTGGAATTTTATGCTTGAACAAACTGAATCCGCTTTCGAATTTTAAGGAATCACTAATTGGTAAACCTTTTACCACCTCGGCATATTTCGCATCATCCGATTGATATTGGCTTAGTAAATGCTCTAAATCGGCTGTTTCTGAAGTTTTATTCTGAACATCGATGCTTTTTAAATAATTGAATACTTTTTCGGACTCACTTTTATCCAATGAAGTAATGATGTCTGCCGGGCTATTAATTTGAGTCTCGTTTGTGATAAAGCTCATCGTCGCTTTTTTATTGTATCCAAAGGCGAAAACTAATCCGATGATTAATAAAATAGGCATTATGTATTTTGAATTGATGTAAGGCGTTTTAAACTTTCCTCTTGGAATCTCTGGTTTGTTTTGCAATACCAAAACTCCGGCGCAAACCAATACGAAAGCGAATAAAGTTCCAATACTACACAAATCTGTTACCATAGTAAGATTTAGGAATAAGGCCGGAACAGCAACCACAAATCCGGTTACAACAGTTGCATAAGAAGGCGTTTTGAATTTTGGATGTACACGTGAGAAACGTTTTGGCAATAATCCGTCACGGCTCATACTCATCCAGATACGGGGCTGTCCCATTTGAAAAACCAATAAAACGCTGGCCATCGCCACTACCGCACTTACTGCAATAATTCCGGACATCCATTTTAAATCTAATTTTTCGAATACAAATGCTAATGGATCCCCTACATTTAATTCGTTATAACGTACCATTCCGGTAAGAACCAAGGCAATGGCGATATACAAAAGCGTACAAATAATAATTGCCCACATCATTCCGCGCGGTAAGTCTCTTTGCGGATTTTTACATTCTTCGGCCGTGGTCGAAATAGCATCAAAACCAATATAAGCAAAGAATACTGCTGAAACTCCCTTTAGCACTCCACTTACTCCATTTGGTGCAAACGGATCCCAGTTGGCTGTATCCACATAAAATATACCCACTGCGATTACTAAAAGTACAATACAAAGTTTTACTACCACCATAATATTACTGGCATTACGGGACTCTTTCATTCCGCGATAAATCAATGCTGTAATTAAAATGATGATCAATAAAGCCGGAAGATCGGCAACAAAATGAAAGGAACCAAATAAAACCGGTGAAGTCGTCCAGGCGGTATAAGCCGACTGCAGGGCTGGCTCTAAATTATCAAACGCTTTTCCGCTGTGCATCAGAGCGGTTGCATTATTAAATCCGTTTGAAGCGGTTAAATAGTCCATTTGAACCCACTGCGGGAGATGAATACCTCCGCTGGCAAGCAGTCCTGTGAAATAATCACTCCACGATATGGCGACGGTTATATTTCCAACCGAATATTCCATGATTAAAGCCCAACCGATAACCCAGGCAATAATTTCTCCAAAGGCAACATACGAATACGTATACGCACTTCCTGAAACGGGCACCATTGAGGCAAATTCAGCATAAGCAAAAGCAGCAAAACTACAGGCCACTGCCGTAAATAAGAACAAAAATATAACGGCTGGTCCACCGTCTGCACTGGCTTTTCCGATAGTACTAAAAATTCCGGCACCAACAATAGCAGCGATTCCAAAGGCAGTTAAATCTCTGGCAGTTAAGTGTTTTCCTAATGCATTATGACCGTCTGCATCGTTTTTTGCAACCTGCTTCAGAATATCTTGTACCGTTTTTTTTCGGAATAAACCTGATAATGCCATATGTAATTATGCTTTTAAAATTAATTTAATTCGGTCTTTGTGGTTTTATTTTGCAAATAATGCAAAAATTATCCTGATTTCAAATATATAAAACGATTTTGTTTTGCATCGTTTTTTGTGATGAATTATTTTGCCCAGGGATTGTTGCGGATTAAACGGATTTAAGCTGATTTTTTTTTTTCGCCACGACCCGAGCAATAGCGAACAGGCGAAGCAATTGCACGAATTAGCACAAATTATTCTTTTGCCACAGATTATGAGGATTAAAATGATTAAAAAAAAATCTGCGTGAGAAAAATCTAAAATCTACATTCTAAAATCTAAAATTACTTCAGGCAGTTTCTTAAAATACTCACCGGATGCTGTGCTTCCCTGCTCGTTCCATCATAAATCTGATGACGACAACTGGTTCCTGCTGCGGCGATTTTTACGTCCTGAGCGGTCGCTCTTACTTTCGGAAATAAGGTATCTTCTCCCATTTGCATACTCACCTGATAATGTTCTTTTTCGTAACCAAATGATCCTGCCATCCCACAACAACCCGAATTGTAAATGGTAACAACATTGTTTGTTGGCAAATTCAGCATAGCAAAAGTCGCTTCAACCGAACTCAGTGATTTCTGATGACAATGTCCGTGAATCTTAATTTCTTTCTTTTCTCCTGAAAAAGAATCGGACGTAATCTTACCATCGCTAATTTCCTTTTTAAAGAATTCTTCTATCGTAAAAGCATGCTGCGCCACTTTTGCTGCAGCTTCCTTGTCGGTTGCCAGACGTAAATATTCGTCCCTGAACGTTAAAATTGCCGAAGGTTCAATTCCGATTAAAGGTGCTTTCGCAGAAACCAAATCCTTGAAAATAGTCACGTTCTCGTCTGCAATTTTCTTCGCTTCTTCCAAAAATCCTTTCGACAAATAGGTTCTTCCACTTTCTTCATGATGGACGATCAAAACTTCATAGCCTAATTTCGTCAGTAATTCAAAAGCATCGATTCCGATAGTAACATCGTAATAATTCGTGAACTCATCATTAAACAAATACACTTGTCCGTTGGGGAAATTCTTGTGCTGCGGTTTATGATTTTCGTACCATTTTCGAAACGTTTTTTTCGCCAATAATGGAACCTGTCTTTCCGGCGCAATTCCCATGCTTTTTTTTACGAGGGACTGATTGGAAATAAAATTCGTAATCGACGGAAACAGGCTTCCCATCTTATTCAGTTTGGCGTTGTGTGCAAAAATCTTATTTCGGGTCGAAAAGCCATTTGCTTTTTGATATTGATATAAAAATTCTGCTTTCAAAGTGGCCACGTCCACATTACTCGGACACTCACTGGCACAGGCTTTACAGCTCACGCACAATTCAAAAACTTCGTAAAGTTCTTTCTGGTCAAATTTGTTTTCTTTCTCTGAATAGGTCAAATATTCACGTAAAGCATTGGCTCTTGCGCGTGTGGTTTCTTTTTCATTTTTCGTCGCGCGGTAACTCGGACACATAGCCCCTCCTGCCGACGGCAATTTTCTACAATCACCCGAACCGTTGCATTTTTCGGCAGCACGCAAAATCCCTAAACTATCAGAGAAATCCTGAAACGTTTTAATATCCGGTTCTACCCTGCCCGAAACGACACGATGATTTTCGTCCATTTTCAAAGCATTTACAATCTTACCGATATTCAAAGCCGAATTTGGGTCAAACGCAAGCTTGATTCTTTTCAGCAATTCATAATTCGTTTCGCCAATCATGTACGGAATAAACTCGCCGCGCACGATTCCATCACCGTGTTCCCCGCTCAACGAACCCCTGTATTTTTTAACCAAAACAGCCACATCGGTCGCAATAGTTCTAAAGAGTTTTAAGTCTGATGTTTTTTTCAAATTCAAAACCGGACGCAAATGCAGCTCGCCCGCTCCGGCATGTGCGTAATAAATCGCTTCTTGACCGTGGCGCTGCATCATGGCCGAAAACTCGGCAATATAAGCCGGTAAATCGCTCAATTCAACAGCAGTGTCTTCGATTGAATCGGCAGCTTTATCGTCTCCCACTATACTTCCTAAAAGTCCGAGACCCGCTTTACGAAGTTCGTTTACTTTTTCGATATCCGCACCATAAATTTTTACGAGTGCGTAACCAAAATTATTTTTCTCCAAATCAGCAATTAAAGCGTTGGCTTGGTTTTCAGCATCCTCTGCCTCATGCGAAGCCACTTCAAAGAGCATAATCGCTTTGGGTTCGCCCACTAAAAAGAACCTGTTTTTCGATTGTTCGCGGTTGGTTTTAGTACAATCTAAAATCGTATCGTCGATCATTTCAGCGGTATACAAATGATGTTTCATCGCTACCACAACAGACTCTAACGATTCCTGAATGCTATGATAATGCGCCACGACCATAATGTTATTGGCAGGTGGTAAATCGTCGACTTTTAATATAATTTCAGTTGTAAAAGCCAGCGTTCCTTCGCTTCCGCAAAGCAATTTCCCTAAATTAATAGTAGGTTCTGTCCCGCCAAACAAATCCGATTTCAGCAGAATATCCACGGCATAACCTGTATTTCTTCTGTGAATCTCGGGCTTTGGAAATTCTTTTATGATTTCGTCCTGCGTTGCTTTTACCGAAAGTTCGTCGTAAATGCTTTTATAAATTTTATTTTCTAAGGTATCCCCTTTGGTTTTTTCGATAAATTCAGCCGACGTCAGCTCTTTAAAAACCGTCGCCGAACCGTCGCTCAAGATGGCTTTGATTTCGACAATTTTATCACGTGTTACCCCATATCGAATCGAAGTAGTCCCGGACGAGTTATTCCCCACCATTCCGCCAATCATACAGCGGTTGGAAGTCGAAGTATTGGGTCCAAAAAATACACCGTGAGGTTTTAGGAATAAATTCAGTTCGTCACGAATGACACCGGGTTGCACCGTAACCGTTTTTTTAATCGGGTCAAAATTCAAAATCTTAGTAAAATTCTTCGAAACATCGACTACAATTCCGTCGCCAACCGTTTGTCCAGCGAGAGAAGTTCCGGCCGTTCTTGGTGTAATCGAAATATGATGTTGTCCCGCAAACCGGATTAGTTTGCTAATGTCTTCGATCGTTTTAGGTACTGCCACCGCTTTTGGCCGGATTCGATATACCGAAGCATCGGTAGAATAAAGTGTTTTATGAAGATCGTCGTATAAAAGTGTTCCTTCTAATGATTCTGATAAGTGTTGTAACTCTTTAATTATTGACATTATAACTTGATTTATGAACTAAAACGGATTCAGTGAATTACAAAAATAGTTTTTTTTAAGGTTCTAAGCTTCTGAGAAACTAAGGTTCTAAGTTTTTTTCTTTGATTGTGTCTTTTTGAATTGGAATTTTATTTTTTAGGAGCAATTTCCTGCTGTCTGCTATATCTTTTACCCCGAAGCCCGGCGCAAAAGGATGCCGCTTCCATCAGGGCTAGAAATCTTGTTTTCAAAAGAAACTTAATCGAATAAGAATTAACTCAAATACCAGGGAACATCTTTTAAATCATCAAAATTATCAGCGGGAATTCCGTGTAATTCTGTCATTTTTGCACAAATTTGATCAAAATTAGCGTGATCAGAATATGCCATATCAATAACGCGATCAGTATCTCCAAATCCTCCGGCACCAAGTAAAAGTCTATTTGAAAAGCAAAATTCTTTTGCGAGTTCTGTTATTATTTTGAATAACTGATCTGAAGTGTTTTTTTCTTTAAAATACAAACTATTAAATCGTTCTGTGCAACCTATTAAGACTACATTTTTATAAATATCAACAGAAAAAACAAAACCTTCTCCCATAGTATATTCGGGCTGGTTATCATGGGCAGGGACAAAAATTAAAAACCATTTTTCGTTTGTATTTTCCCTTTTTGAAAAATGCCCAAATTCTCTTAAATGCAAAACTTCAGTTTTTAATCGAACAAAAACGTCATCAAGTCTTTTTCTAAGTTCTTCTATTTCAAAATCTTTTTCTCTTGGAATTATACAATCAATACTTGTTCCCATTTTTTGAGGTTTGAGTTAAAACAATAATTTAAAATAAAAGCGATTCGTGAACAACTCTATAACATTTAAAAACACACCCAAAAGGAGGTTTTTCTGTATTCTTAATAATCTCCCAATCTAATATTCCTTTATTTATAAGCTGATACAATTCATACTCAATAAAATCATCACTATAATTTAGCTTCTGATACTCTGGATGCGTTCTAACAAACTCTGAAAATTTCCATTGTGAAAACTTAATTTCATTTACAGTAATATCATAGGCATAAATAACACCGCCCTTTTCAGCAGTGCAGCCACTTCCGTGAAACCAATATTTAATTCCCTCGATCGTACCTTTTCTTTCAAAAAAAGTACTCGAAAATGAACATGGATTTATATCCTGTTTATATTTCTTTTTTAATAAAGTTTCAAATGTCCTTATAAAACCGATATACTCCTCTACTGTTTTTTCAATCATAATTGTCCCAAAATTAAAATGAAGATATAGGATTCACAACCCTCTTTCACAGACGTGAGCGGGGCGCCCGCACCAACGAAGGGATTCATTTACCTAAAATACTCCACTCAATAAAAATCCCGCACAAAAACGCAAATTTACTCACACAACCCTCGCCCCGGCTTCCACGAAGCTTTTAATCTTAGCACTCTTCGGATTCAGCTCAGTAACGATAGCATCTACTTTGTCGAGACCACAAACCTGATGTGGCATTTTGCCATTTATTTTATCTGAGGTCGCCAGTACAATTACTTTGTCTGACGCATTGATCATTTCTTTTTTGATGATCGAAACTTCGTAACCCATTTCGGTAAGTCCCTGATTTACATCTAAACTACTCACTCCCAAGAAACAAACATCGGCTCTGATTTTAGACAACACCTGAACTACGTCGATACCCACTGTTACCATGGCTTTTTTCTGTAGTTTTCCTCCAATAAAAATCAATTCAATATTGGGATGCTGCGACAACTGCATCGCGATGGGTAGACTGTACGTATATATAGTAGCCGAAAAATCGATTGGAATGAGCTTGCAAAAAGACAGATTAGTGGTTCCTCCTGTCATGATAATCACCTGACCCTCATTTAGAAACGATAAGGCTTTTTGTCCTACTACAATCTTTTTGTCTTCATTGATAATGGTAATATCAAATACATTATTGGATTTCTCCTTTACCGGAAAAGCAGCTCCATATACCTTATTAATCAGGCCTTTGTTGTGCAACTCATTAAAATCTCTGCGTATGGTATCCTCAGAGATGCTGAGCTCTGCGGCAAGATCGATCGTATGTATTTTTTCGACATCCTTAAATTTATCCATGATAAACTGATGTCTTTCTTTCTTAAGCATTTTAACTTTTTTGAACAAATATAAATTATAATGCGTTATTATGCACTATTTACCTACTATAATTTACAAATTATCTTACACAAGCCTTAAAACATTAAAAAATAAAATAAAAACTGCATTATTATGCATTTTATAACAAATTTTATAAAAAGTTTGCATTAAATCGCATTTATTAAAATTAATTCCTATATTTAGAATCTCTAACCAAACAAATATTTTAAAAATGAAAAAACTGTTATTTATTCTATTTGGAATTATTTTGTTTGCGCAGCCCATTTTTGCGCAGTCAAAAACCGTAACCGGTACCATTACCAGTACTACCGACGGACTTTCTTTACCTGGAGTATCTGTTTTGATTGAAGGTACTTCAAAAAGCACTACAACTGATTTAGACGGAAAATTCAGCATCACCGCAAAAGAAAACGAAACGCTCGTTTTTAGTTTTGTAGGATTTGCTACTAAGAAAATTAAAATCTCAGCAAACACCACCACCATCAACCTAAAAATGACCGAAGAAACAAACGCTCTTTCTGAAGTAGTTGTACTTGGTTCCACCGTACGCGCTACTCGTAAAGAGCTCGGTAATGCCGTAACCAGTTTAAAAGGAGAAGATTTGGTTAAAGCACAACCCGGAGGGCTTTCAACGGCTTTGCAGGGAAAAATTGCGGGGGCTCAGGTTTCTCAAAACTCAGGGGATCCGGCAGGAGGTTTCAGCATCAAGCTTAGAGGAACTTCATCTATATTAGGTTCTTCAGATCCTTTATATGTTATTGACGGTGTGGTTTTAAACAACGCGACCACCAATGTAACCAACTTAAATGTAACGACCGGAAACTCTAACATGCAAATTGGTCAGAACAGATCTTCAGACATTAACCCTAACGACATACAAAGTGTCGAGGTGTTAAACGGAGGGCTGCAGCTGCCATTTACGGATCAAGAGCAGCCAATGGTGTGGTTTTGATTACCACTAAAAAAGGTGTAGCAGGAGAAACCAGATATACGTTTTCAACCAGCGTAACTTCTAACCAAATTCGCAAAAAACTAGATATGAATATGTCTGACAAGCAGTTTGTAAGCACTTCTCCCGCACTGTTCCCTATTCAGGGTAATCCGGCTAGTCCAACTACAGTTAGCGTTTTAGGCAGAAACCTTGAAACCAGAACGACTAACGTACAACGCTACGACTATCAGGATGATATTTTCAATACCGGTGTTGGAACCGATACTTATTTCTCACTACAAGGCGGAGACGAGAAAACCAAATATTTTGCTTCTCTTGGTTATCTGGTAAACGAAGGAATTATAAAAAATACCGATTTTAAAAGAGCCGGAGCCAAAGTAAGATTGAAACATGACTTCAATTCGAAACTATCTGCTACGGTGGGATTAAATTATATCAACTCGAGTTCGAATGAAAAACCGGACGGGAATGTTTTCTGGAGTCCGATTAACGCGATCAATATCACCAATAATATCTACGACATCAATCAAAGAGACGTAAACGGTAATCTGCTGGCTGTTGATCCCAACAGGGTGAATCCGCTTTCGATCATCGAAACTTTCAAAATCAAGCAAAACACAGACCGTATTATTTCTGATTTACAATTAAACTATACGCCGTTTAAAAATTTCAATGCCGATTTGATTTTTGGTATTGACAATTACAATCAAAGAGGAAATGTTTTCATCCCGAGATATCCGTATGTGGTTAATCCGGCGTATTACAATGACGGTTACGTTTCTGAAGCCACCAACAGAGTCGTGCAATTCAATAACGATTTGAATTTAAGATACCTTTGGAACATTAACGAAAAATGGAAAGCCACTACTTACGGAGGTTACAACCTACAAACCTACCGTGATAATTTTGCGGCAGTTGAAGGCCGTAACTTAAAACCATTTATCGAAACCATAAATGCTTTTAATACTTTGATTCCGGGTTCACCAAGTTCGAGCCAATCCAAATATAATTTATGGGGCTATTACCTTCAGGAAACTGTTGGTTACAAAGACAAATTGTATCTGACAATTGCCGGAAGACAAGATGCTTCGACTATTTTTTCGAGTGCCAACCGTTCTCAGTTTTATCCAAAAGCGAGTGTGAGTTATGTTTTCTCAGATGAAAAATTCATGGAAAACATTCACGATGCTGTAAGTTCTGTACGTTTTAGAGCTTCATGGGGAAAATCAGGAAGTTTAACTGCGATTAAACCCTATGCACGTTTCACCAATTATTCTACCGGAACCCTTTTAGGAAACAGTACTTTTACCATTGAAGGGTTCAAACAGGGGAATTTAGATTTAAGACCGGAACAAAGTGTTACCTATGAAATTGGAGGTGATTTTGGTTTTATCAAAGACCGTCTGAATTTGTCTTTCAGTTACTACAATGCTGATATTGACGATTTGTTATTACCGGTTCAATTGGCTGCTTCTGAAGGCGCTACCAATACGATTAAAAATATCGGAAAAATGAACAACAAAGGGTTCGAAATCAATTTGAAATACGATCTGATCAAAAAAGAAAATCTTCATCTTGATGTATTTGTCAACTACAGCAGCAACCGAAACAAAGTAACAGGATTACCGCAAACCCGTTTCAAACTGGATAGTAACCTGGCTGGGGCACCTGTTTTTGTTGAAATGAACAAACCAATCGGGATTTTCTACGGAACTTATTTTGCCCGAAATGCTGACGGAAGTTTATTGCTGACTCCTGGCGGATATCCGCAAACCGAAAAAGGAGATGTAAATACCGGAGCTCCACAAAGAGACGCTTCAGGACAGCCGACAGGAACTATTTTGAACAAACAAATCGGTAATCCAAATCCGGATTACATCATCGCATTCGGAGCGAATCTGAATTACAAAAAATTTGGTCTTTCAATATTGTTTGACGGTGTTCAGGGCGTAGATGTTTTTGATGCCGATTACAGAACCAGACAGGGTGTGGGATCAGGAAAACTGGTTACTCAGGAACTTAACGGTGAGTTACCGCGTGGGTACATCTGGTCGGTTTACAACGTGGAAGAATTTAGAGTGGTAGACGGAAGTTACCTGAAATTAAGAGAAGTTTCGCTCAATTATTCTTTCGGAAAGCTAAACAAATTCTTTGACGATTTAACCGTTACTGCCAGTGGAAGAAACCTGATTTCATGGGATAACTTTACCAGTTTCGATCCTGAAACCAACTCGGGCGGACAGTCTTCGGTTGCGAAATACAATTTTGGAACAGTGCCAATTCCAAGTTCTTACTCCTTGGCGGTAAAAGTTCAATTTTAATCAAATCAAAACATCATGAAAAAAATATTCATCCCTATAGTAGCTCTTACATTACTTTTAACGAGCTGTAATGAAGATTATTTAGACCCAACCAAACCGTCTCAGGAATTAGTTATTGGAACGCGAGAGGGAATTATTGGTGCTGCCAACGGATTACAACTGCTGTGGAGCGTTGACCGAACAAGCCCCGTTTACAATACCATTACCGGAAACGGATTTACCACAAAAGAACTGCGACTGCTAAACGCCGGAAATGTCGACGAAGGCGAACTTTCTGTAGGCGCCGGTGTACTTTCGACCAAAAATCAGGTCGTAAATAACTTATGGTCACAATGCCTTGTTATTAAATCTGAATCGCAAAAAGTAATCGATAATGTCAACGTATTAACTTCTGACACCGAGAAAGCCAGTGTTCTTGTTCATGCCTCTATTTTTAAGGCAATGGCGCTTACAACTTTGGTACAATATTTTCAAAGTGTACCGCTAAAAACCGGTAAAAATGTCACTTTTGATTCCAGAGCCGATGTATTGGCCGAAGCCATCAAAATTTTAAAACTAACAGAGCCCCTATTAGACAAAGCCACCGGAGTAACGGGATTGGTGAACACTATTAATTACAAAAATACCGTTTATGCTCTTTTGGCCCGAACGTATCTTATGACCGGAGATTACGACAATGCCATTGCTTATGCCGGTATGGTTGATCTCTCTGTAAAATCAGTATTTGCTTTTGATCAGATTAGTGCGAATCCAATTGCCTATATTTCGATCACAACCAACAATGTTTTTCAGCCTGTTGATCTCACCTTGGGATTACCTGCTGCTTTAGCCCCTTCAAATGCTGATGGAAGACTTAATTTTTACATCAAACCGGGTTCAAATCCGACAGTTGCCACAGGATTTTTTGATTCGAATACCAAATCCATTCCATTGTATTTACCGGGTGAAATGATGCTGATTAAAGCCGAAGGTTATGCCCGAAAAGACAATTTACCGCAAGCACTTATCGAGTTAAATAAAGTTTTAACCAAAACAACCGGAGCAGACACCTATGGCATTGGCGCCAATCTTCCGCCTTATGCGGGGGCTGTAACCAAAACTGCTATTTTAACTGAAATTTACAGAAATCGTTGTATCGAAATGTACATGTCAAGTCTAAAACTGGAAGACAGCAGAAGATTTGACCGTCCGGCAGCAGGAACAGCCGGTGCCGAAAGAAACCGTAACTGGTACCCTTTTCCGGATTCTGAAAGAAACAACAATACCAATACCCCTGTTGATCCGGCTATTTAAAAATTGTCGGTCTTCGACTTCGCTCAGACTGACAATTTTGACTCTGATTAGACTGACATTCTCTGATTATTATTTTTTGATTTATAAAACCTAAACTCAATTTATAATAAATACGATTTGTCAGTCTGAGCGAAGTCGAAGACTGACATCTTTAATTGTTGATTTTTGATTCCCAAACAACAAACAGCTAAACGATTAAACAATACTACAGCATGTATTATGAAAAATAAAAACCCAGAAACCGAACAAGAATCCCTTTATAAAAATCTGGATCAGATGAGCACCAAAGAACTGCTCATCAATATGAATACAGAAGACAAAAAGGTACCTGATATCATTGAAAAACAAATTCCGAAAATTGAAAAATTAGTCAAAGCCATCGTCAAAAAAATGCAATTGGGCGGACGTTTATTTTACATTGGCGCCGGGACTTCAGGACGCATCGGGATTCTGGATGCTTCTGAATGCCCTCCTACTTTTGGAGTATCCCATGATATGATTATCGGAATTATTGCGGGAGGTGATACTGCCATTAGAAAAGCTGTAGAAAAGGCCGAAGACGATACCAAACAAGCCTGGAAGGATTTATCCCAACATCAGATCTCAAGCTTAGATTTTGTTATTGGGATTGCCGCTTCCGGAAACACACCCTACGTACTGGGCGGACTCCAAAAAGCCAAAGAAAACAATATTAAAACCGGAAGTATTTCCTGCATCAGCAACGGACTGATTGCCCAGGAAGCCGATTATCCCATTGAAGTAGTTGTAGGTCCCGAATTCTTAACCGGAAGTACCCGAATGAAAGCCGGAACAGCACAAAAACTAACTTTAAACATGATCTCAACCTCGGTCATGATCAAACTGGGAAGAATCAAAGGCAACAAAATGGTAGACATGCAATTGTCTAACGAAAAACTGGTAAAAAGAGCCATTAAAATGATCATGGAAGAACTCCATATCGAGCACGATCCGGCTGCTGAGTTGCTGGAGAAACACAAAAGCGTGAGGGCCGTTTTACAGCAAAATAGCGCTAACAAATAAACTCGATAATACGATGATGAATCAATTTCCCGCAGAGTAACTGTCATTTCGAGGAACGAGAAATCACACACGAGACTCCGCATAGAAAGTCGCCAATCTTTGTCGAATTACTAGTGTGATTTACTTCGTCAGTCGCTATCGCTCGAGTCTCCCTTCGGTCGAAATGACAACATTGTATTTAATTTACCTTTTGCCAGGCACATCATACAAGTTAAAAAAATAATCTCATCACTAATCCAAAACCAAAATGTCTTCAAGCACCATCTTAATTTTTATCATTGTATATTTTGGAATATTACTGCTGATTTCACAAATCATCAGCAAAAAAGGACAGGACAATGATTCGTTTTTCAAAGCCAATAAAAACTCCAAATGGTATTTAGTTGCTTTTGGTATGATTGGTACTTCACTTTCCGGACTTACTTTTATTTCGGTTCCCGGTGAGGTTGGATCACCAAACGGAGAACAGTTCAAATACTTTCAGTTTATATTGGGACAAGCTGTAGGGCTTATCATTATTGCAAAAGTGCTGCTTCCTTTGTATTACAGAATGAACCTTACTTCGATTTACAGTTATATCGAAAAAAGAATGGGAACAAACAGTTACAAATCAGCTGCCTCTATTTTCCTGGTCAGTCGTACCGTTGGTTCTGCTTTACGCTTTTATCTGGTGGTACTCGTACTGCAGCGTTATGTTTTTGACTACTACCACATTCCGTTTCCGCTCACCGTATTTTTAGGTCTGACCTTTGTTTTTCTCTACACCTACCGCAGCGGTCTGAAAGCTATTATTATCACAGACACCCTACAGACATTCTTTCTGGTATCCTCTGTTTTTATTACCATTTATTTTGTTTTAAACAGCTTAGACTTAACCATTTTCGAATCGGTTTCAGCCATCCGAAACAGTAATTATTCTAAGACCTTTTTCTTTGATGATTTCCTGACCAATAAATTCCATTTTGCCAAGCAATTTCTGGGAGGATTGTTTATAATGATTGCGATGGTCGGACTCGATCAGGATTTAATGCAAAAAAATATCAGCTGTAAAAACATCGGAGAAGCACAAAAAAACATGTACACCTTTACCGTTATTTTTGTCACCATCAGTCTCCTCTTTTTAAGTCTGGGTGCCTTACTATACATGTATGCCGCAAAAAATAATATTGCAGTGCTGTTGGATTTAGTAACCAACAAACCCAGAACCGACCTGCTTTTTCCGGAAATTGCGCTGAATCATTTAGCGACTATTCCTGCATTGGTCTTTCTGTTAGGAATTATCGCAGCCACTTTTGCGACTACCGATTCTGCCTTAACAGCCCTCACCACTTCATTTTGTGTTGATTTTCTAGGGATGGATAAAGCCGAAAACATTTCAAATCCCAAAAATGTAAAACGAAGACATTTGGTACACCTTGCCTTTTCCTTTCTTTTCTTTCTGGTGATTATTGTTCTGAATTCCTTTAATGACAGCTCTGTTGTTGCACTGGTTTTCAAGGCCGCCTCTTATACTTACGGACCGCTGTTAGGTTTATACGCTTTTGGATTACTACAGAAAAACAGAATTGTAAAAGACAAACTGGTGCCCTTGTTTTGTATTTTGGCTCCTTTGTTGACCTATTTATTAAGCGAAAATTCCAAAGCCCTTTTGGGCTATGTTTTTGACAATGAATTAATAATTGTAAATGCTCTGATTACTTATACAGGCCTTTATTTTACCAGTAAAAAATCAAAGAAAAAAATATACTTTTAAGCCGATTAATGCCAAAAAAATCTATTTTTAACCCGTTAACAAAAAAATGATAACACATAGAAACATAGATTTTGTAAGCTCAGAAAAGGTAAAACTAAATGATGCATCATTTACATATAGGATGAGTGAATAAAAAATTTCGCCACGAATTCACGAATTAGTATAAAGCGATAATTCGTGAATTCGTGGCAGAAAAAACGCTAAGACCATATAATCCATGCCGCTATATGTTAAAACAAATCATCACAACAGCTTAATTTTAAAACCTTTACACCAAAAATCATCTTCATAAAATTCAAATTTCATGAATAAAAATATTAGCGCACTGTACCAAATTGCAAAAAAAGAAACCCGCAGCATTATTGGGTTAATGTCCGGCACTTCGCTTGACGGACTCGATATTGCCTTATGCGAAATTTCAGGTTCAGGGCAAAATACCGTTGTCAAAATAGACCAATTTGAAACCATCGATTATTCGGAAGACATTAAAGTTGAAATCCGTAAAGTTTTTGCGAAGAAAGAAATTGATTTTCAACATTTGGTCATGCTCAACGAATGGATTGGAATTTTGCACGCCGATATGATCAACGATTTTCTGAAAAAACGAAATATCCCCGCTAGCCAAATCGATTTGATTGCTTCACACGGACAGACGGTTTTGCACGCACCTAAGTTTTTGCACCAGCAGGAAAAATTTTCAAACGCCACTTTACAAATTGGTGACGGCGATCATATTGCCGTAAAAACGGGTATCATCACCCTGTCTGATTTCAGACAAAAACACATTGCTGCAGGTGGTGAAGGCGCTCCTTTGGCCGTTTATGGTGATTATTTTTTGTTTGGAAAAAAGGGAGAAAACCGCATCATGCTCAATATGGGCGGCATTGCTAATTTTACTTTTTTACCTGCTTCCTTAAATGCTGAAGAAACCTTCGTGACCGATACCGGAACCGGAAATACCCTAATCGACCTTTTTACCAAACAGTATTATCCCGAAAAAAGTTATGACAAAGATGCCGAAATAGCCAAACAAGGAACGGTAAACCAGCTGTTGCTAAACCATTTAAAAGACGATGCTTTTTTCCGTCAGGAATTCCCAAAAACAATTGGACCTGAGCTTTTTAGTGCCGAATACGTAAAAGCAGCTTTGGACAAAAGTACCCCCGATACAATTTCCCCTCCCGATTTGCTGGCCACTTTAACCCGTTTTAGTGCCGAAACAATTGCTGAGGCGATTCAGTATGCCGTAAGCCAGACCGATTCAAAATTGGAAGACTTCAAAATTTACCTGTCCGGCGGAGGTACACACAATCCCTTGTTAGTCCAATGGCTTAAAGAATTATTGCCTTGCGATTTTCACAAAACAGACGAACTGGGTATTTCTGGCGATGCCAAAGAAGCCGTTTTATTTGCCATTCTGGCCAATGAAACCATAGCCGGAGACGATTTTAATTTTGGTTCACATAAAGGGATTCCATCGGTTACCATGGGAAAAATTTCGTTACCAACTTAAGTAAAAATTATTGTGACTAATAATTAAACACATAGTTACGAAGCTAAAGAAAACCTACAATCCTATGACCAACCAGGTGAAAATATTGTTATGAAAATAATTGGCCTAGCCCCGATAGAAGTGAAAATCCTTTTGTGTCCGCTGCGGCGGACGCAAAAGATTGAAACGGATAGCGTGATTAGCTCCTAAAAAGAAATGCTTTTATCATAGAAATCGAAATGACACATACTGGGGTAACTTTATCGAGCTACTAGTGTGATTTCTCCCTTCGGTCGAAATGACAATATTGTCCCAAACGGATTAAATAAAATTAAATAAAAAAATGAAAGACCGTATCATTTCAGTTGATGTTTTAAGAGGACTTACCGTCTTGTTAATGACCGTCGTAAACAATCCGGGAAGTTGGGATTATGTTTACCCCATTCTCGATCACGCAAAATGGAACGGTTGTACCCTGGCCGATCTTGTTTTTCCGTTTTTTATTCTTGTCGTCGGAATTGCGATTCCACTCGCCATGCCTATCAAACAGGACAAACCCGAAAACATCTTAAAAATAATCACCCGTTCCCTGCGCATTATTTGCCTCGGATTCTTTCTATACTTTTTTAACAGTATTTATTTCTTAGGGCTCGACGGATTCCCGCTTCTACTGGTTCGTTTAGTCATCACCTTTTTGGTCGGATATGCTTTAATCGGAAACTTCAATCTTAAAACCAAAACCATTTTAGCCGTTGGACTTTTCCTTATTTTCCTGACTTTAGCTTACGGCGGACACGAAAATTTCAGCGATGTCAGACTTCCGGGCGTGTTGCAACGCATTGGGATCGTCTATTTAGTGGTGTCTATTGTTTATTTAAAAACAACCATAAAAACCCAGATCCTTCTAAGTGTCCTTATTTTATTGGGATATTGGGGCATCATGACGCTGATTCCCGTTCCCGGAATTGGTCCTGCAAACCTCGAACCGGGTACCAATTTAGCTTCGTGGCTGGATAGTATTTTACTCAAAGATCATATGTACATCGCTACTAAAACCTGGGATCCTGAAGGCATTTTAAGCACGGTACCCACTATAGCCAACGGATTGATTGGTTTACTAATTGGGCAATTGCTTCTTAAACCTTTACCTAAAATCGAAATTGCCAAAAAAATGGGAATCCTAAGCATTGTACTGCTTCTTTCAGGATTACTTTGGTCCATCGTCTTCCCGTTAAACAAAGCACTCTGGAGCAGCTCTTATGTGCTGTTTACCGCCGGAATTGCGCTTTTCCTTCTCACCCTGATTTATTATATCGTAGACGTGCTGAATCACAAAAAATGGACACCGTTTTTACTAGCTTGGGGTGTAAACCCGATGATCGTATTCTTTGTTTCCGGAATATTACCTCGCGCTCTCGCATTGCTTAAAGTTCAGGATCCTCAAAATATTTCAAATTCCATCAACGTTAGAGACTATGCGTACCAATATTGGATCAGTCCGCTTTTTGAAAATCAAATGGTATCTTCTCTGACCTATTCTATACTATATGTTCTTTTATGGAGTTGTATGTTAAGATATTTTTACAAAAAAGGACTCATTTTTAAGGTATAATTTTTGTAAAAAAAACGAAGAGCATATAATTTCTTATACTCATCTAAAAAAACTATTTTTGGTTTCTGTTAAAAAAGATTGAAATGCATAAAAATCAGCAACTATTATTCTCTATTCTATTTTTATTTTTCTTTGGATGGAAATCCAATGCACAGGAAAAAGACCTTTACCCTAAAAACGAATTTAGAGGGGTTTGGATTGCAACCGTGGTAAACATCGACTGGCCCAAAACGGCTACAGACGGCGTGGAGAAAGAAAAAGCGGACTATCTTGAAATTTTAGAAGCCTATAAAAAATTAAATTATAACGCCGTAATTGTTCAGGTCAGAAGTGTTGGTGATGCTTTGTACCCAACAGAACTCGCACCCTGGTCTCGTTTTCTGACTGGCAAAGAAGGTCAGGCACCCAATCCGTATTACGACACATTAGCCTGGATGATCGAAGAAGCTCATAAAAGAGGCTTTGAATTTCACGCCTGGCTGAATCCGTATCGTGCCACTTTCGATCTCAACAAACAGCAGCTAAGTCCTAATCACGACATTTTTAAACATCCCGAATGGATGATCGAATATGCAGGGAAAATATATTACGATCCGGCACTGCCTGAAGTTCAGGAGCATTTAACCAAAGTCGTAAAAGAAGTAGTCGACAAATACGATATCGACGCCATTCATTTTGACGATTATTTTTACCCATACACCGTTCCGGGAAAAACCTTTAACGATACCGCCTCTTATAAAAAATATGGAGCCGGGCTAAGCATTGGCGATTGGCGTCGTGCGAATGTGAGTAATTTTGTGCACACCATTTCTACCATGATCAAAGCCAGCAAACCATGGGTACAATTCGGAATCAGTCCGTTTGGCGTTTGGAGAAATAAATCGCAGGATCCTAAAGGTTCTGAAACCCAATCCACTTCAAATTACGACGATTTATATGCCGATCCTGTTTTATGGATGGACCAAAAATGGATTGATTACATTCTGCCTCAATTGTACTGGAGCATGAACAATCCGAAAGCTTCCTATTCAAAATTAGTCAAATGGTGGTCGGAGAACTCCAACAATACTGCTTTGTATATCGGACACGCATCCTATAAAATTAGAGGAGACAATGACAAAAGCTGGAATTTTGCAAGTGAAATCCCAACTCAGATTGATTATGCCAGAAGTTTCAAAAAAGTAAGCGGAAGCGCCTATTTCAGCTCTAAATGGTTCATGAACAAAAACTTTGACATTGTTCGTCTTTTAGAGGAAAATCAATATAAATATCCGGCACTTCCGGCTGCGGTTCCTAATTTAAAACACATTATAATCGATACACCGTTTGTAAATGAATATTCAAAAGACAGCAGCAAATACACCTTCACGATCAAAAATCCGTTGAACACAAAAGTGCGTTATATGGTAATTTACGGTGGCGATCATGTCTCGAAAGTAGACATTAACGACGCTACAAAAATTATCGATAAAATTACCGTTCGCGAAACTGGTGACGTGATTACCTTTAGCATTCCTGTCGAAAAAATCAGTCAGTACAAAGCCTGCGCTGTGACCTTTATCGATTATTATGCCAACGAAAGTACACCCGCTGCGATCGACTTAAAAAAGACATTTAAACCTTATACCCCTGCCCAGCCTAATGAAAACAGATAATAAACCATGGTTCTGGATTCCGTTTCTCAATTTCGCATCTGGATTGCCTTATGCCATAATTATCTCCGTTTCTGTAATTATGTACAAAAATCTGGGAATATCGAATGAAGACATTGGTGTTTACACCAGTTTATTATACTTACCCTGGGTGATTAAACCGCTCTGGAGCCCGCTAATCGAATTGACCGGTACCAAAAGAAAGTGGTTTTTATCGATGCAGCTGCTTATTTCCATTGCTTTTTTAGTAGTCGGATTTACGATTCCGGCGAGTGGATTTTTCATGATGACCTTAGCGATTTTCTGGGTGGCCGCTTTTGCTTCGGCTTCTAATGATATAGCCAGTGATGGTTTTTATTTACTGGTTTTACCAAAAGAGCAACAATCTTTTTTCTTAGGAATCAGAAGTACATTTTACAGACTTTCGATGCTTGCCGGAAATGGATTAATTGTTTTGCTTGCCGGTTATTTAGAACATAAATATGGCGACAATACAAAAGCCTGGTCCTATACCATGATTATTGTTGGTTTGTTAATGACCTTTATCACGCTTTACAATTTCATCTTTACTCCAAAAGACGAAATAAATGCATCAGAAAGTACTGATAAAGCGCATCATCAAAACTTTGCGACTGTATTTGCCAGTTTCTTTCAAAAAAAGCAAATTGGAATAATTCTCGCTTTCATCCTTGTTTTCAGACTTGGTGAATCACAGTTACTTAAAATGTTAAGCCCTTTTTTATTGGATGGAAAAGAACTGGGCGGAATGGGATTAGATACCGAAGCAGTTGGAATAATTTACGGAACTTTAGGGATTTTTGCTTTAACTGTTGGAGGAATCCTGGGTGGAATTGCACTCTCTAAACACGGTCTTACCAAATGGATGTTTCCTATGTTTTTGACGATGCATCTACCTATTCTTGGTTTTATCGGATTGGCCCATTTTCAACCGCAGGATATTTTCCATCTGCATTTAAATTTTTATTTTTTCGAAATTAACTCTCCTCTAAATCTCTATACCTGCATTACTGTCATTCTCGAACAATTTGGATACGGTTTTGGTTTCACAGGCTTTATGATGTATTTGATACATGTTGCAGAAGGAGAATCGAAAACTGCACATTACGCTCTTGCAACTGGTTTTATGGCATTAGGAATGATGCTTCCGGGAATGCTAAGTGGTTTTATACAAAAATATTTAGGTTATGAAAACTTCTTTATTTGGGTAGTAATTGCCACAATTCCAGGTCTTATTTTATCACGTTTTTTAATTTTCCCGAAAGATTTTGGAAAAAAAGCTGAAGAAGTTTAAACCCCAAATCAAACATCTTACATATGGAAATCAATGAGAATCTGCAGGCCGAACGCAACCTCAAAGGAGCTGAGTTCGAGAAAGCAGGAAATTTAGAAAAAGCAATTGAGTTGTATGAGGAAAATGTCAAGGAAAGCTTTAAAGGAAATCATCCTTATGATCGATTAGCAACGATCTACAAAAACGAAAATAATATCGATAATGAAATCAGAGTTTTGGAAAAAGCCATTATCGTATACGAAGAAATTACAATCGAAGATAGAATTGAAGGTTTACCAAAGCTTTTCCGTTTTAAAAACCGATTAGAAAAAGCATTACACACCAAAACACAACTTGCCAAACAAAAGAAAAGCAAGCTGAAATAAACCTAACTTTTAATACAATTTGCCATGATTGCTTTAAAAAGAACCAACTCTGACGACATTGATTTTAGAAACCTGGTAGTTTTACTGGATCAGGATTTAAAAATCAGAGATGGAGATGACCATGCCTTTTACAATCAATTCAACAAGACCGATCAAATAAAACATGTTGTCGTTTTTTACGAAAATGATGTTGCTGTGGGTTGTGGCGCTTTCAGAGAAAAAGAAAAAGATACGGTAGAAATCAAACGCATGTTTGTACATCCGGATTTCCGTAAAAGAGGGATTGCTTCTCAGGTACTGGCAGAACTGGAACAATGGGCTAAGGAAGTTGAATACCCTTATACGATTTTAGAAACCGGTAAAAATCAGCCCGAAGCCATCAATTTGTACCAAAAATTAGGTTACACTATTATCCCAAATTATCCTCCTTACGAAAAAATGGAGAATAGCGTTTGCATGAAAAAGACTTTATAATAATGAAAATAACAGCTCAAGCATTAAGACAAAAAGTGGGACAATTTTTTTTTCCTGCAGTTTTTATAAACGATACTGAAGAAAACATTCAGGAAACGGAACGTTTAATAAAAGAACACAACATTGGCGGACTTACCTTTTTTCACAGCCGTGCCAGTGCCGCGACGAACTACGAAAGCAAGAAGAAAGTCGAATTCAATGACGATAGTTATCAAAAAATAAAAGACCTGATCGTTCGCTACCAAAAAGCAGCCTCCACCCCACTTTTAATCAGTATTGATGCCGAATGGGGCCTGGCGATGCGCATTGAAAAAACACCACAATACCCCTACGCGATCACTTTGGGAGCATTACCGGAAAGCCAATCACATTTGGTTTATGAAGTTGGAAAACAAATTGGTTTAGATTTAAAAGCGGCCGGGATTCATTACAACTTGTCGCCACTGGCAGACATCAACAACAACCCTAATAATCCGGTAATTGGCTATCGTTCTTTTGGTGAAAACAAAGAAAAAGTAGCCGATTTTGCTGTCGAATATCTGAAAGGTATGTCCGAAGTTGGAATTTTAGGCTGCCTCAAACACTTTCCGGGGCACGGAAATACCAATGTCGATTCGCATCTGGGATTACCGGTTTTAAACGAAACTTTGGAAGAATTACTCGAAAATGAATTATACCCATTTATTAAAGGAATTGAAAACAATGTCGATTCGATTATGATTGGACATTTGGCCGTTCCAAGTTTAAATGACGGAAAAAATACATCGGCAACTTTATCAAAACCTATTATCGAAACACTTTTACGAGAAAAATTAGGTTATGATGGTTTGGTAATTTCTGATGCCCTGAACATGCACAGCGTTTCTAAATTATACGAAACCAAAGGAGAACTCGAATGGGAAGCCTTTAATGCCGGCAACGACGTTTTATGTTTCGCCGAAAATGTACCCGAAGGAATTGAAGCCATTCTTAAAAATGCTTCTCCGGAACGCATTGAAGAAAGTTTTAACCGAATCCTAAAAGCCAAACAAAAAGTTGGGATCTTAGCTGAAACTCCATTTACCTCAGGAGAACTGAATTTTGAAAAAACCTCAGCTTTAAATCTTGAAATTGCTCAAAATTCCATCACCAAAATCATCAATAATTTCACTACTGAACAAGTTTTTGAAGCACAAAGAAACAAGCAGCTGGCCAAATTGAGTTTGTACAAAAACAGCAATAATCCGTTCTTTCAAACCTTAAATTCAAAGCTAAATTCAGCAGAATTTGCTTTTGAGAACCTGGAAGATTCAAACCTTCAGCAAATTCAAAAAAGTATGGAGCCGTTTGAAACGATTATCATTTCCTTATTTGTTCCGAAAGCAAAACCGATGAACAATTTTGAAATCAATGCCGAAGTTTTGACATTGCTGTCTGATTTGCTTCAAACCAAAAAATGTATTCTTTATGTTTTTGGGAATCCTTATGTTTTACCAATAATCCCGAACCTTTCAAAGGCTTCAGGACTTGTTCAGGTGTATCAGGATTTTGAAGAGTTTCAAAAAAATGCCGGAAATCAATTTCTTGAAAATAGTACCTGCAAAGGAAGCCTTCCCGTAAATATTGACATTCAATAACTTACAATACACAAACTATTACTCATAATCAAAAACTATCAGTTAATAAATATTAATAATCACATCTTATTATAAGATTCTATACTTATACCCTACTTTTGCAGCAGAAATAAATTTTTAACTTTAAAACGAAAAATATGTCTTTAGTAGGAAAAAAATTCCCAAGTATTGCAGTTGATGCTATCTCTGAAATGGGTGATAATTTAAAAATCAACATTTTTGAAGAAGCAGTAAACAACAAAAAAAAAGTATTATTGTTTTGGTACCCAAAAGATTTCACTTTTGTTTGCCCAACTGAATTACACGCCTTCCAAGCTGCTTTACCAGAATTTGAAAAAAGAAATACTATCGTAATCGGAGCTTCATGTGACACAAACGAAGTACACTTTGCCTGGTTGAACACACCAAAAAACAATGGTGGAATCGAAGGTGTAACTTACCCAATCTTAGCAGATACTAACCGTAACTTAGCTAACATTTTAGGGATCCTTGATATCGAAGCTACAAGCTACAGCGAAGAGACTGATTCAGTTATCATTGAAGGTTCAAACGTAACGTACAGAGCTACTTATTTAATTGACGAAACTGGAAAAATTTTCCATGAAAGTGTTAACGATATGCCATTAGGACGTAACGTAAACGAATACTTAAGAATGGTTGATGCTTACACACACATTCAAACTAAAGGTGAAGTTTGTCCTGCAAACTGGGAAGCCGGAAAAGAAGCAATGAGCGCAGACAGACTTAGTACTGCTGAGTATTTGAGCGCTAACTAATTCCTTTTAAAGGTTCTAAGCTACTAAGATGCTAAGGTTCTAAGATTTTATCTTAAAGCCTTAGTAACTTAAAATCTTAATGCCTAAAAACATCCCAAAAAAGACTGATAGAAAAGTAGCAAAAACTTAGCTGCTTAGAACCTCAGTACCTCAGAATCTTAAAAAATAAAAAAATGTTAATCGACTTAAACGAAGATACGTTAGCAGATTTAGTTGCTAAAAACGAAAAAGTAGTAGTACAATATTCAGCTTCATGGTGTGGAAATTGCCGTATTATGAAACCAAAATTCAAAAAATTAGCAACAGAAAACGAAGCTATCACTTTTGTTTTGGTTGATGCTGAAAATTCACCGGAATCAAGAAAGTTAGCCAATGTAAGCAATCTGCCTACTTTCGCCACTTTTGTAAACGGACAATTGGTTGGAGAAACTCAAACCAATAAGCAAGAAGTTTTAATCGACTTGGTAAACGCGATCGCGTAATGAGATTGGTTAGACTTACTTAGATTTTTAGACTCCTTAGATGATGTCTAAATTTTCAAGAAAGTCTAAGAAGTCTAAGAATGTCTAAAATCTAAGAAATCTAATTATGAAATTACCCGTAATAAAGCAATTGACCCAATTCATCGAAGAAAACGATCAGGATTATATCATTGAAACCATCGAAGTTTTGGAAGCTATGACTGAAATTCCGTCTTTGAAAGATGAAGAATTAGATGTAATTGGCGAATTAATTTCAAATATGTATGGTGCGCTTGAAGTACACAAAATGGTAGTTCAGGGTACCGATAAAAAAGAAGCTCTAAATGCGTTTATGAAACGTGTTTTAGGTTCCATCGATAAATAATCGAGCATTACAAATAAAAAAAACATGACAAGGAAAAAAGCGTTTCAATTTTGAGACGCTTTTTTTTTAGTTTTCAGTCTCAGTTTTCAGTCTCAGTGGCGGTATTCAGCCTCAGTTTGAACCAATGGTGTCTTCCTGAGCGAAGTCGAAGGACTTTCACGCTACAAAAGATCTTCGTCCCCACTCAGACCAACAAACGAAAAACGCAAGTTTAGCAACAAACTCCCTACTCCCGTTTTGTTAAAATTTGAAACTTTAACAAAGCCCTCTCCATTCAAATTCGTTAATTCATACCAGCCCAAAAACTATCCTTAATCTCTCCTTAAACCCATTAACAAATACTTTTAGATTCAAATATTAATCCTTACTTTTGAACCTCATTAATTTAAATAAAAATCATGGCTTCAATAACATTGGGAGGAAATCCTATTCATACTTCAGGCGAGTTACCAGCAGTTGGATCACAACTGGCTGATTTCAAATTAGTACAAAACGATTTATCAGTTGCTTCTTTAGGGAATTTCAGCGGAAAAAAATTAGTTTTAAACATTTTCCCAAGCATCGATACTGGAACTTGTGCTACATCTGTTAGAAAATTCAATGAAAGCGCGAGCAATTTAGAGAACACAACTGTATTGTGTATTTCAAGAGATTTACCATTTGCTCAAAAACGTTTTTGTGGTGCAGAAGGATTAGAAAATGTAGTTAATTTATCGGATTTCCAAGCAGGAGATTTCGGAAAAACTAATGGTTTAGAAATTGTTGACGGACCTTTAGCCGGATTACATTCAAGAGCAATCATTGTAGTTGATGCTGATGGAAAAGTAGTCCACACAGAACAAGTAGCTGAAATTGCAAACGAACCAAATTACGAAGCAGCTTTAGCAGCACTATAAGACCTTTAAATGGAATTTCAAAAAGACAATACCTTTGTTACTGGCCGATTAAAAAGTATGACCTATGCTTTTAATGGAGCCGTAAAATTGATCAAAACAGAACACAGCATTATGGTTCAATTCTCATTGGGAATTATCATGACCATTGCCGGGTTTTATTTTCATATTTCACAGACCGAATGGCTGTGCCAAACATTAGCCATAGGTCTAGTTTTAAGTGTTGAAGGTCTGAATACGGCAGTCGAAAAAATCGCCGATTTTATTCATCCTGATTACAGCAAACGAATCGGTTTTATTAAAGATATTGCCGCCGGAGCGGTGTTTTTTGCTGCAATGACAGCAATAGCAATAGGCTTAATCATTTATCTCCCAAAATTTATATAGGCAACAGTAAACGCAAGAATGGCAAAAACAACCAAAAAAGAAACTTTAGACAAAAAAAACGAATCAAAGACTGAAACCGCTAAGTACTTGAAATTAACCAAACAGCAAAAGTTTGTTTTGGGATGCCTTTTGGTGCTCTTTTCAGTTGCACTATTAGTGGCATTTATTTCTTTTTATGTCAACGGACAATGGCAATCTGACCAAAGTGCGGTAACCCAGTTTGGTGATCGTACTGAAGTTGTAGAAAACTGGCTCGGAAAATTCGGGGCCTTCCTCGCCGATCTTATTGTATACAGAGGTTTTGGTATTGCCGCCTTTGTACTGGTGCGTTTATTTTTTCTTACCGGAATGTTTCTGGCTTTGGAACTCTCTACCAAAAAGTTAAAAAACATTTGGTTCTGGGATCTGTTTGCTATTATTATTGTTTCTGTACTATTTGGATTTTTCGCCACATCAGCACCTGAATTAGGCGGAACAATTGGGTACGAACTTAACCTGTTTTTACAAGATTACATTGGAAAAACAGGTACTTTACTTACGCTTCTTTTCGGGTTAATTGTATACCTTATTTTTAAAATCAAACTATCACCTGAAAAAATTCAATCATTTTTTGATTCTACCAAAAAGGAATTCAGTTCAGAACTCGCGTCTATAAAAAAGCCACAGGAAGCTGAAAGCGCTTATAATTTAGAAGAATTTGCAATCGAGGAAGAAGATCCGGAATTGGACAATATTCATTTAAAATCGGATGTCAGCCAATTCGAAATCAACAAAGAAGCTCTGAAACCTACCATTTCAAATGCATCAGAAATTGATTTGAATCCGGTTTTAAAACCAGTTCAGATGGATGTAAATCCGGTAACTGTAAAAACCCCTGTTCACACAGAAGAATTTGTAATTGAAAAAGCAGAAGAAGAGGATATTATCGAAGAAAATCTGGCTTCCCGTTTGGTAGCCGATTTTGGTTTATTTGACCCCACTTTGGACTTATCCAATTACAAGTTCCCAACAATTGATTTATTAAAAGAATATTCGACTGGCGGAATCACTATCAATCAGGAAGAATTAGAAGAAAATAAAAACAAAATTGTAGATACACTGCGCAATTACAAAATTGAAATTGCCCAAATCAAAGCAACCGTTGGTCCATCGGTAACTTTATACGAAATTGTACCGGAAGCCGGAATCAGAATCTCTAAAATTAAAAGTTTAGAAGACGATATCGCGCTATCCCTTTCGGCATTAGGGATTCGTATTATCGCCCCAATTCCAGGAAAAGGCACCATTGGTATCGAGGTTCCGAATAAGAACCCGACAATGGTTTCGATGAAAAGCGTTATTGGATCGGCAAAATTTCAGGAAGCCGAAATGGAGCTGCCAATTGCCTTAGGAAAAACCATTTCAAACGAGACTTTCGTGGTCGATTTAGCCAAAATGCCTCACTTATTGATGGCAGGAGCAACCGGACAAGGAAAATCTGTAGGTTTGAATGCCGTTTTAACCTCTCTTTTATACAAAAAACATCCGGCAGAAGTCAAATTTGTACTGGTAGATCCGAAAAAAGTAGAGCTTACGCTTTTCAATAAAATTGAAAGACATTATTTAGCCAAACTTCCGGATACCGAAGACGCCATCATCACAGACAATGCCAAGGTAGTAAATACCCTAAACTCTCTTTGTGTTGAAATGGATAACCGTTACTCCCTGCTAAAAGACGCAATGGTGCGTAATATTAAGGAGTATAACGAAAAATTCAGAGCACGAAAATTAAACCCTGAAGCAGGTCACCGCTTTTTGCCATATATCATTCTGGTAGTCGATGAGTTTGCCGATTTGATTATGACGGCAGGTAAAGAAGTCGAAATTCCGATTGCGCGTTTGGCCCAGCTGGCCCGTGCTATTGGTATTCACTTAATTATTGCCACACAAAGGCCGTCGGTTAACGTTATTACAGGTTTAATTAAAGCGAATTTCCCTGCGAGAATTGCTTTTAGAGTAACTTCTAAAATTGATTCCCGAACGATTCTGGATACTCAGGGAGCCGATCAGTTAATTGGACGTGGAGATTTATTATACACCAACGGAAATGATGTAGTACGTGTACAGTGTGCTTTCATCGACACTCCTGAGGTAGAAAAAATTACGGATTTTATCGGTTCGCAAAAAGCGTATGCCACGGCTTATTTGCTTCCGGAGTTTATTGGAGAAGAAACTGGCATCAATCTTGATGTGGATATTTCCGAAAGAGACACTTTATTCAGAGAAGCTGCTGAGATTATTGTCAACGCACAACAAGGTTCCGCTTCACTACTGCAAAGAAAATTAAAATTAGGATACAACAGAGCCGGTCGTTTGATCGATCAGCTGGAAGCAGCCGGAATTGTTGGCCCTTTTGAAGGCAGTAAAGCAAGAACTGTAAACATAACTGATTTAAGTGCTCTTGATCAATTTTTTAATAATGAACAAAATTAAGCCCATCATGAAAACAAAAATTCAGGAAATCCAAAACAATTCTATTACTAAGACGACTAAAAAGTGCATTCAAATGGCAGTTTTATTGCTTTTGAGCTTCACTTCTATTCAGGCTCAGGATAAAAAAGCCAAAGATTTATTGAATGAAGTAACTTCTAAAATAAAGAGCTACAACAATATTGTTATTGACTTTAAATACACTCTGAATAACGCCAAAGAAAACATCAACCAGGACAGTAAAGGTAATGTGACAATGAAAGGCAATCAATATGTATTGAATTTTATGGGAGTAACGAAGATATTCGACGGTCAGAAAACATACACTATCGTTCCGGAAGATGAAGAAGTAACCATTTCTAAAGTAAACGAAAAAGACGATACTGCTATTACGCCTTCAAAAATGCTGACTTTCTTTAATTCAGGATACAAATACAATATGGATATTGTACAGAACGTAAAAGGAAGAAAAATTCAATACATCAAATTAGCCCCTACAAATTCTAAAGACCAAAGAAAAGAGATTCTTTTAGGTATTGATGTTCAGACTAAACACATCTATAATTTGATCGAAACCGGAAAAAATGGAACAAAAACCACTTTAACCGTTAATTCTTTTAAAACCAATCAGCCTTTATCAAAAAATCAATTTACATTTGTAGCGAGCAAATATCCAAAATACTACATCAATAAATTAGACTAATTACAAGGTTGAAAATTTTAGACAAATACTTACTAAAAACATTCCTGATTACATTTACTACGGTATTTGTAATCCTTTTTTTTATCTTCATACTTCAAACCGTATGGCTCTTTATCTCAGAACTTGCAGGTAAAGACCTGGATTTGATACTGGTGGTAAAATTCCTTTTATTCTCGATGCCCCGAATCATTCCGCTGGTTTTACCTCTATCGGTTTTACTAGCCTCTATTATGACTTTTGGAAATCTGGCTGAGAATTATGAATTCGCGGCCATGAAATCATCCGGAATATCGCTTCAAAGAGCGATGCGGGGTTTAATAGTGTTTATCTTTGTTTTAAGTATTGTCGCTTTTTGGTTTGCCAATAATGTGATTCCGTATGCGGAATACAAGTTTATTAATTTTCGAAAAAACATCGCACAGGCCAAGCCCGCAATGGCAATTGCCGAAGGACAGTTTAATGATGTTGGATTCTACAATATTAAGGTCAACAAAAAATCAGGAGAAAATGGAAACATTTTAACTGGCGTTACTATTCACGAAAAGCCAAACAATACCGGTGAAAACAAAACCGTTATTAAGGCTAAGAGCGGTAAATTAATGAGTAACGAAAAATCCAGCATTTTAAAATTAGTTTTAAATGATGGTTATTACTACCAGGATGTTACTCCGAAAAAATACGAGGATCGCGCCAAACTGCCTTTCATAAAAGGAGCTTTCAAAAAGCAGATCATCAATATCGACTTATCTGAATTAAACAAAATCGATGACGATAAGGAAAATATAAGCAATACAAATGGAATGCTGAATGTTAGCGAGCTTCGCTACACACTGGATTCCCTGAACAAAAATCTGGACAATGAAATTATTTCTTTTTCAGAAAACATCAATCAGCGTGTTGGGATCCGAAAATCGCCACCAACCTTAAAAACAGCTATAAAGAAAAAAGATTTACCCAATAATCTTTTATCGCTCTATACCACCAAAGAGAAATCTGATGTTCTTAAAATGGCCAGCAGCAATGTTACAAGCAACATCTATTCGATTGAAACCACACAAAACGATTTAAAAGACAAACAAAGAGACATCAACAAGCACTTAACGGCCTTATATGAAAAGTTCGTTATTGCGTTTGCCTGCTTTTTAATGTTTTTTATTGGCGCACCATTAGGAGCCATCATCCGTAAAGGAGGACTCGGTTTGCCTATAGTTTTTGCCGTTTTAATTTTTATTACATTCCATTTCATCAATACTTTTGGAAAAAGACTTTCGCAGGAAGGCGGAATGAGTCCGTTTATAGGATCATGGATGTCTTCTTTTATATTATTGCCTTTAGCTGTTTTATTAACGTATCGTGCTACTAACGACAACGGATTAATCAACTTTGACGCAATTACAACTCCAATATCACAACTATTTCAAAAAATTTCAGAGCGGTTCTTCCCTGCTCAAAATCAAAAATAATTATGTCAACAACAAAAATACAACTGAATACCATTGAAGAAGCTATTGAAGACATTCGTCAGGGTAAAGTAATCATTGTAGTCGATGATGAAGATCGTGAAAATGAAGGTGATTTTCTGGCTGCTGCCGAAAAGGTAACTCCGGAAATGATCAATTTTATGGCGACTCACGGACGTGGGTTAATTTGTGCCCCATTGACAGAAAGCCGTTGTAAGGAATTAGATCTAAGACCAATGGTTACCAACAATACGGATCATATGGAAACTGCTTTTACAGTTTCTGTTGATTTAAAAGGACACGGAGTAACCACTGGAATTTCAGCAGCTGACCGATCTAAAACAGTGTTAGCACTAACAGATTCAAATGTTAAGCCACATGAACTGGCACGCCCGGGGCATATTTTTCCTTTGGTAGCCAAACAAGGCGGTGTTTTAAGAAGAACAGGACATACAGAAGCTGCAATTGATTTTGCGAGACTAGCTGGATTCAAGCCGGCTGGTGTAATTTGCGAAATTCTGAACGAAGACGGTACCATGTCACGCTTACCGGAATTAGTAAAAGTAGCTAAGAAATTCAATTTGAAATTAGTTTCGATTGAAGATTTAGTAGCCTACAGAATGCAGCACGACAGTTTGATTGTAAAAAAAGAAGATTTTGATATCGAAACACGCTTTGGAACTTTTAGATTAAGAGCATACGAGCAGACTACCAACAAACAAATTCATATTGCGTTAACAAAAGGAACCTGGAATCTGGGAGAACCTATCTTAACGAGAATCAATTCTTCACAGGTAAACAATGACTTGTTAGGAACATTGACCAATAATGCCGAGCAGCAATTAGACGATATGTTTAAGGTGATTAATGAAAATGGCAAAGGCGCTGTATTATTTATTAACCAGGACATGACGGCTGTAAATCTGTTGAATAGAATTGCAGAACTTAAAACCTTACAAGCAGGAGGAACAATGAAAGCACCAAAAGTGATCATTGACAGTAAAGATTACGGAATTGGCGCTCAGATCTTACACGATATTGATATTTCAAAAATCAGACTAGTCTCTAACACGGAACAAACAAAACGTGTGGGAATGATTGGATACGGTCTTGAAATTACCGAATACGTAAGCTACTAAATAAATTATGGGAACATTAGAAGAAAGAATTGCAAAATCGGAAACACACATTTTTAAAGCGGTTTTTCCGAGTACAACAAACCATTATGACACTTTATTCGGAGGTACTGCACTTCATCTGATGGATGAAGTTGCTTTTATTTGTGCGACACGATTCAGCCGAAAAAAAGTAGTTACGATTTCAACCGGTCAAATTGATTTTAAAAAAGCAATTCCTGCCGGAACTTTAATCGAATTAGTAGCCAAAGTGATTAGCGTTGGAAGAACGAGTTGTAAAATTCACGTAGATATTTTTATGGAACAAATGTATTCTGAACTTCGCGAAACCGTAGTTTCAGGAACTTTTTCGTTTGTTGCAGTTGATGAAAACAAAAAACCAGTACCGGTTTTAGACGACTTGGAATAATTTTTTCAAAAATCAGTTCCTCGTAAATACTGGTAATTAGACACTTGAAAATTATTAAAAAAAACTTTCAAAAAAAGTCCAAAAAAAGTTTTGAGAACCGAAAAAGCATCTTATATTTGCACTCGCAATCAGCAAATGATCTGCGACATACTGGAGAAATGGCAGAGCGGTCGAATGCGGCAGTCTTGAAAACTGTTGACTGTAACAGGTCCGGGGGTTCGAATCCCTCTTTCTCCGCGAAGGCCCGAAAACAAAGGAAAAACAAGATTTTCAAAGTTTTCAAAAATGGCCAAAAAGAGCGGTAAACCCTGCAAATCCAACGATTTGCAGGGTTTTTTCTTTTATACCACTTTTCAATATTTATAAAATCGAACAAAATCTTTGTGGCACATTCGTGGCACACTTGGAAATTTCGAAAATGTGCCACAAAATTTCATCTTAAGTCCCGATATCAAAGGGGTTAAGCACGTTTACATCTTGTTTAAATGAGGTTATAATTCTACATTTACTAATCTAATAAGTTGAATTATGCTAGAGAACAGCTTTGGGTTGATATTCTTTTTGAAAGCATCCCGCAATGAGAGTAACATTAGAATCGTTTATTTCAGGATAACCGTTGACGGAATCCCGAAAGAAGCATCCACAAGACGGAAATGGGACAGCGAGCGCTGGAACCAGAAAACCGAGAGAGCAACAGGTACAAAAGAAGACGCAAAATCCCTGAACTTTTTTCTGGATTCACTCGCTATGAAGATCCATGAAATCAAATCAGAAATTATGTACACCGGAAAACCCATAACTTCCCAAAAGATCATGGACCATGTTATGGGAAGAATGACACCCAGAGCCAAGGTGCTGGAAGAATTTCAAAAACACAATGATGAAATGAAAGCCCTAATTGGCAACGGATATACTGAAGCCACATTGGAAAGATTCAATATCACTAAAAATCACGTAACGGCTTTCATTAAATTCAAATACAATACTAGTGATTTTGAATTTGCTGATTTAAATTTTGAATTCATAAAAGATTTTGAGTTCTATCTTCGCACAGTAAGGAAATGCGCAAATAATACCACACTTAAATACATTTCCAATTTCAAGAAAATTGTAATACGAGCCATCGATAAAGAAATCATAATTAAAGATCCATTTAGGAATTTTAAAGGGAAGAAAACTAAAATTGTAAAGAAGCCCATATCTGCAAAAGAATTGGCTGAACTGGAAAGACGCCAATTTTCAACTGAAAGACTCAATACCGTGCGGGATATTTTTGTTTTCCAATGCTACACAGGACTTGCTTACATTGATGCTTTTCAGCTCCAGAAAGCTGACATAAAAGATGGTGTTGACGGAAATCAGTGGATTTTATCTGAAAGACAGAAAACAAATTCTACGGCAAGAATCCCGCTTCTTCCCAAGGCTATCAAAATTCTTGAGAAATACAAAGACCATCCGCTCTGTCTTAAGCGCGGAGCTGTACTGCCGGTTTCTTCTAATCAGAAAATGAATGAATACCTTAAAGAAATTGCATCTCTATGCGGTTTCTCATTTACTCTGAACACACACATGGCCCGAAGAACATTTGGAAGCACAGTAACATTAAACAATAACGTCCCCATTAATGTAGTAAAGGAGATGCTTGGCCATTCATCAGTTAAACAGACTGAATCTTACGCCATCACAGAACAAGCCACCATAGGCCGGGAAATGACGCTTCTTAATAAAAAACTAAATCCTGAAAAAGCTGAGATGGCAATGGAAGATCTTACTGCACTTAGTAGATTAGAGAAAGAAATCCAACTAATTAAAGAGAAATATAAGATCACATCGTAAATTATAAGAACATCAAATAACGAAAAAGAGGTTATCTCACATCTGAGATAACCTCTTTTTATTTAATTCAACTTCGCTCCTGCAGCCTGGATGATAAGAAGGTTTATATTTTATATAACCTAAATTTTGAAGTTCTTTAAAATATTTATGATAAGTCGGCAGTGTATTAATATGTGAAAGCATCATAATTCTACTGCGGCAGACTTTTATGCTGCTCCAATCTCTCTGCTGATATCCGAGGCTCAAAAGTGCGGTTAAAATCATCAAGTGCCATACATTCAGTTTTGGATCATTTAAATAAGCGGATAAATAATTCATTAACTGCTTTTCTTTTGGTCTAACGTTCATCTTTAAACAGCTTTTGAAGATCCTCTTTACTATAATAATAAGAACCCAAAACTTTTTTAAAGCGTATTTTGCCAGTCGCTCTAAGATTCTGCACAGATCCTGCAGAAATATCAAGCAGTCTTCTCACTGCCTTGCTTTTAAGCCACTCAGGATCCATCGAATTTTTATCAGCAAAATTTGCGTTGGCAAATGCAGTTTGTATCTTGTCAAAAAGTACCAGTCCAAACTGTCTTAAATCTTCTTTTGTCACAACTTCACTCATAACTTAATTTTTAAATTCATTTTTAAATTCATTTTTACTTACTGATCGGTTATAAAATAAATCTTGCTCTTCTGCTTTCTTTTCTTCACTGGCATATAAACTAGATAGCCATACTCATTAAGCTCACCTACACACCTTAGATATACTTTTGATGAAGAAAGTTTAGCTATCGGTTTAATATCATCTGCAGATGCTGCAATGGGATTAATAAACCCCATATCTGATCTGAATTTCAGCAGTGCTGCATAAATGGCAATATGCGTTGAACTAATACGAAAATCCTTTTCAACAGCTGAAAAAAAATCAGATAAGGGTTTTAAACTGTCCATTACTAAATCGAATGCGATTTACTTTTTTTATTATTCTTTTTGTTTTCAGGTTCAGAAGAATCGGAATCAGCATCAATATTCTTTTTCTGCTCTTTTGAAACAGATTGATTCTCAGATTCAGATTTTTTCTCTTCTTTACTTTCACGGTGATTAATTCGCTGGAAATTCACATCATAAACATTTAATGTTTTGAATTGAGGATTGGCCTCTACATATTGTTTGCTTTCTACTCCTCCAATAACAAAAGTTACCGACTGCAGATTTCCTTTTTTCAGTGAGCTTAAAAGGTCCTCCTTATATTTTGGAGTATTCAGTTCTTTAATTGAATGTTTTTCAAGACTGGCTTGCAGATCATAACCGTAATTTTGATGATAATGACTCAGTTTAAAGTTTCCATTACTGTCAGCTGCCTCCTTGAAATCCATTTTCAACCAAACATTATACAATTCGCCTTCTTTAGTTTTTAGGTCTTTGTTTATCGAGCGGCCTTCCATTAAATTGTAAGCTTCTTTGAGTGTAATACTGCTGCTGTCTTTATTGATATAAAAGGTTTGCTCCAGCCCCGGCTTATTTTCCTCTTTCTGCAGATTCACATGATAGGAATTAAAAAAATACATATCAGTCTGGTCTGACTTCTTAAAGTTCAATTCAACGGTCAAGGTATCTTTGTTTGGGACACCATTATTCATAATGCCGTTATGGATAATTTTAAAATCCTTATCTCCTCTCTGCATGTTCTCTTTCAGTTCAGCTTCGAACGTCTCACCAAATCCAGTATATTTTAACTGGTCTTTTAGGTATTCTAAATTTTTCTGATTCATTATGTTTATATTTAAGTTATTTTCTAATAATTCCTTTTTCTCCCTTTCCAATCGGGCAAATGCAGTAAGATCAAGTGCCTCATTACATGAAATATCAATTCCGCTCTGCATAAGTATCTTTAAGTCACCTATAAGTAATTCAATTGGCATACTCTTAAAATAGTCCACATCATTAGTCATCACAAAGCAGTATTCCTGAGCATCAAATGAGGTCCTAAAAAACTCAATCGTATCGGAATCAGTTATCTGATCCGGAGAAAAAGCTGCATAACGATGGCCGTAAGAAGCCATTTCTTCAGCATACGACGACAGCATTTCAGCATCGGCTATATTTATAGTCATAATTGATTTTTTAAACTTTAATAAGCACTGCTGTTGAATTCCGGGATTGGAAATACTTTATCGGTCAGATTATTATTAATATTAACCTCTAAATGCCTTCCGCCATTTTTTTCAATGAGCTGAAGTGTCAGATACTTATTCTCAGGAATCGTAAATTTCTCTAGTGCATAGACTTTTATTACTTCAGACTTATAGGGAATTACAGTAGATGATGAAGTGGTATACAGTGGCAGGATTTCTATTTCCTGTGACGCAGTTCGTTTTGATTTTCTCTGGTCCCTTATAAAAAAACGCAGCTGGTCGATATCATAATTAATTTTGGATTTATTTTCAAATACGACCCTCAAATACAAAACATTCTGATGAATAAAAATACCGTTTACCTCAAGTCTAATCTGAAACTTCGATTTTTCCATTCCACTGGTCTTTTTCTTTTTTGATAAGGCAAGTGAGGCCAGCTGTTCTATTTTCTTTTGATTTTCGTTCTCCATTGAAAATAAAACATCTTTACTGGCAGCCACAGCATTTTCCGCTTTTATGTTTAAGTCGGGGCAGTTGTCATCATAATTCAGTACAAATACGTACAATCGTGCGTCGGTAGTGACCACTGTGAGATTGGTCTGGAAAAAATACTGTTTAGCTGCTTTTACCAGCAGTATATTCTCCACTCCTTTGGCTTTCTGAACCAGCACATCAGCACTTCCTTTATCTACACTTTTAATTGAGTAAGGAAAAACGATGCTTGTTGTTTTAGAGTACCCGATCTGAAGGTTGTCATACTGATCTTCATTGACAGTTTCCCTGCCGTTTAACTGCGGATAAACTAGAACAGAAACCAGCAGTAAACTGATTAAAAACAAATAATTAATTCTTTTCATCTTCTATTTTTTTTAAGGTTTTAAATTCTTTTGTTTTTCATCATACAGAAGCACCTTATATCCTGCTTTCACAACCACTTTTATAAGTTTTACTTTTTTACTCATAAGGCTCTTAGCCGCTTCAATTCCCATTCCGGCAGCCTGCGCTCCCCAGGAATCCGTTAGCCCTGTCATTCCTAAGGTCTGAATAGACCGGTCCGCCGAAGCTTTAGCAACATCCCTGCTGACAGCTCCGGGAATATAAATGCCGTCAATCCCATCCATATCATAAACTGTGAGTTCCACAGGGAAAATTGAATTTCGAAACTGAATGTTATCGATTTTAACTTCCAGTCTCTCCCCTTTTAAAGAGGCTGTACCGTACAAAAAAGTGTTCTTGGGAATTATAGTGCCCTGAAGCATTACATCAGTACTGAGTCTGAGTTTTACCACTGAACCATTTATAATGGTCTGGGTCTCGTGTATTACTGCTTCAATCGAATTCTGAAAGGGCCCTGGGTCTGTAATTTCATCAATACCATAAAATGAATTTGATTGTAAAAAATTGGCAGAGGCGACATTTTGTTGCAGCGAAGTGATATTATCCACTTCTTTTTTATGGTTAACCGTAAAGATTTTACCTTTTTTACTCTCTGAAGACTCTTTTAAACGCTCCTGTACACGGGACGGATGCTGAATATCCAATATGTTCTCAAGCATTCCACCAAGCTGTTTGAGCTCTGGGTCAGGCTGCTGAGATTCTCCCATCGTGGCCATCATTTGTTCCAAGTTTTTTACCTCATCCGAGACTCCTTTGGAAGAACCATAGTTTTCGAACTCCCTCATATCCTGACCGTAATTGCCAGGCAAAGCAGGCTTGTTGATTGCTTTTTGAAGTGCATCTAGTTTTTCATACACTTTTTGCTCATTTCTATCTTGAAATGATGATGAATTAAAAGCCGTTTTTCTTTTTTGAAAACGCTCTGCTGCAAAATCGGTATCTGCAAATTCTCCCAGGGATTCTTGTACTCTTTTTTGATTGGAATAATTAGGGTCTTTTTTAATCTGCTCCTGAAGTTTAATAGAATCTATTGCTGCCTGATCATAATAACTCATTTTATCAAGCGCCGAATCTTCTTTAAATTTTGGAATAGGAAGGCTAAAATTAAATCCCTTTTTGATATCATTTTTAGCTTCCATTGCTTCCATTTGCCCTCCTCCTAAAGTGTAAAAAAGAATAGTGATAAAAGGAAGTATTATAACAGGCAGAACCAGAAGCATTTTTCGCTTTTTGGCTTCTTTAATTGATATTGTTTTTTGCTCCATGACTTTACTTTTTAATATTGATACTTTTAATTTTTGAAATAACAGCTGTGTTATTGACTTGAAGAGAATTACTCTTTGAAAGCGCTGCATAAATATTGTAAATGAAATAACCGGCGGTCAGAACGGTAAATAAAACCAGCAGGTACATAAGCTTTGCTTTGGAAAGACCACAGGTCATTACATTCATTTTCTCAGCCCATTTCTCTTGCATAAATGTGTAATATTTATGATAAGTAAAAGGCGTTTCACGTTTTTTGAATAATGATTTCATAATGGTTATTTTCTATTCTCAACAGCTAAATCTTTGTTTTCAATGGTATTCCATCTCTCGATTAAAAAACCGTGCGGATTGTTATCACTTCGCGATACGTTCCTAAGGCCTCCTTCTGTAATAAGACTCCTTTTTAAAATACTGGTAGTCCTTATGATGTTCTGCTTTGCAAAACATTTAAAGCGGTAGGGATATTCACGGGTATCGATTGCGATACTGTCAATCTGAATGGTCTGACTAATATTTCCGGAGATAATTCCGGAATAAAAGCCATTTTCTTTCAGGTCATCATAAATCCGCTTTGCGCTGTCATCAGCGAGATATAATGCTTTAGTCACATTGGTTTTAATTACCTTATCATCAGGATCCAGGGTAAAGAAAAATTTGTGAAAGGTTTTCACATGATCCCTTGCTTCTACCGGTACATTATCCTTTCGTTCTGATGCGTAAGCTTCCAGTGCTTTTCCGTTGGCCAGTATATAAACCTTATCCTGCATCTGGGTTACAGACTCAAAACTTTTATAAAGAGTATAACAGCAGATGACAATACACCCCACAATAACGAGCATTGTAAATCCTCTTACATACCGGAATGCTGTATCTATATTTTTCATTTTGGTAAACATGTGCTTATTCTTTTTAAGTTTATTTCGAGTTCCCTTTAAGCTTATCGCTCATATAGTTTCCTTTCTCTTCAAAATAGGGAGAACTCCCAGCTGATGAAGACATACTCTGTGACGTTCTGCCCGCTGCATTGCCCATTGAATCTAGCACCATGCCAGCTCCCTGCGATGTTCTCGAAACAACTGAGCTGGTTGAAGTGCTGAACAAACCAGTAACTTTCTGTCCTAAGGCGCCACCTCCGGCTGCATGAACAATGTAATTCGCCACCGACGGCACAGTAAAATATCCTATTATGCCTATAATCATAAAAATGAGATACGACATATCGGTCCTGCTGAAAAAGGTATCTCCTGTGGACTGTACCTGGGACAGGTCAAGTTTGAGCATCAGTTCCTGAATCTTGCCGATAATACTTCCAAATATATTGGCCACTGGAAGCCACAGGTAAATGTTTATATATCTTGCCAGCCAGACAGTAAGTGTATGCTGAAAGCCATCAAAAACAGCTATTCCAAATACAAGAGGTCCCAGGATAGAAAGTACCACGAGCTGAAATGTCCTTAGCGTATCAATACACAGTGCAGCAGCTTCAAATAAAACTCTTAGCACTTCACTCATAAATTCCTTGACAGAATTTCGAAAGTTATAGGAAGCTTTTTCCATTGCAAATTTGACATCGTTGCCGATTCCGGCCAGCATGCTCTCATTGGACGGATCTTCATCATGGGTATATTTATACCATCTATCCCGATCTCCGGTTCCCGCCTCCCCTACATACATCTTCCACGGATCAGTTTCTTTGATGGCTTTTTCTTTCTCTTTGAGAAGGACTGCAACAGCATTATTGGAACCGGTAACCATAGCGGCAGTTGCTGTAACCGTTGGTTTCATAACCCCGTTAATTAGCGCCAGTACTGAGGGAAAAATCATAATGCAAAATCCGATTACAAAAGGCCTAAAGAGCGGATAAAAATCAATCGGCTCGGCGTTTGCAATATGCCTCCAAACTCGGGAAGCTATATACCAGATTGTACCAAACCCAGCTATCCCCTGCCCTACAGCTAATAGATTACTGCACATAGGCATCATCTCATCGTAAAGCTGATCCAAAACTGAGTGAAGGCTCTGCATATTATCTCCGAGTCCCTGTGCCTGTGTCATAAAGGGCGTCAGCATTGCTCCAGTTATAAAAAAAACTGTTTTAAAACATTTATAAATATTCATCTTGCTAGTTTTTTAATTCCTGAAGTTCTTTGGAAGCATAAACATCTTTTGCCTCTTTTGCTCTCTGAAGAACCAGAACACTTGATGATTTATTAAAATCTCTGAGAAATAAAAGCTTATCCTGCATCTCCAAATAAATATCATCTACAGCCTGGAGTCTTTCATCATCAGACATCCTGAGTTTATCAGCGGTAATAACCATCGTAAGCTCATCAAGATTCCTTAAACTCTGGCTCAGAAGATTTCCATAAACCTTTTCAAAATATTTAATTTCCTGCGAGCTGAAGCTGTCACTCTTCACAAAACGGTTCAATCCATTTTTGCTTTCCCTCACTAGCAGCATCTGAAAATTAACTATATCTCCTACTCTTTTATAATTCTTCACAACAGGACTCACCTGCATAAGAGCGTCCAGGAAAGTTTTATGCAGATTGAAATTTCCTTCTGACATATCTTTAACTGTTTTATAGCCTCCTGAGAGCAGTTCATATCCCTTTTTCATATCACTTAAAATCTTTTTGAACTGGGATAATTTTTCAATGTTTAAGATTAACTGCTGGATTTCCGCTGACTGCGCATTTGCCTTATCAGGAACAAATACCAGAAAGACCATCAATATTAAAATCACTAATTTTTTCATAACTATTATTTTATAAGCCGTATATAGAATTTGTCCGCTCTGTATCACTTTTTTCGCGGGATTTTGACAATGACAATAGCTTTGCTTCACGACTGAAAAACAAACAGAAATTATAATCTTCCAGCATGGTTTTATGCAGGGCATCAATCCGCCCTATTCTCTGATCATCTTTGAGTTCCAATTTTGAATCAGTCGTCAAAACTAAGAGCTGGTCAAGGGTAGCACTGCAGTTCTCAAGCAGTCTTTCAAAAGAACGCTCTATATAATCGAGTTCACTGCCGTGAAACAGATCATTTCCTTTTAGATCAGCATATGTCCTTTTATAGATTTTCATGATTTTAAACTGCATAGAAAGAATTTCTGCGACCTTATAATAATTCTTAACCTTCGGATTAATCTTCAAAAGTGAAGTAAAATAATCATCATGCAGATTCACTTCCCCTCTTTTCACATCCCCGATAAAATTCAGTCCTTTTGATACCGCTGAATACCCTTTTCTGGCGTAATCAATGTAAACCTGAAGCGCTGCAATCTGCAAGAGCAGTTCCTTTCGCTGCTTTGCCTGTGCCTGTATTGCTTGATTCAGAAAAAGTCCAACAAGGAACAGTACAATAATTTTTTTCATAATATTTTTTTTGAATTACGGAATTCCGTAAAATTGTTTGATCCGGTTTACATCTGCTTCTGTTTTGGCTCTCTTAAGGCTAAGCATTACATTCTGCTGATTAAAAAGAGTAAGATCATCGTAATTAGCATCAATCTGATCTGCAGCCTTATTGATTATTTCGAGTCTTTTCAGATCGCTCATCTGGGTTGTGAAGGAATCCAATATTAAAAGGACATAATCAATATTCTTCAGACTTTCTTCCAAAATACACGAATAAACCCCCTGCATATATTGAATCTCACTTTCCTTAAAATGACTATCCTGTTTGAACAGGTTCCATGCTCTTTCATATTCCCCAACCAGTCTGGTCTGCTTTTTAGTAATATCTTTTATCCGTTGGTAATAGGTAATAATAGATTTGACTTTAGCCAGTTCTTCATAATAGCCTTTATAAAGATCTTTCTGCTTCTTTGTCCAATCTGAGATTTCATCCAGCTTTAATTTAGAAAGCACATTTTCAATTTTCTTTTGGGCATTCTGAAGCCAAATGGTTTTATTCTGCAGTTTCTGAATTCTAAGGTCAATTGCTTTGATAACTTTCTTGGTAACCGCTTTTACAATCTCCAGTATTGGCAGTGCAGCGTTCCTCTCTGCTGGTCTTGCCGGAGTGCCGATAAGCAGCAGGCAGATCAGACAGGTAATTATTTTTGCTTTCATTTTTCATTTTCATTTAGGTTCCTTCTCTTATTTCCTGAGCCATTGCTGCGATTCCTTTTTTGATGTCACCCCCAAACTTTTGAGCATACGCATTCATTTTCACTTTCTCGCTTTCCTCCGTTGTATAAGCCAGATATTCCTCCAAAGAAACTTCTGTCCGGTACACTTTTGAAAGCATCCCTCCTAGCGAAATAAACACTTCCTTATATTTCTTATCAGGATCATTAGCTTTATTAACAGACAGGACAAGTGCCTTTTCTTTTTCCGTGAGACCCAGCAGTTCCTGTATCTGGTCAAATTTATTCTGATACTTGCTTTGATCCAGCAGGATCTTGCAGTCGCTGTTATTGATAATGGCTTGTTTAACAATTGGTGATGATATAATGTCTTCTACTTCCTGTGTTACCACTATGGCCTCTCCAAAGAACTTACGAACAGTCTTGAAGAGATACTTGATATATTCGGACATTCCCTCCTTGGCGATTGCTTTCCATGCTTCCTCAATCAATATCATTTTACGGATGCCTTTGAGTTTTCTCATCTTGCTTATAAAGACTTCCATGATAATGATCGTCACAACAGGAAAAAGAATCGGATGATCCTTAATATTATCAAGTTCAAATACAATGAAACGCTCTTTTAAAAGCTCCAGATTCTCTTTGGCATTGAGCAGGTAATCAAATTCTCCTCCTTTGTAGTATGGTCTTAGTACATAAAGGAAATTGGTAATATCAAAATCTTTCTCCTTCACCTTGTCAGTTTCCAAAATCTTTACAAACTCATCTTTTAAAAAATCATAAAAGCTGTCAAAACAAGGAAAGACCTCCTGTTCTTTGCCCAGTTTTTCATAATAAAGCTGCAAAGCATTGGAAAGAGCCACATACTCACTTCTGTTAAAGGTTTCGTCGTCTTTTTTCCAAAGTGCCAGAAGCAGCGTTTTAATACTTTCTTTTTTCTCCGTATCCAGATTATCACCTTCTGAAATGTAAAACGGATTAAAGCGTATCGGGTTCTTCTCATCATAAGTGAAGTAGTATCCTTTTACCATATCACACAGCCCTTTATAACTGTGACCAACATCCACTAGTACGATATGCGTCCCTTGCTCATAATAACTCCTGACCATATGATTGGTAAAAAAGGACTTGCCGCTTCCTGAAGGTCCCAGTATAAACTTGTTTCTATTGGTGCAGATTCCCATTTTCACAGGCTCATCACTGATATCAACATGAACAGGTTTTCCTGTAAGGCGGTCTCCAAGCCTTATACCCATCGGACTCAGCGAAGACCTGTAGCCTGTTTCCATATTCAAAAAACAGACTGCCTGCTCGGTGAAGGTGTCAAAAGTATCATTCATTGGAAAATCCGCTTCATTTCCCGGCATTCCTGCCCAGTAAATCTGAGGTGCCCCTACCGTTTCCTGTTTGGCAGCTGCATCCATCTGAGCCAAAGCTGATGACACTTTGTTTTTAATTTCTTTCAGTTCTTCCTTATCTGTGCTCCAAGCCAGGACATTGAAATGCGCTTTAACAGGCAGCCCCTGCTGCGATACTGCTTCATTGAGAAAATCATTCGTCGCGTCTCTGGCAATCATATTCTCCCTGCTGTACGCCGATAAAGATTGAAGTCGTAACCTTTTACTTTCGAGTTTTTGAATAGTTTTTTGGGCGTCTTCAATAAACAGATACTGATTGTATATATGATTACAGGATAAAAGCTGTCCCAAAGTGGATGCAAAACCGATACTGAATTTAGTTTTATCAGTTGAATACCGGTCAAAGTTGATTCTCGAACCACACAACGCCGGCAGATCAGCCGCATCCCCAAGGGTAAAAAGCTGGCAATGTTTATCTCCTACCGCTAAACCTTCATCAAACTTGATGTCTTTAAAAACAAATGAATCTTCCCTCTCTGATAGAAAACAGTACTTTTCGATTAGCCCCAATTTTCGGCTTTCACTTTTAAGTAAATTGTTCTTTAGCCTGGTAAGCTTTACAAAACCGCTGTCCTCCATAATTCTTTTAAACTGGTCGGTACAGTCAATAAAATCCTGCAGCAGCTGCGCTTTTAAAGTTTCTTCAGGTACTAGTGAGTTTCGCAGAAGATTTGAAAAAAGCGAGCTTGAATTCTTTCTTCCCTGAGGTTTCTTAGTCAGCATAATGTAACAGGAATGATCCAAAAAAGGTCTTTCATTAAAAAACCGCTCACTGCTTCTGGTTAGAAAACTACTGTCATCACTTGTAAAGTCAGCTCGGTAGCCATTTTCTAAAAACCAATCTTGCTTATGAAAAACACAGAACTTTGGAAGCACTTTAACTGCCTTGATCCACGACTGATGAAATGCTTCATACTCCTGGTCCGATAAGGTAAAAATCTCAGGCAACTCAGCCTTAAATACCACTGTTACATCACCCTGCTTTGATAAAATACAATCATGCTCCACTCCCATGATCGGCAGTAAATCTTCCATCCTCTTCTCCATCTCCTCTTCATTTTTATATTTAACGCTCTGTAGCTATATCTTTATAAAAATATCCCTACTGTAAACTTTAATGCATTTTGGAATCTGCTTTTTGGCCACTGCCTTCATCATGCCGTACTCTCCATATTGATTACTCATTTTGTATATTTTAAAAACAAGAAAAGCACCAGCTGTCCCAACGAGGCCAACACACAATAATGACGGAAGACCACTAATATACATGACTGCAAAAAGTATCATAAGCGATACAACACCTCCTCCCAAATACCAGATGTACTGAGCTTTTAAACCTTTGAATTCTATACTCTGATTGATTCCCTTGTTGATCTGGTAAACACTGTTACTCATAAGATCTTGTCTTTAAACCCCGAAGAAGGATTTAATTACTGTGGCTACCACAACTAGAAACACACAACTTCCAAACCAGGCTGCCGCAACTTTCCCGGTATCCGGATCTCCTGCATTCCATTTCTGGTAGACTTTCACCGCTCCTATAAGGCCAAGTATAGCACCAACAGCATACATCAATTCCGTACCTGCATCAAAATAACTTCGCACTTTCTGGTTGGCTTCATTAATTCCGGCTACTCCGTCCTGGGCAAATCCGTCCCCGTTTATTAATACCGCTAAGAGAAAAGAAGTGATCAGTAACTTTCTTTTCTGTAATAAACTCTTTAATTTCCATCTGCATTTTTTCATCATTCATCATTTAAAGGTTATATATATCGAAATAAGAAACAGAGGAATAACGCCGTCACATCAGCTATTCTCCTTGTCACATTCTATCATACCGCACTAGAGCGGACGGGGAATATTCCTCTGTATTTTTTTAAGAAATGGTCTCATCCCACAACCCATCCATTTCCGGGTAAGTTAAAGTCAGCTGCGGGTGCTTTTCGCATTCTGAGACCATAAGGGAGTTAATTTTTTCCCGAAGAGAAGAATTCTTCACATACGGATATTCTTCCATGATACATTTGATATAGTTTTTGAATACTGTACCCGAAATATTGGCTTGGCTTGATTCAACAACTGCCTTTTCTAATCTTGCAAAGAGCTCTCTGGCATCTTCCAAAGTATCGAAAGGTTCTTTGAATTCTGAAAACAGATCTTTAATCTGATTATTCTCCGTTTTAGATTTCGTTTTAAAAAAGTAAAGTTTTCGTTTTCCGTTTAATAACTCTTTTAAAGGGCCGGAATAGAATTTAAGAATTAAAAAAAGGTAGCAAAAAACTAGTAATACTACAACTGTAACTGCATAGTTACTCCAGGAAATATTTGAAAGCATAATCATCTTCATTAATAGTTACACATCATCTTCTGCATTATAAACCAGTTCTAAAAAGGTTTACGGTTTATTTACATGCCAAAGGAACAACTACTATGAAGTTTCTACAAGTACAACTTTTATTGTACCTTTTTGTACCCCTAGTAAATACTGAGGCTGAAGCCTAAAAAAATACTCACTAGAACAATAAAATTTATTATTTCTAGCGAGCATTACATTTAATTTGGCAGCATTCTGCTATTTTCTAATAGCTTTAATTAATTTATTGTTACGCCTGTCGGCTCTTGAATTTTGTAAAGAGACTACTGCCCATATTGCCGCAGGAATCCAGCCTATTAAAGTAATCTGTAAAATTAAACAGAGTAGCGCGGTCAAAATCTTTCCTCTTAAAAGAAAAGAGATACATGGAAAAAAAATTGCTATTAAGGTCATGATCTAAGTTTTTTTTAATGTGTCGTAAATAATGAAATTTGTTACTCATATAATTTTTAGTAGTGTAGAAATATTTGCTAGTATGAATTAATCTTTTTAATAATTTTTTCGAGTGTCTGTACTGCTATGTCTTTATCGCGGTCCTCAGCGTTATAAGATTTACTTCTTACAGACTGATAAGATAGATTTTTCTTAAATGCTGTAGACAAATACGGAACGATTGTTTGAAAAACTAGATTCATTGATCGTGCTTTAATAATTCTTGACTCATCAGCCGCCCTAAGAATCAAAGCCAGCTGGTCCGCTGATAAATCGCATTCAACTTTGCTTTCTAAAACATTATCTTTAATTTCTTCATTCGAAATATTTGATACTAATTTATCTCTCCATATTTCAACCTTTTTCTCCAAGTAACCAATTTCATGTTTAAACCAATTTTCTAAAACATTTGTAATATTCTGCTTCCTTGGATCGTATGATATTTTTCCACTGCAGTAAATTTGATTGAAATCTTTGTAATAGAGCTGAAGCAAACCAAGCTTATCACAATCAGATTCAAATAAACTTAAATTATTCGAAAAATATTCGATTAGAAAATTTATGTACTTTCGGTTATTAAAATTCATTTCAATTAATATTTCATCCAAAGGTGAAAATATTTCAGTAGCTTCTTTTAAATAATCAGTTTTAATCAAAACTTTCAACAGTTGTCTCTCATAAAAGATCTGTCTAAAAGTGGCCTTTGTTTTTAATTTTAATTCTTTGCTTTCGGATAAGGCATCCGTAATAATTTTAATTTTAGCTTTGTCTGCTTCCTTGTTTACTGTAATCATTCTTAACCTGTTTAATTTGACATTCATTTCTTTTCTATGAACTATCAGGTAAGTTATCGGAACTCTTTCATCAAGTCCTAAATAATTTAAAAATCTGGTCTCCACAAAAGAAAGAAGCTCATCCATAGTACTAACAACAAGCTCAAAAATTTTAGATAAACCAGTATTTTCAAACTCTTTACTTTTTTGATTTTCTATCATAGCTTCAAGCAGAAAAATTAAATTAGAATGATACTTTCGCACCAGCAGACGAATCTGTCTTTTTTTTGCTAAAGAGAAAATTTCATTTTTAATTCGCGACTGTATTTTATATGATTCTTTTAAAACATTTTCTGAAATAATTTCTAATTCCTTATCCGTTAAAGCTGTCACATCTGTTTTTCTCGGATTTAAAGTTTGTAAAATTAAAGAATCTAACCAGGTTAAAGGATACGTCTCAATCATCATTATATTGTTTTAATTAAACAATCTCTGTCAGTCATAAGGAGCAAATTTAAAGTGATCATTTTTTGGACGAACGATATTCAGATGGCAAAATATTGGTGTGTCTTCTAAAAAATTCGCCAAAATTAGCTGCACTGCTAAATTCCAGTTCATCAGCAATCATAGCAATTGAAAACTTTGAATTTTCAAGCAGGTTTTTCGCTTCAATTATAAGAGCTTCAATTATAAATGTTTTAGCCGACTTACCAGTTCCGAGTTTTACCATTTTATTTAAATGTCCAGGAGTTACGTAGAGAGCACCTGCATAAAACTGCACATGATGCTGTTTTCTGAAGTGAATTGCCAGAACGGTCAAAAATTGAATTGTTAAACTTTCTTTCCTTTTGAAGTCTAAATTAACTTCAGGCAAATACTTTGAATAAATAAGTTTAAGTTCGTAAATAAACAAATTAAAGCTAATGCGTCTAAGATCATTGAAAACTTGCTTATTTTCTGAGGTTCTCTGTAAAAAAAACATCAATTTATAAATCATTGACAAAACTGTAAAATCTTTTTCATCGAGTTTAACCTTGTGATCTGATTGGAGCATCAGTATACTAAAAGCATCGGCAAGTTCCTTTTTGTAGCAGTTATCAAGTACAAAATCAAAAGACGTCCTAATCAGATATAGCTGAATATTGTCTGATGTCTCAAGATGAGTACAAATTGAATTAACTGGTATTACTAATAAATCTCTGCGCCGTATAACTTTTCTTTGAGAAGAAAACTGTATCCTCAGATTACCTGCCTTAATTAAAAGCACGGAAAAATTAGGGATCTGAAATGGAACTTTCACTTCGTGCTTTAAGGTATAGTGCTTAATAACATTTATAAGTAATCCTTCATTTTCCGTGCTTTTTACTTCCGTATTTAATATTTCCTTAATCATAAACTATAATTTGAAGCAGATTTAATTTTTAAATTTTGTCTTTAAAAAGATATTCCATCCATATAAAAAATTGAAAATATAGATTAGCAAATGAGCACAATAGCAGCAGATAAGCAAGTTTTCTCGGGCATTCTGTTAGCCGCCCTTCATTTAAAACATATCTAACAAGCTCATCGTAACTAAACAGATTAATAATAAAATAAAGAGTAAGCAGATTAAAAAGGAAAAGAATAATATAGAATATTGGTCGTTTTTTCATGACAAAAAAAGCTTAGATAGTTAGTAAAACTGAGAGTTAAAAATCATACGATTACCGATCATACTACTGGAGTTTTGAAAATCAGCAATTTATTTGTTCTTTTTACTCGTAGTTGATGTCTCCCAATCCCTGTCCTTACGTGCCTTTTCAATGTAAAGGGATGCTTCCGAAATAGAAGAAATATTCAAAATCGTATTCTTTTCATCAGCCGTCAGAGATTGATCAGCACGTTTACCTATTTCATATTGTATAATGTAATCATCTACAATACTATAGTCCTGACCTTTTAAAGCATTTAGACTCACGATATAATTCTTAATGTTTTCCTTCAGTGGAATACTGGAAAAACCGGTCAATTTGACCACCTAATTCCGGAGTAAATTGACCACCCGTTCCGGAGCAAACTGACCACCTGATTCCGGAGCAAATTGACCACCAGGTTTTGTGGTTAATTAACGATTAAAAA
>NZ_JBLYEG010000029.1:0-12545 GCF_048514875.1 Flavobacterium sp. T12S277 | reverse complement strand
TAGTTAGGATTTTCGTAAGATTACTTCTATTTTCGTCACCAAAAGTAAGTTCTTTGAATTTTACCATGATGAGCAAAACCCACTAATTACGATTAAGGAAATTTTGCAAACCCTTATAAGTATAAGTATAATGGCAAAGAGCTGCAAGACGAGCTAGGGCTTGCGATGTACGACTATGGAGCACGTAATTATGACCCTGCACTTGGAAGATGGATGAACATTGACCCATTAGCAGAGTTATCACGTAGATGGAGTACATATAGCTATGCTTACAATAATCCAATGAGATTTACTGACCCAGATGGGATGCGTGCTGTAGATAACGTAGATGATAAAAAAGAGGAGAAAGTAAGCGAGAAACAAATGGAGAAGGAAGCCAAAGAAATGGATGAAGTTCAAAATAAAATCGATGCCGATTTTAAAAAGTTTTTGGAATCTGCAAAAAAGGATTCGGATGCTGATAGTGATTCCAACGATGAAGATGACCAAGATGGGAAAAAAGTTACCAAACAATCAGCTGGGATAAAAAAAGGCGATAATGCGGAAGCTATGATAGGTAAAATATTAAAGGCAATGAAAAATGGAGATTACATCGATGGAGACGATTTGAGTTTTCTTAATTCTAAAATTGGATACCTTATAGATGAGGCGACCATGGGTTCTAATGGAGTTCTAAACATTGACAGAACGTTAGCTGGAAGAGTTGCTGGTATTGGATCAGATGCAAAACTAACCTTAAAGGCTGCAACTCTAAACGGTATGAAAGGTTATAACTTCAAACTTACAGGTGTTTCTGCTTCTGTTAGCAACAATATATATACTTCTGGTTTTATAAATGATAATAAATTATATGTTAATGAAAAAGGTAAAATATTTGCTGTCCCAATTAAATAATGACAAAAAACTTCTAATTTTTTGTTTAGTGATTCTTTTTATTAATCTATTTTATCTTTATCAAAATAATGATAATTACATCATTTTTGGGTATGGCTATGGATTAGAAAAATTATTAAATTTGAATCAAACTCCGAATCCAGTTTTGAATATTAATAGCTTTTTCCTCAGAGGATTTAGTTATCTGGGCAACTTAATAGTTTTTAATTTTATTTTTTTAATGTTGTATAACATTATTTTTAAAACTTTTAAGCCTATAAAATTTGAAACATTGTTTGTATATGCGATCAATATATTATTAGCGTTGGCAATTCTTTGTTTTTACATAACTATGAAATAAATAAAAGCGTTTCGATATTCTGAAACGAACCACAAACGCATAAGGATCATTTCTGAAGCGTGAAATAGAAACCTAACAACTGGATGATGAATCTGGTCGTTAGGTTTTTTTAGATAGATTTGTCTTTATAAATAGTTAATCATGAAAAATTTTTTATTAATATCACTTTTGACACTAAATCTAAATTTATACGCACAAGATAAATTAGATGATTATAAAAGGTTAATTGATTCTACAATTGTTATTAAATCTATTGAAACATATAGAGGTTTTCAAGGAGAGTTAAACAAAAAAAATGAAACAGATAATTGGAAGAATTATATTGCAGACTACAAGCATTACATTGAGAATATATATTTAATTGACAATAATAACCAAGCGTACTTAATGCCAACATTAAAAGATATTGACATTAAGTTTAAACAAATTGATATTTACAATAAAAAAAATAAAAAATTATTAAAAGAAGGAATTGATGTATGGAAAATAATACCCAATTTAGAAAACAATCAATTGAAAATTACCATTATCGATTTTAAAGTTACTTGTAGTAAAAACAAGTGTCAATTTGCAAATGGCGGAGGAACTGTTGTTGTTTTTGAATATTCATGTGAAGAAAAAAAATGGATATTAGCTAGCAATAAAAGTACTGCCCCATAAACATCGCTAATTATTGAATTGAAAATAAAACCTAATACTGGATGAACAATCTGGTGTTAGGTTTTTTGTTTTTCTAGTAATAGTAAAAAGCTATTTATAGTCAAATCTAATTTCTTTAATCTCTCCAATTGAAGTTGCTCTAACTTTTTTCAATACACCATCATATATAAAAATGTAGTTAGTGATATTGCCGATAAAATAACTAGAGTGTTTAGTTTTATCTTCTTTTAAAAGATAGCTGTTATCATTGAGAATAATATCAAAATTAGGTTTGTTTATTTTAGTTAAATACGCATCGTACTTAGCGAAAAAGACCACAAAAAAAAGGTCTAAGATTCCTAAACTAGGAAATATAACCGATAGTTTTTTTGAAATAGCTGCGAAAATTATTACGCAGGTAGTTATAAATAACAACAGTAATATGCCATATAATAAATGTGGCTTATTATAAATAATAATTACGACTAAACATAATGAAAACAAAAAGATACAAGAAAGTAGTTGATTGAAATAAAACATTTTATCTTGCTTATTTCTATAGAGTATTTGTAGAAATACGGGGAAAAGCATTAATCCTATCAATAATTTTAATGCAATTGTGTTATTCGCATAAAAAATGGTTAAAAAATCGACAGGGTTAAAATACATAAAGTATGTTATCCCAAAGTTTTCATAAAATGTGCTTAGATATAAAATACCGTGAATAGGTATAATAAGAATACACAGTTTTACTATTGTAGCAGTTGATAAGTTTAACTCTAAAGATTCTTTTTTGGTAAACCAGTTATTTATATTCATTTTCGTTCAATTGATTAATAAGTGTATTTGTACTCTAACTTGTAAATATATGCACTTTCGGCGGATAGATAAATTCAGTATAAATACGTATTGTATAAAACTTTGGAATTCGTTTTCTTGTTATGGTTTTCCGTAATGAAATAAAAGATTTATTGATGTTATTTGTTTTAGTCCTTTCTTGATTGACAGGTTTTTTAATTTAAAATAGGTATAAAATTTCATATCTAATAGCATCAAATTAGGCATAGTGGAGTATGCTATATGTAATAAAAATAGTTCTATATTAGCGGGAAAGAAAAAGTCCCTTTATAACACGAAGCCAACCTAATTCGGATTGATTCAAGACATTTTATGGCTACTATAAACGAGTTGCCCGCAAGCTTAACCAAAAAAACTGCCAAAAAAACACCAATGAAAATATGAAATTAATAAAAGCTAGAGTACAAAATTATAGAAGTATCAGAGATACTGGAGAATTTGAAATAGAAGAACTTAAAACTATTATGGTTGGTCCAAATGAAGCTGGAAAAACTGTAATTCTTCAAGCGTTACAAAAATTAAATCGGCCTGAAGGCGTAGATGGATTTGATGACATTAGAGATTATCCTCGTTCATTATATAATGATATAACAACTGGTAAAGTTAAATCTGAAAATATTGAAGTTGTTAGAGGATATTTTAGTTTGGATGAAGAAGATAAAAAAGTAATTCCAAAAGAATTTCACGAATGTATTTATGTTTTATATCGAAATCTTGATAATAAGGGACATTATTTTTTACAGAATGCTCCTATAAAAAAGAAATTCATTGATATTAAAAATGACTTAAATAGAATTTCATCACATATTGATAAACAGTTTTTAGATGATGTTGTTAATGTAGAAAAACCAAAACCAAGTGATGCCTTAAAAGTTATAACAGAAACTTTAATTGATGAAACTTTTTTCGACAAAGAATCTTCTGATAAAATTAAAAAATGGCTTGAAGCAAATTATTCATTGATTGATGAAGATAATGCAAAAGAAGAGGAAAGATATGCGAAAATATTAAAAGAAATTGATTACAATAATGAATTTGAGAAAATTGAAAAATTAATCAATAGTAGAAAACCTGTATTTGTACTTTTTAATAACTTCTTTAAAGTTAAACCGTTAATTCATTTAGAACATCTTGCAGACCGAATAGAAAGACAATTATTAGATGATGATAAATATTATGATTATGGTAATTTATGTCTACTAAAATTATTAGGTTTTTCTCCGAGAGAATTATCAGAGATTGGAAAAACTCCAAGCCCAAATAAGGATGATTTTGACGCGTTAAAAAAATATCGTGATACACTTGACAAACGTTCATATCAATTGGATGCTGCTAGTATTAGACTGACAAAAGAAATCAAAGCTATATGGAATCCAAATCCAAACAGACCAGAGGCTGAAAAAATAAACATATCAGCTGATGGTCAATATTTAAAAGTTGTTGTAGAGGATGATATAGGTGTAAAGATTGAATTAGATCAAAGATCAGAAGGATTTCAATGGCTTGTGTCATTTTATGTAGTGTTTTTTGCAGAAGCAATGGATAAACACAAAAATGCAATATTACTTCTTGATGAACCAGGGATGAGTCTTCACGGACTAAAACAACGAGATTTTAGAAAAACATTATCAAAACTTTCCGAGCAAAACCAAACTATTTACACTACTCATTCCCCATTTTTAGTTGGACCAGATGAATTAGATTTAGTACGTGTAGTAGAATTAAAAGACAGAGAAGAGGGAACAAAAGTTCATACAACAATTTCTTCAAGCGACCCTGCTGGTCTACTTCCTTTACAAGAAGCTCTTGGCTATGATTTAGCCCAAAGTTTATTTACACAAAAAAAAAACCTTATTCTAGAAGGACTAACCGATTATTGGTATATAGATGCTACAGCCTCATTATTAAGAGAATCAAATATTGAGAAATTAGACGAGAAAATCGCTTTAGTTTTTGCAAATTCTGCTGGTAAAGTTGTCTATTATGCAACTATTTTACACGCGCATAATTTAAAAATTATTGCTCTATTAGATTCTGATTCTGCTGGAGACCAAGCCGCTCAACAAGAAAATTTAGTTCATACTTTAGGTAATAAAAACATATTGCGAACTAAAGATTTCTGCGTAAATGTACCGAAAGCAGAAATTGAAGATTTATTACGAGAAACTTTAATAATCGTTGCAAACGAAGAATATTCAGTTAATGTAAAACCCATATCAGACGCACAACCTACTCGACCAATAATCGATATTTTTTCAAAAGAAATACCAAATTTTTCAAAATATAAATTAGCTAAAGCTTTTATAAAGTGGACTCGTAATAACGAAGCAAATAATTTGACAGCGATTGAAATTGAAAATTGGAAAAAATTAATTCAAACCATAAATAAAAATTTGAAATAATTATGACTGATTTTTTTACTCCTTCTTTAGTTACTGCAATAACTTCTTTAGTAATTTCATTAGTTGCATTATTTCAATTTTATAGAAATCAAAATTTCCAACAAAAACAGTTCAATAAAACTATAAATAGAAACTTAACAACTAAACTTTATGATTTAAGACTTGAAATATATCCAAAAGCATTTGAAATTACCGACAATATTTACAAAGATAAAGGAGGGAATTTTGATACTGAAAGACTTAAAAATACTCTCAATGAATTAATTGAATGGAAGAAAGGAAAATTGAATTTAATTATATCTTCCGAAGCTTTGGAAAGTTATTATCAATTGAGAAATAACTTGATGAAAAATCCAGCAAATAACAATAATTATTCTGCTGAACAAATTGAAAAAATAACCAATTCTAATAATAATTTCAGAAAACAGTTAAGAAGAGATTTAGGTTTTTTATTTAAAGAAGAAAAAGAAAGAAGAAATAACAAATAAAGCCAACAGGCAACAGCAGTTTGGTAATATGGCGGGTTTTGGACTTAATTTAAAGTTGGTTTTGTACTTGCAAAGTTAGTGTTTAACCGAAATTTTAGGCTTCCTTAATCCGCCACATCGCCAAGCTGCAAAACGTTAGCCAACAGCCTAGACAAACGCATAGAACTAAAAACAACGAATGAAAAAATACATAGATTACAAAAATGAAATTTTGGATTCTGAACTCTATGATGGTTTAGTAGGTTTTGGGCTTTTTGCAGAAAAAACACCAAATTTTTTAACTAGTGAAGATTTTTTAAAGTTTACAAAAACTCTTACATTCCCAATAAATGATAAGCCAAAAGATTATATAAGATATTCAAACATTAGAAATATTAATATACCAAGACCTTTTGCAATTCCTGAACCATTTGCCTATTCAAATCAATGTAAGTCACTATCAGACAATTGGAGTGAAATTAAAAATCATTTTCAAAATAAAACTGTAAATGACAAATTTAAAGTAAGTCGAATTCATTTAAGAAAACTACAAGATAAGCCACATTTATTTGAAATGAATTATAAAAATTTTTCAAAGGATGGTGATCCAGAGCAAGATATTGTTATTAAAAGTAAATTTATAGCAAATGCTGACATTTCAACTTGTTTTCCAAGTATTTACAGCCATTCTATAGCTTGGTCTTTAGTTGGTAAATCATATGCGAAAACAAATAAAAATCCAACAAATTGGTTTAATCAATTAGATTATTTTACAAGAAATGTAAAATTTGGAGAAACAAATGGTGTATTAATTGGTCCACACGCTTCAAATTTAATTTCCGAGATTATTTTAGTAAATGTTGATTTTGAACTAACTCAAAAAGGTTTTAAATATATACGAAACATTGACGACTATACTTGTTATGTGGATTCTCACGAAGAATCTGATAGGTTCTTTTTGTGTTTATCCGAAGAATTAAAAAAATATGAATTAGCGTTAAATAATAAAAAATCCAAAACAATTCCATTGCCGCAAGCAAGTGTCAAAAATTGGGTTACTAAATTGAATCATTTTAATTTTACAAACACATATATAGTAAATGAAAAAGAAGCAATTAGAGTAAAAGAATTAAAAGGTTTTTTAGATTTTGCAATTGAATTAATGTTAGACGAAGAATCAGACGGTTCAATCATTAATTATGCAATAAAAATCATATCTAATAAACATTTAGATAAAAATGCAAAAGATTATTACATAAAACAGATTCATCATCTCGTTTTATTATATCCATATTTAATAAATTTACTTGAAGTTAAAGTTTTTGAAGCTCATAAAATTGACAAATCAATCATCAAAGAAATTGCAAAAGATATTTATGCTTACGGCGTCAAGAAAAAAATATATGAAGCTTGCTCCTATGCTGTTTATTGGTCATTAAAATACGATTTTAAAATTGACTTAACAACGCTTAAAGATGATTCCATTTTGTCAACAGATTGCATATTTATGATGATTTCATTTCTTTATGACAAAAAACACGAGAAGAAGATATATTTAAAAGAATATAAAGACCAAGCAAAACATCTTAAAATTGATGATTTTGACAGATATTGGCTTTACATCTATGAAATTCTGCCTTGGACAGAATTGAACGACAAATACAGAATAATGAAAAAAAATGGTTTAACATTTATAAAAGCAGAATTTAATTAAAAAGGGCAATCGGCTAACTTGAAAAGTACTAACGAAGGTTGGTTAATTTCAGACAAAAAAAGTATTGCTTCAAATAAAATTTTTAATAGTATTGGATATAAACCAATATATGAAACAACAGATGTATTAATAAAATAACAACTGCCAAACTACCAAACGTTAGCGGATATAGTAAAAAAATGCGTGAAAAATAATAATAGAAAAAATATTTCTAAATATGACGAACTTCAACTTTTTGCTGAAGTTGACGGAGTTTGTCCAAATTGTCCAACTATTTTGATTGGTGATAAAGGTGGAAAAAAAAGGAAAGATTATGAAATAGCGCACATTTATCCCTTAAATCCCAAAGCTGAAGAAATCGAGATTCTTAAAAATCAAGAAATATTAAATAGTGATTTAAATCACCAAGACAATTTAATCTGTTTATGTCTAAAATGTCATAATGAATTTGATAATCCTAGAACTCTGGAGGAATATATAAATTTGTTGAACAAAAAAAAGGATTTAATTCGACTTTCTAAAGAAAAGTCATATTGGATAAATTCAAATATAGAAAATGAAATTTTTGAAATAATTGATTTTCTAGCAAATGAAGATTTTGATTTTAATGAACCTGATATTTTGAATTATAACCCTAAAACAATTGACGAAAAAACTGACTCTACAATAACAAAGCTCACAAAAAGAAAAATACATAAAAATGTTCAAGACTATTTTAATCAAGTAAAAAATAAATTTAGGGATTTGGACAGTTTACAACCTGGCACAACAGAGACAATTTCTATTCAAATAAAACAACATTATTTATTGCTAAGGAAAAGTGATTCAAAAAAAAATCAAAAAGAAATATTTGATGCTATGATTGAATGGTTAAACAAACGAACTAAAAATAAATCATATGAATCATCAGAAATAATTATTTCTTATTTCATCCAAAATTGCGAAATATTCGAATGATATACCCAAATAAACATATACGATTCGAAGAATCAATTATTTATAAAATGATTTATCTTTTGGAAGCTCAAGAGTATTCTGAAATGACAATTAGTGAACTTTTTACAAAAACAATATCTAAATTTCAAAATGCAGATGAATTTATTTATTCATTAGATGTTTTATATATTTTAGATGAAATTGAAATAGATTTTGAAAACGAAATTATAAAATATGTTAAAAGAAATTAAATCGGAACATTTCATTGAAAACCCTATAAAATTTTCAAATGGATTAAATGCAGTCTTAGGAGATGATATTTCAACAAATTCAATTGGAAAATCAACACTTTTAATGATAATTGACTTTGTTTTTGGCGGTCAATCGTTTATAACAAATGATTCTGGAGTTATCAAAAAACTTGGACACCAAAACTTCTTGTTCAAATTTGAATTTGATGAAGTCGATTATTACTATAAGCGAAGTACTGAAAATCCGGAAGTTGTTTCATTTTGCGACAGTGATTACAATACATTAACAGAAGATACTGTTGAAAATTTCACCAAAGCAATTAAAGAAAAATACAACATAAACAATCCGTTTTTATCATTTAGAAAAATAGTAAGTACTTTTTCAAGAATATGGGGAAAGGACAATTACAATGTAGATAAACCATTACAAGCATTTACCAAAGAACCTGAATCTACAGCAATTACTAACTTAATAAAATTATTCAATTTATACGAAACAATTGTTGAGACTGAAGTAAAAATTAAGGAGCAAGACGAATCTAAAAAAGTAATAACAGGATTACATAAAAAAAACTATGTTGAGAAGATCACGAAAACAGATTTTAAAAAAAACGAAATTGAATTAGATCGAATACAAAGCGATATAGCAGATATTAAAGACAATCTATTGCAATATACTTTAAATATAGAAGAATTAACAAGCAAGGAAATGATTGAATTCAAAACTGAAAAAAGTAAGTTTTTACAATTACAATCAAATAATCAAAATAAGATTCGACGTTTAGAATTAAATCTTGAGCAAAAAAGTGTGAAAAGCAAATATTTTAATAAACTTTCTAGTTTTTTTGAAAATACAAACGAGAATAAAATACAAGAAATAGAATCTTTCCACAACAAAATTGGGTCAATTTTAAAAAGAGAATTAAATAATGCAAAAAAGATACTCGAAGATGAAAATGAAGTTATTAATGAGGAAATTGTAAAAATAGATTTGAAAATATCAAGTTTACTTGAGAATGTAAAAAGCCCAAAGTTTATTGTTGAGAAAATTTATGATTTAACGATAGAATCAAACAAAATATCAACCGTAAATAAGTTTTATCAAGAAAAAGAGCAAGTTATAATTGATTTAAAACAATTAAATTTAGATCTAGAAGAAACAATATCAGAAATTATAAAAAGTATTGAAGAAAAAATTAATACAGAACTAATAAGAATTAATAAAGAAATTCATACCGGAAACAAGAAAACTCCAAAAATTAAATTAAACAAAAGGTCGTATTCTTTTGACCATCAAGACAACACTGGAACAGGTAAATCCTTTTCTGATTTAATTGAATTTGATTTAGTAATTTTAAAATTAACTTGTCTACCGTTTTTAATTCACGATTCTATATTATTTAAAAACATTGAAGATTCAGCAATTGACAAAATTATCGAACAATATTCAACCGAACAAAAGCAAATCTTTATTTCTTTAGACGGCATAAATAAATATAGTGAGAAATCGATCGAAATTTTAATGAATAATAAAGTAATTCAGCTAAATGATTCAAGAAAATTGTTTAATCAAGATTGGAGATAATCGTCATAAATAAAAGCCATCTACTAACAAAGGTTTTATAATAGAAAAATAATATGAAAGTTGAATTTAGAAATGAGCATGGTATAAAACCTCCTGGTTCATTAGTTGAAATCTTGTCACATCCATTACTTTCAAACAAATCTATTGAACTTGCAGTTTTTCAAGAACATAGATATGCATTTTTTTATTGGTCAAAATGGAAAAAAGATTTAAAATCTGAAACCCCTCCATGTTTAGTTAGTTTAGATTGGCACCAAGATTTATGCTTTCCATGTGAAACTGAGAAGGAATGGTTGGAAAATTTAAACCTTGAAAATGATGGAGAAGTCGCCTTTTTTTCTTGGGCTAAACTAGCAGGAAATAATGATGGTCACATTTTATGTGCAGCATATCTCAATTTGGTTGGAGATATTTATGTCCATTGTAAACAAGGGAAATTTGAATCGGATTGGGAAGATGAAAAATTTATTGATTTGTATGGAAACACACATACCATTAAAAAATTTAAAACTTATGCAGCTCTTGAAGATTGTCTTTTAAAATCAACAGAACAAAGTGTATACTTTGATATCGATTTAGATTTTTTTACACTTAATAATCCATATAATAATGGAAATTTTGAACAGAAATATACTTATCTTAAACAAAAAGAGATAGTGAATATGTTAGAAATTAAACGGCCTTTGATTAATTGGATTTTTGAAAGACTAGAGGGTTTTACTATTGCAACTGAGCCAGAACATTGTGGGGGTTTACTAAAATCTAACAAATTACTTGATATAATAAATAAAATTTATTTTGAACCAAGTTTGTTTACTCCAATGAGCTGTGAATGGAAACATAAAAGTAAAAATTCTAGGTAGTAATTAGCTTTTTTTAGAAAGTCCTCCCTCCATTCTGAAACGAACCAAGCTCAGCAATTGTCGCAAACCTCTTTTTATAGGGAGTTGCTATTTGTAATATTTTTCAAAGTTAACTATTTGATCAATCGAAAATAGGTTAAAAAATGTTCCCTGAATATTTCCGAAACATTTTGGTTCAAAACTCTGAAATCCATTTTTCAGATACCTTGTGAGATGTATTGACTTTAAATATTCTTCTTGCTCTTTAATGATTTTTACTGTAAAACCATAAAGAATAGGGTAAATCACTATGTGTTCTTTGATTTTATTATTTAAATTAGTCGACTTGCTTTCAAATTTTTGTAGAAGTCTGCCATCTAGAAATTTTTTAAAATTTTCTTTCTCATATTTTTTTATATCAAAGTCAAAGCTTACTACGTCAACGTAAAAATTATGCTTTTGCTTTTCAAAGTGAAAATCTATGCTTTTACCATTATCAAGTACTTTTTCATATTTTAAAAAGTTTGCTTTGCTACTAAGATCTACACATGCTGCTATTTCACCTAAAACATGTTTAAAGTTGCTACTTTTAAAATTATTTAATGCGGCCAATATCAAACTTTTAAAATTTTTGTTATTTCCAAATTCTAGAAACTTATCGAGTAAAAAGTTAAAATAACCAAATTCATTTCTTATGTCTGAAGATGTATTGATATAATGTTCTTCAATGAGTTTAAAAAATGTAACTAAAAAATTGTTATTCGGAGTTCCACCTCCGTGTTCTTCAGAATGATTATATGATTTTCGCAAAAATTGTTCAAATTCCTTTTCAGAAATATATTCAAATAAATTGGGCAGATACATTTTCATCAAACCAATTCCATTTTTGATTATAGTGTCATTTATCATAATATAATTTTCTGTCCAACCTTGGCTCCAATTGCTTATAATTCATAAAGATATGCAACTTCCAATCACAAATATATCAATGAAATTCCATTAAATATAAAAAGATGTCTAAGCATCTTTTTATATTTCTTCAAAATTGAAAAGCATTTTAATGTTTACATTCAATTCTTTAGCTATTCCAAATAAGGCTTCAACAGTTGTATTAGTTTGACCTCTTTCAATCAAACCTATATGGTTTTTAACTAATCCTACTCTTAATCCAAGCTCTTCTTGTGAAATAGGTTTTCCTGTATCCTTATTAATACATTTATTCCGTAACTGCGTTATTCTTTTTCCTAGCAGTATTCTTTCCGTTACGAAGCGTTCTTTTTCCATTTGATAAAATTCGCTTTTTGCAAAAAGAAAAAAGGCAACATATATATTGCTTTTAAAATAATATTGTTATATTTGGCAGTAATAATTTATATTTGCGAAACTTCATATAAAAATATTTGAAGCATTCGCTTTGAATCTCGTTCACGAAAACTGGTAATTTTTAAACACGCGAGAAGATAAGTGCCAATGCTCACGCCTTAAAGGGTGTGGGTTTCTATGTTTTATCCAAATAAATATTGATGTTTTTTTTCATAAAATCTATCATCTCTTACACAAGCAAATATTCTTAAGATCAATTTATTCCTAATAGCATTGATAATCGACATCACATGT
>NZ_JBLYEG010000028.1:0-18570 GCF_048514875.1 Flavobacterium sp. T12S277 | reverse complement strand
TTTTTAATCGTTAATTAACCACAAAACCTGGTGGTCAATTTGCTCCGGAATCAGGTGGTCAGTTTGCTCCGGAACGGGTGGTCAATTTACTCCGGAATTAGGTGGTCAAATTGACCGGTTTTTCCACTAAGAGTAATTGCTTTTTGTATAGGAAGTCCTTCTTTGTTAAATTCATAAGAATCATCATTAGCAATATCATTTTCAAATAAAACACGGTATTTCACAAGTGGAGTAATGTCTTGTTTGTAAAAGGAGTAAAATGTATTTACGTTCTTCACAGAACCGTTTAAATTTAACGACCTCTTTTCTTTTATTTTGTTTTCCTGGGCACCGCAAAGGCTACAGTATATCAATGCAAAACCTACAATAACTTTTTTAACATCCAATTTAATTTCCATAATATGAAATTTTTCTTTTTATACTTTTAATCACCTCGTCCTGCATGGAATTGCGTCTAAGTTTACATTTTATCCAATTGTTATGACTATCATACTCATATTCGTAAAAGACTTTTTCTTGTTTAGGTAAATTATCATTTAGGTATTCACATGCTATGATATCTGCATTTTTGTTATAATAAAATTTAGCTTTTTTATATTTACCATAACTGCCAAAACCATCCTCGTAAAATATTTCAACCTCAGTAACGTAATTTTCGGCAGGATGATATTTGTATTTCTGTACTATAGGTGGCTCTTGTACTTCCTGAGGTTCTACAGCATACATTTCAGTTACTTTAATTAAGCGATTTTTAACATCATATTCATAGATCCATTTTTCATGCGCCCCATCTTTTTCCGTATAATAATTATTTTTCTTGTATTCTCCTTCATTAATTAAGCGTTGCTGGATTAAATTGCCTTTAATATCATATACATATTTTTTGGTCTGGTATAGTTCAGTTTCAATTATATTATTAGAAACATCTTTGTTTACAAAATATTCTTTTTCAGCAGTTATTTTACCGTTTTTGTCGAAATTATATTTATACGCAAAATCCGAGTCCAAATTTTTAAAACAGTTAGACCTCTTAAACGTAGTTTTATTCACATTTTGCATATTTAAATTAGCCATTCCCGTCCAATCAGGTACCCGATACACCTTTTTATCCAATTCATATTTGAAATTATTTTGAAGATCTTTTGGGTCATATACTAGCGAATCGGAAAAATGTCTTGATATCAAACCATATTTATTAAATTCATATGATTCATATGAGTTTTGGCGTAATATTACTACATCTGTGATATCATCTATTTCATATGCTGTGAGATCTTCTTTGTAAAAGGTACGACCATAAACGACTGATTTGACCGAATCATTTAAATTTAAACGATACAAATCTTTATTAATTCCATTTTGATTATTGGTTTTAAGCTGTGAAAAGCAGTTTAGCGAAAGGGAAAGAAATAGTAGTAGGATTTTTATTTTATGCATTTTAAGTAATATTTATATTCGACCTGGATGGTTAATTTATGATGTATTCAGACTTCAAAATAATATTAAACAATTTGTATGGTCCGCTGCTGAAATCATCCTTTTTGGGTGCCTGACACTTTAGATAATTGTGCCAAATGTTCTTGAATTTTAGAGACAACAGTATTGCAATTTTTAATAGCCGATAAATAATATAGGATTCCAACCATACTGCTTGTGGCATCAACGGTAGTTTCTACTTTTTTTAGGGCATCTGTTTCGTTGCTAACAGCCGTCATTTTTGTATAGGTTTCAACTATAGACGGTTGTGTTCTTCTCAATTCAAGTATTGCGCTATCAAGCTTAGTACCCATAACATGAAATGCCAATCCCATTTTAGTGTAAATATTTTTAACTTCTTCAATATTATTTGCTTTAGCAGCAGCGTCAAATTCGGTTGCTTTCATTTGCAACGATTGTGAAAGTAATTCAGATTTTTTGACAAAAGCAGTTCCATGAGCTATCAAAGCTTCATATTTTTCCTTTGGATACACTTCGTTAAATGACGGTTCACTATTTACTTTAGTTTCCGATCCCAGATTTTCGGTAGTACTATTTTTGTTTTTTTGAAGTTCAACTGAAATATCATTGAATACTTCAAGCAAATTTTTATCTGTGGAAGTGCTGCTGGGATTGCTTTCAGTTAAAGTAATACTATTTGGATGAACGTAATTATCGTCTATTATGGTTTGACAGACTATTTCAATTTGAGCTAATATCTCTAGTTTGGATTTAGTGGTCGGTGTGATTTTATTTTTTTTAAATGTTCCATTTTGGGCATAATTCACAGTAATACAAAGGAATAGTATGTAGGTAAATTCTTTTTTACCAACCAGTTTTAATCTCATAAGTATTTTAGTTATCGATAGATTTTTTGGGTTTTCAATTCTATAAATATATACATTATTACACTAGTGTCCACTAAAAAAGGAAATAAGTTCTTTTAAATTATTGTAAATCGGTATCTTAATAGTCATTTTTGAGCGTGACGATTTGAAATGATTATTATGTTCGTAAATCAATATTATGAATATGAATCAGGGTAAATATGTTTTTCTCAATTGGTTGAATTCCTCCTCAAGGTGTTTTTAACAGGTTAACCAGTAAATAGTTAGGCAATAAATTGGTTAAATATTTTACTTGTTGGAATCAATTAAAAACTAATCGTTCAAATTACGAAATTCTACAAATTTTATCGGCATCATTACTAGACAAAATACCCATAAATGAATTACTTATAAAATCAGATTACAATAATGTCATGAACATAATATTAATCAGTTGGTTGTTAGCTTATTTTAAGTGGATACTAATGAAAAAAACTATTAACATAGAAGATGAATTCTTTGGAGAAATGATATTCTCTGAATTCTGGATCTGCTAACAGAAAGTGGAGACAAAGTTAAGGATGCATTTTTGCACCCTTAACTATTTTAAATGCCTTTATAAAATCGGTAGTGTTACAGATTAGGGCATAGTGTTCTTTCTCATTCTACAGTTTTTGTTAGCACATCTAGAAATAAGTAAGGCTCATGTGCCACTATTCTGCCACAAAACTTTATAATGATGAATATCGTTAAAAACCGCCTTAATTTTTTGTGGCAAAAAAGGTGTCCACTCCAAACACGATGCTCCATGATTTAGCCATAGAATTTAGAACGTTGGAAATTTAGATAATAATTAAATTAAACGTCTTGGGTTTTTGTGGCAAAATAAAAGGTAATTCCAGAAATTTAAAAATCCTATTCTGAAAATAGATCCAAAATAATAAAATAATTTTTCATCAATTTGGAGGCATTTTAATTTTCACTATAACTCTAAAAAAATAATAATCATTTTTCTTGAATTACGTGAAACCGTATAATTGTAATATTTATAATACCTATATTTGTTTAAAAAGGACATTGTTCTCGTAAAAAACATTGCAGAAGCTTATTGAAAAAAAAATAACAGAAATAACTTATTAAGTTATTTATTTGTTTGTTTTTTTGTTAAAAAAGTATTCTATTTTGTTTAAAATTATGTTTTTTGTTTGTTTAAATTATTAAATATTTTTAAAAATATTTTTTTTTATAATTTATAATTTTAGTTTTGTTAAAAATAATGCCGCTTTAAATTTCAGGTCTAATTCAAGTGCACATGAATAGATTTAGATAAGATAAAGAATTATTTTGAAGTCCATAATAATTATTAATCATCAAAAAAAGTTTGAATGAAAAAATTAGAACTAAAAAATTTGACAGTTAAGAAACTGGCAAAAAATGACCTTTCAAAAATTAAAGGTGGAGCGGAAACATCTGGATGGTGTAACAAAAATTCAATATGGCCAGTTCCTTGCAGTTCTGCAGCATGGACATGTGAATATAGTGATAAATAGCCTCGGTCGTTTTCATTAAAAAACATCCAATCTAAAAAAAGAGTGATTTCACTTATGATGAAATCACTCTTTTTATGTTTAGGCTTAATAATACAGCGAATAATATACCTAAAAAAAGAAATAGAATATAATATAATGGAGAGTTTAATATTAAAAATAGAAAAGGCTATATGGGAATCTGCTATGATTGAAAATAGGGTAGGTCTGATGGATGGTCTATCAGGTGTAGCTATGTTTTATGATAATATGTATAAGGTTTATGGAATAGAAGAGTATAGAGATAAGTTGTTAAGTATAGTTGATAGAATAAATTTATTACTATCGGAAAATGAAACTTCATCAAATCTTTGTACAGGTATTGCAGGCTATGGTTTAATGCTCATAAGATTACAGGAAAAATCGGTTGAAATTGATAAAGAATATTTTGAAAGTATCGATTTAATTTTGCAAGAAGACCTCTACGACAGTTCTGCGGAAAATAATTACGATTATTTACATGGTTCAATTGGAATAGCCATGTATTTTATTGAGCGCTATAAAACAAATAAAAATGGTTTAATAGTTGAAATCTTGGATAAGTTTTCTAAAGAATTAATTCACAAAATAAATTTTGACTTTGAAAAAGTTTTAATTGAGCCTGTTTTTAATGATAAACACTGTTATTATTTTGGTTTGGCACACGGAGTTTCGGGTTACTTGAATTTTCTAATTTACTTGAAAAACAATTTTTCAGAGATGAGTCAAGATATAACAGAATCTTTAGATATTGCAATCACTTTTTTGAGAAACCATAAAAACAGAAATATTAACGATATCCAATATTATCCAAACTTACTAATATTAGAAACAAACGAATTTGTAAAACCGATGGTAGCGTGGTGTCAAGGCGATTTAGGTATTTCAAATGCTTTATATAGTTCTGGGGTATATCTTAATGATGATGCCCTGGTTAAAGAGGCTTCCCAATTAGTAAATAATATTAGTACAATTTCTTTAGAGGATTCTGGAATTGGAGATTTTGGAATGTGTCACGGTTGTATTGGAATTATAGTTCAATATCATTTAGCATCCTTAAATTTAAATCATGATTATAGCACGGAGATCAATAAATGGTATAGAATTTTAGATAGAAAAACAAACAATTTCGAAAATCTAAGCTCTTCAAATAATGACGTTGATTTAAAAGAAATTAATCTTTTGGATGGTTTGGCCGGTCTAGGTTTAGGATTATTAACTGTTGATGAAAAAATTGATACTGGTTGGTTGCAATTATTCAATTTGCATTGATATTAGTTAGAAATGTTTAATAATTTAATATTTTTAGAATAAATGATTTTTTTTGACAAAATTGTAAAAAGAGTTACCAATTTTTCTCTACAGTCATATGAAAAGAATAAAAAAGATAAAATTCAATTTTTTAATGATGATGCATTGTTTAAACTTTCAATTTTAGTTTCATCTAGAAGTTTATATGAAGATGTGAATAAAAATAAGAATGAAAAAATAAAAAAATCTTTATCAAAATACTTTTCAAGGGCACATTTTAATCCAACTCCTTTTGGTGCTTTTAGTAGTGTTGGAGTTGTTAAATGGGGAGATTCTACTTTAATAAAGAAAAACAAAGACCTTAACTTAAATGTTAAATATGATAACTCATTTTTATCTTCAAGTGTTAATGCCGCAATGGATAAGGGCTGGTTAACTAAATCTTATTGTATCAATCCTTCTATTTACTTCCGAAGTGAAGAAAAAATTAGTTTTTTTAAATCAGAAATTCAGGATATTGGCAAAATAGAGCTTAGACATGTAGAGATAGATTTTGACGAAAATCTAGAATGGTTGATAAAAAGATTCGAGAAAAAAGTGCACCTATTAGAAATATTAGAGGAACTGGTTTTAAATGGATTTGAAAGAATTGATGTTGAAGAGTATTTGCAAAATGCTATGGAAAGTGGGTTAATTATTGAATACTTTTTATTTTTTCCTTACGCTGAAAAACTTAGTAATGATAATTCTATGTTTTTTTCTGCTCTTGTAGATAAAAAGACACATTTAATTCAAAGTAGTTATGATATAGAATCTTTCTCGGATCAGTATATTAGTGATCAAAAAGTTTTTTTTGACGAAAATAACGAGTTTAAATATTCCCATCTTATTAATTCTTTTGATACGAATGAAGGTATTTTAGATAGAAAATTTCAAGATAAAATAAAAAGGTTTATTGATTTTACTGTTAACTTTAATATGCATTCTTCGCATAAAAATATTACTTTAGGTAAGTTCATTAGTAAAATTTCCCAAAGCTATAATGATGGTTTTATTCCACTGACCAAAATCTTTAATCCTTATTCAGGTTTAAATTATAAAAGTTTTGAGGAGGTTCATAATTTAAAGCTTGACAAAGAGATCATAAATAAGATATTGATTTCAAAAAAAGAAGACATTTATTTGGATTTTTCCTTCTCAGGGGACTATAATGAAACTAAAAAAAATAAACTGCCTGCAACATTCAGTATTTTAGTTGAAGTTTTGAAATGTAAAGATTCGAGCGATTCTATTTTGTACATAAAGAATCTAGGGGCCAATTCTGCACTAAACTTGATTTCCAGATTTAGTGATATAACCAATGATATATGTCAGGATATTGTTACCTTTGAAAAGCAAATTCACGAGAATAAACTTGTAGCGGATATAAATTGTATAGGTACTTTCAGAAGCCTGAATGTTTCACCTATAAAACAGTTTTATGACTATTGCATACCTGTAAATACAACATTTACTAATGAATCTAATCCAATTTTATTATCGGACATTTATGTGCATTTACAGGATGGTAGAATAGCGCTCGTATCTAAGAAATATAAAAAAGAGGTTATTCCCAAATTAACATCTGCTATTAATCCAAATCTTTCAGAGTCAGAATTCTATAGTTTTTTGTGTGATTATGAGTTTTATAATCAAGAAATATATGGGGTGAATTTTGATTTTAATAGTTACAACTACAACACACCCTATGTCCCTCGGATATATCTCGAAGAAGGGGTATTGCTTTTCCCTTCGCAGATTTTGTTAGTTAACAATAATTACTCTTTTGAGGCCTTTCAAGCTTACTTAGCAGAAAAAATTAAAGAATATTCTTTTTCTAAAATAATTAACTTTTCTGATACTAAAGGGGAAATAACAGTTGACACAGACGTTGTAGAGGATGTTTTTTTGATTTATGAAAAAATTAAAGAAAGAAAGCATTTATATGTATCAGAATCATTGTATGAATCGTTTAGTCCACAGATTATTGATAAAGATCATAAGAATTTTTCACATGAACTTGTTGTGAGTGTCAAAAACGAGCATTATACTCGTCCACAATTTAATTATGACAATGTTGAAGAGAATTTAAGTGAAAACATTCCCATACTATCAGATTGGCTGTATATGGAAATTTTTGGTAACTCTTATTCGAATCATGATATTTTAAGCTTTATTAATAAAGCTATTCTTTTACAAGATAAAACAGATCTTTTCTTTTTTGTAAACTATACTAATCCGGATAGACATTTAAGAGTACGATTTAAGACAAGTTCGAGAGAAAATAAAGAACACATTATTTTTAAAATACATGAGTTAAAAACAAATCATTTAATTAGTAAGTATCATATACTTCCTTATGAACAGGAAATTTATCGTTATGGAGGTATACAATTAATGGAATTGGCTGAAAAGATTTTTAGTCTTGATAGTAAGGATTTTATTAACAATGTTATTAATTCAGATCTTGATGAAGACTTTGTTAAAATCACAGCAATATTAAAAATCAAGAACTATTTCAATTATTTTGGTTTCTCATTAGATGAGATGATAGAAAACTGTGAAAGCGCAATTAAAATGTTTTTAAAAGAATTTGAGTTAACAGCAAAATTAAGGAAATCACTTAATAAAGATTATTTGGCCATTAGAAATAAAATAGACCATTTTGAATATTGTAATTCTTTAAACCATCTTATTTTAAGCGATGAGGTAGTGAAAAAATTAGATGTAAATAAATTCATTCGCTATAACTATATGTCTCTTATTATCCATATGAGTATGAATAGACATTTTTCTGAAGAACAAAGATTTAATGAATTTAAAGTTTATTATCTAGCCAAAATGTACTTTAATCAACTAAAATTTAAAAAGCAGTAACCCAATGAACAAGAAAATTTTAATACTTTTTGTCCTTTATTTTCAAATAGGATTTTCTAATAATAAAATATCAGAAACTCAAAAATTATTTACAACAGCAAAAGTTTGGGGATTTTTAAAATATTATCATCCGAATGTCGCCAATGGAAGTAAAGATTGGGACGAAGAATTGTTTAAGATTCTGCCTAAAGTAAAAAAAGCTCAATCTGAGGAAGCATACTCCAGAGTGATAGAAGATTGGATCCTTGCTTTGGGAGAAGTAGATGCGAAAAGTACTAATTCAAGATTAAAAGAAGACTATTTTGATAAAAATTTTAACTTATCATGGATCAATAAAGATCAACTAATTTCTAAATCACTTTCTAAAAGACTAAGATTCATTGAAGAGAATAGATACCAAGGAATACTATTTTATGTTGATGTAACAGAAGCTGGAAATATATTCTTGAAAAACGAAAAATTTTCAGATTTAAACTGGTCTGATGAGAATTATAGACTTTTAACACTTTTTAGGTATTGGAATATAATTGAATATTTTTTTCCTTATAAGTACCTAATGGACAATAATTGGGATAAAACCCTTGAAGACATATTACCTGATTTTGTCCTAACCAAATCAGAGGATGATTTTAAAGTAGCGATGCATAAACTAACGGTTCGATTAAATGATTCTCATTCATCATTTTACTACAGTACATCACAAACAAGAGGAAAAGTAAGAAAATTTCTTCCAGTAAAATGTGTTATAATTGATAAAGAAATGGTTGTTTCAGAAATATTAAGCGATACGTTGGCTAAATTGGATGATATCCGGGTCGGTGATGTTATTACCAAGGTAAATAACAAAACAATTGAGCAAATTATCACAGAAAAAAGAGATTTTGTAAGTGCTTCAAATGAAGCGTCTTATTTGAGAAATTTAGTATTTGAGATTACTACTGGATATATGGACTCTATTGATTTGGAAGGGAGACGCAATAGTCTTATTTTTAAAAAAGTAATTCAATGGACTGATTACAACAAGTCACATAGCAACGAATTAAAAAAAAAGAAATCAAAAAAGTATAAAGTGATTGATAATAGTATTGGTTATGTAGATATGGGGAAAATTTATGAAAAAGAAGTTTCAGAAATGATGTCTGAGTTAAATTCAACAAAGGCTATTATATTAGACATGAGAGATTATCCCAATGGAACAAATTTTGAGATGGCAAAATATCTTAACTCAGACGCTAAGCCTTTTGTGAAGTATACAAAACCTGATTTAAGTTATCCAGGTAGGTTTGTTTGGAGTGAACCAAGTTTTTGTGGTACAAAAAACACAAATAATTACAAAGGAAAGATCATTGTATTGGTAAATGAACTTTCGCAAAGCCAATCCGAATGGGCTACAATGTGTTTTCAAACCGCAGATAACACTATCGTGATAGGTAGCCAAACTGCAGGGGCAGATGGAAATACAAGTAGTGTTAATATTACAAATAAACATGAAGCTCCTTTTTCAGGTATTGGTGTTTACTATCCTGATGGTAAAGAGACCCAGCGTGTTGGTATAATCCCTGATATTATCGTTAAACCGACCATTGTAGGAATACAAAACGGAAAAGATGAAATACTGGAGAGGGCTATATTATTTATCAATGAAGGGAAGTAATATAAGAGTATTATTCTGGCACTATTTAGTTGTATCTAAAATTAAGTTACTATCGAATAGAAATACTACTAGATTTAATACCATTTTAAAAAGTACTCATTAAAATTCAAAACAATTGATTTCTTTCCCTTTTTACAAGCAGGCAGATCATAAAGATTGTGGCCCAACATGTTTAAAAATAATAGCTAGATATTATGGTAAAATAATAAACATTCAGGAGTTGAGAGATCTTAGTGAGACAACTCTTGAAGGAAGTAGTTTGCTTTTTCTGAGTGATGCTGCAGAGAAGATTGGTTTTAGAACTCTGGGAGCTATGCTCGACACTGAAAACTTAAAAGAAGTTCCGTTACCTTGTATTCTACACTGGAATCAAAACCATTATGTAGTACTTTATAAAATTAAAAGAGGTGTATACTATGTTTCAGATCCTACTTTTGGTCTAATCCGATACAATCAAGAAGATTTTATTAAATTTTGGATCGGAAATAATGCCGACGAGTCTACTAAGGAGGGAATTGCTTTATTGATTGAAGCTACCCCTAAGTTTTTTCAATCCGATTTTGATAAAGAAGATAATAAAGGACTCGGATTTGGATTGTTGGCGCAGTATGTGCTTCGGTACAAATCATTTCTGATACAATTGAGTATAGGGTTACTGGCAAGTTCTTTGTTGCAGCTTATCTTTCCGTTTTTAACACAAAGTATAGTTGATGTTGGGATTCAAAACCAGAATATTCATTTTATCTATTTGATTCTTTTTGCGCAATTGTTTCTTTTTGCAGGAAGAACCGGTCTGGAACTTATTCGAAGCTGGATTTTACTACACCTTTCTACCCGAATAAATATTTCTCTAATCTCAGATTTCTTTATTAAACTAATGAATTTGCCCATTTCGTTTTTTGATGTGCGAATGACTGGTGATATCATGCAGCGTATTAATGATCATCGCAGGATTGAGCGAATTTTGACAACATCGTCTTTAAATGTTCTCTTTTCGGTCATCAATATGTTTATTATGGGAGGGGTTTTGGCCTATTTTAATTTGCAGATCTTTTTGGTGTTTTTTGCAGGTAGTGTGCTTTATTTCGGTTGGATTACTTTGTTCTTAAAAAGAAGAGAAGTACTCGATTACAAACGTTTTGCAGAAGTATCCAGTGAGCAAAATAAAGTAATGGAGCTTATCAATGGAATGCAGGAAATAAAACTCCATAATGCCGAAAAACAAAAACGTTGGGGATGGGAATACATACAAGCACGACTTTTTAGAGTTTCGATTAAAGGATTGGTTTTAGAGCAAACACAAAGCATTGGTTCTTCTGTAATCAACGAATTAAAAAATATCTTCATTATATTTCTTTCTGCAAAACTGGTGATCGACGGCTCAATTACACTGGGGATGATGCTGGCGATAAGTTCGATAGTAGGAGGTTTAAACGGCCCCATTGCACAACTTATAGAATTTGTCAGAGAGCTTCAGGACGCAAAAATATCACTGGCCAGATTATCTGAAATTCATGAGAAAGAAGGCGAAGCACAACAGGAAGTTCATCAGACCAGTGATGTTCCTTACGATTCAGACATCGATATCAATAATCTTTCCTATCGCTATTTAGGTTCCGATATTCCTGTTTTGGAGGATTTAACATTGAAAATTCCCGCCAATAAAGTCACTGCGATAGTAGGTGTCAGCGGAAGCGGAAAAACAACCCTGATGAAACTCCTCCTTAAATTCTATGAACCTGAAAAGGGAGAGATAAACATTGGAAATGCACAACTGAAAAATATTTCTCAACGAGCATGGCGATCGAATATTGGGGCTGTTATGCAGGAAGGTTTTATTTTTAGTGATACTATTGCCAATAATATTGCGATTGGTGTTGATAAAGTAGATAAAGAACGTCTAGTCTATGCTGCTGATGTTGCGAATATAAAAGAATACATAAGCGGTTTACCGTTAGGTTACAATACAAAAATTGGTGCCGAGGGATTAGGGATGAGCACGGGGCAAAAACAACGTTTGTTAATTGCAAGAGCAGTTTATAAAAACCCGGAAATATTGTTTTTTGATGAAGCTACATCGGCTTTGGATGCGAATAATGAAAAAGAAATAATGCAGAAACTGGATATTTTCTTTAAAGATAAAACGGTAGTAGTTATTGCACACCGCTTAAGTACCGTTATGAATGCCGATCAAACTGTGGTTTTAGACAAAGGGAAAATCATCGAAATTGGCAGTCATTCCGTTTTGGTACAGCAAAAAGGGAATTATTTTGAACTGGTTAAAAATCAATTACAATTAGGAAATTAAGTCATGGCGGAAGATACTACATTCGAACTAAGAAGTGAAGAAGTTCAGGACATTCTCACCAAAGTACCGCATTGGATGATACGTTGGGGAACCGTTTTGATATTCGTCATCATTTTCATGCTTTTTTTTGTGTCCTGGTTTATCAAATATCCGGATGTTGTTAATACCGAAATTGTAATTACAACCAATATTCCGCCAGAGAAAATAGTCTCTAAATCTTCAGGACGTATCGAAGCAATTCTGGTAAAAGACAAATCTGTTGTTTCAAAAAACACTACACTTGCGATTATCGAAAATACGGCCAACTACAATGATGTTTTTTTGCTGAAAAAGATCGTTGAAGAATATAATATCAATAATCCGAAGAAAGCCTTTCCTTTTGAATTGTTGAAAAACGCACAATTGGGCGAGATCGAAAGTGCTTTTGCTGTTTTTCAGAAAGATTATCAGGCTGAACAATTAAATAAAGACTTGCAGCCTTTTGCAGTTGAAAACAGAGCTCAGGTTTCTGAAAAGGTTCAGATTAAAGAAAGACTGGAAATTTTGCAACAGCAAAAAGTAATTAACGAAAGCGAATTACAGCTTCAGAAAAATGAAATTGCAAGATTTGAAACGCTATTCAATAAAGGAATCATTTCTGCACAGGAGATGGAAGCCAAAAAACTGGGATTTCTTCAGGCACAAAAGAATTACAAAAGTCTACTGTCTTCTATTTCTCAGCTAAAGTCAGCTTTGATTGATAACTCTAAGTTAAGTCAGAACTCGCAAATTAGCGGTACTAAAGAAGAAGTTACATTAGGAAGGAATATGGCGCAGTCTTTTTATCAGCTCAAAAAAGTAATAAAAGATTGGGAGCTAGCCTATGCTTTAAGGTCATCGGTGAGCGGAGTGGTTACTTTTTTGCAGGTTTGGACAGAGAATCAGACGATTAATGTTGGCGATAATGTCTTTTCGATTATTCCGGATACTAAGAATGGATTTGTTGGAAAAGTAAAGGCTCCGGCTTTAAATTCCGGAAAAATAAAAGTGGGGCAAAAGGTGAACATCAGACTGGCAAATTTCCCCGACAGAGAATTCGGGGTGTTAAAAGGAAAGATCCGCAATATTTCTCTTGTCCCTGATAAAGATGGAAATTTACTGTTGGATGTAGCACTTCCAAACGGATTGGAGACCTCCTATAAGAAAAAAATCATATTTCAGCAGGAAATGAAAGGAAACGCCGAAATCGTAACCGAAGATTTGCGTTTAATCGAGAGAATCTTGTATCAGTTTAAAAGTATTTTTAAGCAAGTTTAAGATTCTGTCGCATCTAGAGCTAAGCTTTACCTTTTTAAATTCTCGAACTCATAAATACAAAAGGACATTGTTGCTCCAAGTCTATTATTTTGGAGGAAATATATTTTCTGCTTAGGTTTACATTACCCTATCTGGATCTTGAAGAGAATATGAAAATGCGTGGAGTTTCTGTTGATCATGCTACCATTGAGCGGTGGCTATTTAAGTTTGCACCATTAATGGTCACTTTAAAATTACTTAAACTCTTATATTTGATTCTTACAGATGCGACAGAACTCATTTTGACATATAATAGTCAATTAAAATGATTTTTCCAGTATATCACAGTAAAAGTTATTTGGTGATTTATGTAGGGCAGTAGTTTTCTCAATAATGAATCACTAAAATAATGCAGAAGAAATGGGAACTACAATATAGATATTGATCATATCTTCTTTACGCAATTTTATAGTTTTTTCAATTTTATGGTTTTACAACTCATGCCTATGTACCTTGTAATATTTAGTTTTAGTGACAATATGAATGATTTTTGTGTAGATTAATAGTACTACAAGTGAGAGTAAAAACCACCAGTTAATAAGTGATTCGGGAGAATTAGAATAGAATAATGCAATATTCCAACCTACTAAAAATATTAGAACTAAGAAAACAGTAAAATATAAATAATCAATATAATAATTAAAGATCTTAAAAGATTTGAAACCTAAAACACCAATTCCTGTACAAAAAACTATAAAAGCTGGAATAAAAATACTAAAATTCATACAGGACAAATTTTAGTTAAATGTAATCAATTTTAAACAAAAAGGCACTTCATTCTGAACATGCCCAAAGAAATTCTGATCTATTGAGAAGATTTGAGTTTTTTACTGCAATATGGTTCTGTCGCACCTGAGAATAACTTTTATCTTTATAATTTTAAAACCATCGAAAAATGAATGCCAAAGGTCATTGTTATCCAAAGTCTATTATTCTGCAGGCAGTATATTTTAAGCTTAGGTTTACTTTAAGTTATCGAGATGCTCAAGAGATCATGAAAATGTGAGGAGTTTCTGCGGATCATGCTACTACTAGGCGCTGGGTTTATAAATTTACACCTTTAATTGAATCAGAGATGAAGATGAGAAAAGGTAAAGTAGGTACAAGCTGGAGATTGGATGAAACCTATATCAAAGTAAAAGGTATTTGGTGTTATTTATATAGGGCAGTGGATAAATTAGGTGATACGGTTGACTTTCTTTTGACCAGAAAAAGACAGAGAATGAGCACTCAGTCTTTTCTAATTAAAGCAATTAGTAATAACTGCAGGCCACGAGTAATAAACATTGATAAAAGCGGTTCTAATACAGCAGCGATCAAAGTCTATAACAAGCGCTCGTTCTCAAAGATTAAAATCCGGCAATGTAAATATCTTAACAATATTGTCGAACAGGACCATCGTTTTATCAAGTGGCGCATACAAAACGGATTAGGCTTTAAAAGTTTTGAATCTGCAAAGAGAACTCTAAGCGGAATTGAAGTTGTGCATATGCTTAGAAAGAATCAGATGATTAGACCAGGGATATCTATATTTAAATCATTCTGTAGATTGGCGGGCTAATTTTTAAATTACTTAAATTCTTATTATTTGATTCTGACAGATGCGACAGAACCATAAAAACAATATGTATTTCATTTTTTTGAGTAAATTGAATCAATCTGTTGCGCTTCCGTAAGCTTGTTTAATAGCTTCATTCATTGTATCTATAGCACTACTTAATTCAGGAGAAAGAGCGGTATGACCAGGTAATACAGAATCTAATAAACCATCAGTAATTTTTGATTGTAAATAATCTTTAAATTTTCCATTGGCTCCATCACTATGAGCAATATACAAGATTGCAACTTCCATTAGGGCACCAATTTCGTTTACGGCCCCCCAAAGACTTACATAGTGGCCCAAAAATTTCTCCAATACCATCTATAGTGTTTGTTTTTTTATTGATTTATTAAGAACAATCGTTTGCGTTGTATTTGTATTTTTTTTGCATAATCCTCGTCTTTGTCAAAAGGTTCAACTATAAACTGGATCTGAATGATCCGGAATGGAAAATTATAACAAACCTCTTAGGAAGGATCATAGTCGTAATTTTTTACCAGTGTTAATACAATTGCCCATTTATTGTTCTTTTTCTCCATTATATAAATCTGTTCTGGTTCACCTCCTGTATAAAATATGGATGAGTATTTTAAAATGGCATATTGTTTATTCAAACTTAGAATAGGCTTGGATATAATATGCCCAGTTGCACTTATTGATATGGTCCTATTATGAATTTTTGAAAATAGTTGTTCTTTTTCAATTATCGGAATATCAAATGATCCAAAGTTTTTTGTAGTCCAGAAGAAGGGTTCATTAGCCTTGTTATAACCACACTTCAATGCATCGATTTCATCAGCATCTACTGGACAGTTTTTAATAGTGGCAGGTGAAAAAATAATTCTTTTTTTATTTATGGGAAGATTTTTATCTAAGTAAGCCTGCGTGTAAATATCTAAAACATTTTCGTTTGAAGCTGCTTCCTTAATAAGATAAGATGCATTTACATATGGAATGTTTTTAAGATTCTTTTCCTCAGCAAAATCCTGGACTATCTGCTGCTCTATTTTTACCGTGGAGCAGGAAACTGCTAGCATTCCTGCTATTACTATGTTTAATTGTTTCATGACTGTAAGCTTAGACGCTCTATATTTTTCAAATAATAGTTTCTGTTCAATCATTTGCATGTCTCTAATGTCTGAGCGCGCTATATTTAAGAAGTTTATCCATTTTTTTTAATATAAATGGAACCCTAAAAACAGAAGAAACCTGCAAATCCTCAGACTTGCAGGTTTATTAGGCTCTTTTCTAATGAAAAACATTCGGATCGTAAAACTCTGCTATTATTATCCATTTGTTGCGGTCTTTTTCAGCTAAGCAGACTTTTTTGGCGATGCTGCTCATGGACAAAAAACTGTAGTAGTAAAAAAGGGCATATTTTCCATCTGCAGTCACAATTGGTCTTGATATTATATTTCCGGATGAAGTCAGTGGCAAAACCTGTCTGGCTATTTCAGATTCCAGATCTTTTCGGTTTATTATCGGAATATCAAGGGAATTGAAATCATTGACATTCCAGCCCTCAGATAAGCCGGTTTTATTTCTTTCCTTTAATTGGGAAAGTTGATTTTCATCTATTGGCCAGCTCTTAAAATTGCCGGGTAAAACCTCTATCCGTTTTTTTCCGGCAGGCAGGTTTTTATCGGCATAGGCCATCTCGTAATATTCTAGAGATTTTGCTCTCGGACCTGATTCTTCAATTAGATAGGCTGGAGAGGTATTTGGATTATTTTTAAGATTCTTTTCTTTTATAAAATCCTGAACGATCTGTTCTTGGACTCTTACTGTTGAACAGGAAGTAAAAATAATACCTGCCAATATTATATATTTTTTCATAAATATTATTTATCACATGGCGCCCCTTTCGGTTCGTTAGCACCTCTTTGTTCATTATATGTTTCAGCGGCTCTTTCAGAGCCTATTCGATCTCGGTCCGTTTGACTGAGGTAAGTGTTTGACTCATAAGCGGAAGTTCCCTGCATTGAGCCCCAAGCCATATCTTTATAAAATAGTTCAGCCTGACCTTCCGGCACAGCTATTCCAGTCTGGAACTCCTGTATTGCCGCTGCCATTATATCTATAAAGCTGGCAGCTATTTGATTATGATGCGCTTCCTGCTTATCTCCATTTCCATTGACATAGGCTTCATGTAAAAACGGATAATTATCATAGGCATGTGAATTACCGTTATTTGCCCAGTCGTCAAATACTGTATTAAAGTAGGCATGAATATACTCATGCACCAGTGAGGTTGCAATGGATAGCGAAGTTGCATTGCTGTAATTTTCATTTAATACAATATTATATGTTCCGCGCGTTCCGCTATTCATTGTTCTGGCCAAATCGGTATCTCCTCCCAGTGAACCTACACTGATGTTTACTTTATATGGGGAGTTTGGATTATTGAATTTGTCCGTTATTGCTGCAAATTTTGCCTGAGTCAGTTTTTCAAGCTTATCATCAACAGCTTCTGAGCAGGGACTGTCATCTGAAGGATCTGTGGAAGGATCAGGATCGTCAGGATTACATAGGCTCGGATTGCTGATGCAGGGATCGTTTTCAGTTGGATCGCAGAATGAGGAGTCACAGTAGCAGTCATAACAGGAATTGTCAGGTCCGCAGAAGAAAGGATCACAGCTGCAATCATAGCAAGGTTCGGGATCCGGATCTGGATGCCACGGTTCAATAATTACCTCGCCCAATTCGCCGCCATTTTCGTCAATTTGTCCGTAGCTGGTCTGCTTTCCGCATAAGATGCATAAGAACGTCAGTACTAATATAAAATAATTTTTCTTCATGAAGCTTTATTTTTTTTTTTAAATTGTTTTTATCATTTTGGCTCCGTATTTCAGATTAAGGATATAGTTTCCAGGAGGTGCGTTAAATGGTATAGCCAGCTCCTGATGGCCGGAGTCCGAAGTTTTGAGTTTCTGCTGGTTTACTAAAAAACCAGTGAATGAATAGATGTCAACGCTGATGTCCGTATACTCGGCAAGCTCAAAACTTAAATTAAAGCTATCTGAAGTAACAGGATTTGGGTAGACAATAAGTTGCGAGAGGATCTGTTGGGTCTGGTCATCTGCAGCTGGGGCATTTCGCTGCAGGCTTAAGTACATGGGTTTTTCATTCTCATGTTCTTTAAGATCATAAAGTTGGATGTTTCCCGCTATAAAGACTTCATTATCCTTTTCAAGATATTGTACTTTGGCCTGCTTAAATTCGTATGTTTTCGGTATGTTGTTGGAGAAATGTTCGATGCGGTCAATTTGTGAGTTTTCAAAAACAATTGCATCAGGGGTAATTTCAGCCTTAAACTGGGCCTGATCACCTTCTTTTTCTTTCCAAATACCTGAAAGAATTTTACCTTTCTGGTCTAAAGTCACCTCAAGCGGGGTTCTGCTGATTACGTTCTGTCCGCTCCAGTCGTAGCGGATTAGATGTCCAGTATAACCACCGCTGATATCTCCCTGTATTGTTTTTTGATTTACGTTCTGGAATTTTTCAGGTGCTGTGTGGAAAAACCGGTCAATTTGACCACCTAATTCCGGAGTAAATTGACCACCCGTTCCGGAGCAAACTGACCACCTGATTCCGGAGCAAATTGACCACCAGGTTTTGTGGTTAATTAACGATTAAAA
>NZ_JBLYEG010000027.1:0-19705 GCF_048514875.1 Flavobacterium sp. T12S277 | reverse complement strand
TTTTATATTCAGTTTTTTCAATTCCTTGTTTAGTTTTGTACTTAAGCTTTCAAAATCAATTTTACTAAAGCAATCCAAATATTGTTTCTTGTAAAGTATTCTCCATTGTTCTACAAGTTCATCATGAGTAGATATTCACGAAACTAAGAGAAAGAAAGATCCTTTGCCAATGTTTTTTTTCCAGCTCTCAAAGACTTGATCCATATTTTTAATTAAATAGTCTGCTTTACTATATTTTTTTGCATGGAAATGTCTCTTGGTCTGTATTCGGGAATTCTCTGATATAGCCTTTATAGATGCTGTCTAATTAATCCGAGTCTTTAGGTTTTTTAAATAAAGATTCCAAAAAAGTATAATATGCCCTTAATTTTTTTGAGTCGTTTACATGACGATCCTCCATATTTTCTACCAAAAACCACGCGCCTTTAAGTTTTAAAGTATCCGCTGTCCAATGACTCTACTGATCTGCCATTTTCTGTAGTTCAGGACTGAGATTCTGTTTCGGAGAATTGCAAGAAACTATTCCAAATAAAATAAATAATATAAAGTATATACTATTCATTTTCCTATTTTGCAGAATTATATGAGTTGTTTTAACTAAAAAACTCATGTTTTTTTACGTTACATTATTTCATTTCTTCACCTGTTTTTTTGGGTCGTATTCAAATGAATAACAACATATTTAGCTTTCAAAGGTATAGTGGTTCAGAAATAAATTAAAATAAAGAACGTGGAAATAATTCTATTATAGTGTAGCATTATATCTATAAAAATAAGTGAGATCCGACATGTTTTATATAAAACTCAGCTATGATTGCATAGCTATCTCTGGCTTAACATTATACTTAATTCGATCCCTGCTTATCTCAGTGCTGTTATGGAACAACTCGAAGGTCAGATTGCTTCGGCTAAAATCGCAATGGCTAAACTCTCTTCTCCTCAATTATATTATGTTTTATCAGGCAATGATTTCACTTTAGACATAAATAATCCTGACAAATCTAAGATTGTCTGCATGGGAAACAACCCTCAGAAAATACAAATTTATGGAGCAGTATTATCTCTATACGTAAACCGATTGGTGAAGCTTGTCAATCAAAAAGGAAAACAGAAATGTAGTCTCATATTTGATGAATTCCCTATAATCTACCTCAACAATATTGATAGTTTAATCGCTATTGCCCGGAGCAATAAAATAGCTACTGGTCTGCGCACTTAGGACTTTAGTCAGTTACGCAAGGACTATGGATGGGAACAGGCAGATGTAATTATGAATATTACCGGAAACATCGTCAGTGGACAAATTACAGGAGATACTACCAAACAATTATCAGATCGTTTCGGAAAGATTATCCAGGATAGGGAAAGCCTCTCCATCACTAGTGCTGATACCTCCATTAGTCGTTCCAAACAATTGGAATCAGCCATTCCTGTTTCCAAAATTTCATCATTAAGTTCAGGCGAGTTTGTAGGAATGGTAGCCGATGATCCTGATTGCAAAATCAAGTTGAAAATATTCCATTCCGAAATTATAAATGATCATCAGGCACTCAAAAAAGAACAGGATAATTATAAAGATATCCCCATTATTCGCAAAGTCGATAATACAATGGTCAAACGCAATTACTTACAAATTAAACAGGATGTAGAGGATATAATCCACTCTGAAATGGACCGATTATTCCATGACCCAAAACTAGTGTATTTCATAATAAAGAAAAGCAAAAAACAATTGAACAAGTTTAAAAATATAGAAATGATTCTGCAAGAACCCCCATTGTTGAGAGAAATTCATCCAGAAATAATAACTATTTTTACTTATCAAAAAAAATATAAATCAAACTAATGACTAAGACAAAAGCAATACATACATCTACAGCTGATACTGCACTTCTGCAAGAGCTATCACAACTTATTGAAAAAAAATCAACAACTCGTAATAATTCAGGCAAATAGTACACTCACCCTTTTCTATTCATTTTTCGATGGGTTTACAATTCTAAAGATAAAAGTTATTCTCCGATGTGACAGAAATCTATTTTTAAAACTATAGTGATTTAAAATATCTATTGTATACTTTAAAAACCTGAATACCTGCCAAAGTGATAAAAAGAAATGGAATAAAAACTGTCATTAAATTATCATAAACCAATGATGTATATATAAAAATAAATTGTAATATCAAGATCAAACTTAACATTCCTGAAAAAACACCAACTAAAGTACCTGCAATATAATAGTACTTATAATTTTTTTCCATAGAAATATGATTCTCTTTTATTAAGTACAAATTCCAACCTGTCCAAAAAGGCAATTGTAAAAAATTAAAACAATTAAGTAATATCCCAATAATAAAAGGAGAGTACAGCATATATCTCTCCGTAAAACTATGTTTATTTGAAGTTGAGCTAGAATGGGTATAGAATACAAATGCTAAACCTAACATGAAAAAAACCGCCAAAAAGTCTATTCCTTTCATTAGTTTTTTATTTTTCATCAATTCTTTTGCAAATAATAAAGTAAAATAAATTACCCAAAACTCTACAAAAATAATTCCAAGCAAAAATAGAAACAGATTATCTAATCCTGATTTTTTATAAATCTCAAATCCGACTAAATTTAAATATCCAAATGGAATTGAACCTGAAAAACTAACTTGAAAACCGACCCAAAGGTTTTTAACTTGTTTCATAACATTAAAAATTTACAATTTTATTGTTATGTGTAAGATGCAATCGATATTGATGCATTCCTTCTTTATGCGTTAAATATGGCACTCCTTTTAGATTATTTTCAACACTTATTTCATACATATAGGTAATATGCCGCGAAAGCTCTTTCCACGCAAACCATAAAGAGTGTTTTGGATCGTAAATATGTGTAGGTTCACTTGCTGCACCGTTTAATTCGACTATCGAAAAATTGTGCCCCTCTTCTAATTCCTCCAAACTATTATACATGATATCAAACCGTCCAAAATAAAACTCCGGTATTTGTAAAGAAATAGTATTGACCATTTGAATTAGTTTAGGCGTTATCCAATGGCTTACATCTAGAAATTTAGCTCCTCGCGCATGATTTCCATATGGAACTAAATTTCGCTGTTCCCCTTTTAGCAAAACCTCTTTTAATCGCTCTTTATATTCATTTTGCAAAACTTTCATTTGCATTTTATATCTCGGAATTCCATTTATTAATTCTTCAACCGTAGAGACACCATCTCCAATAACTATCAAAAATTCTTTAGAAACAATTCCAGTGATTTTCCCTACTCTTTCACTAGGATAACGGACATAAAATATGCCTAATTCATTCTCAAACGGGATTATATCCTGCAATAAAAAATTAAAATTTGCTTTTTCTGCGTAGCATTTTAATTCACTCTTAGATTTTATTTTCTTTACACCCGAACCTCGTAAGCCAATATCGGGTTTTGCAATTACTGGAAAACGAATTTCTTTTTCGATCATAAGATTTACAATCGCTGACAGTTCAGTTTTTTCTTTAATTAAAACCGTTTTAGGGTAATATTTTTGAGGAATCAAATCATAAATTGCTTTTTTGCTTTCCATCATAAATCCACCGTTTTTAATATTTGGATTAGATGCATTAAAAAAAAAACAGATTTTGTCTTGAATGTGTAAAACCCCCAAAGAAAATAAATTGGAATGTATAAAATCTCAAATGGCCAATATTCCCAGTTACTGATTTTATGAAAAAAAAGTTTCATTTTTACTAATTTTAAATTATGATAAAAGATCTTGAAAATTCTTTATTTTCAATTAAATCATGATATTCAAATATTACCTTATTTTTTTCAATCACTGTCTGAGTAATACTTAAAGTTTTCATTTCATCGTTTCGATTAATAACCAATCCGTTTTCTTTATTTTCTTTTTGGGTATTTTTATGAAATTCAAGCATATCCAATACCGAAATTTCATCTTTATACTTTAAAAAAGCATTGAACCAATTGGCTCTTTCTTTTTTAATTTCTTCCGAATATAAAGTTGCTGAAGACCAAATATGATTTTTATTTACATCCAACTCTATGGACTCTTTACATAAGCCATTCCATCTTAATTGAAACAGTCTTTTATCCTCGAATAAAACCAATGTAAAAGGCTCTATATCATCTAAATTGATTATATCCCAAAATTCTCTTGGTGAATCATGACCTATAACGTCCAAAACAATTAGTCCACGGCTTTTTCGGTAAGATATTTTTACTTCATGCTTCTCTAATGCTCCATTTAGTAAAACTAAAACAGTTCCTTTATCATCTACTATATACCAGGTTCCACCTGCCTTTGAATCTTTTGGAAAAATAATATTCTTATTCTTTTTTTTATAATTCTTAGGCGGAATTGCAGTAGGACGTACCACTTTTTCATCTCGATTGGAAGTGAGGATTATTCTTCCATTATTGTTTATAAAACTTACTGTGCACACTGATTTCTGTATTCTATCGTTGAACGGGCTACCCCAAAATTTTCATCTATTATGACATTTTCACATTGCAAAACAGCCACTTTTATAAGCGCCTGATGATGAATACAATGCTCTAAGTTATAAAGTAGTTCTCTATAATAATTACTTTGAATTTCAATTAATTCTTTATCAATAATTTGTTGTAAATAAATACTTTTATTTTCTTTTTTAAAATTTTGTTTTATATCCGAAATAATCTGTTTTGCATAATGAGTATCAGATTCAATACATTTATTGCGTTTTCTGTTATCATAATTTAAAATCCCTGAATCATAACTCTCTTCAAGACATTGAAACATCTCAAGAATATGTCTCGTATGCTCTCCAATAGAAGCATCACTTAAATATTTACAAGACTCAGAATATGCGTTATTGGAGAGTTGATTTAATAAATAAACCAACTCATCTAAACTACTATGTATTGAAGATAGTAACATCTTAATATCGTTTTTGTAATAAATTAAAGTATTTATCCTTGTTCAAAAAAATCAATGCCAAGCAACAAAACAATACGATTATCGCTAAAGCAAATAATAATCCACCGTCATCTTGCACAACTATTCCGAGTAAAAAAAAAATGTGAGAGCAAGGCACCTATCATTACACCGAGCCCAATTAAAGCCCCCAACCAAGTAGTTTTAGGAATCAAAATTAAAACTGCTGCAACTAATTCTATAACTCCAGAGCCTATTCTCCCATAAGGTTCAATCCCTAAAGCCGAAAAAATATAAATACTTTCTTTTGCACCGCTAAACTTAAAATACAATGTTTGTAATAAAATTATAACAGCGACAAATCGCAAGATTAAAATTATGAGTTTCATTTCGTTTTTATTTAAATATTTTCTTCCAATTACTATCAGCCTTAATCTTCAAATTTGCTTCATCTTTATTCCAACTTTTCAATGTATTATTAAAAAAAGCATTGTAAAAGAGATAGAGTTTTCCATTAATAATTTTAAAAGTCTCTGGGTTTACATTTACTTTTTCTCCTGAATCTCCCATCGCAAAAGCACACCACCCACCAAATTGAGGCTCATATCCCACTGGATTTTTTATAAAAATATCTTTATTAGCAGCTGATGAAAATTTATAAATAACTCCCATATAAGAAGCTGTAAATTCACTTTTACCTATTACAGCTTTATTTTGTTTAAAATAAGACACCGGATCATAGCCTTGTATGGCAACTTTATTTTCCAAATTAAATTGAGCAGTTCTTTTAGTATCATTTTGCGCCAAAGCAACCAATGAGATAAAAAAAACGATCATTGAGATTATTTGTTTTTTCATTTTATAGTTTTAAATTATTAATTTCATTCATTTACTAATGCAAAAATATTCCCAATTAATAAGTTTTTTTGTAAGCTACTTTACAATCTGTATGAGAAAATTTCTGTATCAATTCTTTAAAACTAAATTCTTTTTTTTGTAACACTAGATCATATCATAATCCCAATAGGTGCACACCTATAGTAGAAAATAAAAGTAGCAATAGGCACTAGAATTACAAATGAATACTAACAATTAAAACAAATAGATGGCTACCTTTAATTGCAAAATAGATAACTTTATTCTCCTGTCAAGTTTGAATTGATAACTATATTTCTTAGAATATATTTAGTAAACAAAGCATCTTCAAATACTCCTTTAGAGAAAACAGAGTTATACAAATCTAATTCCATATGTTCCAAATACGCATCTTTATCAGTGATCTGGTATATTTTAAAATAATTTATTATTATATCACATAACTATAATTTGGTAATATTATGTATAACAATTTCTTTTCTGGAATAATTAATAATTTGATCTATCTCCAATTCTTTAATCAACTGAATTACTGTCTGTCTGGATGTACAAATAACCTGCGCAATTTCATTTTGGGTTAGATAATTCTTTATCGCAATAGTATTTCCGGTTAGCATACCTTCTTTTTCTCCCCAATCTCTTAAGAATTGAATTAATCTGGTCTTGGCATCTTTAAATATCAAGTTTGAGTAATTATTTTTGATACGTTTCATTTTAAGGCCTACAAATTTAGTATAAGAAAGTGCCAACTTTGGATTTTGTAATAATAAATTCTCAAAATCTGATAACAGAAAACTACAAATCACAACTTTATCTGAAAGGACTTTAGCATATTCATTTTCAAGGTTGTCTCTTTCCAAAGTTAATTCTCCAAACAAATCTCCTTTTTGAATAATATCCTTTATTGTTTCATTTCCCTCTTCATCCACAGTAACAATTTTGATATTTCCTTTTTTTAATAAAAATATACGGGAAATACTGGAAGACGAAAAATAAATAACTTCGCCTTTTATTGCTTTTTTAAAACCTGTGATAATGCACAATTGTTTAATTTGTTCGAAACTTAGCACTCTAAATAGTTTATGATCCCGCAAATACCAATATTTTAAATCTTCATACATCACATAAATTCTATTAATTAAGCCTATATAGATTGTCAAGATCCTTCTTAATTCAGAAAATAAAAGGCTCAAATGATTTCAGTAGTCAGGAATTCTTTAATTCTGCATTAATAAAAAACGAAATAACCCTTTCAATTAAAACAATAACATTCAATCTATTTATCCCCTCAAACGGTTTAGTAATTCCTATAATTTGTTGCAATAAATACAATTCTTAAAAAATCACATCCTTATAAATTATTAAAATGGATATTTTATTCAAAAAAATGGAGGAGTTAGAGCTTAAAAACTTAAATTAATATTACCTACTTTTAGGGAAGGGACTAAATGGCGCAATACTATTTTACTTAAATTTCTACAACTCTATAACTTCTCCAACTACCAAAAAACTAAATTAACCGACCTCCCTACTCTTGTTCTATTAAAATTACAATAACTAAATCCGATAGATAACACCGGATTTATTGTATCACCCCTCAATAAATCAATATAATCTTCATGGATACAATTAAAAATATGAAACGAACTGCTATCAAAAAAAATCCCCGACACAAATTCCTTTTATATACCCCTCTGTTATTAAAACGCTTTTTTGTTCCTTATAAATAATTTAATTTTTACAAAACAAATTCCTTATAAAAATCTAAATTTTATTTTGATTTTCTATGCATGCAAATGTAGTAACTTCCTATTCTACTCTCTATTAATAAGCAGTAGTAATATATCGATAAACATATAGAACAAATTATATCTATAGTAAATTAAAGACAAACATATACGGCAGCGAAGGGTTCAGTTTGTTCAACATAGTAATTTAAAGTTTAGTGAATAAGTTGGTGCGGATCGTAATTAATTCTCTGTACTGAAATTTTAAAAACTCTTGTAAAAACAAAAGCTCAATAGCTTTAGAGAGCCATAGATTTAATTTTTTTATATACATGGTTAATTTGTAAAACTGTTCCAAATCTATCAATATACCCTTTGTTAAAATTTTTCATTTTCCCTCCAAACAATAAGGCATCATCATCAACTTTGGCTAATATTATTCGTGTATTCAATAAATCATAAGTCGCAGTTAGAACCCATCTATATCTGATAACCATATTGAAAAAATTTTCAAATGCATGTCATTATTTCCAATTATAAAATTGAATAGTGTAAGTTCAAAAAAACGCACTCTATCAAGCAGCTTATTTACTCACAAATCACACTATTTTTTTTTTGAGTAATTATTTTGTTTATTTATCTTGCAGAGTTAACTATGATTTCTAATAGTAATCCTTTCTATTAACTTAAGACATAGAGAAGCAAAAAAAATCTAACTACTCCTAGATAAATATCTGCTTTTTTTATAATAACTCTTATTCAACATAGAACAAATAGCATTAACTCTGAAACACTAGTATTGTAGTGTAAATTCTACAATACTATAGTTTTACTACTATAATACATTAAAAGTGACCTGTTTTTTATATGACTATATTTGTAATATAATTTTTATTACAGGAATCAAATTTGGTCTAACTTACATTTAAGATACGCAAATAGTAACATCCAAACCATTACTATAGATAACGTTCATCATCATTAACCAATATCATGTATATACATGTATATAAAAGTATAAAGAAAAGGTACTTATTTATTACCATATTTTAGCTTTTCCATTATCTCAAAAGAGAAATTACCTGATTTTATAAAAGTGTACAGGAAAGAAATTCCTTTTTTATTGCTTGTATAATCAATACTGAAATTAAAAAAAAAAAAGCAATTGTACTTCTTTTAGCTAAATTCTGAGTTTTCAAAAAATCACTAAAATCATTAAACTTATAAAGTTAATCCCAATATTAATCCTAAAAATTATTATTATTATGAAAATCTCTACTGTGCTAGTTCTGCTCCTATGTACTATCTTTTTCAGTTGTGAAAAAGAAGATACTTCCCCTGTTTCAAGCATTCCTGTTACGACCGTTGCTTATTCATTTGATAGCGATGCTAACTCTAAGCTCATGTTTAAGGATGGAGACCTACTCCAAACAATGACATCCGAATCACTTCGTTATGAAATAGGAAAAGTGTTACGAGTAAAAGCGATTAATGAAACAACAATAGAAATAGCAAATTTTGCTCCTGTTGATATACAAGATGCCACTATTCTACTGATAATAGAGGGGCAGGCAAAACCAATAAAACTTTTTAAAATAAGTAAAATCAGGGCTCATGGTGTGCAAGAGATAAAGTATCCCTTTATCGAAAACATCAATATTTTCCTTGATACCGACAATAAAGAAGTTGACCTTTCCCATTACAAAACAACTGGAATTGCTCCTGGTAAAGTATCTTTTGACTTTACAGGTGAAACAGACTTGATTAAAAAACTTAAATCGCTGGCTAAATTAAAATGGAAGGTAAAATACCATGACTTTGACCCTAATGATGACCCTACCAACAACTGGAAAGAAAACATTGATGCAAAAGACATTAGAAGATTTTCCGGTTTTATTATTAACATGGCTTACTTACTCCAAGCAGATAATACTATGAAAACATTTGCTGAAGAACCTATTTACGACAATAATGGAGTGATGATGACCGTAGAACAAAAAAAAGCTGCTTTACAAAAAATGATCGATATTCCAATGGTGAATTGCGGAGTTGTTGTTAATGTTTCTGGATTAGGAGGTGGTTATACCTATGGCCTGGCCAATCATGTTTTGAATGATTATTTAACCCAAGACCCTTCCTTTATTACCATCCATGAAATGGCTCATATGATTGGATTTTCCCATAGCTCAAGCATGACTTATCCAAGCAAAGAAAATATGGGAGCCACGGTGGCAGCAGGAAGAGTATATTTGCAAATGTTGAAAAACAATGAATTCCCAATAAAGGTGAGTAATTATTATATGCCTTCTGATTTATCGAAATAATCTCCTATTTTCAGATAGAGAAATAATAAGATTTGAAGTAGATAGGTTACTTAAAATAAAAAAACTATTTTAAACCTTCAAAAATATTTCTGTTAGGTCACTAAAAGGGACAAAGGAGAAAATTCTTCTTTGTCCCTTTTTATTTACTAGTCTTGCCTTAACCATTGTATTTGATTCAGCTCCAAAAAAGAACGTTAAACCTATTAATAATTACAAACTAATCATCAATCACTTCTTTCGGATTCAAAAAAAGGGTTCAACTTTAATTAAAAAGTCAAATCCAACTATTATAAACTTAAACACCTATTAATAAATCTTTCGTAAAAAAAATGGTCTGGAATTGCTTTTGAAAAAAGTATTAAATTTCTTTCAAAACTAATTCACCATTATAGCAAATATTTTTCACAGAAGCTGAAGCTCCAATCTTTAAAAAAACATAGACTCTCTTTATTTTTTAGAACTAAAATATATTTTTTTAAAATAGTTATCTTCTTAATTGGTTACAATAACTTTTTTATTTTTACTAACAACTAGTCTGGCAGAGAAAATATAATCGCCGTCTTTTCTTTCAGCTGCAGTTTGGGTAATTACAGTAGTACTTCTTTTTACTTTACCTGCAAAAATTGAATTTCCCTTATAATTTACGACTACTTCTTTATCTAAATCAAGCATCTTATCATTTAAGTAAATAAAGAGTTCATCCGCATAATTTTCTTCGATATTGATAATATTTCCAGCATACGAAATCTTAATAGTCTTAGTTGGATTATCGCTAATTTCTTTAACCTTAGTATCTGCCTCTGAAATACCCACCCAATAAAAGTACTGTCTTATGTGAAAAGAATTTTGTTCCCATACTATTTTGTCAGGATAAGGTTGTCTTTTAAAGCTAGCCATAAAAGGAACTGCAATTCGGTCTTCCATATCCATCCAATGGGGTTTATCATCAAAAATGTTAACCATATGCTTATATCCTGCAGGATCAGCTAACGCTAAGTTATCCAATTTTGTTTTCCATTCTCGAGCTAATATATTTCTATTGTAACTAGAATCTAATCCTCCCATGTTTAAGGCGAAGCCTATATTTCTAAGATTTGCAGGAGTGCATTCTCCTGGATGTCCAGCACTCATAGATGCTGCAGCCCAATGGTCAGCCATACGTGTTGCCAATCTAAAAGTACCATCTCCCCCTGCTGAATATCCCATAATATAAACTTTATTTGGATTTACATCAGCAAATAATACTGCTGCACGAATTGCATCTTCGAATAAGTTATCAATTTCACTTTGAAACCACATATTCCAATCATCAACAGGAGCTCTGGGTACAATAACAACACCTTCTTTAATATTGTAATTTTGAGCATTATTACCTGTCATACTTATCTGATTACTCCATTGCTCATCGTTTGCAGTCGCAGTTGTTAATCCGCCGCCATGCATGGAAATATAAAGACTTCTCCCATCACTTGGTTTATTTCCATAAACATTTGTTTTAAACTTAAGTTTCTTCCCATTATAGCTAAACTCTCTTGCATCCCAGCTAGATTTTAATTTAGTTTTAGAATTTGATTTTTCTTTTTCGTCAGCATCAGCTATATATTTAATTGCCAGATCCTTTGCCAGAAATATTTCATCTGATTTAACCTCTTTCTCAGAAGGGACATTAGCAACATCGTCGCTACTATCATTCTGACAGGAAATTAAGCTTGCAAAGGAAAAAATAGTTGAAATAAATACGGTAAAATTAATTTTCATAAAGATCGATTTTATATTACAATGAATAATAAATATGTATGAATATCTGAAATTCTTATCTCTTTTTTGGTAATTTTATTAGGTTTTCTCCTGACAGAGTCATTTAATAACTTGTCCTTAATTTAGTTACATAACAGCTATAAAAAGCTTAAGAAAATACCAAAACAGTATATTCTTATATAGAACCTGTCTACAACAATTTTAACTGGAACAAATGTATACTAGTCATGATATATAAAAAAAAAGATAATGTAGAGATAATTTGACTTTAATGTAGCTATATACCTACTGATAATACTGCCAAAACAGAGTAATCAATATATTATACTGATTGATTTTAGACTTTCAAATTCTCTATTCAAAAACTGCTTAAGTTAGGATCTAATGAAATTTTCTTTTAATATGAATGAGACTCATTAGAGACAATTATTTTTTTTCTGAATATTTGATTGTCGAGACGAAGAATTAGTACGTAAATTCCCGAAGGTAAATCCTCAATAGTCACTTTCCTCTCAAATGTAGATTCTCCAATGTAGCCTATAAATTTCTCAGTAATCAGACTACCTATAATATCTATAATGCTATAATGGAATTTTTTTTCTTCTGATTTAGTGAGTTTGATATTAAAGTCCGAATCCGATGGATTTGGATACAAACTATATTCAGGTATAATTCCTAAATCATCCATAGACAAAGAAGAACAACCCCAGTTAGACTAATGTGTGGTATTTAAATTTTGCTGTTTACTTATATTAACAGTCAGGACACTATAAATCGTATTGTGACAACTCACCTGATTACCCACTATATTGTTTGTAGAATTATTCCAAGGGGCACTATTACTATTTCGAGCTATTACCTCTGAAGTTGCAAGTATAGACGAAGTGCCATCTTTTAATGTAATGATTACTGTTAAACACACAATTAGTTAGACATTACTACTAGGGCTGTATACCATAGTCTTGTTCTGAAAAGAAATATTCTCTTTTAGAACGTTAAATTGCTTTTCTTAAAACATCTTCATCCAAATTAATTTCTTATTGTTAGATGTTGATTTATTGTAATATGCAATATGTATATTTTATAATATTACTTAATTTTTAATTTAATGACTTATAATAATCTTGTTTCATACTTCTATAAAACTGGAAGTTTTTTCGCAATCAAATAGATGCTCTAAATGTTAGAAACAAATCTGTGACAAAAAACAAGTAAAAAAATATTATGCAGATATATTATGCTTAAGAAGTGTATTAATAGCACTGTTAATTAATTTTATGATGTTGATTCAGTTAAGCTTTTTTTAGCACACGACTAATGTTATGTAAATGATTACTTAAATTGATCAAATGTATGGCTATCTTGATATATTGAAAAAAATAGAATAAAATAAAACTTAGAAATAATTCTATTTTAGCGTGGTTATATATTAAGTATTGTTGCGTAGTTTTAACTACATTTCCTACATTCAGTGGCTATACCGAATCAGTTTAAATACTCCCAATCATTTTCATTAACGCAAAATAATATTCCAATCGTAGATTTTCATTTTTTCAATTCGGCCATAGTAGTCCAAATACATCTATAATTGCCCAATATCTTGATAGGGAGTTTTAATCTTGACAAACGAACCAATAAAGCATCAATTCATATTCTGAATACTCTGAAATTATCAGAAGTAAAAAAATATTTACTAACAGATTAAAAAACTGCAGATATTTGATTGATGAAGAATTACATTCTGTTAAACGCTTTGATACGAATCATATTTAAAGTAAAATCTTACAGCAAGAACTTATCTTAAAAGACTAAATCCGAGAAGTATATGCTTCAGTAATAGTTTAGCTGTTTAGTGTCCCATTTTGAAGATTCACTTTTAAATTTTAGCAATAAAATAGTACGTGTATTTTTTTAAAAATAAGTTCTTAAAAACATATTATTTAGCAGATTTTTACTTGCAAAATGGTTGCTAAATCCTATAATTAAAACTATAATAGCTACTAAAATTAAAATTATCTTTTACATCTGTTTCGTTTCAATTCTTTTTTTTAAATGCTAATAAATTTAATTTATCTAATTGGTAAAATCACCCATTGTACATTTTTATTTGATTGTTTAAAAAATAGGTCACTTTAAATTTTGCGATTTTTTTTCTCTGGGCAAGATGCAAACGATATTGATTTATTCCAACTTTACATGCTAAATAGGGCACTCCTTTTTGGTTATTTAAAACACTTATTTCATACATGTAAGTAATATGTCGGGCAAGTTCTTTCCAAGCAAACCATACAGAATGTTTAGGATCATAAATATGATTAGGTTTACTTACTGCTCCATTTAACTCCACTATAGAAAAATTCTCTCCTCGCTCTAATTCTTCCAAATTATTGTACATAATATCAAACCTTCCAAAATAAAACTCTGGAATTTGTGCGGAAATGGTATTAATTGTTTGAGATAACTTGGGGCTTATCCAATGACTTACATCTAGAAAATTTGCTCGTCGGAAATGATTTCCAAATAAAACTAAATCTCGTTGTTCCCCTTCTTCTAATACCTCTTTTAATTTCTTTTTATATCCATTTGGCAAAATTTTCATTTGCCTTTTAGATCTTGGAATTTCATTTATTAATTCATCAATCGTAGAAATTCCATCTCCAGTAACTATCAAAATTTCTTTGGTAGCAATTCCAGTGATTTTACCCACTCTCATGCTAGGATAACGAACATAAAATATCTCTATTTGATTCTCAAATGGAATCATATCTTGTAATAAAAAATCAAAGTTTGCATTTTCTTTATATTTTTTCAACTCTGTAACAGATTTTATTTTTTCAACACCTCTACCCTTTAAACCAATATCAGGTTTTGCAATTAAAGGGAACTGTATTCTTTTATTTTTAATAGTACTTACAATTTCCGCTAAAGATGTTTTTTCTTTAATTAAAATCGTTTTAGGGTAATACTTTTGAGGAATCATATCATAAATTGCCTTCTTGCTATTCATTATAAATCCTCCATTCCTAATTGCAGGATTTGAGGCATTAAAGAAAAATATCGCCTTCGCTTTGAATGCATAAAATCCTAAAAGAAAATAAATTGGAATATAAAGTATCTGAAATGGCCAATACTTCAAACTGCTGATTTTATGTAAAAACAATTTCACAATTCCTAATTTTAATCTATTATTAAAGATGTTGAAAATTCTTTATTTTCAACTAAATCGTAATATTCAAATATTAACTTATTCTTTTCTATGATCATCTGAGTAATGCTTTTTATTTCTTTGTTGCTATTAATTACTGAGCTTTTTTCTTCATCATTTGCCTCAGTATATTTATGAAAAAAATACAATATTGATGATAAAAGATCCTTTTTACCTTCTAAAAAAGTAGTAAACAAATTAGCTTGCTTTAATCTATTTTTTTTAAAATCTAAAGTTGCAGAAGACCACATATAATTTTTATTAATATCCAGCTCCATAGACTCTTTTTTTAATCCATTCCATCTTAATTGAAAAAGTCTTTTATCCTGATATAAAACCAATGTAAAAGGTTCTATGTCTTCTAAATTAATTATATTCCAAAAAATTTTTGGTGATTCATGATTTAGAACATCCAGTACAATTAGCTCGCGACTTTTTCTATAAGTCAATTTCACGTCATACTTCATGTCCGCTCCTTTTAATAAAAACAAGACAGTACCTTTCTCATCTGCAATACAACAAGTTCCTTTGGTCTTTGAATCTTTAAGAAAAACAATATTCTTACCTTCTACTGTATGTTTTTCAGGCTTAATTACACCTAATCTTGTTGGTTTTTCATAACAGTTCGAAGTAAGAATAATTATACCTCTAGTATTCACAAAACTTACTGTACACATTGCTTTTTATATTTAATAATAGAACATGTAATTCCAAAATTCTCATCTAACATAACATTTTCAAGTTGCAAAACATCTATTGAAAAAAGAAACAATACTAAATTTCCAATTAATTTAAAATGGAGTGACCGCAAATGGTACTCACTTACTACAATTACGAAAAACTGGGCTATAAGTCCTAAAGTGCCCGAAATAATTTTACCCGCTGTAATTAGTTTACATTTCATTTTATTAGATTTCTTTTTTGTTTGTATATTCTATCCTCAATTAAATTAATTATTTAATCCAAGAGAATTTATTGGTCTCAAAACTCCCTACGCAAGTAAAAAAATCAAAGAAGACCTGTTAATACAATATCTTTTCTTAATAATCAATTTTATATGATTCTTAAGTTTATAATATAATTTCGAGAATAAATTTGATTTCAAAAAGTCAATCGTTTTTCTTTTACTTGACAAAACAACCTTATTTTTAAATCACTTTAATTAAATTCAATAAGTCTATTTTCATAAGAATTAGCATGCGAAAATATTTTAAATAAAAACAACAACTTGTAGAACACTATATATAGCTACGTAGAATTAAACGCACAAATTACACTCGTTATGTAACTATCTTAAAAACAAATACTTGAAAAATATCATTAACACAGATTTTTGTATATGAGATATACTTGCGTTTTAAAAATTATATTAGAGACTATAATTATGAATAAAAAAAGAAGAAACCTTTGTTAAAGTATGTAAAATAAAAAACATCCACAATTAATATCTGACCCATTTCTAATTTTAACATTTTATTTATTTTTAAAATCTCGGTATAAGTCCATCTCTCACAATGAGGATTAGGTATTGTCATTGGCCAATCTTCTAAGCAATTTTACAAATAACCCTGTCAAGAATTATATACCTTCTCTCCTACTAACTCCAAAACTTAAATTCCATTATCAAAAGCATGCTTATAATTACTAACTAATACTGTAGAATAAAAGAATAAATACTATAGAATAGTTTCTACATAATAGAATTTATGATTCTACAGCTTGCTGATTTTTCGAAAATTAAATTTGCATCATTAAAAAACACATATTTTTAATTTAGAAAAATGAAAGTAAAAATTTACAAATTAGGGTTTTGTTTATTCTTAGGATTTAACTTGCATGCACAATCATATTATGGTGGCATCGAAATTGGAGACAAGGAAATAAAAATGACAGTTCTTGATGTGCAAAATCCTAAAAAAGGAACCTATGAGCTAAAAGCTTCATGGACGGAAGATATTGAAATGGCAGCCGGTATCCCAATAGAATGCATGTTCACTCAGGCAGACGTAAACAATGTCGCTTACGCTGTTTTAAGCAATTATAAAAAAATGCAAGCTACCTATAACATTAAAAACAGCAATATTTATATTGTAGCCTCATCTACAGTAGACATGGCTAGTAATACAAATTCTTTAATTAAAAGAATCAAAGAATTCACAAATAAAAATTTAGACATAATTCCATCTTCATCAGAAGCCAGCTTACTTATAAAGGGCTGCATTCCTCAAAAAAATCATTTAGACTCTATGGTACTTGACATCGGTATCAAAAATACAAAAGGAGGCTATATTAGCAAAACTGGTGATGGAAATACTTTTTCTCAGCTTACTTCGGATATAGGTATAGTAACCCTTACAGAAAAAATTAATCACATACTTAGACAAAATCCGTCGTATAATTTTGATGAAACTATTTTTAATTATTTGCCAAAATTGAGGGAAGAATTATCAAAAATGTATCTAAACTTACCGCAGTCCAAGACAAAAATCAATATTTACCTGTCTGGTGAAGCTGTTTGGGCTTTTTACATATTAATTAATGAGAAGGAAGCCCAAGATAATTTTAATGAAATAAAATACGTCGATATTCTCTCTTCAAAATTTGTCATCGAAAATAATTTTAATAAAATTAAAAAAGCTGCTTTAACAAACAAAGACATTAGAAAAGTTTTGGAAACTTATTCGCAAAAAAATCTTATTTCCGCAGGTGATTTATTAATTACCGCCTTGGAAGAAATTCAAAACACTAACAATAAAAATATATTTTTTGCAAAATATGGACAAATTTCGTGGCTGGTGAGTTATATCAATAATCACGCAAAGTAAACAAAATCAATATATTAATTTTGAGCTTTTCCTGAAATTACAAAAAAACAAAACAAATTATTATTCACTTAAATATTACTGTGCAATCAATTTTTAGTTTTTTTATCTCTCGTTATTTCAGGAGGGTAATGTATATAAAAAAGCAAGAGATTGTCCGAAAAATAGTTTTCGGACAGTTTTTTGGATTATTCCTTTTAGTTTTCCGTATTCTTAACTACAAAAATCAATGATTATACAGCAGTTTTTAAATCACATTCGGTTCACTTGCAGGATTTTTTTTCATTGAATTTAAATGATTTTATTCCGGAAAATCATTCCACCAGAATAATAGATAGCGTTGTAGACCAATTAGAGATTGCTAAACAATGAAGTAGTTCACTATAAAAGCTGGTCTCAGTTTCTACTGATTTTCCATTTATTACTTGTTCTAAATAAATGATCTTATTCCCTTTTTTTAAGTTTTTCTTTACATCCGAAATAATTTATTTTATATAATACATATTATGGAAATAATTTAAAATTAAGATGCGCACTCTATAATCATATAATAATCTTCAACAATTGGGTTAGATATTTGAATGCTTCCCGCTAGCTTAGAGTTAAAGCCTGAGAAACCACAATTTCTCAGGCTTTTTTTGGTTCGATAAATTTTACCACATTTTATGTGAAAATTTTAACTCCTGTATCTTCAAGCAAATTTGGTAAAAGTCCCATTAAGTCAAACTTTAAAAATATACCTATTTAAACTCAAATCCAAAAGTTAATCTTTAATATGCCAATCAAAGCTACCAAACTTTTACTATAACATATCGTTCTTCGATTTAGTCTTTTAAGATGAGTTCTGAATGTCAAATTTTTCCTTTCAATATGATTAGTGCCAAAGCGTTTAACAGAATGTAATTCTTCATCAATCAAATATCTGTAGTTTTTTAATCTGTTAGTAAATATTTTTTAACTTCCGATAATTTTAAAGTATCCAGAACACGGCTTAATGTTTTATTGGTTTGTTTCCCAACATTAAAGCTTACAACATTTTTAGAATTCTTTCCAAGGCATAAACCAACTAGATAAAATTTCTTTTGTGTCTAATGTAAGTGCGAATTTCATCAACTTCATTGGCTTTTCATTTACTGATAATTGGCTCATTAATAGTTTTAACAATTGATACAATTCTTTTTAACAATGTTTTGCTTGAAATTTTTAGTATTCTCGCAGTACCTCTTAATTCCTAATCCTTCCTTGGTTAACAAAATAATCTTTTAGTTTGTGTTTGATTTATAAGCATCACTAGTGTAGTACTCAACTTTTATTTTATTGCAATTTGAACATTTAAATCTGGTCTTCCCTGAAGAAATAAAATCATGTTTAATGAGTTTTCATCCACATAAATCACATACCTTTCTACCAAACCACACTTTTATTACACTAGATTCCATTTTATTCATTTTTAAAGTATTTTAAGCCTTAAAAATAATAGGAATGAGTACAATACTTATCCCTATAAAGTAAAATTTATTTAATAAACACTGATTATCAATCTCTTTTAGTTTCGAAAAACAAAAATCACACTATTGATACATTACCAATTGATTTAAAATTTTCTTTTGAAAAAAAAGCTGTGGATACGGTATTAAAAAACTTTATAATCATACAACCCGCAAAAACATCAATAATGGTTGATTATTCTTCAGCTCCCCAACATGAAATAATAATAAAAATATTACCTTTTTTTCTTATAGATAGAAGGTTTTTCTACGACAATTATTTTTTCACTAAAGACCTTCTCATTTAAATGAATATTTACAAGGTATGTCGCTGAAGACAATCCTTGAACGTTGACCTCTTTCTCAAATATTGCATCCTTGATATTCTCACCGTTGGTCTCTCTAATAAGCCTACCGTTCATATCTATTATGCGACAATAAAAACTCTTTCCGACACAATCAATAAATTTGATATTGAAATGTGTGGTGCAAGGATTTGGATATAAGATGTATTTAGGTAAGGGAATATCTTCAACTGTCAGATCTTCACAAGGCCCTATCTTAAACCAAGTGGTTCTATC
>NZ_JBLYEG010000026.1:0-24862 GCF_048514875.1 Flavobacterium sp. T12S277 | reverse complement strand
GAACTGCCATAAAAACAGATTATCTGGGAGGCTACCAGTATGACAGCAGTATTTTGAAGTTTTTCCCAACAGCCGAAGGTTATGTAGAGCCTTCTGGAAGTTCTTATAAATATATCTATCAGTACAAGGATCATTTAGGTAATGTTCGTTTGAGTTATGATAAAACACTGGCCATTAAAGAAGAAAATAATTATTATCCGTTTGGATTAAAACACGAAGGCTATAATAATGTTAAAACTGGTGTAGAGAATAAGTATAAATACAACGGAAAGGAATTGCAAGACGAACTAGGACTGAATATGTATGATTATGGTTCTAGACTTTATGACCCTGCAAGAGCTGGTTGGAGCAATATTGACCCATTAGCAGAGAAAATGAGAAGATACAGTCCTTATAATTATTGTTTCGATAATCCTCTGCGTTTTACTGACCCAGATGGTATGTCTCCAAAAGACATTATTTTACCAAAAGATGAAGCTCAACGAAAGATTGTTGTTCAAGCTATAAATGAATTAAAAAGTTCATCAGCTACAGCTAAAGCTTATATTGAAAGAATTGAAAATGACAAAACTAATCATGTTACAATTAATGTTGATTCTGGTAATAGAGTGCCTACAGGTTTTCTTCCATCAGACAGAAAAGGAGCTTCAACTGAAGGAAAAGGTAGTGGTGGTACTATAACATGGAATCCAACTCAAACTAACATTGCACCAGACAAGCTTGTTGATGGTACTTCAAAAGTAGAACCATCTAGAGCACTTTTAGAGGAATTAGTTCATGGTTCCAGAGCTGTTGGAGGAGAAACAGCTGTAGGTGATTCTAAAGCAGGCTTGGAAGCGGGATGGGATACTGTAACAGGAACGGCCAATGAAGAAATAGAGACTAATACAATTGTTAATCAATCTTTATCAGAAATGGGACAAGGAGATAAACAAAGAACAACTTACACTATGAGTGCAACAAAAACTGATGAAGAAGGAGCTCTTTTAGGTTCTAAAAAAGTAGCATTACCGATACCAATTGTACCAAAAAAATAATAGAACTATGAAAGAAAAAATATTGTACCTATCGATAATGATCTTATTTTTTAATACTATAGTAGCGCAAAAACTTGATAGTATCGTTCAAAGATGTAGTATAATTGAAGAAACATTTGATAAAAGTTCTATGAGAAAGTTTTTGAAAGCTACAACTTACAGAAGAAATATAATCGATAAATTTAGTGAAGATAATTCTTCATATGCTTTTTTGTCGATTCAAAATGATGATGTAATGTATGCTTTTCTAAAAAATGGAGTATGGAAAATAATATTGAATGACGAAGAATTTACAGTTAAAGACAAGACTTTAATTTCTAAAATTAATAACTACTCTATTAAAAATACAGTCTATAAAGCTGCTTGTCCTGATGATTATGTAATGTATGATGCAAGTATTGGTTTGCAGGCTTTTTGGATTAAAAAGTATTCTGAAATAAAATTTTTGTATTATTCTACAAAGTACGATGTTTTCTCTCTAGATAATGATTCACAAAAAAAAATAAAACTATTAATGGAGATTAATGAACAATTTAAAGAGAGTAGAAGAAAATGACAGTAAAAATCGTTTAGATTGTTAATCAGTATTCATAAAAAAAGAACTAGATACAAGCCACTCTATCACGGAGTGGTTTTTGCTTTTATAAGCAGTATCAAACGTACCAAAAGAGCTAAATATAGACGTACATTCTCCTGCTTCCGCTAGGCAAATCCTCATTTAATTTGTAATCATGATTGGTTTAACCTCCCCCACTCTGCGAAGAGTTCTTCTAAAAAGTTGTGCAAATGTCTCTGACTTTGCGCTTTTTTTATTTCTTAGAAATTGTAATCTTGATAAAAACCTTCCGACTTTTTACGGTTATTTTTTAATATTGTTTTTTTTTCTTTGCTAGGAAATGCATCTAAGCATTTTAGTTTTACAATCAAATACTTTATGACTGATTCGTTTTAAATTGCATATTTGTAAGTTGGCACAAAGTCGGAGACACTTTGCGTATCAGGGTTACTAGCCATCATCGTGCAATTTAATCAGAAGATGGCTAACCAAGGAATATTCTATAATCCTTCTTTTGAAAAGTATAAAAAGTAATAAATTATATAACTTATGAAAAGCATCTTTTTAACAATTATTATATTTTCGGCCTTAAATTTTAATGTAAAAAACGAACCTCCAAAAGTTGATAATCAATATTTAGAATTTTTTTACTTCAAAGGGAATAAACATTTTCCTTTTAGACTTAATTGTAAATCTATACGAAGTGAGATGTTTTGAGATGATATAAAATATAAAAAAATAGAAAATAGAGAATATATCGAGAGATTCACTAAGGAATATGAAAAATTGAAAACTGAAAAAAAGCAAAATGAGATAGATGTGCGTATGCAAATAATTTTTCATAATGGTAAAATCACAGATACCATTTGCTTGGGAAGTCATTTTGGCATCAAAATTAATGGAGTAAGGAAAAAAGATTCTAAGTCTTTTTTAAATGTAATTCAAGAAAAAATGTATGAATCCGAAAAATAAAAGTATAATAAAAACAGTAACATATTAAGCAGTCATTTTCTAAAAAAAAACCTGGGTAAATAACAAGTAAATACAGTTGTTTAAGAACTTACTAGTTTCATCTCCGCAAAGCGATCTTATGAAACTCCATACAAGCCTCTGAAACTTCACACTTGTATGTTTCAATAAAGTTCAAAAAACAAAACCTCGCTGGATGGCGAGGTTTTGTTTTTAAAAGCTTTGGAGCGAGTAAAGTTTTAGTAAAAGAACTCGCTTTTAATTTTGGTCTTACTTTATTGAAGGCTGATGTTTACTGTACTTCCGTCTTCGATAACTTTTTTGTTGATTATTTTTTTACCTTCAGAGACCGTTATTTTTAGTTTTTTATCAACTCTCTCCACGGTGATGTCAAAATCTTTTTCGAACGCGTTGATATGGCGCATTTTCATGATCGACCAGGATTTAGGAAGACGTGGCGTGAAGTCAAAACGGTGCAGATCTGTCGGTCGGATACCAAATAATCCTTCGGTGAAAATTCTGCAATACAAACCACTTTCTGCCGAAAGATGACGCTGATCGCCTTCCGGATAGGCCTCTACAGGGTAGGGAACATGGTCTCCCAACAAACGGCGATTGGAATAATAATGTAAAAAATCAAGTGCTTTATCTGTTTCTCCCGCTGCGAGCACACCTCGTAAGGCGTACAAAGTCGAACGATCCCAGAAAATTTTATCACCGGCTACACTGGCAAGTCCGTCTTTGGTCCATAATCGAGGAGAGAATAGGGCGTTTATCGTTCCTTCTTTTCTATCGTACATGCCCATTGTGAGCGGTGTGCAGATCCAGGCTCTTAAAACGTCATTTTCTTTGTAGTATTTGTAAGTTTCAAAACCTTCGACTTTAGCTCCGAAATATTTCTCAATAGCTGCTTTTAGTTTTTCAGCCTCCGCCTTGTAGGTTTTAAGCTGTGCTTCGTTTTTTCCGAGTGCTTTGCCTAGATAAATAGCAGAATTCAAAGCATCATAGTACAAAGATGAGGTGTTCAGATTTGCTTTCCCTGCAGGAAGACGACCTTCAAGCTCATCAGAATCGGAAGTTACTACGCCATCAGAATTTAATTTTCTATGACAATATTCCAAACACCACTCAATTAAGGGCCATAATTGTCTGGCTTCATCGGTATTACCTCTCGAAAGCGCATAGCGCGAAGCTCCGTAAGCAATCATTGCTCCGTCTCCACGATCACCAGCTCCGGCCCAAATATCAGTACCTTCGGCAACAATCGAACTCGGAATGGGTTTGTACTCTTTGTTCATGAATTTTGCAAATTGCAGATAAGCATTTAATGACGCCTGATTGCCATATTCATATCCTAAAAAAGGAAAGAACGGACCAATATATTCTGCCTGATCATTGGCCCAAATGGCCGCGTAGTAAGATTCTCCTCCTGGTCCGTGCATAGGACCGCCTTTCGTATCAAAAATACTTTCGGAAGCTCTGATTTTGGCAAAAGCAAATTCGGTATTCAAAACCTGATCGGGTGTTTCTAAGATCAGTTTGTTCCATATTTCATTGATAAATTGGATGCGTTTGTCTTTTTCTTCGGCTGTATTAACAACCGGAGCTTGTTCGCCTGCTTTGACACCGGAGTAGAAAACAGAAAAACTAACCGTCTCATTGGTTTTGAGATTATAGTTTCCTGAATTAAAAAGATCTACATGTAGCGTATAACTACCTTCTTTTCCTTTTGCCGGATCTGTAGTATAAACGGCATTCGATTTTGGAATTTCTACTACACAGTTTTTATCAGAGATGTTTTTTAGAGTGTAAATTTCGCAATAACCTGCCAAAGTGGTTGAAGGGAAAAATTGTCTGGTTAATTCAAGTGTATTACCGGCTTTACTTTTTACGAGCAATGTTCCGTTAAGGGTTAGTGAAACCACTTTTTCTGCCGCAATAGGTTTATAATTCACAGTTACCTGATTAAAGCCATCCTGTGCAAACCGGCGTGTTAAACTGGCATGGGTGTTATTAGGAATTGTTCTGAGCATTGGCCAGACCAAACTACGGGTAGCGTGAAAAGAACCGTCAGCGGCAACACCGTATCTTAGAACACAGGAAACTTTTTTACCACTCATTTCAATATGATCTTCGTGCGGAATGTTGTTGTTTATTTGCCAGGAAATAGAACCATCCTGATCGATTAGCCAGCGACGGTCTTCTTGCGAAAATGCTCTGCTTGTCATGAAGCAAAAAGCGACAATGGCAAATAAAAGGTGTTTTCGTCTTTTTTGAAAGGATCTCATCATTAAGTTTATTTTGAAATTAAGGTTTGTTCGTGGGGTGTATTGGTAAGGTATTTTAAAAAATAACTACCGCCAGCAGCTTATTATTTATCGTATTAGTAGTATTTGTTTGTGTTGTTTATTAGATAAATTTTTTTTAGTTGTTTTATTATTATTTTAAAGATGCAGTTGCTTTTTGTCCTGAATCTAGCGGGACATCAACAAATGTATAGGAATTTCCGTTATCATCTTTTTTATGGCTGGCGGTAATTTTTTTATTGTTTAGAAGTATCGTTTCATAATTTCCGGAGAACATAATTCTGGATTGAATCGGGAGTTTTCCTTTGTTATGAAGCGTTGTTTCCCTGGTTTCTTGTTGTACAGATAGGAGTGTATTTAAAATGGGCAAGTTGTCTAATTCAGAGGTGGTGTTGTTTTTTCCACGGTACAAAGTAGTGATTGTTTTTGTTGTCGCATCAGGTTCTATTCCCATATAACCGTGGACAATGCCTTCGATTACCCCATACGAAACTTCGGGATATTCTCTTCTTTTTGTAGCAGGATCTGTTAAATGTAAAATAGTTTCGTAAGCCTTATCTCCAAAACCGTACTTGTATAGTAAAAAAGGGAGATAAGATAAATTTTCGACATTGGTTTTTTGTGAAATAATGTGTTCAATTGTTTTTTTAGTGCGGGTAGCATCAGTTAAAGCATCAAACCATAAGAGAAAAAGTTCTCCGCCGTCTTTGCTGAAATTTCCGTTACTGGTATAGATAACATTATAGGTTGAGGTGGTGTTGTCCCACCAGTTTTGTTCAATTTGTTGTTTGTATTTTGCGGCTTTTTTTTCGAAGAATTCCGCTTTCTGATTCTCTCCTTTTTGTCTTAAAACAGCAGAGTAGGTGAGCAGGCCACGGTAAATGGCGGCAACTAAATCTACACCCATTTTTAAACCCGGAATTCCTTCGGAGTAGGAGGCAAGTCCGCGGCATTTATGAAAATCATCTTTTATATTAAAGGGTACCGTAGCGTTTGGAAATTCTGGTCTTGTTAACAAAGAGTCCGCATCAAGCACCCAGCGTTCAATATAGTGGGTTGCCGATTTTTCGAAGAAGTTTTCAAATTCAGGATTTTTGATATAGCTTTCGTCTCCTGTCCATAAATACAATCTCCAGCAGGCAAACATTACATCAAAATTACTGTTGAGGTTGTACCAGAATTCTTTGTCATTTCGGTAATCCTCTGGTGCCGGTTTTCCATATTTATTGATTTCCCAATACGAACACCAGTCTTTGCTTTCTGAAATATTTTTGGCAAAAAGCGAAAGCATGTTTTTGTTCTCTTTATATAATCCGAGTATCTCCGCGCCAATACTTTGGTGTGCTACATCCCGCATACAAAAAGCAGCTCGGGAAGGAAGTGCCGCTTCATACCAGGGACCAACCGGATCATTTGAATTTCCCTTGTAGCTCAGGGCCATCGTTTTTGCACGGTTAAAAGCCAGCTCTATGGCAGGATCTGATGATTTGAAAGTTGTAGTGTTTTGACCAATTGCCGTAAAAAACATACAACAATTTGCAACTATAATTATAAATCGATTCTTCATAACACTATTTTCTAATTGGATTGATTTTACCATTAGGGGTACAATTTTAAAAGCAAACCCACACAATTTACAGAGTGGGTTTGCAGAATTACCAGTTTTTTCGATCGACTATAACCATGACACTGATAATTTATTAAAATGCATTAATTCCTTTTACACCTAGAAACATAGATTTTGTATTCTTTTTTACGAAGAGTGAAACCTACGTTTCCAGGTGTTTAATTAAACTTTTATAAATTCTATTTAGAGAGATGCTGTAATCACAAATTCTAATTATAACCCGGGTTTTGAGTCAGATTTGTTCGGTTCGTTTCATTCCTTGGAATTGGCAATAAATAATGCTGAGGTTTGAAAAAACGATCCTGTACTTTCGTATAAGTATAGGTTTTTGACCCGTCGCCATTTTTGGTAATTACAACTCCCATCAAAGGTTTATTTTCTGTTTGCTCGGCAATTTTCCAACGACGAACATCATAATAACGAAACCCTTCCAGACATAACTCAACCTGTCTTTCATTACGAATTTTGTTTTCTAAAGTTGTACCGGTCAAACCTGTCAACGGATTTGTTATTCCTGCACGCTGTCTGATCGCATTTAAATATTGTATGGCTGTTCCTTCATTACCCAGTTTGAATTGCGCTTCAGCATAATTCAGATAAATTTCGCCTAAGCGGGAAATAATCCATGCTTTGTTTGTTTGCGTTTCATTGTTGTAATTGTATGTTGTATCACAGTATTTACGGAACGTGTAACGCGTTTTACTGGCATTCCAGGTATCCCAACCTTGAGGAGAATCTAGTCCTCCTTCATAAAACTCCGCTTTATTGGAGCTTCCGGCATCGTAACGATCTTTGAAAAATTCTGGTTTTCCATAAGCACGTCCATCGTACACTATGTTTTTGTAAAAACGAGGATCTCTGTTTACATAAGGTTTTTGTGGATTATAACCGGATGATGGGTCGGTAATGTCTTTTCCGTCGGCAGTTCCGTACGCGTCAATATGACTCTGGCTTGGCGCAAAATTGGCCCAACCGTGGAAACCACTCGGCGAATTAAACATTTCTACACCATTAAAAGCACTCCATTGCGGATCTTTACTGGACAAACGTGAGCAGATAATTTCTGAATTATTAGTAGTAAAAAGATCTTCATACTTTTTGTCATAAAGCTGGTAAATGTTTAAGTCAATAACCGCTTTTGCTGCGTCTGATGCTTTTTTCCATTTAGTAAGATCATTAGTAGTATTCCATTGCGGACTTGCAGCATAAAGCAATACTCTTGATTTAATAGCAAGTGCAGCACCTTTAGTAATTCTTCCAAGACTTGAAGAGGATAATGGTAATGACTCAGCAGATTTGTCTAATTCGGTAACGATAAAATCAACGCATTGCTCATAGGTACTGCGATCCACGTTAAAATTACTGTTTAAATCAAAAGGAGCTGTGATCAGTGGAACTCCGCCATAATCGCTTGTTAGTTTAAAATAAGCGTAAGCTCTTAAAAAAGTCACTTCCCCTTTTAATCTGTTGCGGGCAGCTTCGTCACCCGGAACATTATCAATTCGGGACAAAAAGATGTTACAGTTTTGAATAGTAGCATAGGTAGGTTTCCAGATATCAAAATCACTTGCATTATCAGGTGTTAACGCTCCTGAATTTAGAGTCCAGATGTCGTAATCGTTAAAATTATTAAAAGCTTCGTCACAGGCAGTCGACAAAATCCAGCTGCGGTTTGTTTTGTCGTTCCAGTTGTGTTGCGTGCTTGGTAAAACATTGTACAGATTGTTTGCAAAAGCTTCAGCAAGTTTCAGATCATTCCAAACCGTTGCATCGGTATACGAATCCAAAGGAACTTTGTCCAGAGGATCTTCGCTGCAGGAAGTAAAAGAGGCAATTGTGATACAAAAAGAGGCAAGGATAAGCGCCTTCTTTTTTATAGTGATTAGTGTATTGGTTTTATAATTTTTCATGTCTAGATATTTTTTTTGTTGCACCATTATAATTCAATAGTTACACCGACTCTGTAGATACGGGTTTGCGGATAATTGATTCCTGTTGTATTGTTTGTTTCAGGATCAAGATTGTACTTTTTCATGTGATCGATGGAAAACAAATTAGTTCCTCCCGCATAAATTCTCATATTCAACACGCCAAATCTGGAAAGTGCATTTTGTGGTAAAACATAGGATACTTCCAATGATTTTAATCTAAAGAAAGAGGCATCTCTCAACCAAAAATCGGCCGGAATATTATTTTTATTATCAGAGTCATTAAAGGCGACAGGATATTTAGAATTCGGATTGTCTGCTGTGTATCTGTCATTGTATAACCAGGTTGGCGGTGCAACGATTGCTCCTTGTCCTTGTGGAAGAATCATTTGTTTGGCCTTTGATTGCCCTGTCCACAGTAAATCAATAGAAAAACCTTTGTACTCGGCTCTCATCGGAATACCGTAAGCAATTTTTGGGGTAGCCGATTGCGGAATTCTAACTTTATCATTTGAAGTGATATTACCATCACCATCTGTATCTTTTACCCAAATATCTCCCGGTTTTGCCCCTTCAAAATGAGCAGAATTGTCTACATCTGCCTGAGTGCGGTAAATGCCGTTTGTTTGATAAACTAACCAGGAATCAATTGCTTTTCCGGTTGATTTTTGCCATTCAGGAATGTTCGCAGCCTCGTCACGAAACAACACTTCACTTTGTGCATAGGTAAGATTAAAACCAACACTGTATTTGAATGGGTTACTGGTATCGGCATAATTTATAGACCAGTCAACTCCTCTGTTAACCGTTTCTCCGATATTTTCTTTAGGAAGTGCCAATCCGGTGTATAAAGGCACAGACGCATTTCTAGCCGTTAAAATATCAGATCTTTTGTTACTGAAATAATCAAATGTGGCTGTTAACTTGTTGTTTAAGAATCCAAAGTCAAGACCAACGTTTGTAGAGTGCTGTACTTCCCAGGTAATATTTGGGTTAGGCGTAGCCGAAAGATAGATGCTGTTGTTTAAGGTATAATCGGAACCAAAATAACTGTAATTCTGTTGGTTCGTCGTTAACTGATATCTGGTTAAGAAAAGATACTGGTTCGGATAGAACACACCATTAATCCATTCGCCCAAATCATCATTACCCATTTTTCCCCAGGAAGCTCTTAATTTAAGCTGATCGATCGCTTTGATATTGTTTTTGAAAAAAGGCTCTTCAGATATTTTCCAACCTGCTGAAATTGCAGGGAATAACCCCCAACGAGTTGCGGACGGGAAGTTGAAAGATCCGTTGTAACGGGAAGAAATTTCAGCAAAATATTTATTGTCATAATTATAACCAATACGGCCTAAGTAACTCGCTCTTCCATCCTGATAAGCACTTCCGGTTGCATTTTGTCCTTTGGTACCTCCGGTAAAAATTTGATCTAATTGGTCACTTAACAAGTCTCTTCTATAAGCGACTGTTTCGGTTTTGTCGGTAGTAGTTTGCTCGTATCCTACAAAGGCATTAAAAGCATGTTTGTTGAATTTACGATCGTAAGCTAACTTTAAGAAGTAAGTATTTTGATTCGTAATTTGCTCGTTTTGCAATACACTCGTTATACTTGTACTGTTTTTTACGTTGTTGTAACTGTCATTTGTCTTATCATAAGAATAAGCATCCCATGGTTTGGTGAACTTTTTCTGACTGCGAACATTGTAATCAAAAGCAGCATAACCGTTTAAAGAAAGGCCTTCTGTAATCTTTGGCAATTTTAGGTCGAACCCTATTTTTGGGTTTACGATTAAGTTTACGACTTTGTCATAACCTGCCGCCGAAGAGGACATTAAGATAGGGTTTCTTCCGTTGGCAATTCCTGAAGATGGTAAACCATTTTTCCAGTAAGCCGGAATAAAAGGATACATACTTACCGTTTCGTGCATAATGCTTCCAATACTAACAGCCGGGTAATTTCGGTCCTCTTTACGGGTTGCGATATCCAGGTTAACTTTTAAGTTTGAAGAGATATTCACATCAATATTCGATCTTAAGTTAAACTGTCTGTATCTTTCGTCACTGTTTCTAAGATTACTTTCCTGGTTTAAATACTGACCGGAAAAGAAATACTTCACCTGGTCATTACCTCCGTTTACAGAAAGAGAAACGTTAGCCTGCGGAGCATCTTTTCGGTACACCTCTTTTAACCAGTTTGTACTCGTGTAATTCGGATCGTTGCCCGCTTTGTATTTGTCGATATCAGATTGTGTATAAGGAAGCGTTGTACCTTTGTTGGCATTCAGTTCGTTATAGTACGTCATGTATTCCCAGGAATTAACCCTTTGGTCCATTCTTGTTAATTGCTGAATCCCATAAGAACCATCAATTTTAATCGTTGGTTTTCCAACTTTACCTCTTTTAGTGGTCACAAGGATTACTCCATTGGCAGAACGAACCCCATAGATGGCAGCCGATGCGTCTTTCAAAATCGTAACCGACTCAATATCATCGGGATTAATTCTATTCAAATCACGATCCGGAATACCATCTACGACTACCAGTGGGCTGGTACCTCCTCCAAAGGAATTAAATCCTCGAATTAAAAGGCTGGAACTGTCATCACCCGGTCTTCCCGAACGATTATTGGCAATTACTCCCGACACACGTCCGGCAAGACCGTTTGAAACGTTTGCGGAAGCATTTTGGGTCAGAGCCGATCCTTTAATAGAGGCAATTGCTCCGGTTGTAGTACCTTTTTTCTGAGTTCCGTACCCCACGACAACTACTTCATTTAAGGTTTGATTTTGCTCTTCAAGTTGAATAATTGAGGCATTCGCGGCGGTAACTTCTTTCGTTACAAAACCTGTAAATGAAATAACCAGTATACTGTTAGAATCCGGAACGTCTATTGAAAAATTACCGTCGAAATCAGTAGTCACGCCAGTTTTGGTTCCTTTTATTGTAATGTTAACTCCCGGTAAAGGCTCCCCTTTTGTACCGGTTACTTTTCCTTTAATTGTTTTTTGTTCTGTGAATAAAAGAGCAGAACTGTTTGTAGCATCCAGTCCGGCAATAGTTAATCTTCTGTTGGCTGCATTACACTCTATAAGTGGAGTGGAATTCAACTTCGACGAAAATTTGATGTCTTTAGATTCCGCTGCGGTCGAAACCTGTAAGCTCATAGCAAATAGAAATCCCGATGTTAGCTTGGTAACCTTCCAGATTTCAGTAGTAAGCCAATCATATTTTGGCTTGTCTTTGGTTAATAATTTCATGGTTTTCTTGGTGGTTTTTTGGTTAGTAATGTGTTCTCTAATTTGACACTAACTGATCACTTTCTTTTCTTCTTATAAACAAACAAGATGCGTGGAGTACTTGCTGTTTGTTTGTGAAAAAGAGATCAATGTGAAAATCAAAAGTATAAACGTTCGACACTTTTACATACCAGTACCTACCAGTTTTTTTACGATATGTTTAAAAAAATGTTTTAAAATAAATTAATATAAAAAGTAAAGTGGATAATATATGAATATAAAGCATAAATTTAAGAACGACTTAGAATTAAGGAATTTTCTTGTTTTTATAGCTTGTGCAACGAATGAATGATCTGAGAACGGGAGGAAGAGGGGAGAATTTTTTGGCAAATTTAAAAGTGGGAAATAGTTGGGGCCAAATAGTAAAATAGTCTTGTTCTAAAGCTCTTTTCCGGATTTCTGAAATGGAGATTTTTAGTACTCAAAAAGATTTTTTTCGCTCCAAAACGGACAAAATGAGATTGCATTAGAATTTTTGTTTTAATGATAAAAATGACCTTTGATGAGGTTAAAAGTGGATAATATAGTATCATAATTAAAAATTTGATACTATTTAAACAAATTACTTTTTGTAATGCGCCAAAATAAACTGGTGGGTACTGGTATGGAGCAACCTGTGATTATTATACTTTTGGAACTCGTTTTTACATAAATGATTAGCGTAATGAGAAGAACACTATGACGCAATTGGGATCTCAGCATGCAAAGGAGCGAAAGGGTGTTACTACTAAAGAATTTTGCAAACCATAAATAAGAAAGAACCACTTATTATTACCAAACCAATTTTATGAAAAAAATACTATTTCTATTCGCTTTTACATTCCTGTTTTGTAAAGCTAACGCGCAGGATGGACAAATCCAGATCGAAACTCAAAATACTGCTTTGATCTTAAAAGTGGGAAAAAATGGCTTGCTCTATCAGTCGTATTTAGGAACGAAACTCAAAGATAACTCAGCATATACGGCAGTTTCAAAAGAGAGTACCAAGACATTTGTTATAAACGACGGAAATCCCCTGGTTAATTTAAGACATCAGGCTTATCCAACCTACGGAACAGAAAATTTGTTTGAACCGGCCATTAGAATGACACATAATGACGGTAATCCCTCTTTGGAATTAAACTATGTAAGCCACAGTACACAAAAAATAGATGCCAATACTGCCGAAACAATCATAAAACTTAAAGATCCTGCATATCCGGTAGAAGTTACGCTGCATTATAAAGCATTTTACAATGAAAACACAATTGAGCAGTGGACGGAAATTGTGCACCACGAAAAAAAGCCAGTTATGTTATACAATTATGCATCATCAATGCTGCATTTTGATGCCGATAAGTACTGGTTAACTCAATTTCACGGAGACTGGGCCAAAGAAGTTCGCATGCAGGAAAGCGAATTAACAAGCGGTACAAAAGTGATTGATTCGAAATTAGGAGTTCGCACGAATATGTACCAAACACCGGTTTTTTTCTTATCACTTAATGCTAAGGCTAATGAAAATTCAGGAGAGCTTGTAGCGGGAACGATTGCCTGGTCCGGAAATTTTAAGTTTGCTTTTGAGTTGGACAATAAAAATTCACTGCGAATCAGTTCAGGAATTAATCCATTTGCTTCCGAATACAATCTTCAGCCTGGAAAAATATTTACAACACCTTCTTTTATATATACTTTTTCAAATAAAGGAAAAGGGCAGGCCAGCAGAAACCTGCATTCATGGGCCAAAAAATACGGGGTTAAAGATGGTGAAAAATCTCGTCTAACCTTATTGAACAACTGGGAAACTACTTTTTTCAACTTTGATGAAAAGAAATTGACAGACATGTTTGCCGATTCCAAAACTTTAGGGGTTGACATGTTCCTACTGGATGATGGCTGGTTTGGAAATAAATATCCGAGAAGTGGCGACAAATCAGGTCTTGGAGACTGGCAGGCTACCAAAACAAAATTGCCAAATGGTATCGGTTTCCTGATGCAGGAAGCAGAAAAAACAGGAGTAAAATTCGGAATCTGGATAGAGCCCGAAATGGTTAATCCGAAGAGTGAATTGTATGAAAAACATCCGGATTGGGTATTGAAATTGCCCAACAGACCTGAAAGTTATTACCGTACGCAGTTGGTTTTAGATTTATGCAATCCACAAGTGCAGGACTTTGTATTCAAAACGGTAGACGATATTATGCAAACCAATTCAGGAGTAGCTTTTTTTAAATGGGATTGCAACCGAATGATGACCAATGCCTATTCCACTTATTTAAAAAACCAGCAGTCGCATTTGTTTATTGAATACACTCAGGGTTTGTATAAAGTTTTGAACCGAATTAAAACGAAATACCCAAATTTACCAATGATGCTTTGCGCCGGAGGCGGTGGAAGAACGGATTATGGATTGCTGAAGTATTTTACAGAGTTTTGGGCAAGTGACAATACCGATCCTTTCAATAGAGTATTTATACAATGGGGTTATTCACAGTTTTTTCCGGCCTTTTCGATTTGTAATCACGTAACATCATGGGGAAATCAATCGATTAAATTCAAAACCGATGTGGCGATGATGGGTAAGCTGGGCTTTGATATTAATGTGAAAGAACTTAAAGAAAAAGAATTGAAATACTGTCAGGATGCAGTGGCTAACTACAAACGACTGAGCCCGGTAATTTGGCATGGTGACCTGTACCGCATCATTTCTCCTTATGACGAAAGCCGCGCTGTATTAATGTATGTGAACGAGTCAAAAAGCAAGGCTGTATTGTTTTCGTATACCCTTCATCCGCTTTACGATCCGCAGTACAATGCCGTTCGTCTTCAGGGCTTAGATCCAAATAAAACCTACAAAGTAGAAGAGATCAATCTAATGCCCGAAGCAAAGAAATCTCTCGAAGAATCCGGAGAAGCTTTTACAGGAGATTACTTAATGAATGTTGGATTACGAGTTTCCTCTTCTAAAGTTGAAACAAGCGTTGTCCTTGAAATTACCGAATTATAGTTGAATTAGTTTCTATAAACAAAAAGCCTTTCTATGGAGCGTACTCCACTTTGAAGGGCTTTTTTAATTTCTGTGGCAGCTGTGGTTAGCTTTTATTTTAGAATTGTATTAAATTTTGAATGAGTTAAATAGTTAGATCTCATACTTAGGAGTACTACAAAAAACTATGATTTAAATTAAACTCTGCTTTTTCCATAAGTCAAAGTATTTGTCTTTTTTTTCCAGTAAAAAATGATGATTGCCCGATTCTACAATTTCTCCGTTTTGCATAACCATAATTTTATCAGCATTGGCAATCGTACTTAGTCTATGGGCTATGATAATAATGGTTTTGCCTTGTTTTTTGAAGTTGTCTATGGTTTGTTTAACAATCATCTCAGAGCTTGTATCCAATGATGATGTTGCTTCGTCCATCAATAAGATTTCAGGGTTTTTGTATAGTGCTCTTGCAATTGCAATTCGTTGTTTCTGACCTCCTGATAACAAGGCCCCATTTTCACCTATTTGGGTTTCAAAACCATTAGGTAATTTCTCTGCAAATTCAATAATTCCCAACTGTTTTGATAAGTCTAAAATTCGTTGAATATTGGGAAACGAATCACCTAAAGCAATATTTTCAATTATAGTACCCGAAAGCAAATTGAGTTGTTGGGGAATTACCCCTACTATATTCCTTAAACTTTGGTAGTGAAGGAAGTTCGTATCGTATTCTCCAATGTAGATTTTACCTTCTTTAATTGGATATAAATTTTGCAGCAATGAAATTAAAGTTGTTTTTCCGCTGCCACTTTCTCCTACGATCGCCGTTGTTTCATTCTTTTTGAATATGGCATTGAAATTCTTAAAAACTTCCAGACGGGATCCATATCTAAAAGAGACATTTTCGAACTTTATATCGCCCAAATTTTCTTTCTTTAATTCAATTTTATTTTCTGTTTGTTCTCTTTCTAAATCCATAATTTCAAAAAGCCTATCGGCAGCAATTAAGGCGTTTTGAGCCGTTTTATTCATACTTATTAAAGAGGCAACCGGTGAAGTAAAGTAACCAATCAAAGCATAAAAGGAAAACAGTTCTCCCGGGGTAATTGCTCTGTCGATTACATACCCGGATCCAAACCACATTAAAATTACTGTAAATCCAGAAGCTAAAAACTGTGTAGAAGTGCCCGCAAATACCCCGTTTAAGCCTGATTTATAAGTGCTAAACAATAATTTTACGAATTTGTTTTCAGTTTTTAAATTTGAAAATTCTTCTATTCCAAATTCTTTCACCGTTCTGATATGTGTAATACTTTCGACCAATTGAGTTTGCAGTTCGGCCGCATTCTCCATGATATTTCGTTCTACTTTTTTATTAAATTTATTTAAGACAAAGTATATTATGGCATAAAATGGAATTACAAGAAGAATAACCAAAGCAAGTTTCCAATAATAGGTAAACATTAATGCAAACGAGAAAATCACAATAAAAACATTCACAATCATTTCGATCGTAACTTCATTTATAAACGAACGTATTTTTACGGCATCATTTATTCGTGAAATAATTTCGCCTATTTGCATGGTGTCAAAAAAGCGCTGTGGCAAATGCAATAAATGTTTGTAATACCCCAGGATTAATTTTGCATCGATTAATTGTCCGGTTTTCATCACAAAAATGCTTTTTTGGGAACCGATATAAGCCTGAAGCAAAATAATAGCGATCATAGAAAAGCTTAGTAAATTAAGGAGTCTTCGATTGCCATCTACCAAAACATAATCGGTGATTTTTTGTATGTAAACAGACATTGCCAATCCTAAAACAGTAAACAATAGGGCACCAGCCAATGCCTGAATTAAAATGGTTTTGTGTGGCTGAATTAAATTCCAAAATCGCTTTAGGGGTGCCGTTTTTTCATTTCGTGTTTTAAAATCATCATTTGGTGCAAAGAGAATCAATACTCCGGTCCATGTTTTCTGAAACTCTTCGGGGCTATAGATTACTATTTTTCCAAGGCCCGGATCCATGACCGTAATTTTAGATTTCTCTACTTTGTAAATTACTACATAGTGCTGCAACTGTTCTTTAACAACAATGTGGGCAATTGCGGGAAGCGGAATTTTATCTAAAGCATCTAAACCTCCTTTTACTCCTTTGGCAGTAAAGCCCATTTTTTCTGCACCTTCAATAATCCCCAGAACATTTGTACCACGTTTATCGGTATTGGCAAACTGGCGTATTCTGGCTATAGACAGATTAACTTTAAAATGATTTCCGATAGAAGCCAGACAAGCAGCACCACAATCTTTAACATCATGTTGTTTTATTTTTATTGAAGCCATTTTTTTTAGGATCTGATATTTGTTTCGGGTTTAACCAATCGTCTATTTTGTCAAATAACAAATCGAATAAGCTTCTGCGGGTTATTAAGTATCTTGTAGTTAAGGTCATTCCTTTTGAAACAGTGGTTGTATAACCTGATTGTAATCGGAGCGTTCGGGAATCTAAAGCACAGCGTACTTTAAAAAAAGCCTGTTCGTCCTGTAGGGTTATATTGCGGTCAATATCGATTACTTTTCCTTTCAGCATGCCCCATTGGTTATAGTTGAAGGCATCTAACTGAAATTTTACGACTTGATTTTTCTTAATTAAGCCAATATCATTTGGAGAAACATTAGATTCGACTATTAGATGATCTGCCGGTGAAATTGTAGCAATAGCTTGTGAAGCATTTAAAAAAGAACCTTTCTGAACGCCGGAATAATTTTCTATTGTGCCGGAAACAGGGGCTAAAACAACATAGTTATTAGACTCTGCCTTTATTTTGCCGACCGTTCCGTTGAGGTTTTTTAAACGATCTTCCAGATCTCTCTTTTGATTTTCCCAGGTCAATTTTTGCTGACTTATAAAACTTTGTAAGGCTTGCTCGGCTAAACGCAATTCGTATTGAAGTTTTTCAAAATCGGCCTTAGCAATAATCTCTTTGGCATACAGAATTTTATTGCGGTCATGATTTATTTGTGCCTGTGAAATTTTGCTTTGTAGTTCATTTTTTCCAAACTGAAACTTCAGTATGTCTTCCCGTGCTGCAGCTGTCGATAAATGAGTGGTTTTATTTTGTAATAGATTGGAAACATCTTTTAACAATGCTGTAACCGATTCTGACAATGTATCCTGAGTTTTTCGATCACTCTCCAGATTTTCCTTAGAAATTTTGATAAGTGTATCTCCTTTTTTAACAAACGCATTATTTTTCAAGCCAATCCAATTAACTCTTCCGTTTACGATAGTTGAAATCGGAACATTGTCCGTTTTACTGCGAATAATACCACGACTCTGACTACTGATATCCACTTTAATAACACGTAAGAGTACCAAGAAAGCAATGATAGACAAGAGGATGATAAAGTAGATCGAAAAACTCTTTGTTTTGTTTTTGGCGATAAGATTTTCAAGAGTATTTATTGGGTCCGAACTAAAGTTCATTCTTCTTTTATTTTAAAAAATGCCCCGTAAAATGCCCAACGAAATAAATAGATGTTGCTATCAAAATAATGATATTGATACGTTTTAATAATTTTAGATCGTGATTCATAGCTTGTTGAGAATTAGTTTAGTAAATAGAATAATGCCTCTCCACATGCCATACCAGCAAAGTATAGAAAACAGGTAAGGATTATTACTGTGTAAATTATAGTTAGTGTTTGTTTGTCCTTTTTACCTAAAAAAGTCTCGCTTAATTTGTTTGATTCCATAAAAAGTATATTATTTTTCGGGCTTAATTTTACTCCCGCGTTAATAAATTTATATCGTATTCTCTTTATTGTATTGCCAAATATTACACATTTAAAAGATTAATGCTTTAAAAAATATAGTAAGACAACAGTAGCTATACTATAAATTTAGCTTCCAAAAATTATTACAAATTGCTTTAAACTTTTCGTTCGTTGCCTCTAATTTTAAAATAAGCAGAGATAAAAAGGATAAAAAATATTAATTTATAAATTCTATACACCCAAATAGGAACTACAATAAAAAATAACTCTTGAACCCCATCTTTAATTAACGATGTGATGAATCCAACGCCAAATAATACACCTAGAATTAGAAAGCCGTATGTAGATAATTTCATTTAATACAGTATTATAGTAATGTTGTTATATAATCGATCCTTCAAATCCAAAATCTCAAAACTTACAAAATCAGGATTTCAGGAGTGGGATTGCAAAACACCTATTGGTTTAAATATCATAAGATAAAGTGCACTATGAATAGTATGAGGTGATTAAGTATAGGGCGTCTATGATTGCAATTTTTGCACCAACCAATTTAAGGGAAGTAAATTTTCATGATAAAGACAATACCGTTATAAATCGTGTGTGCAATTAATGTGATTAAGACTGAATTTTTAACGCTTCTGCCTGTTACATACAAACCCGCTAACAAGATACCAGCAACAAAAGCAAATAAAAAATAAAAAACATTATAGAGATGCATTAAGGCAAAAATCAAAGCTGATACTAAACAACAATACTTGAGTGCCATTTTTTGGCTTTTGCAAATTTCAATAACCGCATATTGGAATAAACAAGTCTCAAGAAGTGGGGCTACAATAACAAATAAAACTATTTTCTCATTAATCGTGTAATTTTCATTAAACCCTTTGTTTAAATTACTACTAAAGAACTCTGCAAGAACGTTAAAAGTATAACTGTTTAAAAGGTTAACGAGAATTACAATTACTATTAGTTGCCATTGTTGAAGATCTTGAATGATTTTTTTTAGTTTTGAGATCATATGTTTTGATTTCAATAAAGATTAATAAAGAGGCTGTTTTAAGACAGCCTCTTTAATTTTGTAAAAAAAGGTTCTTTAAACTCCGCTAGCTCTACTTTTTCTCCCTTAGTAATATTACCAAGCATAATCAATTTCATATGCTCTTGATACTCCCATAAGGTAAGAATGACCAGCAAATCTAATAAATTCGCCAACTCTATAGGCAAACGTAACTCCACCACAAATTTCTTGTGCTTCACTATATTCTAATTCTGTTAAATTTTCCATGATTTAATAATTTTATATTTAAAAATAGTTTTTAAAAAACTCTTCAATAGCATTCCATTCTGAAAAGACATATGAAAGAAGAATGAAAATAGTAACCCTTATAATATTTTTTTTAAGTTTTTTTCTGTCAATATTTTGAAATGTATCTTTCATCGAATACTATAATTTAGACGTTTTATATGTTAATCTTTACATGGGAGACCACGAAGACCTCTTTCAAAATTATCCCAATCCGCAATGCATGCAGTCGCGATAGCACCTAAAATTACTCCCCAAATGCCTCCATCAATTTCTTGTACTTCCTGAGCATTAAGCTCTACCAAGTTTAAATTTTCTAAATTCATAATTTTATGTTTTAAATTGTTAATACTTAATTGCGGTTTATTTTTTTTCGCAATCCTCAGTTTTTTGATTCCTCAAATTTTGAATCAGTGTATTGTAATGGCCAATTACATTTAAAAAGTTAATTAATTCTTGCAGTAGCGCAAATATGTAAAAATTATCTTACCTTAATTATTTCAAAGCTAGGCAAAGAACAGATTACTCGCAAATGTTAGATATCGAAATTCAGGAATATCGATACCTAATTCCTGAATTTGAAATAAATACATGTTTAACTTGTTGGTTTTTAGTTTGTTGAATCTTTTTTGGAGCCTTGTGTTTTTTAGGTATTTATACTTCAAATTCTATAAAGTTGCTTTATTTTTGTAGGAAATTAAATATATATGATTCATTATAGGAACTATATTCTCAAATTTTTATTACTCTCTACCGTTCTTCTATATGCACAAAATTCAGGGAGAGGCCCGGTAAAGCTGTCTTACAAAGAACTTAAGGTATCTTTTTGGAATAATGAGGGAAATAAAAAATTTCAAAAAGAATATAATACTCTCTATTTGATTTTAGAAAAAGAAAACTTGACAAAATCAACTATAAATGATAAAACCGAATTGCATTGGAGTATTGGGGTATTATTTTTAGTCGTAATTATTGCCGCATTTGTTAGGTTTTATATATATCGAATCAAAAAGAGACAGCCATCTCAGTTTGAAAAAGGAATACACAGATCAACAAATAATGAAATAGAAGTCAGAAGTGTCAAATCTGGAATCGAAAATATTGGTATTAACGAAGAATTAGTTGAACAAATATTAGAGAAGTTAACTCACTTCGAAAAAACAAAAGGGTACTTATTCTCAAACGTTACGGTTCAGTCACTGTCAAGTACTTTTGAAACGAATAGTAAATATGTTTCTAAGGTGGTCAATACCTATAAAGAAAAAACATTTGTACAGTATATTAATGATTTAAGAATTGACTATGCTTTACAGTCTTTAGAAGAAGATTCTAAATTACAGAAGTACACCATTCAGGCGCTGGCTGTTGAGTTTGGCTTTAATAATGCGGAATCGTTTTCAACCGCATTTTATAAAAAGACCGGTATTAAACCTGTTTATTTTATTAAACAACTCGAAATACGAAAAGATGTTTAAAGTCTTTGATTTACGTTAATTTTAAGATGTTACCCACGAAAAGCCTTTAAACATTGAATTTACCAACTTTTTTTGTGGATCCGCTGAGGCTACAATTAAATAGTTTATCTCAATCTTATCATCTTTTACAATCTTAAAATAGAGCATTAAAAAAACAGGTAATTCTACGTGGATGTAAGATTTTATTTTGGTTTAGATTTATTACTCAAACCAAAACAGTAGAAAAATCATGCAAAACAATGAAAATACACCCATTCCAATCGGATGGGTTGGTGGATTTCCACCAGCGGGTTCACCTATGTTATACCCAACCAGAGATCTTTCCTCTTTACCGATGTTAAGTAATATGGATAATATTAGTTTTTTGCAACGCCAGCTTGGTGTAAGGTGGCCTGAGTTTAGTTGGGAAACACAAAAAGGAAGTTTTGACCCGAAGAGATGTTATCAGCAATTTGCGCCTTATATTTCGAGAGCTGGTTATACGGATGAAGGAAGAGTATATTCTGTTATCTGTCCACAACAAGGGGTCTGGCTTAAAGATGAAATTTGTATCAATGTTGAGGTTACTGTTACCGGTCAAAGAGGTTGGGTTAATGAAGTGACAAAAGAAGTCGCAATAGACATGACTGTTGAGGGTAAAATTTGGTTGACACCAAACGAGCAGCAAGGGGATAAGATAAAAGAAATTTGGCCTCTATTGGAATATAGTTTTCCAAAATTTCCATTGAATAAAGAGAACGCGATAAGAGTTACTACACACGAACAGAATAATCCCGATCAGCCGATTTTTAAAGTGATACACGGATTAAACCCTCAATTTGATAATCCTTCGTTTGCATTACATGGCGATCAGGCATTTGCTACGGCCTATCTTGCCGTTGAAATTGGGGATATTAAGTTGACTAAGGATAAAGTAGTTGATGGTTTTAATGAATTAATAATGAAAGCTTTTAACCTTGGTTCAGGGAATATGCTCCAGGCGGGAAATACTTTGTCGTGGAATCTTTGGTTCACAGAACCAGCCTTGGTAAATAAGGAGGAATGGAAAAATCATGCTAATTTTTGGAGAGATTCTATTGATGTACATCATCGTTCTCCTACCGGAAATGGTACTGATGCCCGATATTTTGACGGAACTACATTTAACCCTGAAGAAAATGCAGTAGACGAAATAATTAAAGATATTATCGACTATGTTATAAAACATCTTTAGGTCGTTACAGTTTGTTTGGATCTTACTCGCAATAAACAAACCAGTATAAAAAAAGGAAGATATGTTTAAGTATCTTCCTTTTTTTGTGGAGTTGCTGGGATTTCAATTGAACATGTAATACCTATATTGATGTTTATAGATAAGGTTGCGAAAAAGTTCTGAGTTTATATTTTTTTATTTTAAAAATTTAAAAATTACATCCTTTTATTGAATAAATAATATTAGTTGTTTGATAATGTAGTAACTCAGAAGGAATAATCTAAGATTATTATAAATGATATTTTATTTAATACTTATCTCTAAAAAACATCTTAAATACGAAAAAGAGTTTGTTTTTGCTATATATAATTTGATCTAATTCACAACAATACTTCACTTCAGATTTCAATGTAAATAAAAAATACTTTAATCTATTAACCCAGTATATAGAAAAACTTATTCATGATTTACAAGTTTGTTAATTTGTTAATTTTTTCTTAATTAATAGTATGTCGTACTTTCCTTGCTATTTTTTCCCCTTCATCATTAAATCCTATCAGATATTCCACTTCATTTCCAATTTCAAGTAAAGCGAAATCGTCCTTATTTTCTAAAAATTGCTGATGAAAATAAAGATTTTCTGGTTGATGAGAAATAAAACCGATGCCTCTAAACTGATTAATATGGCTAATAGTACTTTTAAAAGTCTGCATATTCGGATCATTAAAATCGTATTTAATAAGCTGAACAGCAGTAGCTTTTAATTTACCATTAAAATTAGTTCCTATTTGAAACTTTACTACATCATTTATATTTAAACTTCGGAAATCACCATCAAAATCTGCATGACTAAAAAATATATTCCCATCATTAGTATAAATAAAACCAAATCCTTTAACTGTATCAATACTTATTATTGTGCTTTCAAACTCTTTTATGACTTCGCTTATCTCTTTTTGAGCATTATATAATATTTCATTTGTTGAATTATGAATATTTTCAAAAGAAATTTCGGTCAGTGTTTTTTCTGCATGAATAATATAGAAAATCTCTTCTGTTAATCTGTAGGTTTGTTCGATGTAATGGTTATGTGGATTTTTATCAAATTGTAGCCAATCTCCTTTAGTTACATCATTCGTTAAGAAAATTATAGAGGTATTGTGTTCTTTCATATACTTCAATGCCTCATGATATATTATGTAATCTCCAATCGCATCTTCTTTAGTCTCGCCACAACCTGGTAATGCAATCTTCCATCTACTTACTTCTTTTTCGTTTTTATACGCAGTAACCTGCTTCTCGTATTCTTCAGTTAAGAAATTAACTTCTTCCTCCTCTAAAGCTTCAGTAATTTTGAATTTAGAAACTTTCTCCAGTAAACCATCAATTAACGCAATATTTTTATTATTAGAGGTAGTTTCTTCTACCCTGTCTTTTATCTGTTTTATGAATGTATCATCGTTTAAGGTTGCTTTTACTTCTTCTTCTATTTCCTGAAGCTTATTAAATAAATCTGGATAATCTTGAGATAGAATTTTCTTTTTGTTGTCACGAAAGTTTTTTAAAAGCCCTTCAATATCACCCTTTACTTTCAGATAATCTTCAGAAATTTTATTTAATGGTCCAAAAAAATCTTTTTTAATAACGGTTAGTCTATTTCTAAGAAATTCTTCTTCAATTTGTTTTGTTAAAAAAATTCTATCTTTTAATTTATCAAGAAATTCTACAAGTTTTTCCTTTTCAGTTTGTGACATCCCATAATAGCCCAAAAGTATATTTGTATCAAGAAGAATTGGAAGTTCACCTTCCAATTTTGAACAGGAATCAAAATTGTTAGCATATTTTCTTAAAGCAGAATTAGATATAGCCACTGTCAATTTTGCAAAAGGATTGAAATAGAAATCTTTATTTATTTTCATCTTATAGCAACTCCATTAAAATATATTAAAAAAAAATCTTAATCATTAATCTAAAATAAATTAATTGTAAAAATCGATCATATATTTAATATAGCAGTAAGTAGAAATACCTAATTTCACAAATAAAAATAAAAATTATTTAGTGAAAATTAATACTGTTAGTTTAAAAAAAAATGCCTTCTGTAAGTTAGAAGGCATAAATTAGTGATTTCATATTTAATTATCTTTTAGTGTATTATTAATCTCAACATTTACTAATGAATCTAACTCAATTGGCAGTAAAGCAGGAAATCTCGACAATATACTAGAATATAAATCTATTTCTGCTTTTGGTGAGGTAACAGTCAAAACTAAAGCAAATTTCACTTTAAGATCTTCTAACTGGAAAAACCGGTCAATTTGACCACCTAATTCCGGAGTAAATTGACCACCCGTTCCGGAGCAAACTGACCACCTGATTCCGGAGCAAATTGACCACCAGGTTTTGTGGTTAATTAACGATTAAA
>NZ_JBLYEG010000025.1:0-31128 GCF_048514875.1 Flavobacterium sp. T12S277 | reverse complement strand
TTTAATCGTTAATTAACCACAAAACCTGGTGGTCAATTTGCTCCGGAATCAGGTGGTCAGTTTGCTCCGGAACGGGTGGTCAATTTACTCCGGAATTAGGTGGTCAAATTGACCGGTTTTTCCAGATAATAGCTTATTTTATATTTTAGTGCTATTTCAGAAAAAGTACTTAAAAGTTAATAGATTGACTTTGTTTACATTGCTCGATTACTGATATAACTCAAGAGCCACGAAATTTGGCCATGTTTTGCAAAGAATACCTTTTTTTTGTCAGTATCTTGTATTTCTTCAAGGGCTGTAAGTAATAAATCACCAGCAGCAATAAGATTTTTTTGGGAATAACTTTCCAAAACTTTTTTAAGATCTTTATTTGTTAAAGCAGCCGTTTTAATTTTATTAAAATTATTTTCGACAACAAATTTGGAAGAAAGGATATCAGTATATTTTATTTCATTATAATTATCTGGGGCCTCCTTCTCATTAATTAATGTGTAAAAAGCCCAAACAGCTTCACCAGATAGATAAATATTGATTTTTGTTTGGCATTGAGGAGAGTTTAAATACATTTTTGATAAATCTTCCCTCAATTTTGGTAAATAATTAAAAATAGTTTCATTAAAATTATACAACTGATTGTGTTTAAGTATATGATTTATTTTTTCTGTTAGGGTTAGTATTCCTATGTCTGAAGTAAGCTGATAAGAAGTATTTCCATCATCAGTTTTACTAAGATAGCCTCCTTTTGTATTTTTGAGACCAATATCAAGTACCACAGAGTCGAAATAATTTTTTTGGGGAATGCAACCTTTTATAAATAAGCTGGCTTCAGAGGAAGGAGAAATTATCTCTAAGTTTTTACTTGTATATGCTTTTACCTTTTTGATTAAAAAATTTGCATTGTTGGCCATGTCTACTGAAGATGGAGCTACTATGTAAATATTGCTATTTTTAATGTTATAGGTAGCTTGCATTTTTTTGTAATTGCTTAATATAACCTGGGCGATATTGTCTACATCCGTCTGGGTGAACATACATTCTATTGGTATACCTGCGGCCATTTCAATATTTTCTGTCCATGAGGCTTTTAGCTCATAGACTCTTTTTTTAGGATTTTGCACCTCAATAACTGTCATTTTTATTTCTTTGTCCCCAATTTCAATACCGCCATAATATGATTGCGCATGCAAGTTAAATCCTAAAAATAAGCAGAATCCAAATTTGTAAATTTTTACTTTCATTTTTTGTAAATTAAAAATATGTGTTTTTTAATGAGGCAAATTTAATTTTCGAAAAATCAGTAAGCTGTAGAATCATAAAGTCTATTATGTAGAAAGGATTCTACAATATTTATTTTGTTGTACTACAGTTTTAATTGATAATTATAAGTTGGATATGCAAACAAAAACTGGAGAAAAAGTTAAGCTACATTTTTATAATTAGTTAGTTTATTAAATTCTTCAATTGTTTTATAGTTCAAAGCCGAATGCCTTCTTTTTTTATTGTACCAAATTTCGATGTATTCAAAAATTTCAAGTTCCATCTGTTCCATGGAAATTAATTTACTGCCATAAACCAATTCTGTTTTTAAAGATTTGAAAAAACTTTCAGCAACCGCATTATCCCAGCAGTCTCCTTTGCGGCTCATACTTCTTGTGATATTTTTATAAGAGTCCAATACATCAGCAAATTTTTTATTGGCATATTGGATTCCCCGGTCAGAATGGAATATTAATTCATCTGCAATTGTTCTGTTCTTGGCTGCCATTTTCCAAGCCTTCATTGTAGTTTGTTTAGTACTTAGCCCATTGCTTAAACTCCAGCCGACTATCTTTCTGTCAAATAAATCTAAAATGATGGTCAGATATAAAAAACCATCCTTTGTCTGTATATAGATGATGTCTGAAACCCAAGCCTTTGCTGGTTCTGTTGCTGTAAATTCCCTTTTTAGAATATTTGGAACAACAAAATGATTGTGTTTTGAATTGGTTGTTACTTTGAATTTTTTTACTCAATTTGCTGTACAGCCCTAACTGCTTCATGTATTTAGCCACAGTTATTCTGGATATCTGATATCCTTGGCTTTGCAGTTCAAGGGTAATTCTTGGGCTTCCATACCGCTGTTTAGCATTAAAATATATTGAAGTAATTTCTTCTTTTATCAGGGCAGTCTTCCTCTGTCTTTCTGATAGAATCTGCCGCTTCCAATTATAGTATCTGCTTGGGCTTACTTTTAAAACTTTGCACATCTTTTCAATCGAATATATTTTTTCATGGTCTTTTATGAAAAGATAAAACATCGACCTCCCTTGGAAAAGATGCTTATAGCCTTTTTTAGAATATCACGTTCTAATTCCGCTTCTTTTAATTTTTTTTCAAGCTCATGGATTTTTTCCTGTTCAGGACTAAGCTTTAATTTTCCTTTTCCAGGAAAACTTCCTGTGCCAAATTCTTGGTAATCCTGACGCCATTTGTACAGCAAAGGAGCTGTTATTCCAAGTTCTTTGGCCAATTGTGAGATATTATCTCTTTCATAACTTAATTGGACAGCTTTCTCTTTGAAATTGCGGTCATAAGTTTTGCGATTCTCTTTCATGCTCTAAAGTTAAGATTTAGTTCTTAACTAGAACTCCATGCTAAGTTAGCACATCCAGTCTATTATTTTAACTAATTACTGCAACGATGGTTAAGATAGAGAAAAAGGTAAATACAGATTTACGAGCTTAATGAATAAAAGCCAGATGGTTAGTTCACCCTTGATGAAACTTTAAAGAATCTAGAAAAATTAATGATTCTTGAGAAGATTTAGCATTATGTCAAAGCTAATGCTAAGCTGACCTATTGCCTCACAACCGTTATCTTAGTTCTTTAACATGCAAAACGCTTTAGTAGTTATATTTATAGAAATTTTAAAGCCAAAAAGTGAAGCAATGAAGTATGGCGTACTGATAAATGCCAATTGTATTTGAATCAATTAGTTGGCTTAGGTAAAATGTTGGAACGATAATAATTAATATCATGGAGGTGTTCTAGTGAATATTATACTCTGTAGCTTTAAAAGATCTTCCATTAAAGTTAACATTGTTTGTCTTTTTACTCTAGTTAAATAACAACTTCTATTATTTTTACTTTTTTTGAAACAAATAGATGATACAATGATTTGATAGTATATCGAGTTCTTTGGGTTGAAATTAAATTAGTTCTTTTTCCTTTTTAAATATATTACTGTATTGGAGCATGTCATTATAAAATTTTTGTTTTTTATTAATATTCTGGTACTTAAATCCTTTTTTCTGCATTTTCGATGTAATGGTTAGGATATTATTTGGATCCTTCAATTCCAGTTTTATTAAAGCTGAATCTGTCTCTACATTATTGTTTTTTTTCTTCTCTGCGAGAAAGAAAGTAAGTTTATCATGGGGACCAAGTATATGGTTAACAAATTCATTTAATACTACTGAAGGTTGAGGAAACTCAATAATAAAATAATGTATAAGTCCCTGGTATAATAAAGAGCATTCTTTAATTTTGGATTTTCTTTCTAAGTTTTGTGTACCTTTATCTACAATGCATACTACATTTTCCCCCTTGATTTGCTCTGCGTAAAAATCAAGTGCTGCGATACTTAATATGCCAGTAGGTTCTACAATCAGTTTTTCTTCATTAAATAACTGTAATATTGTTGTACAGATTTTCCCTTTTGGAATATATACCATATCAGATAAATTTTTTTGTAAAATTTCATTGACCAGATTATTTGCTTGGTTCATAGATACTTTATTTATGTATTGATCTGTAGATTCAAATGAGATGTCTTTTTCGTGGTCAATTGAAGTTGTAATCGAACGAGTTTCTACTCCAATAATCTTGGTATGAGGACTCAATTGTTTAAAAACACTTGACAATCCTGCCCCTAATGCTCCACCTTCTACAGGGACAAAAACATAATCGATAGTTTTTTGATACTGTTCAAGAATTTCCATACCAACTGTTCCATTTCCGGCTATGATTTTGAGATCGTCAAAAGGATGGATGAAAACTTTGCAATGAATAGAGGCATCTCCTGCCGCAATAGCATATGCATCATCAAAAATCGTCCCTACTAGTATTATTTCTATATAATTTTTTCCAAACTGCTGAATTTTTATTATTTTTTGTTTTGTAGTGGTTTTAGGCATATAAATTTTACCCATAACCTTTAAAAGATTACATGCCAAGGCAACGCCCTGAGCATGATTTCCTGCACTGGCAGAGATAATTCCTTTCTTTTTTTCGTTTGTGCTAAGTGAACTGATTTTGTTATATACACCTCTAATTGAGAACGAATGATTTATTTGTTGGTCTTCACGTTTTAATAAAATAGTTGCTCCATATCGCTTTGAGAGATTTAAATTTTCATTTAAATCGGTAAGCAAAACAATATTTTGAAGTCGTTCTTGTGCTTGCAGTATATTTTTGAACAGATTCATTTGAAAGTATTAAATTTTAGAATCAGATGGTGAGTTTAGAAATTTCTATAAATTTTATAAGTGAGCATTTATTTCATACTAAATCTCTTGTAATTCTTTTTGAAAGCCTTCACTGGTTTTTATGATTGCAATTCTAGAACTTTTAATAAATTCAATAAGATCAAACTTAGAAAATTCATCAACTAAGTGATTAATGTCTTCTTCTTTTCCAATGGCTTGATAGATTGTATAATCTTCTTCTGTAGATATTGCTTTGACATCAAAGAGGCTTGATAGCTGTTTTACTTTTTTTTTGGCGATAACTGAAGTTTTAATTTTATAAAGAGCAACTTGTTTCCAAATAATTTGCTCGTTTGTGCTGTAATAGCATTTATAAACATCGATAATTTTCTCAATTTGAAGTACTAGATTTTGAATCACTTCTACTGTTTCACTCACTACTATTGTAAAGCGAAACATTTTATCAATTTCACAGCAAGAAAAATTCAGACTTTCTATTTTAATTTGTCTTCTTAGAAAGATTAAAGTAATTTTGTTTATTAATTGTATTTGCCCTTCTGTATAAATTGTTAGGGTATATTGTTTTTTCATCTGATGTTATTTTGTATTTATGTTTTTTCTTTATTTAATAAATGTCTAATAATAAAAAAACCTTTCTCGTTTTGATAGAGAAAGGTTTTTTTATTATTAGATAATAGAATCCTGACTCGTCATATTAAACGAATAATAATTGTGATAATAATATTGATTGTTGTGTTTTTGATAATTGTTTAACTTAAAAAAAAAACCTTTCCTGTTTGATAAAGAAAGGTTTTTATTGTTATATAATAAAATCCTGACTCGTTACGTGAAACGAATAATAATTGTGATAATAATATTGATTGTTAAATTCCTCATAATTGTTTTAAATAAAAAAGACCTCCTTGAAAACAGGAGGCCTTTTATTTATATTGAAAAATATATTTATACAGCAGCCCTCTACAGCCCTCTAATAAAGAAGATAGTAATTATGATAAAAATGTTAATAAGCCTTTTCATTTTTTTTTATTGAAATGCAAATATATTGATTTTTATTAAAAAATAAAGTTTTTGATCAAAAATTATAGTAGCAGTATCAATTTGAATTGTATCTCTTGATGCTAAAATGTAAGTTATCCTTTGGGAATTTTTGTTTGAATATAGACACTTCCAGTAGACTTTGCTGTAAGCTTAATATGTGTCATACATGAAATTTTGATATAACAAGTAATTAGAAAATCATTATGGGAGATTAGTTTTGTGATGAAATTTTTAAAAACAGTAATAAAATTAGATAGTCAAATTATCATCGGTAAAATTTACTTCCGATATACTAGTTTGTATTTTCTTAACTAACTTCGCTGTTGAATCAATGTTAAACTTGAAAATTTTATAGGCAATTTTAACCCATAAACATGTACATAATATGTAGATGATTGTCTTTATATTTTTTCTTGTATAATCTAGGTATTGACTCCAATGAAACTGAAAATATGGATATAATGGATTTTAGAAAAAAATGGATATCAACTGAGGAAGCCGAAAAAATTGACATAACCAATTATTTATCTTTTTTAGGATAGAACCCCATTAAAGTAATAAATTTTGTCTTTTGGTATCGTTCTCCATTATGGGATGAGCATACAGTTTCTTTTCAAGTGAATCAAAAATTGAATCTATGGTTTGACCACGATACAGGCAAAGGAGGTAATTTGATTGATTTTGGCATACTGTATTATGACTGTACAGTTAGTGAATTTTTAGAAAAACTCAATATTAATTTTTCTCTTCAACAACCAGCATTTCAAAACTCAATTAAAGATATAGCAAGAGCTAATAAAATTAAAATACTACAGGATATTCCTCTTACTTCTCCTATACTTTTAAGATATCTTGAAGAGAGAAAAATTCCTATTGATATTGCCGAACAATTTTGTCTTGAAGTTCATTACGAACTAAATGATAAAACATATTTTGGAATTGGTTTTAAAAACAATTCTGGAGGTTTTGAAATTTGTAATCCTTATTTTAAAACCAGTGGTTTTCCAGAGGATATTACTACTCTAAATAATGGTGCCGATGAAGCTATAGTCTTTGAAGGATTCATAGACTTTCTCTCCTTTAAAACCCCTACACAAAATCTTGCTGAAAACAGTAAGGATTATGTTGTTTTAAATTCAGTTTCTTTCTTTGAACGAGCACGTCCCTTTATGGAAAGTCATACAGATATTCGGCTTTATCTGGACAGAAGAATCACAGGAATTAATTGTACCCTGGAAAGCTGTTCAAGAATGGAAAAATAAATCTATTTAACATGAAAAATGAAAGTCTGAATTTGTAGGAATAATTTTTAAATTTTGTTATCTTTGAAATAATGAAGGATAGATATCAAGATATTGTAGATCAGGAAAAAGCTTAATTAAGATTGGAACTGGCGAAGATTGACCAGCATCAAAAAAGAATTATGTTTACTTTCTATGCAATTTTTTTAGTTGTCTTAATTTGCTTGGTCTGTTTTTATTTTTTCATTTAACCAATTGACCAGAAGAAAATATTATTTCATGATTTGAATTTATTTGATTCTTGCAATTATATTCTGAAAAGGCTTATATTAAAAGAAGTAAAGTTATTGTAACTTCAAGAGCGCTGTATGTCATTACTTCGGAAACTTTTGAGTCTCATATTAAAAACTTAGAAGAATTTTTTCTCATCAGGTATTGCGCAGTATCTATAAAGAAATAAAAAAGAACATCAATAACAGGTGTGTTTTAATTGTTCCTAAATGCTGCAATGTTGAGCCGTTATAATGGTTCGTCCTATCAATTTGAGAAAATGAATGTGGGTCCCTATTGATTTTTCCAGCCAAGAGGTATCATGGAGTAGTGCTAATATGTTGAAAAGATTTATTAAGCCGCGTCGTTTAAAAAGTTAGAAAAAAACTGCCTTCAATTTGGTGTATTATTGGCGTCAATTGATAGGCTTTAAGAATATTTTCAGTAGTTAACACTTCTTTTTTATCTCCAGAGGCAAGTATTTTGCCTTCATTAATTAGGATAATCTTGTCAGCAAATTTAGCTGTCAAATTCAAATCATGTAAAACCCCAATGATAATTAGGTCTTTTTGCTTTGCCAATTCGACAATTTTATACATGAAATCATATTGGTAGTGCACATCTAAGAAAGTCAGTGGCTCATCCATAATTAGATAACGCTGGTCAGTATTTGTGGAATACCAAATTTGAGATAAAACCCTTGCAAAATGAACACGTTGTTTTTCGCCACCGCTCAAGGTCATGAAATTTCGATCGGAAAACTTTAGAATATCAAAAAATGACATGGCATCTTCACAGGCTATTTTGTCTTTTTTTGAAGGAACAGATTCGAAATGAGGATATCTTCCCATCATCACGATTTCGCTTACTTTTAAGGGAAAACTAAGATCGATATTTTGCGATAAAACAGCTCTCGTTTTTGCTAATTCTTGTACCGAAGGATTAGCATTTCCAGTGTAATGTATGGTTCCTGTTTTGGATTTGAGTTGTCCGCTGATTAGTTTTATCAATGTTGATTTTCCAGCTCCATTGGGACCAATGATTAGATTTATTTTCCCGGCTTCAAAAGTTTGAGAAATATTTTCTAAAATAATTTTATTATCAATAGAATAAGAAAGGTTTTCGATAGATAGCATACTATAAGAAATTATTTTTTTTACGAAGTAAGAGAATAAACACAGGTACACCAACTATTGAGGTTACTATTCCTATGGGTAATTCGGCTGGGCTCAATAGAATTCGAGCAACAAAATCAGAAAGACACAATAATATAGCGCCTAGTAGACAAGCATAAAGAATCAGATTTCGATTGTCAGAACCAACAAGGATGCGAAGTAAGTGCGGAACAATTAATCCTACGAAACCAATAACTCCCACAAAAGAAGTAGCTGTAGAAACAATTATAGCGTTTAATATTATAATTTTTATTTTTAAACTTTTAATGTTCACTCCTAAATAACCGGCTTCTTCTTCGCCTAAAATGAGCGTATTGAGATGTTTACCATATCGATAAGCTACAAAAATACCGATGAGACTCGTAATACCAACTATTTGTACGGCATTCCAATTTGCTCCAGAGAGCGTGCCTAGATTCCAAAAAGTTATCGATCTGGCTTGGGAATCTCTTCCAATGTATGACATAAACCCGATACCGCTTAAAAACACAGCATTTACCGCCACACCTGTTAATAGCAACAAGGCAATTGAGCTTTTTCCTTTTTTGTTTGAATTGGATAATAAAAAAACCATCGCCGTACCTAAAAAGCCTCCAATACAAGAAAATAGAGGCATTGACCATTCGGTAATATTTATCCCAAGTGTACTGCCTACAACAATAAAAAAAGCGACTGCAAATGCGGCTCCGCTAGAAGTTCCTATCATGCCGGATTCGACTATTGGGTTTCTAAATAAAGCTTGTACCAGTACGCCTCCTACGGCTAAAGTTGCTCCTACAAACAAACTCAATATGGTCCTTGGAAGTCTGATGTCTAAAAATATACGCTCGTTTAAAGAAAGATTTTCATCGCCATCCATGGTTTTTTGAAATGCAGTTGTGATGTTTGATAAAGAAATATTTACCGCTCCATATTTTGCCGATAGCAGAGCGATAAATACTAATAATGTGATTAATACGACCGATAAATAGAAGTGCTTATTGTTTAGCTTCATCTTTATGTATTAAATTTTGAATTAGGAGCACATTTTTTCCTGTTCTTGGTCCTAAATAGACCAAATCATGCTCTTCAATTCTATAAATTCTTTTGTTTTTGAATGCTTTGGTACTGGCAATTCCCGGAAGTTCTTTTATTCTGTCATAAGAACCGCCTAGTTTATCATAACCAAAATCAGTGATTAAAATTACATCTGGATCAGCAAGTGCTACTATTTCTGGTGAAAGGTGTCTCATTCCCTTTTCGACATTTACTGCTATTTTTCCACCAGCCCATTCAATCATTTTACCGGCAACACTCGACTGAGTCATTACCAGATAAACATTGTTTGCCTGACCGTAATGAATCACTAAAACTTTGTTTTTTTTAGTGTATTTCTTAGCTTCGGCGATTGCTTTTTTTAATTCGGTTTCTAAATTTTTACACAGAGAATCAGCTTGTTTTTCTTTATGAAAGTAGCTTCCCATTTCTCTCATTAAAGAATCGGTACCTGCCAGAGATTTACTGTATTCGCCAAATCTTTTCATTGGTATTTTTAATTTTTTCAATTGGTCAACCACATGTTCTGGTCCTATATTGTTATCTTCCAAAATAAGTGTAGGTCTGTTAGCCAAAATAGCTTCGGCACTCAAGGCTCTGTGATATCCTACGGTGGGTAATTGTTTTGCTTCGGGCGGAAAAGTGCTTGATAAATCAACAGCAACTATATTTTTTTGTGCTCCTAATGCAAAGGCAATTTCTGTATATTGTTTGGAAATACAAACAAGACGTTCTTTATTACTTTCTTTTGCGTCTTCGTTAGAAAAACGCTTGCAACTGATTAAAGAAAGTACCGTCAAGGCTAAATATATTAAATACTTCATGTTTTATTGTTTTTAAAAAAAAGAACAACTTCGTTGTGAAGTTGTTCTAAGTTTATTTTAGAATGTATATTTTAAATTTAAACCGCCAAAGAATGTGGCATTAGGATTTGCCGCTAAGTAAGCATCAGGCAATTGATTGACAAAAATCATTTGCGCGTACTGAGTTTTGGTTGCGTTTGTTATTCCTGCATAAACATCTAAAGCAAGGTTGCTTATGATATTTTTTTGAAACCCTAATTTAGCATTTAATAAACCGTAGTTTTTGGCGGTAGATACTTCAATATTTGAACTTGTTTTTACCTCAGGAACATAGGCGAAGTTCATTTTATCTCTGTAAGAGTAAGTTGCATTGCCATAAAAACCATATTTAGTTACGAAATCTACGCCTGAGTTAACGACCCATTTTGGAGCGCCTAAAACGCTTCTTCCAGAAAAATCATAAGATCTGTTATAGGCGGTTTGGAAAATATAGTTGTCATATTTGAAATCAGAATATGTTGCGTTTACAAATGGAACTATCGATCTTATAAACCCATCTTTAGATTTGATTGCTTGATATTTTAGTAATGCTTCAATACCTTTATGGTTTTGATCTCCAGCATTTACTACATAACTGTATAAAGTGGCAGTGTTTGTAGCATTAGGAACGGCTACATTGGTCATTTTATCGGTAAATTTTGTTTGGAAAGCCGCTACTTCATAATACAAACGGTTGTCAATTAACTTACCTTTAGAACCTATTTCAAATTGATTAGCCACTTCTGGGCATAGATTTGTGTTCACGCTATTGTTTGCAGGAATGAATAAATATGCACTTGTAGGAGCTTTGTAGCCTTTGTTGTAAGACGCATAAACTGAGACATTATTGTCGAATATTTTGTTTATGGCAAACTTAGGCGAAATCATATTCTTATATGCTACTTGATAATTTGCAGGACTTGCGTTATTGTTGTATGTTGGAAGAACTCCTGGATTGTTAGGGCTTGTTAATGTATATGGGAAACGGTCTTTTGATTCGACACCCATATAACTTGAACCTATACCTGCTGTAACTGAAAAATCTTTTGGTAATGATAATGTCCATTCAGTAAATAAAGAGCTAGTTTTAGAAATTACATACACATTACTTTTTGTGGCGGCAATTATATTGTAATCATTTGTATTAGAGGTCTTTCCGGTCATATTGTACCCGATAGTCTGTGCATTTTGTTGTTGCATTTCAATACCTGTGATTCCTGAAAGTTTGATTTTTTCATTCAGTTCAAAATTAGTGTCAAATGTAGAACGCAAACCATAATTTACACTAAGTTTATCGGTCCATCCTCCGGCAGAACTCACATTGCTACTAACTCCAGTTCCAAACAATGTTGTCGAATTGCTGAAGTTTTTACAAAACTGGTAGGTGTGATTTACCCCTGCTCTAAAACTAATTACGTTAGAATGCGCATCGTTCTTTATATAAGCAGGGTTTCCTGAATAATCAAAGTTGTTATATTGAGCTATTGATAATTCCCCATTTCTTTGGTCATAACTATTACTGTATCCTAAATAAGCATTGATTTTTTGCTTATTGTTTACTTTGAAATCTGCAAATGAATTTACGAAATCCTTATGTGAGGCAGTATGATTCATAAAACCGTCATATTTTTGTTTTCCGTAGTTTAACAAAAAAGATGATTTTTCACCTCCCAATTGCAATTCAGTAGTAAAACGTTGTAGTCCATTGCTACCAAATAATGTGTTTTGAGAAATAGAAGATTTTCCGGCTTCTGGAGCAATAGTTTTTAAGTTTACAACCCCTGAAATTGCAAGCCCGTACAATGATCCCGCAGGTCCTTTTAGTACTTCGACATTGCCAATGTTGCTAAAGTCCAAATCATCCATAAGTGTAATTCCTTCAGCATCAGTAACAGGAATATTGTTTAAATATATCTTAGTTCCTTGAGTGTCAAAATTACTATTAGATCCATTTGTTCCTCTAGTCCCATTACCATAACCACGGATGTTAAAAGTTTGCCCAGCAGAAACGGTTCTTCTTTGCATGAAAACACCTGGAACGTTAGTATTTAAGGCATCGTCAAGAAATAATCCAGTACCTCTTTTTAATTCTTTTTCTCCTAATATTGAGATTGATTGCGGTTGGCTTAATAGTGATTTGTTAGTTGCTGAAGTAGCAGTTACTTCGACTTCGTTCAATTGGGTTATTTTTTTTATAGTATCATTTTTAACCTTTTGAGCAATAGATAGCACAGAATGCATTGCAAAAGCTGCAATTGTAATTTTTTTTATAATTTTCATTAATTTGATTTTAAATTTAGGCATAAAAATTCTTCTCCTTTTGTGAAAAAGGAGATAAAATGAGATCGAAAATTTATGCTAAATCGGGAGGAGGAATAATTATTTCACCTAATTTTTTAGAAAGTTTTGCGGCTTTATAAAAAAATAATTTTTGAAAAGCAGTATGATTTAATGAGGTATTGATTGCAATAGCCGGGTTAAACGAACAAAGTAATAATTTAGCTTTAAGTAAATTGGTTTTGCTTTTTTGCGGACTAGTATTGTTTTTGTAATTTTTAATTTTAGTTAAAAAAAGATTTTCTTTTTGGTCATTAACTACAATTAAATGGACTAATTTTCCTTTTTTTTTTAAAGAAATAATATCGTGTAATTCATTATTGATCCTTATTTCATTGTTAGAAACTGCTAAATCGTTAAATTGCTTGATAGTGAGTTTTAATTTATATCCTTTTCTGAAATTTAATACTGACTGAACTTCTTTTTTTAACGATTCTAGTTTAACGTCAAAGGCTGTATCTATTATTCCGGCATGTAGAATAATGAAAAGAGTAATAGTTGTTAGAATGAAGTTTTTCAAAGGGTTTTAGAATAAATTTAATTCCCAAATATATTAAAAGAAATTAAAAGACAATATAAGTTCTCTAATTTGTAGTGTTTCTAATCTATATTTTTAAATTTGCAGTCTCAAAAAAGATAAAATGAATAACATTGTAGCCATATTAGGAGGTAATGTATCAATAGTGTGGTTCTTGTTTTTTGAAATTAAAAGAAATTGATAATCAGTGTTTATTAAATAAATTTTACTTTAAAGGGATGAGTATTGTACTCAACCTAAAAGGACTTGAACCAAATTTATCTGACAATACAGGCTTTTAATTTTTGGTGCGGGTATTATAGAAAATTTAACGAGTTTCTGGAAGATTTTTATAAAATATCATGTATTAATGTTATAGTTGGTATACAAGATCTTATATGTATTATTTTGCAATATTAGATATATTTCGTAAGACTTGCAGCACTGATGAGATAAAAAACTTAATAATTAAGTAACTCACCTTTTTTCAGCACAACTAATTTGTCTTGTTTTATAATGATTTAAAGATAAAAAGAATTTAATTAGTAAGATATATAATATCGGATTATGTGGCAATATGAGTAAAAATATTGTTTTTTTATCCGCGTATTTTAAAAATTGCTACATAATTTCCAGGGACACCTTGTATGATAAGTAGTGTTAACGGAAGGCACCAATTTGCAGAACGCTCTATTAATTCTACTATTGATTCGCCTGAAAATGGACGGCTTAAAGCTGTCAGGAAAGCCCAAGTTATTGCCCATAACAAGACTATCCGAACGGGATAGAATAATGAAAGAAAAGCTACTATGATATCCATGATACCAATAAATGGCATTAATAAAATAGCTTCTTTCTCGGAAAAACCAGCGCTTGAAAGAAGGGGAATCCATTTAGGATTGATGTTAAATGCCGTTATGCCATGACCGATGAATGTTCCAAAAACTCCTATGCGAGCAATCAGTTCTATAATTTTTAATTTCAATTGTTTCTTTTTTGGTTGCATTATTAATTAAGTTCTAAACAAAGAGTATCTATATATTATTATTATTATTATTATTATTTATTGAGCGGTTAAGATTGTCCAATTAGTATATTATGATTGTTGTTGGTTTCTCAAATTCTTTTTTAGAAATCAGCTTTCCATTTTCATCATAGAACTTCCATAATCCCACTTTTTGCCCCATATAATAAGTTCCTTTCTCTTTTTTGTTCTTATTTTCAAAATAGACTATCCATTTGCCACTGGCAAGATCTTTTTCGAAAAACCCCTCGGAAGCTAAATTCCCGTTTTCAAAATAAAAAGTATATTCACCTTGTTTTTCATTGTCGATATAATTGGCTACTTCTTGTAAATTTCCATTTTTATAAGATGATTTCCATAAACCTGTTTTCATTCCACCTTTATAATATTGCTCTGCTAATATTTTTTCATTTTCATCAAAAAAATACCATGGGCCAATTTTCATGTCTCGATCGAAAGAGCCTTTTTCTTTGATTGTTCCATTAACATAGTACGTAAAAGCTTCTCCTTGTTGCAAATCATTGATATAATTCACTTCAAAGAATAATTCACCTGTTTCATACCATTTTCTCCAATGGCCTACTTTCGTATGTTCTTTGTGGAACTCTTCTCTAAAAGGCTTTCCATTTGGATAATACTCAATCACTTTACCGTATAAAATGCCATAATCGAAGTTTCTTTCTGACTGAAGTATTCCGTCTTCATAATAACTTTTAAAAACCCCATTTTCGTTATTATTATCATAAAACCCTGTGGTGCACTTGTTGCCGTTTTCATATAAAGAAAAGTAGGTTCCGTGTAGTTTATCATTGAAGTAAATCCTTTCAGATGCCTTTTTTCCACTTGGATAATAGGTGATCCAAAGTCCTTCTCTCATTTGATTTACCAAGTGACCTTCCTCGCTAATTATTTTTGTTCCGTCAAAAAAAATCTTTTGATTTTGCTCTTTCTGCAGAATAACACTATGTTTTTGAGCAACTATTCCATTTACCCATATCAGTAAAACAATTAATCGTATTGGTTCATATTTTATCATGTTCTCTATTATTAAATGAAGTAAAAAAAAACACCAATTTAGGATTCGCGTAAAATTTCTTGTGACCTATTTCGTTCTAATTTTATTTTTTATCGATGAATACCTTAAAAATTTCACTCTTATTATAAGAAGTAACCTTAACAATATAAACTCCTGAATTCAGTCTATTATTGATATTCCAAGGAATTGCTTGTAAACCAGAATCTAAACTTCCATTAAATATGGTTTCTATTACTTCTGCTGACATATTAGCCAATTCAATTTTTACATTCTCTGATGGTGATGACAATTCAAAGGAAATTTGCGCACTTGAAACAACGGGATTTGGATAAACCCTGAGCTTGTTTTCAATTTTCCCTAAAGTTTCTGTAGTTCGCATAAGAGTAGCCGCATTATTATAAACAAATGTATTCTCAGTAGACCAAGAGCTCCACTTCAGATTTTCATCTCTATAACGAACTCTGTAATAATACATCTGTCCGGTTGTAAGCCCGTATGAAGAAATATTTAATTTTGAAATGTCTAGATTAGCATTTTTGTTAATTGGTATATAGTTTGGGGCACGAGTATCGTCATAGATATTGTACTTATCCTGTTCTTTATTAATTAATAGGGAAGTGTAATTACCCGCAGTTGTTGTAACTTGAAAATGACAAGTTTGCGGTAGATCGATGCCCATCATTGGTGATGCTGTCAAAGTAGTTAAGTTTTCCAGTCCAGTAGCTGTGGGAGTTTGTGGCTTTGCTTGATTCAAATTTAAATGGAACTCATCAACTAGTTCATTCACAGCTGGTCTGTTGCTGTTTCCAAAACTAAATGTTTTCGCAGTAAAGGATTTGTTATCTACATCAATATCCAGCAAAGTCCATGAATAAATATCTTTACTTACTTTTATTTCGGGATAATCGGTTTGATTAGCATACATTCCCCAACGATCGAGTGTAGAACCTGCACCACCTGACAATTCCAAATACATATCGTGAGTTCCTGTTGTAATATCAGTTACACCTCTTTCATAATTGTGGGAATGACCATAAACAAGTAACGCATTTTTTGGATATTGTTTTAATTTTGGAAGTATGCTGTTTTGCACAAAAACCTCATTGCCATCTGGCCAAATCTCGCTATGTCCGGGATGATGCAAAAATGAAAACACAAAATCAATATCGGTATTCGTATTCGATTCCTGTAATCTTGCGTCTATCCAATTAATCTGATCACTTACTTTATAACCTGAGTTACCATTGACAGCTAAAATTTGGGTATTACCATAAATATAATTGTAGAATTTTTCATTATAGGAATGCCCAACTGGGTAGCCATTAGTTAAGTCTTCATATTTCATGTATTTAAAGAAGTTAGATGAGTCTCCTTCATGATTACCAATACTAATCATAGATGGAATAGAAGCTGTCAAAGGAGCAAAAGGGGTGAAATATTCATTAGTATATTGACTTACAACAGATCCGGAAGAAACAATATCACCACAATTTAAGATTAAATCTATCGAGTTGTGAAGGTTTGGACCATATAATTCAACCAATTTACCTTTAATTTGTAGCACATTTTGAGTCGTTTTGGCTATATCGGTTCTATTGTCACCCAATAATACCATTCTAATGTGTTGATTTGGTGTGTTTTTTTGTGTGGGCGTTCTAAAGGCATTAATGGAAGAAGCTGTTGTGCCGTTATAACATTGATAAAAATATTCCGTATTAGGTTGTAAACCTGTTAATTTTACAGTGTGCCAATAATAATTTGCGGTGTTGCTTATTCTTTCCCAAGTTCCAGTAGTTATCTGATTTAAATTAGTATTACTTGTACCGAATTTCACTAGAGGATTTTGTGTTACATTGGAGGAATGCCACGAAATATATGTAGATGTCGGTGTGGCTGTTTGCAAGTAAGGATTCATTCCATTTGTATCGGGTGCAGGGGTATGGCCATATCCACTAATTGTTGCTACTTCTGCGGCAGTCAAAGTTTTATTGAAAACGCCCATTGAAGCAATATCCATCTGATTGTCCTCACCATTATCATCTGCCAACAGCAACAGGAAAGGGTCCAAAGAGTAACGTCCATTTAGAGTATTTGGAAGACCTGGATTCCAGAGTTGTCCATCAATATATATCTTTATTGCATTACCGACATCAACAGTTATTACCAATCGGTACCATTGATTTGGCAAAACAATCGAATTTGAATAAGTCAAAGCACTAACTCCAATTTTTCCGGCGGGATTTATAAACAAATCAGCATCATTAGAATTACCTTGATTGGTTTGAACTAAACTATAATATTGCCCAATTGACGGAACTTTGAAGTCAATCATTACTGAATATTTATTAGGATATGTTTGCCCATAGGTTGGCACATTTGGATTGCATTTAAAATAATTCCCTAATGTTTTCCTTACTGCAAAATCCCTAGCTGTAGGGCCTGGGACTTGAGTAAAAATTCCTTGTGCCTCAAGACTGTTTCCTACTTGTGCTTGAACAAGATTGGTGCTATTTTCAAAATTCCAATAGCCAGAGAGAGACCCTGTCCAATTCTCCGGAACAAAATTAGTTTGCCCGATACCTAAATAAGTAACTGAAAAAAGCAACAATGTTAATATTTTTTTCATTTTGATTTTATATTTTGTTTTGCTAATATTTAGCTTTTATTTTAATTATGGAATTATTGATCAATATCTTAAAATGATAATAACACTTCTTGTGTAGAGGTTTATTATTTATTCAATTAGGAGGTCTTTTTGTTAATTTTAATTTAACATGCCAGTTTAAGTGGTTGTGATTCTTATTTGAAGAAAATATATTATGAATTTATTTTAATCACTATAGAGTGAATTTTTCTATGATTTCTAATCAATTGATACAGTTGAGGAAAAATACTTTCCTATACTATGTATTTTGTTATATATTTGCAGTATGACAAATGAATTTATAGACAAATGGCAGTTACAAGTAAAGAAAGGGACTTTATCTTTTATTGTATTACTTGTTTTAAATGAGAAAAAACTTTATGGCTACGAACTCATTGACAAAATTAAAAAACTAACGGATATTGAAATTGCAGAAGGAACTTTATATCCATTAATGAACAGACTCAGTACAGAAGGGCTTTTAAATTCAGAATGGGTGGAGCAAGAAACTGGAATTCCACGAAAATATTACGTTATTACATATTTAGGAAAAGAAACCCTAGAAGAAATGAAAAAACATTGGAATGATTTACAAATACTACTTAACAATTTAATGTGAAAATATGAAATTAAATAAAATAAATTTTGAAAGTAAAGATGCAAAGGCAATTTATGAAAATTACTTAAAGCAAATTCAATCTGCAACTAAAAAACTATCTAAAGTGGATCAAGAAGATATCCTTTTGGAATTAAACAGTCATATCTATCAGAGTCTAAGTCTACAGATCGATAAAGATAATGAGGTGGGCAATCTTCTAAATGTTCTTGATAAAATAGGTATACCGAACGACGTTTTAAAGCCGTTAATTGCAGAAAAAAAATTAGTTCAAGCAACCACAACTTTTAATCCGTTTCATGTGCTTCAGGCATTGACATTAAATATATCCAACGGAATAATTTACATCGCTTTTTCTATTGTATATTTCTTATTATTTATTTTTGGAATAATGACTATTGCAAAATTATTTTATCCTTCCTCTATTGGTTTCTTTTATAAAGAAGGAGAAATATTTAAGTATGGTGGTTTTTCCAATGAAAATGTTAAGCAATACGAAGTTCTAGGAGATTGGTTTATTCCTATTACATTAATTATTTGTGTTATGTGTTATTTTTTGATTACTTTACTTTTAAAAGTAAAAAGAAACTTGAAATAACATTGTATTAAAAATTGTCTTTCGATTAGAAATAAAATCTCATAGAATTTAAGGGGGATAATTTTAAAAAAAAAGTAAATTTAAAGTTGTCTAAAATAGGACAAGAGTAAGGCTAACAATGCTTTTACATAATACTTTCACAAAAGAAAAGGGTTCTTTATAAAGAACTCTTTTGATTACTCATAAGTTAAGAACGATTTTAAATTTTCTTTTACGAAAAGTCATTTAGAGCGATTTAATAGAATGAAAGTTTTTTGATTTAAGCAGTTAAAGACTTTTGATTTATTTTATTATTAGCTATGTTTTTTGCTTTTTTAAAATGAGTTTTATAATTGCTCGCAGTTGATAGTCTTCCGGAAAAAGTTTCTTCGGGAAAATTACCTAACAAAGAAGATTGTGAACGAACTATTAAAAAAATGTTTAATAGTTGGATTTATGTTTTGAAAACCTCCATCGCTAACAAATTTTATAATATTAGAAATTAGATATTTTAATAGACATTTAGGAAAAAACAGCTTTCATTGCTTTTGGATTTGACCTGTTTTATGTTCTATCTCTAAAGATGTTTTTTGGAAAAGTGATCCATTAAAACAAGGAATATAATGTTTTTTGCTAACCAATGTTTTTATGATAATTCTATCAGCATACCAAACGTCATTTGGTTAAGTAAACAATGTTTTATTTTGGACTTATATGTCTTGTGATTTTTCTGCTGAAAGTGAACACCTAATTCCGGAGTAAAGTGGACAGTGTTTTGATGATGCTTTCTTGGGTTAAAATTAGAGAAAATTTTTTATTGCTTTTCATTTTTTTTCTCATGGATTCTCCCTTGAGTTCAAAGCGGGTTGCCGAGTGAATAATCCGATCCAAAATTGCATCGGCGATTGTTTTTTCTTCAATTAGATCAAACCAGTTTTTGACTGGTATCTGTGAGCAGAAAATGGTTGCTCTTTTTTGATTTCTGTCCTCTATTAAATCCATTAATATCATTTGTTTTTCATTGTTGATAGGTTGCAAACCGAAGTCATCAATAATGAGCAAATCATGACTTTCTATTTTGTTAAGTTCCTTGATATAGGAACCATCAGCTTTAGCTATAGTTAATTTCTGGAAGAGTTTCCTAAATTATAATAAAGGACTCTGTGTCCTTTAATACAGCTTTGGTGTCCCAGAGCTGTTGCCAAAAAACTCTTCCCTGTTTCAGTGCAACCCGTGATGATTATGTTTTCATTTCTGTCAATAAAGGAGCAATCCGATAGTCGAGTGAGAAGATTCCGATCTAGATTCTGGTCTTGGGTATAACTCATCTCTTCGATTGATGCCTGATAATGGAATCGGGCATTTTTAAGTAACCTCTCGGTACGGGTATTGTTTCTGTGGTTATGTTCAGATTCAATCAGTCAGGCAACAAATTCGTCATTAATAAAGGTATCCTGATTTCTGGTCTCGAATGAGGATTCGTAAGCTCTTTTCATTCCACCAAGGCGCATTTGATACATCTTTTCGATAGTAGCATGTGTGTTCATATTTATGATTGTGTTTAATTTAAGAGTTAAGCGTAATATTTAGATCCTCTGATGTTATCGTGATTCGATACCGAGACATTGAATAAATCGGGTTGTGTTTCTTCTTTATCAAGGCCTTTTTCCAAGATGTTTTTGATTGAATTATAACCTATGGCGTCATAACTCAGTGCGGGTTTACAGGCACTATTAAGACGGTCTTTTCCTGTTTTGGCAGCAAGGTTCAATATTCCGACACAGCTCTTATAGCCTTGTTCAGGCTACTGTTTCTGATTTAATATTTTCTCGATATATTCCTTCACTGATGCTCCTGTCTTTTCTGCCCAATTGATAAAATATTTCGGACTCGAGTCTGCGTTGTAAGTATGATTCACAGGCACGTGTTCTTTTACCGTTACATAGTGGTAGGCTTTTCGACTCCTTGGATGAAGCGCAATTCTGGTTTGGTTATGATAGATTTTTACTGTACTTTGGGTAAGGACTAATTTTACTTTTTTACCCAAATAAGCATTGGGAATACTGTAATAGTTCTTGTCGGATGAATAATAAACATGGCAATTCGTTTGTACTGTGGCGATTTTATAGTCTCCAAGTTCATATTTCTCAACAGATAAAGATTTCAAGGCCTCCTTCTCTATTTCTAGAAAAAGCTCCATGCGACTGTATGGTTTCTTTTGAAAAGGGCTTTGATTATAAATCACAAGAAGCTCTCGTATGGCCAAATTTAATTCTACAATACTATAGAATTCTTTATTCCTGGAGTCATTCTGAATCGCTACACACAAACAGGAAATACTAAAGTCCCTTATCAAGATAATAGTGTTAATTTCGCTTTCCAGGTTAATCCTGTCGGGATTCGTGTAGGTAAAAAATTCGGTGCATTTACAGAAGCTGGATTTGGAAATAGGGGATTTATCAACCTAGGACTTAATTACAAATTTTAAATTATAGCATCTTAGTTAATTAAAAAAATAAGTTGTACAACTCGCTTATAAATAACTGAATAGTATTTTCTAAGGAAATGACTATTCAGTTATTTTTTTAACAAATAAATAACTACGCAAATTATATAATAATTTAGATAATGGCTCCTTTTGTCATATTTAAAGCAGAAGTTATTCTTTAGGAATTTATCTCTCAGTTTTTTGAAAAATTAAGAGAATAACTCTCGGAAAATTTAAAAAAGACATCTTGTTAGAAATCATCCTATAAAACTAAATAAAATTCATTGGATCATCTCTTTGCGATCTCCTCCCAAAATAGAACTGTATTTTGATGGGATAGTATTTTCACATGGATTGCACCTGTTAAGAACTCTTAAAGTAATTAAAGTTAAACTACAGGTTTTTCAAAAGTATTTATGAGTATCAGATCATAATAGAAATATATTAACTTTTTGTTTTTTTTAAATGATAGCTGTAACCAGTTTAATGTAAAATAGAGAAGAGTCTTTTTTTATTAATTTATTTTACTTAAAAATCTTTCCAAATTGTCGTTTGTTATTTTTTCAACTCCATTTTCTGTTTTTTTTGCAATATTGATTACGTGTAAAACATTTTCATCCTCATTTAATAAACACTCCCAAATTGTACCATCAGAAAAAATAATAGCAGAAAATAAATCATCTGACGGATCTTTATTATAATAGGATAATTTTTCGGTTTTAAGAAGTTTCTTTTCTTTTGTCTGAGTATCTAATTCATAAAAGGAAATTTGCTCGTAATTAATTTCAACCAATCTGTTTAAAAAAAGCTTATTACCATTGGTATTTACGGACCACAACGGTTTGTCTCCAACTAATTTCCAGGTTCCAACAACTTTATCCATGATTCTTTTTCTTAGAATTTTCCTCAAAGTGTCTATTCTTTTGACTGACTCTATTCCGATTTCATTTTCCGATTTCATTTTAGAAGCAATAGAAAATAAAGCAAGTGCATTTTCATAATCGGCTTTTTTATAATAAGAAATAGCTAGCTCATACCTATTTTTTTGATAGATAGTTTTTGGATCACTTTGTGCAAAACTTTTAACCGACGCGATAAATAAAAGAACAATAAAGTAATTAGTTTTCATTAGGGAAGATTTAGTTTTTGGAAATACGTTTTGTTACTCCTTTAGTATTTTGTTAAATAAATTTATATTAGTTTTTATCAATATTTTTTTTGTATTTTATCTTGTTCCGCTGATAATGAGCTACCGGGGCTGTACAATGAATTCTTCGTGTTAAGTATCTGCATTGCACGGATACGATAATTACTATAATTTTAACAGTTGTCTAAATTCTTATTCATTGAAGGTTGAGGGGTTAATCCCAAAGATATAGGATACATTGGGATATTTAATTTTGTATTGGCTTAGATTATTAAAATCAATGTTGTTAAAGCTGTCCGACATGTTTTTTTTGTATAGTATTTACCACAGCTCTAAAATCTCATCATAAAAATGATAAGACAATAGGGCTTCAAAACTAGACAAAAGAAAGATGCTTCGCTTATGGTTTTGTCAGCATTCAAAGGCTTTATCGGTGTTTTTTAATCCAAGAGTTTTCTTCAAATGTTTTTTTAGAAATCTCTCTTGGCTTGTGTTTGTAAATTTTGTAATATAGTTTTAGTTGTATTTTAGGGAAAAAACGATTTATTTTACGTTATTAAAAGTATAGCCATCTGGGGGTAAATAAAAATAAAAAACGTAGAACTAGTTCTGTTGTAATGTAGATTTATGTGTATTACTAGCTACACTAGTAAATAGGGGTTTAAATAATATAGAGTTAAAAAAATCATAAAAAATTCTTGTTTAGAATATTATTCTTTCATTGTTTTATTAGTTGGCCTAATCTGGAATTATTCTGAAAAAAAACAAAGGAGTTTACGCTGTAGAATTCAAGGTACTTGGTAGTAGATGATAGCATTGGTACATCTCTAATTTTAGGATAGAAATAAAACTATTCTATAAATTTTATAATGGAAGGGACCGTTTTCTGAAATAATATAGATAAATGCAACTACAGTATGAGTAATTTAGTGAATACTTTTTCTAGTATTCTCAATACTCGATTCCGTCATTGAGTAGGAAGACTTATTGTAATTTCTTTTTTTTGTAAAGAATCCCTAATAGTAGTTTTATTATGGATTTATTTTTTATTGAAAATTTTTTCTATTTCTATAGGGATTTACTTAAACTGTTAAAAAGAGGTTTGTTTTCAAAAACGTATATTAAGTTTCCATTAAATTCTTTAGCTTAATGTTTTTATCGCATATATTCTCAACATTTCATGGCAATACCACCTAATGTAAAACTAAAAAGATTGAATCAACTACAACAAAGCTAAGCAAGAAAGATAACTTTGCTATCATAAGTAACTTTTGTGTAAAAACATATTGGATTATACTTGTTTTAGTAGATGTAATACTACGTCATTTTCGAATTAGTTCTATGTTTTTTATTTTTATTTAAATTTGGAGAGCTATATATGATAGGTATAATATTAGGATGCTGCTTCACTTAAAATACAACCAAAAAATTTACAAAGAGATTTAAAAAAAAAGTATTAGCGATAATTATTTTACTGGTATAATCAAATAGTCTCACTTTAGGTTTAACCAAAAATATATAATTATTATTCATTGTTTATATGGAAATGATAAGGTCCTATCGCATATAAAGTTAAGTTTTAATTTTGCTTTTTTTTTAGTTTTTAAAACTTATAAATACAAAAGTTTCTTGTTATCCATATTCTATGATTCTGTAGGCAGTATATTTCAAACTTAGGTTTATGTTAAGTTATCTGGATGGTGAAGAGATAATGAAAATGCATTAAGTTAAGTTTGTCCATGCTATAATTCAACTTTGGGTATGGAAGTTTGCATCATTATTGGAAAAGCAGATCAAGAAACGTGAATTAAGAGCCGGAAGCCATTAAAGGATGAACGAGACTTAGTATTAAGATTAATGGACAGTGGTTTTATCTGTAAAGAGCAATTGATAAATTTGGTAATGCGACTGATTTCTATTAACTACAAGAAGAGAAAGGAGCTGTGCTTAGTCATTTTTAATCTAGGTGATCAAAAAAAATTGTAACTCCAGATTAATAAATATTGACAAGAATGACTTAGATATTAGAGCGATTAAAGTTTAATACAATAGTTCATTTTCTAAAATAGCACTCCGACAATTTATAAGCTTAATAAAATATCTGAACAGGATTCTAGTCTTATTATATGGATTGGGTTAAGATATTTGAATCAGTAAAGAGAACTCTTAGTGGAACTGAGCTTGTGTATATGCTTTGAAGAAACAAATAAGGAATTAATGATGTTTTAATAAAATAGGTGCGGCAGAACCAAACTTTTAATTGATATACTTATGAAAACAGAATTTTGGATAGAAAAAAGTTGGAATGATTCTATTGACAATGCTACAATTCAGGATATTAATATTGCAATTGAGCAAACAATTAAAAAAGATGGAGAGCATAGTGCTTTTTGGATCGGACACACTGAGGAAGAATATGTACTTAAAATTCATAAAAATTTAGACTTGTTTTTCATTTATGGGGAGAATCAAAATAAACAACTAACCATTAAGACTGATAATTGGGAAGAAACTAGATATTTTATTCAAAAATATTTTACTAAGGATTTTTTAGGACTTAAAAATGAAATAGAATTGAAGTCATTTTCTAATTGTTGGTTTGTGTATAATTCTGGGAAATAAAAATAACAAGAGCATATATCATTGTGAGAATATTGGAAAGCAAATAATTTAAAAAAAAGGTGTTATTTTATCGGTACTATGCAGATATCTTTCTTAGTCAGAACTTTATCGGGAATAGCATCAAGAATACATTTTTTTAAAGCCTTTATTAAATTCTTTTTTACATAATTACTGTAACAAACCAGACCTATTTCCCTCACAGGAGAGGGAGCCGAAAAGCTATTTAATTTCTCTTTTTGCTTGGCATCAAGTGTTAGAAGTGAGAGCTCCGGTAATATTGTTGAACCCAAATTCAGGTCAACCATCAGTTTTAAGGTTTCGATACTGCCTGACTGATATTCGATTCTTAAATCTTTAGAATCTTTAACCCTTAATTCGCACAGATTAAGAATTTGATCTCTTAAACAGTGTCCCTCCTCCAAAAGCAAAAGCTTATTAAGATTAATATCCTTGGGTAGTATAAATTTTTTCTTACAGGAATTTGCATTTAGTTCGCCATAATGAAAGAATTCTTCAAAAAAAAGGGTATCTTCAATGAGTTCCTTATCCTTCATTGGGAGTGCCAATATTGCTACATCAATAAACCCTTCTTTTAATTTTTGTTTTATTTTCTCGGTAGTCATTTCATTTATGATGACTTTAATATCTTTATAAGTATTTGTAAAATCAGCTATAAAAAGTGGCAGAAGATAAGGTGCCAATGATGGAATAATTCCTATTTTGATAACACCCTTTATATCACCGCTGTCTTCCGTTACTATTTCTTTGATCCTGTTGGTTTCCCTAAGAGCAATCTTTGCCTGGGCCACTATTTTTTTTCCAACATCAGTTGGAACCACCGGGTGTTTACTTCTATCAAATAAAACAACATTTAATTCCTCTTCCAGTTTCTTTATCATGCCACTCAATGTAGCCTGGGTAATATAACACGCTTGAGAAGCTTTTAAAAAATGGCGGTATTTATCTACTGCAATTATATATTCGAGTTGTTGTATGTTCATGGTGTTAGTTTTTATCTATATCGTGTTAGTTAATATCAGTTTGCATCTGTGAAACCACGAATATACATTTGCTTTCATAAAAAAAATACATTATGAGATTTAAAAACATTATGGCCATATTGCTGATTACTATGACAGCAGCAGCGCAACAAAAGCAAATCACAACCAATACGGGAGCCCCTATTGGAGATAACCAAAACTCGAAGACTATAGGTCAGGATGGGCAGGTACTTCTTGAAGATATACATCTTATTGAAAAGTTAGCGGCATTTGATCGGGAGCGTATCCCCGAAAGAGTTGTTCATGCTCGAGGTACTGGGGTCTACGGTGAATTTGTATCTACGGAAAGTTTTACAAAATTCACGAAAGCATCTCTGTTTGAGAAAGGAAAGGTAACCCCTGTTTTTGTACGATTCTCAACCGTAGTCCATGGTAACGGCTCTCCAGAAACATTACGAGATCCAAGGGGATTTGCCGTAAAATTTTACACCGATCAAGGAAATTATGATCTTGTTGGAAACAATCTGCCTGTATTTTTCTTACGTGACGCAATGAAATTTCCAGATATGGTGCATGCTTTTAAACCTTCACCGGTAAGCAATAAACAAGATCCAAACAGGGTATTTGACTTTTTTAGTAACATTCCCGAGGGTACCCATATGCTCACGCGTGTTTATTCTGACTATGGTATTCCTGCAAGTTATAGAGAGATGGATGGTTCAGGAGTACATGCCTATAAATGGGTAAATAACTTAGGTGATGTTGTTTATGTAAAGTATACATGGAAATCTCTCCAGGGAGTTAGAAATTTAACAGCTGTTGAAGCAAGTGAATTACAGGGAAAAGATTTTCAACATGCTACTGTTGACTTGTATGATAATATCAGAAAGGGGAACTTTCCTCAATGGAAACTTTATGTTCAAATCCTGAAAGCTTCCGATTTTGAAAAACTGGATATAAACCCTTTGGATCCAACTAAGATATGGCCAGAAGATAGTATTCCATTGCAATTGGTTGGAAAGATGACCTTAAACAAAATACCAGATAATTTTTTCCAAGAAGTTGAACAGTCCGCATTTTCTCCAGGCACACTTGTTCCTGGCATAGAGCCATCGGAAGATAAGTTACTTCAAGGACGTTTATTTTCTTATTTTGATACGCAGCGTTACAGAATTGGAGCTAATTTTCAACAATTGCCGGTTAATATGCCTAAAGCCATTGTTACAACAAATAATCAAGATGGAGCTTTTGCAACTCGAAAAACCAATGGAGATATAAATTACCAACCGAGCGCCTCGTTAAATGGTTTCAGAGATAATACTGATTATACATATTCTAAAACTGCTTTTGTTAATACAGTCACAGCACAGCAGAAAATAAGTAAACCAAATGATTTCAAGCAAGCAGGTGAATTTTATCGCACGTTGAGTGAAAAAGAAAAGCAAAATTTAATTCTCAATCTGAGTGCTGACCTGAAGAGCGTAATAAGTAGGGATGTCGTTCGGAAAATGGTTGGTTATTTCTATATGGCTGACAATGATTATGGAAAGCGTCTTGCAAAAGAATTATCAATTACAAGAGAGGAAGTTGAAAATATGTTTTCTCCAAGACAATAACTTATGCAAGCCTATGATTAATAGCAATTTTTTACTATCAATACTATTTCTAGTGATTTCACATCTGGCGGTAGCCCAAGAAAGTATTTTTTCTGCTGCGCGCACCAACAATATCGAAGAGTTAAATAAAATTTTAGTTGAAATCAAACAGATAGATACTGTAGATCAACGAGGCAGTACTGCTCTTGTAATAGCATGTTATAATGACAATTATGAAGCCACTTTATTGTTGCTAAAACATAAAGCAAATCCGGAAATCTGTGATAAAATGGGGAATACTGCTCTTATGGGGGCAAGTTTTAAAAAACTTGACAGGATTGTACAATTATTACTGGATTATAATGCTAATATTAATCAACGTAATTTTAACGGTGCCACGGCATTGATTTTTGCAGCAACTTTTGGAGCAGAAAATATTGTAAAGATTTTGTGTGAGAAAGGAGCTGATAAAAGTTTAAGGGATAATTTTAATAAGACTGCCTTTGACTATGCTTTGATTCAGGAAAATAAAACGATTATGAGATTATTAGAATAAAGTAAAAACTTCGATTTAAAGAGGCTGTCTAAAAGTACGGACAGCCTTTTTTTATTCGAATATCAATATGGTTTTTTAAACATTTGATTGTGAAAAGGGTAACGGCTTTTAAGACTGCCTCTCTATAGGGAATGAATGTAAACAATTGATTAAATAGATTTTTAAGGATATTTTTTCAGATGATAAGGGGAATATTGAGACCGAATAAAGAATTCGATTAAACTACTTTCCGGCGTATAGTTGGAATTTATATTAATATTCCACAATATTATCAGTTTCTCTCCCTAGGGGTACGTGTTTTAAAATACATACTAAGGATAGTATATGGTATCTAATCTAATACAAAGTAGAAGTAGAATTTCAATCTATGTGTTATTGATTATTAATCTCTTAATTTATTGTAATTGCGATATGTAGATTTGTAAAAAAAAGCTGTAGAATCGGTACTTTGCAGGCGTTTGTCTATATCGTGACCCTGCTGATAAAGAATTTGAACCAGATAATTTTGACATTATTTAAAATTTTAAAAGCCTCTGGTAAGAGAAATTTTGTATCATGACGGGTATGAAAAAGTCATATAAGAAATGGTGTGTTAAAATTATGTTTATTAGGATTGTGATATATAGTCAAAAATATTATCGAGTTCTAGAAAAAGTATTTACTAATTAGAAGTGCTTTTATCAATACATTCTTAGCTAACAATTATTACCAATTGCTACAATTGAAAAGATTGAGCACTGCTCTTTTGTCTTCAATTGGTCAATAGAAATAAGCTTTATTATCATATGCATTCTCCAATTTATTTAATCTATTACACCTTTAATCTATAGGAGAAAAGTTTTTGTGCTCGTTAGTCTGGTGGAAAATTATCTTAGATAATCTTTTTATTTGTAGTGTTCATAAAATTTATTCTTAAATATTTCATTTGGATCATATTTAAGTTTTAATCTGAAAAATTTACCGCCTTGCGGATAAACTCTTCTAAATGTTTTCTTGTCAACGTGAAGTCGGTACGGTAAATAATAAGTTCCCTCAAATTCGATTGCGATATCTACTAATTGCTTGGTTAAAAGTTTCATCTCTTTTTCGTGCTTGCTATTTTTTTTTTTGATTGAACAAAAACACGAATCCAAATACCTTTTCCTTTGCAAAGTTTAAATAACTATCGTTGTCTTTATAAACACTCCTTATAGTTATATTTAGCAGATCAATATGCTTATTTGGCAAAACGTCTTTAAGTTTATCTATGTATTGTTTAAAATGTCGCTCTGGTATAAAATATTCCTGTAAAATATCGGTTGAGGTTTTGTCTTTGTTTTCAATTAATGAAACGTTATCATTTAATAAATTATTTCTTGTAAAAGTTTCATTTATCAATATTTTGTTCATACCATTTTCTAAATCCCATCGCAATCGTTTTCCATATTCACTATTGGCTGTACTTCTAAAAACCAATCGTTTGGAGCTTTCATTTTTTTTATTGTGCGGAGGTATTTTTTTTGGTTTTTTCTTAATTTTTTCAAAATAATTAAGTGTTACTTCTTCTAGAAAGTGCTTATTAGATATTCGTAATCTTCCAAATACTAATTTGACTTTAGGATTGTCTGAAATCAATTTTTGGTAATACTCTACGTAATTTTCTGGAGTTAATCTAATGTATTTAAACTGTAATGTTTCGTTATCAACCACTTCAAGTTTTACATCAAGAATAATTCCAAAAAGTCCATAACCTCCAATAACTAAACTGAATAATTCTTTATTTTCAGTGCGACTACAATTTAATATTTCTCCTTTGTAGTTCATTAGAGTAAAGGAAATAATGCTTGAAGAAATTGGAGGAGAGTCTTTTTGCCAACCATGCCCATTTACACTTATTGAGCCTCCAATTGAAAATGAACTGAATGCTTGCATTACAGCTATTGATTTATGAAATTTATCTAAGTAATTTATAGCATCTTCCCATAGAGCCCCTGAACCAATTGTTAGAATATTATTAATTGTATCAATTGTCATTTCTTTATAAGGCCTCATATTTAAAATAATTCCGTTTGGATACATGGTATGTCCACCCATGCTGTGTCTTGCACCAGCTATAGAAATTGAAATTTTGTTAGTCTTAGAATAATCAAGAATTTTCTTTAGTTGAATTATTATTTTATTTTTAGAATTGGGAACATTAATTATCGAGTCAATTTTTGTCAAACTGAGTTTACTTGCGTCATTTGTATAATTATTCGGAATTTGAATTTTAATATTCTCCTCGTTTAAATAGGTTTTTACTAAATGAAAAGTAGGAATTAAAATGAAAATAATTAGTCCAGCTATGAGTAAATAAAATAGGTGTTTTTCTTTTCATTGCTTAATATCTGTTGATTATTGAATCGTTGTATAATACATTTTATTGTTAATAAGTTTGGGAAGTCATAAAACTAAATGTTTTTCTGTGTAACGAATATACCAATTAAAAAGATAGTTCATCCAAAGCTGTAAATCTTGCCCAAAGGTTGTCTTTTTTTAGGAATACTAAGAGGATAGGGAGGGGATGTAATTTTAGTTTTTTAGACTGGTATCAACAAACATGATAAAAATTAAAAAAAAATACTCATTGTTTTTTCTGTGATTTCCTTTTTCTTTAGGTAGTACTAAAGAAACCTGTTTATAAATTATTTTGAAACTTTCGATCAAAATTATTCCTTCTTATATCGATAATTAATTTCACTATTAATTAATATTTCTTATATTCTAAATCATCAAATGTGGAAAAACCGGTCAATTTGACCACCTAATTCCGGAGTAAATTGACCACCCGTTCCGGAGCAAACTGACCACCTGATTCCGGAGCAAATTGACCACCAGGTTTTGTGGTTAATTAACGATTAA
>NZ_JBLYEG010000024.1:0-38131 GCF_048514875.1 Flavobacterium sp. T12S277 | reverse complement strand
GTTTGAAGAATCCCAATGGAAAGACTTTTTTGGTGAATCAGAAGCTGACTCCTGTTTTTTTAACCAATGACGGAAAAATTTGGAAGTCGATTTGTATTATCTCTCTTTCTTCTGAATTGCAGTCCGGGAATATTAAGATTTACAAAAAAGGAGAGAATAAGATCTACAGTTACGACCTGGAGGGAGATTTTTGGAAGGTGATGAAAAAAATAGAGCTTACCAGCCGGGAGAAGGAGGTTTTGCAGTATTCTATAAGGGGGTTTACGATTGCCAATATGGCCGAGAGTATGTTTGTTTCAGCAGATACGATTAAGTTCCACAAGAGGAAGTTGTTTACCAAACTAGGGGTTGGGAATATCGCCGAGGCAATTGCCTATGCCACCAGTAATAAACTGATTTAAGAACATATAGACATATTTTTTTTTACGCGGATCTTTTCTGTTGGGTCTTTCTGTGGCTATGGTTTAAACACATAGATACATAGATTTTCCAGCTGAAAGTAAGGCGTTTCACTTTTAATAAAACACAGAGCACTATGAAAGAGCAATGTGTTTCGCTTGCACATACTTTTTACATTTCACATTTCACATCTTAAAACCGATGTTTTTGCGCGATAATTTTTTTCTCGCAGATTGTGCAGATCTTTCCTCTTTCTTCTTTCCACATTTCACATCCCACATTTCACATCTCACACCTATGTTTCTCCCACAGATTTGGCGGATTTAGCAGATCTTTCCTCTTTCTTCTTTCTTCTATCCACATTTCATCCTCAACCCCATTCCTTCACCTGGTAAATGTTGTCCGTTTCATTAAATACTACAGGGCTACAGACAATTTAAACAATAAAGCATTCTCTTGTTAATAAACAGTAAGCAACTTAAAAACAAGTATTTATACGCATTTTTCGAAATTAGATATTTCCTAATATTGTATACCATTAAAAAAGTGGAGTCAGAACCCACTTACAAAAAAAACGAGGCGGATTCCGAAAAGCCTTATGAGTAGGAAAACCAACAAACAAATCAATTATGGCAACTTATCCTTATTCACAGGATGCACTGTTAGTAAACAGCATCAATGCAAAAACTGTAGTTTCTATCGTATCCGGAATGCAAGTATCCGTTACTACTTTTAGTTCATCAGCAGGTAATTTAGGTTCAATCACTCTTTCGCCTGTACAACCAACGGCTACGAATGTAGAATTTAAAGCCGGATCACAAAAACTGCAAATCGACCTTATTAGCTTCAGAGCGCAATTCGGACTTGATAGCGGACAGGTTACAGCAAGCGGACGTGCAACAGATCAGGAAGGTAACAACGAAACTGCTTTTGCGAAACAAATTGCTACTTGGTCTTAAGTAAAATATCAGGGAAATTTCCTGGGTAAATCATACTTATGAAGCCAAAAACTGCCCCCTATAAACCCAAATCACCAACAAGAACGATTGTATTACAAAGTGATCTTTTACAGGCATGCACTACACTTCTTAATACAAAATTAGCCCAGGAAAATTCCTCTATACTATAACTAAATTATGGCAATTTACCCCTATGCACAAAATGCAATTTTAGTCAACAGCATCATCGCTACAACTATAGTCTCTTTTGTAGAAGGAATGGAAGTCTCCGTTACTACTTTCACTTCTGCCTTAGGAGCTCAGGCAACAACCCCTGTTTCACCCGCAGAACCGGTCACAATTTCAGGAGGAACTTTAGGATCGGTCACCCTTTCGCCTGTGCAATCAAAAGCTGTAGACATCAAATTTACAGTGGGTTCACAAAAAATACAGATAGGTCTTATCCGTTTCAAAGCCCAGTTCGGCTTTGATACCGGTCAGGTTATTTGTCGTGGAAAGGCAACAGATTTAAATGGTAAAAACGAAGCTGTTTTTGCAAAACAAATTGCGGCCTGGTCCTAAAAAATAGCTGCGTAAAATTCCGCCGTTACATCTATATGAAGTCAAAAACAGCATATACCAATCGAACATACCCTATAAGTATCCTGTTAAAATTGGTATTTATAGTGATGCTTGTAACATTTCCGATAACGGCTTTTTCACAGGATACTATACCTCTGCCGCTTGAAAAAATAACTGCTCCTCTAGTCGAAAGCGGCACTACCGGAGAACGTTATTTTGGTGATTTATTAATACAATTTAAGATTGATCCCACAGGCAAAATCGTTGTCTGTACGCTATATTTAGCAACTGTTTTTGTAGGAATACAATCGTTGACTCCAACCAGTCCGGTTTACGAATTTAACTTGAAATCAGGTGGAAGTACCACGAGTGGAAGTCTGAGTATTTATCTCAACTTCTTCCCCTTAATTTCAACCCTGAGTGCCGATCTGACGTATTCGGTTAAAGCAAACAACACCAGCTTCCCTTTTAAAGGTGATCTGGTCGGATGGTATATTTATGAATAGATAGGATTGTAGATTTTAGATTGCAGATTTCACAATACACATTTCACATTTTACATTTCACAATACACATTTTACAATGAACAACTTTTACGACTAAACACTTTTGTTAAACTTTACCAAGTAGAATTTATGGCAACCTTACAATTCACAAATACTTCGTCAGGCAACAGTTCGTTGTATCTGGCTGCAGGAGACAATAACTGGTGTGCCTATCTTCTGGCAAATGGTGTTACAGGTCCGGAAAGTGGTTCTATTGGACTGGATGAACTCTCCGGTTACAATGGTTATTTTTTATTTTCATTAAATGCGCCAACCCTTGACATTACTACCTTTGTAAACAATGTCTATACTTTTCTTGGGCCATTGCAAACGTATCAGTCGGCATCAGTAGTTTGGTTTACGAACCCTAACATAGCCTTAACCCAAGCCAATACCCCCCAACTCGTTTTAACAGCAGGAGCCAATGGCATTTATTCTGTTCTAACCGGGTTTAACTACAATTTCGGAAACAACTATGCCACCTTGTTCATCAGCAACAATAATGTTATACTGACGCTGGATACGACCAACAATACGATGACAATATCCGGTCAGCAAGGAGCAAACAATTATACTTTCTCGTCTAACAATCTGGGGTCTGCAAGTCAGATTCAAAGCAACATCGAAATACCACTTACGGGAGTCGGGCAAGGACATATCCGGTTTATACTGGGCTTTGACGCTGCTTCTGATTTTATTGGCTTTAATGTCAGCAATCAATACAGTTTTAACAACAATGCCAATAACGGTATACTCACCAGAGTGACCTACTCTCTTATAGAAGCAGGAAGTTTAAATGATTTCATCACCATGCAGGGCAGTATTTATCCTTGCGATTTGTTGAATCAGGCCGGTGTTAATACTTACTTTGCTTATTTGGGGCTGACCTATAATACTGCTACACAGCAAAGCAGAATTTCGGCTCTACCCTCTTATTACCTCACTAATTTCGGCTATCCTCTAATTCTGATTCCTTATACCAATTTTGTAAACAATGGTGTTTCTTTAAATTATCCCACACAAAACAGTTCATTACTGGTGTTTAGCGAACAAACTCCTGACGACCCTAATGCCGTATGGTATATGACACCGCAGGGAGCATCAATACTAACACTTGATATCTCGTATCAGAAAAATATTGACGCCAACAATCAGGTGCAATTGATGTGTGGACTGGGTTCTACAGAAACCATTAGTTTTACCCCTCAGTTTATTGATTCAAATAATGTAGTTACGGGTTCCGGAGACTGGCTTTATTATCAAACCAATCAAAATGCCTTTGCTCCCCAGTTTCCTATTCAGGCGACTCAGAATGTTGTAGGCAGTAACACTACTCAGGAGTGGCTTGCCAACAGTTATATTACGGCATGGAATGGTGTTGTTCTGGCCAATGAGAATGAGACCCCGGTGGTTTATCATGCACAGCCGCAAGGCTCGCCGCTGTTCTCTCCCGATAAAGATTCACAATCTCCATTGTTCAGTCATCTGACAACCGGATCGGGTGTGTTATCGGCTGCCAGTCAAACCATCTTTTTTCCTTTGGTGCCTTATGGAGCAACAGCCGCAACTCCGTCCCAGAATGTTGACTTTTCATTATTTGAAAAACAAATACTCAACCCGTCCAGAAAAGCCATTATAGCCAATGTAATGAGTACCCAAAATATTCCGCCAACAGCTAGCCGGTTATTAACTGCCCGAGCAAGCGTAAACGAAAATGCCAGTGGGATATCCTCTACCAGTCCGCAGGGATTTTATGTTAACGTTGATTCAACTGACGGAAAATGGAATACTTTACAGCTGGCCAGTAATCAGTTTTTAACCTCAGATGGTACGCTTTCAAAGGTATTTAATTTACAATTTTCACCTCCAAGTACTACGCTTCAAACGGCCTTACAGTCGAATCAGTTGTTTTTGGTCATTTCTTACAATCAAAAACTGAGCGATGGTACTTATGTGCTGGATAATTTCAGCAATGAAATGGAAATTACCGAATGGCCTTTTATCTTGAATGTACCGAAAGAACCCACTAACGGCAAGTACAAAAATGTACTGATATTTAAATTCTGTACTGGTAAACTAACCGATAAGGTAAAGAACATTCAGGGCTGGAACTCACCGGATACTTTTAATGATACGAGGACGAACGGACTTCCTAATCTGAGTATGTGGCTGGAACAATACATCCAAAGCGGGATGGACAAGTATACCGTACAGCACGACAATGACTATCTCAATTTTTACAACATAGCCACAAACCCTAGCTGGCAGGGTATTATCGCTCTTGGAGTTGATATCAGTGTACAGGATTTTCCGAAGGAATTACAAGGGTTACTGGCCGGTATTGATCTGAATAATTTTTATGCACATCATTTTGGTGTTGACATTAGTATTGTAAACAATGACAAGGGCACTGTATCCATGCAGCCTACCAGTTCGATGTTTGCTTTGATAGATTATGAAGATCCAACTTTTGAAGGTATGGGATCGGATCCCGTTGTCTATAAAAATACGGCTCCTATAAACGGTGCCGTTGATTATGATTTTGTGGTATTACAGTTAAAAATTGTATTTACCAACAGTAAGATTTACAACTACAACAGTTATCTGGCTTTGACGGTCAACAAACTTTTTGGGGAAAAGGTTGATGGAACAAACCGTGCCAATCTGATTATACTTACCGGTACTTACGAAAACAGCAATGGAGTTCCGTCCTATACCTTTACCAATACTTCCGATAATGTACTGAATTTGGTCAATGCCAATATCATTACAGATGTCGAAATAATAAAATCATCTTTTGTTACCGTTGTGCCTCAAAACGATGTAACAAGCGATACCGTTAATGCTAAATTTTCTTTCTGGGGCTTTATCAATTATAATGATCTGGAAGGTTTTGATTTGTTTTCCTTTGGAACGGAACCCGACAGCATTACCAACAATTTCAGAGGACTCTCCTATTCTAATATGTATGTAGACCTCACCTTTCAACTGGAAACTCCTACTACCAAAAATTTTGTCTTTGATATCAGTCAGATGTCATTTGATGTGGGACAAAGTACGCCGCGAAAAGACAGTTTGTACTCTCATTTTCCTCTACAATTGTCCGGTATAACCAATGGAGATGCCACCAATAGTCCAACTTCACAGGGCTTTCTGAATGTAGCGATCCCGTCGTTACAACAGCAGCAAAGTGTAAGCGGTCAATGGTATGCTTTGGTTTTTAACCTGAATATGGGAACCTTAGGATCACTGGCCAGTTCAGCCGGATTTACCTCAACCTTTATGATGGCCTGGTGTGTGGGAGCAAAAGGTGCCTGGGCGGGAGTAAAATTACCGGGCGTTAACCCGCAAGCCCCTTCTTTTAGTTTACAGGGGGTACTGAAGTTAAACATTGGTTCGATCATGCTGCAAAAGGCTACTGGTACAACAAGTGTCGCCTATTTGATGAAAATCAACAATATTGCTTTAGAAGTATTCAGTTTGTCCTTTCCTCCGGGAGGAAATATATGTTTTATGCTATTTGGCAATCCAGCTGCCAATGCAAAACCTGAGAGTTTAGGCTGGTATGGATCCTACGTAAAAAATTAAAAATATGCCATTCAATTCTACCATAACAAAATTACTTAATGAAGCGGCCCGGGTAAACGATGCGGCATTTGATAAAAATCTGGCTGCATTAAAAGCGTTAATAGCGGACCCTACTGCAGAGGATCAGCTTCGGTTTATAATCTTTTCCAGTGGAGGTTTGGGACATCAATCTACTGCGGCCAATATTATATATCGAATGGTTGCACTGGGACTAAAAGGAATGTTTGAGGTGATTTATTTCGATAATGATATCGCGAAAATTGCGATATTATTTCCTCAATTCGACCCGAACGACCCTTCTGAACCTGTAGTTATGGGGGATGCATCTTTTATTTTTGTTAGTGAATCCAGATTCAGAGGAGCAGTACAGCCTATTTATAAAATAGGCATAACAGGTGGAGCAGACGGTGTGGAGGATAACATAGCGGAGTACTTTTATGTTCAGTATCTATTAATATTACAGCCTTATCAATGGAAACTGGCACCCAGTCTGATACAAACCGCAAGTAAAATCCCGAAATTAAATACATCCCTTGATAGTTCAGACGCATTAAGTCCGTTATCCTTTGCTAAAAGAGGCTACTATATCGCTGATCCGGTAATGGATGCTACAAATATTAACTTTTTTAAAGCGTCTGAATATGCCGATAAATACCCCATTTACAATCAGATCACTACTTCATTGTTAGCCAAAAAGACTAATATGATGCCGGTTTACGGAATAGATTCTCTTAGTTTTCAATCCATTAACACAGCGACAGTACTCTTTAATTTGACAGCCGCTGTAGCGATGGCACAAGACAAAACAGATAAAGTCGGCGGTCAGGTTAAAGGAACTGTTATGGTCATCATTTCTACATTATCCGCCGAAATTTATAATGATTTCACCACTTTGGTTGACGGAACAAATGAAAACCTGGAAAATAATCCGTTAAAAGGCTGGATCGTCAAAAATAAGTTACCGGCAAGAATCAAAACCTACAACTATAACGACGCAGCTTTACCGGATGCGATTACAGCGCTGGAAGGTAAACCGAACAACATTGTGGTTGTAAAAATGGGATCTTTACCACTGTATGCTTTTAACTATCTTTATTATATTGCCGATATACCTCCTGTTTTTGAGGGAGCAGCAACCAATAGTCTTATCTTAAACTTTGATAAAGATTATCTCGCATTAACCAGTCAGCTTAATGATTCTTTTACCTTATACCCTACACTTCCCCTTAATGCAGTGAATGCTGGAGAAAATGCTGAAGCGATGAAAGAAGTGAGTAAGATCATCGGATCCACGCTTCTCGACTGGAAAAGAGATCTTGAAGATGGTAGCTATGATGTACCGTCAGAAATACTGGCTTTTGCCATACTTATTGCATTTGAAGCCCCAGATACTTCCGCTCAAATCTATTTTCGTTCGTTAAGAGCTTTTTTTCATAATCAACGTGAAGATAAAATGCTTATGGGCGTATTCTATCTATTACAGTATTTAAAAAACAAATAAGCATGGCACAAGATACACTTACCTTAAAAAGCTTGTACGAATCCATTCAGACACAAATAACAAATGGAAATGGTACTTTTAACCTTGTACCTGATGTATTAAATACGGATAGAATTGGTACTTTTTATTCCGGTATTATTGACGGAACTAACTTTACCATTAGTGATGCAGTATTACAACCCGCTAAATGGGATGATGCTCTTTTGGAGTTTACCCTTACCGGAAACAGTAATTCAATAGGCGGCGTGGCCATGCAGACCTCATTTATTTTTAGTGATTCAGATATTGGAATTTCTTCAAATCTAACCGCCACACAAAATGCTGGTTTATGGGAAATTGCCGGAATAAATTGGTTTTCACTTTCCAATCCTTTTATTGGTGTTCAGGTTTACGAAAGTGATGCAACAGTGTTTGGATTCATAGGAGGAACAATTAACACGGGAGTCAGTCTAACGGTACAAATGAGCTATCCTGTTGTCGACAATACATGGTTGTTTCAAGGAAGTTTTAATGCGCCATTACCCAGTATATCCAATTTTTTCCAATTAGTAGGCGGTGTAAACTTGAGTGCTGCATTGCCACAACCTTTTAGCACCCTGACTGATTTAGGATTACAGGAAATAGACATCATGTATGACGCAGCGGGTCAACAAGTCAATTACATATCGGTTGGTATCGGTACAGCCCCCACCTATGTCTGGCAGATCCTGCCTAAAATGGCAATAACAAATATTAGTATAATTGCCTTGGTTCAAAACCCCGGCAATTCTCAATCTATAGCAACTTCTTTTACTATTGCGGGTAGTTTTACCATTGGTCCGCCCAATTCAAATCTACTAACCCTAACCGCAACAACAGCTCCTAGTTTTAAAGCTCAGGTCAATCTCGATTCGGGTACGATACAGTTAGGTGACTTGTTGAGTATGTTCTGGAGTGGAACTTCACTTGATTTAAATTCAGAAATCACTGTCTTAAGTATACTCATTGCTCCTACATCACAAAACTATTCCGTAAACTGTAATGTTGTTTCTGACTGGACTTTTTTTTCCATAAAAAACCCGGACTTAAGTTTTACCATGACCGGTCTAACACTAGACATCAACAGTCAGCAAGGAGGAACGACGGGGCAGATAGCCGGAACTTTTCATATAGGCCCTTCAACTCCCGATTCCGGTGTTGATTTAAATATATATGCAAGCTATGATGCCGAAGCCTGGATCTTTGGTGCCAGCACCGGAACCGATCAGGTAATTTCACTGGGAGATATCGCAGTTACTTTTCTACAAGCCTTTGGCATGGGTTACGATACCATACCAAGTTGGGTAAAAGACAATTTACCAAGCATCAGCAATGTAAGTTTTAAAGATACGCTACCAAATGACAAAGCTAAATCATCGATCTATGAAATAAAAGGTGATGTGGCCTGGCACCTGCAATACAGCTCTTTCAACTTAGACCTCAGTGCTAATGTTGATATTACCTATACCGACGGCAAAACATCAGGAACCATAACCGGTACCGCCGACGCCCGACAAATGCTTGGGTTGACTTTTATAGTGGGATACAAATTTGGAACACCCGATACCGAAGTTTACCTAAAAATACCGGAATTTGCGAGTACGATTACCTATACCAGCGGTGCAAAAAATGATATCATTGATATTAAATTTGATAAAATATCACTCGGAGAAATTGTCTCAACATTGGTGGGAACCTTCAGTCCGGGTTTCAGTTTATCTGCGCCTTGGAACATCCTAAACAGCATAGACCTTTCCGGTTTTGAATTTACCTACACCCGATACAAAGACTCGGCTCAGAGCAGCATTGTAGCCACCATTCCGATAAAAGTAGATTTGGGTTTCATCAATATAAAATCCCTCAAAATCACCAAAGACGATTCGATTACCGGCAGTGGTGTTTATATCTATATTGAAGGTACTTTCTTAGGACTTCCTATCGAAAATGATTCCCCTCTGCAAAAAGACGGCAAAGGAAGTGATGCCACAAAAATGCCAGCTGTACCGGGAATGGGAAGCCAGTTTTTCGACTTGAAATTACTGGCAATGGGACAGCACGTTACGATGTATGACGTTCCAAGCCTGAATTCTGTAGATGCTGCTATTACGGCATTATCAACCGCATTTACCGCCACCTCCGACGAAAGTTCAACTGCAATACCGGTACCGGCTGCAACAGCCACCACAAAACCGGGAACACTGGTATTCGATCAGGACAGCAACTGGCTGATTGGAACTGATTTTACAGTAGCTAAATTTTATCGCATAGCAGCCGTATTCAACGACCCTAATATGTACGGCTTACTCGTTGGCGTAAGCAAAGAAGCAGGCGCTTTTAAAAATCTTCAGTTTGAAATTCTTTATAAAAAAATAAACGACTCGATCGGAATGTATCAGATCGATCTGCAATTACCCGATCAGTTCAGACATCTTGAATTTGGAGCCGTTTCGATTACACTTCCGATTATTGGCGTAAAAGTATATACCAATGGTAATTTTTATCTGGACTTTGGTTTCCCGGCCAGCATAACCGATTTTTCGCGTTCCTTCTCGGTACAGGTATTTCCGTTTGTGGGATTCGGAGGATTCTATTTCGGTTACCTTAGCGGAGCGACCTCCACCAGTGTTCCAACCACCACTTGTGGGGTGTTTAATCCTGTTATCGAATTTGGTTTAGGACTTTCTTTAGGAGTGGGTAAAACAGTCGATCAGGGGATCTTAAAAGCCGGACTTTCGTTAACGGCTGTTGGTATTTTTCAGGGGGTATTGGGCTTTTTTACGGCCAACACTTCTTTAAGTACACATGACGAAACTTATTTTAAAATTCAGGGAACTTTTGGGTTAACAGGTCATATTTACGGTGAGATTAATTTTGCGATTATCTCTGCCAGACTTGATATTATGGCCTACGCCTATATTACGATGATTATCGAAAGTTACAAACCGATACCAATCACTTTTGAAGCCGGAGTTTCGGTCAAACTTACCGTTAAAATTAACCTCGGATTTTTCTCTATCAAAGTATCACTGCACTTTAGCGCCACTATCAGTGCTTCATTCATCATTGGTAGCGACACATCGGCCAATGCACCATGGAACTACTGTCCGGTAAAAGGATCAGGACAAAGAGTTGCTTTGGATATGACCAGCAGAAATGCCAGAATGTTAAGTCTGGCCGCAACACCAGTGTATCTAAAATGGCAACCTATTCAACCGGCTGTAAAAGTGCCGCTTGACTTACTGTTTTTTCCACAGCTTACCGTTTCAGGAGAAGCCGGATCAGCAGGACCTCAATATGCTTCCATGCTGTACATCAACACCGATTCTAACGACAACAGTCTTGCAGCCTTAACCGAAGGTGTTCTCTACTGGGCGTTTAATGCGCTCATTGGAAATACTATCGATAATACAGGTCTGGACTGGTTAAAAGAGCAAGAAATCACAGCAGATCAAATCAGTACACTGCTTTGTTACTTTAATACAAGACCAAATCACGTAGCGCCGTTTAACTACATCAATTCGACAAACAATGACATCAGAACTTTCTTCAGTAAATACTTCCAGTTAAACATCCGCGCTGTTGATGCCACACAAAACGGAAGTATGGATGCAGCGGTTTTCCCGGTAGTGCCGGAATTAATTCTGAATACCGATCTAAACGGTACTGCGGGTATTCCAATTAATTTTGCTACTCAGAGCATGACCGGTACCCAAAATTATATCAGCGATATAACCGTACTGCTCGCCTCATCTGCTGTAGATTATCAATCCAATATTACTGCCGAATATTACGATTCTTCTGATTGTAGTAATGTATACGATCCAACTTACGAAGAACAGCCAAACCTGTCCTTCCCTACCTTTATGTTTACCGATTTTGTGGCTTTGGTCGCCAAACAGGCATTACAGGCAGCAGCCGATTCTCTCGACAAGGAAGGAAAACTTTCCGGCAAAGTAAGTGATGTGGTTTCGAATGCGGTTACCGACAGCGTACAGGGAATTGGCGGTATGGCTTCCCGTTTTATGCTGCACGGTCTGAGATTGCCTCAGCCACCAGACGCTGCAAAAGGAGTAACAAAACCGTTGTATGTACTAACAGGCCAACAGCTTGCCATACCTTCGACCTTAAAAGCAGGTGATAAATATTCGGTGCTGCTGCAAAATCCAACTGCATCCTGGATTACTATGGTTTCAGGTACCAATAATACCCTAACCATAACCATTGATGACAGTGAAATACAGCACATACACGATGTAGCATCGATTAGCTTGTCGCCAACACTTTTGTACGGGCCAACTGCATTGATCAACTACAACGATACTCCGCAAACCTTCTCATTAGGAGCTCCTGCATTATGGCAATATCCGGGAGATTACTATTCAGGCATAAGCAATCAACCTGTTATATGGAAATTACCCTCTAACTTAACGACGATTTTTGCGGAAGAAGGAAACTGGCTTTTTGATGTTAAAACTTTAACGACCACCGATACCGGTACAACAAAAGCAACGGTAAAAAATTACACCTGGGGTACAGTTGTTAATTTCTCTTTACAAAAAATAACCGCTGTAGACGGTCAGATTACACCATTATCAAACAACATGTACAATTTGGTAGGTGCCGATGACGCAGGAACTGTCTATTTACAGGAATTATTGACTTATCTGAATACTCATGCTGATAGCGACGGAACCAAAACCATTCAGCAAATTCAGATACTCTATCAGCCAGACCCGACTGAAAATGGTAATGGAGGTTATATTTCAGATCTAAATGGAGGGTATAAAACGGCCATCGTTCAGGCCAATCTATCCACAGAAACCAATCCGGCAGAAGCAATGTTCGCGAGAAGTTTTATAGCTGAAATTCCGGATCGAGATTATAATACCCTCAATAACGCAGGTGATTTTATTAAGTTGTTATGGGAATGCAGTATTGTTCGCAGCGGTGGTTTCTACTTCTATTACAACAACAGCGAGAATAAAGGATTACCGGATACCCTTTTTGCAGGTAACGGACTGGCGAATTTAGCCTTAGTGGTTACTTATGACAACCTGATCTTAAGCCCGTTTGTAAATAGTGTTGTTATAGGAGATACCATTGACACGACCAATACCTCTGTGTATGTTCAGTCACCGGATACCGCTCCTGTAGCGCAGCAATACACCACACGAGTGGCTACTTTATTACCGGGAACGGTAGGTTACGAAGTATCCCGTAAAAATCCGGGCGATTATGTACCTACACAACCCGTACCAACATTAACCGAGGATCAGATATACCTGCAAACACAGTTTAATCTTATCGGATTAACGGTACCAGCTCTTCCGGCTTACATCAATCCAACTCCGGCAGGTCCTGTAGATTCGATGGACGATGAGGCCATTCAAAATACCAAAAATGGAAACGCTTCGGCCAATGATGATGTTGAAGATTGGAATTACAGCGCTGTTGTACCTTATTACAAATATGTACAGCCGCAAGGAACAGATCCGAAATATCCAAACCCATATGCCGGTATAGGTACTACGGTACAAATGGTTATGAACTGGCAAGATATGTTTGGAAATGTGCCGCCAAGTGGAACCACTCCGTTAAATGCGTCCATGCAGCTTTTATATGCAGATGCGATTATTGCCCTAAGCCAATGGCCATCGGTATCGGTATCGTACTTATTTAGTGCGGTTAACAATAAACCCAACCTTAGTCTTAATTTTAATTTCAATACAGTACGCTATATAGGTGACGGAGCACAGAATAATGCTCAGATCGATATCATTACCTTTATGAACATCTATTATCAGCTTAGCAATAGCGATATGGTGATTCATTACACCACAACGGTAGAAGACCAGGCCAATGCACAAGGAGTAATTACGCCAACAGATCATAGTATTGCAAACAGTGATGTATTGAATCATTTTATCAATCCTATTATTGTGTATTTAAATGCGATCATTGCAGGTCAGTCACCGGTTGCGGTTCAAACCTATACCATCAGTTCAGTAGTATCAACCGCCAATATCACTACTTTACCTGAAATTTCACTAGTAACGACAACCCTGACGATGAAACGTGTTGCGAACTTAGATCCTAATTTCGTGAATGTTGCGGGAGTTGCTATATCCAGCACTGTTATTCAGCCTTTATCCGAAAACGGTGTAAACGCGATGCTGGCACTTACTTATTTTGCCGAACAATTTGAAGCTGCTTTTATCAATCAGCCAAATGCAGGCATTGTACTTAAAGCTGCTACCGGAGCCAATCTTACCAAAGGCAACAGCGATACAACTGCAAATGCACCACTCTGGATGGTTCGTTTTGACAGCACCGGGGTGAATGGTCTTAAATTCGGATTTAACAATCAGCAGGTATACTACTTCGCTCCTATTCCGTTGGCAACCAGCTTACAGTCGTTCTCTGCTAAGATCAATGCATATCAGCAAGGGAAACCTTATCCGGCAGACAATGGCATCACCAAAAATTACACAAGTATCGATATGGACAGCTGGGGCTTGCAATTTTTACAGGCTGTAGACAAATTCCTTAGCCCATCATATTCCGTTCCTGCCTTTTTACTGACTGCAAACGATGTGTTTGCCGGAGATCCGGATTATTTACAGTTGATACTCGATGCCAAACAAAAACTGGCTGAAGCTATTGAAGGAACTATCGATTTTATTATTGAGCCAAGTGCCGGAAAAGAGCCTTCCAATATTGGTAATGCTCAGGAAAAATGGAAACAGCAAATCCTGATACAACTAGCAAATGCGTATCGTTATATCGCCTCTGTACAGACTACTGCCGCTATAAACTCGGCCTACAAAGGTGCTGAATATGCCAATTCAAACAATGTACCGCCGAAAGAGCCTTACGTTCCTTCGTTATACGGAAAAATGTTAGGTCTTGATCCTACTGCCGATGGCACTGATACCGTTCTAAAATCGACCGAATATTCATTGTCCACCGCGAAAGTTCCAACTGCCAATGGCAATTCCTGGCTGACTTATATGTTTGAAGCCAAAGATGCCGCAGAAAGCCGTAGTTTCTCTTTTAGCGATATGCAATACAAAGTAAGTCACCTCGAATTTGACATTACGCAAATACCGGATCTGGCAGATTACCTTGCCTCTTCATGGCTGACTTTTATCGTTCCGCTTGACGGCCAAATCGATCATAAAGACAGTCCGCTTGCCCATATGAGTGATGTTGGAGCAACCACTATACCGGTTCCGTTGCGTGCTTATCCAACGCCTCCTTCGATATCGGCACAGAATTTTGATTATCCGGCAAACGAATCGACTCAGCCACAACCGGTAACTATTGCAAAAGCGCGTCAATGGGAGTACTATTATACGTACCAAAACCCTTCAGCGGCACAAGATACTATCGTAACCGAAATTCAGTTTAATGTTACAGATCAGAATCAGACTTTTAATGCCAATACAAATACTCCAAATTTAGGACTGTATCAGGCATTTGCTCAATTCATCGATTCTTACCCGTTAATTAATGCCGATTTCGACAATTGCCTTGCCCTTCTGACTCCGGCAACTTTAAAAGCCGATTCAACTTTAGCTATTAATGCCCGTTATGCGATGTTGGCTTTTATCGATATTGTAAATCAGGTGGCCGATCAATGGTCCGTTACCAATCAGGTCAATCCGAGAAAAACCATGTTGGCAGCAAGAGCATTTACAACCGCTCCTGCACCACCATTTACATTGGCTTACACGATTACCGAAAGTCCTCAGGAAGCAACGGAACACTTAATTGTCACCATTGATTCTACGAACCAACAATCTGCCAATGTTACGATCGACGTATCCATTACAGGCTATACAAGCGAACCGATTGAAGGTACAACAAATGAATACTTGTATTACACTACTGACAATGAAGGAAATAAAATCTATCTGTCATATGAAGACCGAAATAATGATCCTTCAAGAACCGTTGAACTTAATGACCTGGATATCCTGAATGCACAAAATGCCTGGAGTAGTGTAGCCGTAATAAGAAACGAAGAACTGTTGCAGAACGAGGATGGTACATGGCAAACTACCAATAAGTCATTTATCTATCAAACGCCGCAGATAATGTTCTATAACAAACTGATTCCATTATTAAATGCGGATACCCCTATAGACATTAACACAATTGCAACCGCTACTTATCCGTTACAGCCAACCCGCACACTCAATGTACAGCTACTGGCCTTGTTTGATGCCTTAACGGAGAAGATAGATCCTGCGATTACCGGCTTTACGATAAAAATGCAATGCGATTATAGTTATGTCATTCCGGGAACAACTTTCCCTATAGATGTACCTGTACTACTCGTTACTCCTACTGAACTGACAGTCGCGGATCACGGAAAAGGTATGGCCGATATGATAACCGAAGGAATAAACAGCTGGATAAAAAGCAATAATCCGCAAACTAATGCCGGAGCCTATACCTTCATGCTGACTGCTTATTCGGTAACCGACAGTTATGTACCGATTTTGCAAATTCCGCTAACGTTATCACTAGAGGACATCACTGCATAACAACAAGTAAAAACAAATACTTATACATAAAAAATAAAAAAAGCCAAAACGAATGATTCGTTTTGGCTTTTTACTTTGTAGATTATACTCTATTTATTTCTGCTTTTTTCCAAAGCTTTTAATCTCTCATTTTGATCCTCAATAATCTTTATGAGCTGCTCTGTTTTCTTTTCTTGTCCTATGGCATACAAAGTCAGTTCCTCTACTTTCTTCAATAAAGCCATATTCATCTCTGCCAAATGGATTCCGTTTTTTTCAAATTCTTTTGCAGAAGGAACCTCTGGCAAATGGCTATTTTGATTTACATACGTCTCAACTTCTTTTAAACTTCTTAATTGATAATCATTTGAAAAAACATAATCCGGAGCCGGAACAGTTAAATCTACTTTTACTTCTTCTGAATGAATTTTTCCTTTTACAGCTAATTTAGCATCCGGATTTTCAGTTCCTATTCCTACATTGCCAGTTGCATTCCAAATACCTCCGCCAGACAAATACACATTCCCTTTAAATCTATTTTGATACGGAATTTCGACTGTCTTTGTACCATTCATGGCTTCATCAACTATCGTCCAGCCTTGAAACCAACTACTAGTTTCCTGCATTCCTTGCGCATAAGCACTTACCGTAAATCTTTGATAATAACTTTTATCATTTATAAAAATAACTACTTTCCCATTTTCATTACTTAAATAAACCGGAGGAGTGTAACTTCCTGATGAAGACATTCTAGGTTGGTGGAAATAATATGAAGAAGAATCACCTGCATCTGAACCGGTATGATATATATAATAAACAATAGTTAAGCTTATTGGTTCCGAACTCCCATAATTAAATCCCTTTATACTTATAGTTGGCAACTGACTGAATGGCAAAAAAGGAAGATTGGTTTTAATTTTTACTCCATTGACCGGAGTACCTTCGATTGCAAAATTTGCTATGTCATTATAATTTTGTGCATCGCTGATCGTCACAAAAAAGAATATTAGAATCAACAGATATTTTTTCATAATAATTTTAATAACCAAGGATTTCCCTTAAACTAATTACTGCTTATTTCTTTACTTTCAAAGTTTTATTTTCTTCTTTTAGAATCGCAATATCTTTTTTCATCTCAATCATATACAAAGTCAGCTCCTCAATTTTCTGTAAAAGTTTAGCATTCATTTCGCCAAGATTAATTCCATTTTTAAGAACTTCCTCCTCGCTTGGAATATTTTTCAAGTGTCCTTTTTCGGTAATCTGTTTTTCAACTTCTTCCAATGTTGGTAAAGTATACTCTTTTTTAAACACATAATCAGGCCAGCCTGACAGATCTACTTTTACCTCTCTGGAATGAATTGTCCCGTTTACATCTAGTTTGTTTACCGGATTCGTCATGCCAATTCCTATATTGCCTTCCGTGTTTATGCTTAATGCCTGTTTATCTGTACCCGAAGAAGAAACGATATTAAACAACATCGAATTTTCAAGTAATCTAATATATGAACCTCCTCTTGTTGTATTGAGCAAAGTCAATCCTCCCATACCAGTCTTAAAATTGTGTACGTTATTACCTATTCCTACTCCAGAATAGGTTAGTCCTGGTTCACTCGCCCAAAGCATTAGATCAGCTTGTCTTGCCTCATCTCCACCTCCCGAAGAATGCAATAAAATCCTAGCATCACCATGATTACCATAAACATGTAATTTATCTACAGGAGCGCTTATTCCAATACCCACATTCCCACTCACGCTTTGATTACCCGTAAAATCATTCTTCCCTTTTGTTGCCAATTCAATCCAGGGATTCCATACATTTTGGTCTCCATTCTTAGTCCTGAAAGAAATATGATTACCTCCATTTGGGCCATAATCTGAACTTATCTGAGTGTCATAATTATTTGCGGCAAATCCTCCGTAACTAATAAGAGCACCATTCCAAGGTGTTCCCGAGGTTGCATAAGAAAAAGTATAACCCGCCTTAAAAGTGTCTGCCGTACCAGGAGCCGAAATATTAGACGTTGGAGTTAAACTTTGTGCATTTGAGACAAAAACTGATGATGCAAACAATACTATTAGGTGAATCTTTTTCATTTTGTTTTATGTTTTAAAGTTTTTTCAAATTTTTCAAATTTTTTCTCCAAATCATCCAGCTTTTTATTTTCTCTTTGAAGATCATTTATTTTTTTGTTCTGCTCAATCATATACAAAGTCATCTCCTCAATTTTCTGTAAAAGTTTGATATTCATTTCGCCAAGATTAATTCCATTTTTAAGAACTTCTTCTTCGCTTGGAATATTTTTCAAGTGTCCTTTTTCAGTAATATGTTTTTCAACTTCTTCCAATGTTGGTAAAGTGTACTCTTTTTTAAACACATAATCGGGCCAGCCTGACAAATCTACTTTTACCTCTTTGGAGTGAATTGTCCCATTTACATCTAACTTATTTGTTGGATTAACCAATCCAATACCAACATTACCATTTGCCTGAATTCTCATCATTTCAGTATTTCCTGTAGCAAAAGCAATATTACCCGAAGAAAGACCCGACGACTGTATAGTCATTGTAGTCATTTCTGCTACCGGAGGCCAGGTTCCGTTTAATTTTTGATTTGTCAAAAAACTCAAGACCTGATTATTATCTTTTAAAATCAACTTAGACTCGGGTTTAGCTTCGCCAATACCAACATTACCAGTATCGGTTATAGTAAAACGATTCGTACACATTCCTCCCGGTACTCCACAATTTAAATTATCATAAGCCCAAAATTGCAAACTATTACCATATCCGCCAGTCATATTATAAATCATCCAGGCACTTGCACCTCCATTACTATTTTTAGAAGGATTTAATAGCTGTATGTGTCCGCCTGTATCACTAAACGCAGTACTGACTAGAGCGCCTCTGACGATGGCATTACCGTTTACGTCAAGTTTTTGTGAAGGATCATTAGTACCAATCCCTACATTTCCATCACTACCTCTCATATAAAGAATATTATCACGCTGTCCGTTTCCTGTATGCGCTCCAAATTTTATAAAACCTTTTGCCCCATCGAATCCCATATCCATTCTGGCAACATTTCCACTGTTAATAGAGCTATTATAAACTCCATCGTTAGTAATTTCTAAAGTGCCCACTCGTGAGGGATTTTGAGCGAAACTAACTTGTACAACAAATGTCACCATTAATAAAATAGTCTTTTTCATAATTCTTTTTTAGTTTAGTTGATAAACGAACAGATTAAGCTCCTTTATTTTTTTGCATAATCACCTCAACAAATAATTCATCCGTATTGGTCTTGTAATTTTTTTTCTTGACAAAGTTTAAATGTCTGATGGTTCCTAAGGCAGGATTATTTTCCACTTTATTGAGTAAAGCCAAACAACCATTGAAAGAACCTTCCAACGAAAAAATATAACTGGTTACCGTAAATCCTTTTTGTATTACTGCATGGGGTTCCTGAAAATCCACAATCTTCAATTTATAACTATCACTATAAGAAGTGAGCTGTTTTAATAAATCATTCTGAAAGGATTCAGAAATATTTACATCGTACTTTGCCAATGCCTGATCTAACTGTTTTTCTTTGTGAGCCAATTGCCCTACCAGTTTAGGCATATTACTATCTGCAGCTATCTGTTCTTGTTTGGTTTGATACTCTCTGTAATACTGTACTGTATTTGCTATTGCAAGCGAATAACAAAAATAAAGTACGACCAAAAAACCGGCGATAAGCAGTTTATTTTTTTTGTTTAACTTCATTTATCTCAACGTTAATTTAATCGAAAACGCCGTTTCATTAGCTTCATTTTTTCCAAAATGGGTTATCAGAACTTTATCTACCCAATTTAGTTTCTCTATTTCTTCAACCCAACGTGTAAAGGCCTCATTTGCGATTGTTGTTCCCGAAATTGCAATTGTTTTTTCGCGAACAAGGATAGGCTCTTCTAACTTTACTTTCTTCTCCAACGGATTAAAAGCCAATTCGGTTAACACTATAGAGGACGGAATTTTTCTCGCAATTTCATTGATCATTAAGGAACTTTGCGAAGTTGTTTTCCCCAGAATATTTTTAACTTTTTCTTCTTTGACAATAATTCGTTGTTTGAGCTGATTCACATCTTCAATAGAAGATTTGTTCACCAATAGTGTTTCAGCCGTTTCCTGAGCCAGTTTGTAATAATGGGAGAAAAAAAGAAAATTAAGCAGTAAAATGGCGAATAAAATTCCGACCATGACTTTTAAACCCTTATTAAAAAATACGTTCTGGTTGTAAGCATCATATAATTCGTCACTATAAGATACTACCGATCCTGTATTGGCGGTACCACCCATTATCATTCTCAATATACCCGAGAATGCCAATAACTGCCTGTTCTCGATCTGAAGATCATTTATATTGTAAACTATAGTCGAATCCTGGAAACCCGGAGTAACAATCTGATCCTGCTCCTGTCTTGATATCGTCTGATGATTCGTGCAAAATTCTGTTTCCTCGCTATAATTAACAATCTCAGCAATAGCACAAATACCAAGACTAATTCCTGCAATTTTTATCTTTTGCGCTTCGTAATTGGATACGATTTCATTCAAATAGGATCTTCTGGTTATGGCAATTACCGATTTTGCTTTTAATCTCCAGATTTCAAAATAAAACTCCTCCCAATTGGTATTCGGAAATGCTTTATGCAGTAACTTTTCATCCGAAGGATCTATACCCGCAACCTCTTTCTGAATAACCTGATTGGTATTGATAATTAAGAAAAAAGGCAATTTAGCATCCCATTTTTCTGCTATTTTTCCATTGTAATTGACTCTGTCTTTTTTGTCAATTACCAATCCTTCTTTTTTATTTTCTACAAGCAGCAACGAAACCTTGTCTTCATTATTTAAAGTGAAGTGCTCAACGCCTATATAGTGTTTGCCAAGCAAGAGGCTGGTTATTGATGGTAAGCCCATTAGTAAATAACAGTAGGTTTAATTAAAACGCTCAATTTTTTCTTTGAATCTTCTCGTTTGCGAGAGCTGAATATCCATTTAAGAATAGGAATTCTGGACAACAAAGGCACTCCTGATCCCGACTCATTTTTCACCGATTCTTCAAGACCTCCCAATACAATTAAATCCTGATCTTTCACTCTGATTATCGATGTAAACTCTCTCGAATTAATTCCCGGAGGAGCATCTTTATCTACTTTTTGTCCGTTAAAGCTTGATTGTATCACTTTTATATCCATTGTAATTTGTCCGTTACCGGAAACCAAAGGCATTATCGTTACTGATAACTCCGCATCAATAGGCTGGTAATTTTTAACCTCTGAAGCTTGTGGAATTTGCGATCCGTAAAAATTTTGATTGGTCACTACATAATAAGTGGTTTCACCTATAGACAAATAGGCTTTGTGCCCGTTTAGTGTTGACAACCTTGGGGATGACCTTATTTTTAAATTTCCATTGGTTTCCATAGCTTTCAGGCTTAAGTAAAAGTTAGGAACAACTTTTCCAATATTTAAGGACCCAAATCCGCTAAAACCATCAATGATGCTGTTAATTGTAGATGCTCCTAAATTAATATCGGCATTCGGAAACACAGTACCGGATGTTTTCACTGGCTTATCACCAATTCCGGCTTTAATTCCGGTTTCAACGGTAGCACTTCTGTTTACTTCCAGAAGCATAACTTCTATTAAAATAACCGGAACTGCTTTGTCAATATACTGTATAAAAGATTCGAATCTTTCGATACTTGCAGCCGGACCATTCACCAGGAAGCTGTTTAATTCTTTATCAATTTTTATATCTAAGTCTTTTTTAATTTCATTCGGAATAATTGTTAAAATTGATTCTGAAGGATTACTGCTAGAAGAAGAAGCACTACTATTGTTTGCGTTACTGTAATTGCTGTTTTGATTTTGAAAATTAGAATTACTCCTATTGTCTAATGAATTCGAATTATAGTTGGAGTTAGAATTGGAATTATAATTAGAAAAATTATTGGTGTTGTTGAGTCTTCCGGCACTTCTGCCCTCTTTAGACGGATCGCTTAAAATCTCAATAGAACGATGCATTAGCGGAATAGATTTGATGTTTCTCACCACTAACTGGTCTTTTGTACCAAAATAGTAAATCGACCCATTCTTCATAAAGGTGTAATTCCCCCCTGATGAAGATGACACAACCGCACCTGAATTATTATTATTAAATTGCTGTGAACTGTTATTGTTGCTGTTGTTGGAAGAACTACCGTCTATTTTAGTCTCGAATATTTTAACCAAAAGAGCATCAAAAGTAAAATTCTTTGCTTTTACAGTTGCATTACCTGCCCCTTCTAAAGGACTGGAGATAAACATATCAATATCTAATTCACGGCCTATGTCGTAGACTATACTTGAAATTGCCGTGTTTTCAAAATCCACATCCAGTAATTTCTTTTCTGCATCAACAACTGTGAAAAAAAAATTGGATTTTCTGGTGCGTTGTGGTTTATTCTGTCTTATTGCATTGTTAGGATCCGAAGTCCCTTCTGCAACAAAATTGCCTTCTGTTTTATCAAAAACATAAAAATTATCCCTCGATTTTGTCACGCTTAAATTATTGGCAAATGCCAGTTTATTCAAAGCAGCATCAAAAGGCATGTTTTTTATATAGACGGTTAACAACTGATTTTCAAGACCCGGAGCAAAGACTAAATTTTTAGCACTTTCATCCATAATTTTTCTAAAAACATCGTATAATTTATCGTCTTTTAAATTCAGCGAAAGCAAATTATTAGCCAAATCATAACTTACGTCTATGGCTTTTAAAGCAGGTATTTCTATAGGTTTAACATAAGATTTTACAGAGAGTATGTTCCCGGTAAAATCAATGGTTAAATTGTATTCTTTGCACAAAAAAATCAGCAGATCGCCAACCGTCACATCTGAAAAATTGTTCACAATGTTAATCTGACTTAAATTGGGAGCAACACTAATATTAAGTTTATGAACCTGAGAAACGGCTAATAAAAAACTGGATAATGAAGCTTCCTTAATATTAACATTAATTTTTTCGTTTAAACCCGGCGCATCAGCGGTAATCGATTCAATATGATTTTTAAGCTGTAAGATTCTATTTTCCTGAGAAAATGACATCTGGAAAATTAAGATTAAAAATAGGGTAATTATTTTTTTCATGAATTTATTTCAATTGTATAACTTTAAAAATAGGTGTATTTTACTACAAGAGTAATGAAAAAACTTCATCTACAGAAGTGATCCCCTCTTTTATTAATGACAGTGCATTGCGTTTTAGTGTAAAAATGTTGTTTTCTTCCATATAGTCATTAATATCAAGCTGGTTATTTTTGATTAATTTAGAAAGTTCACCATCTATTGGTAAGATTTCATAAATTGCTTTTCGTCCCGAATAACCGGTATGATAACAGTGTTCACAGCCTACAGCTACATGATGGGAGTTTAAATCAGTTGGAATTTCAAATCCAACTGGAAAAATGGAAGCCGAAATTGCTTCCTCTGATTTACAGGAATCACACAATTTACGAACCAACCGCTGTGCCACACTAATATTTAAGGTACTGGCAATTAAAAAAGACGGGATTCCCATGTCGATTAATCTGGATACTGTAGCCCAGGCCGAGTTGGTGTGAATGGTTGACAGAACAAGGTGTCCGGTCAAAGCAGCCCGAATCGCCATATTGGCCGTATTAACATCACGAATTTCCCCAACCATGATAATATCCGGATCCTGTCGTAAAAAAGTCCTAAGGGTCGTGGCAAAATCAAGCCCGATATTTTCTTTCAACTGTACTTGATTAATCCCTTCAAGCGTATATTCTATAGGGTCTTCAACTGTTAAAATATTAGTATTGGGTACATTCAATTTCTTTAGAGTAGCATATAAAGTAGTTGTTTTTCCTGACCCAGTTGGTCCCGAAATCAAAACGATACCATTCGGACGTTTAATATTCTCTAAATAGGCTCTCAATTCCTGCTCTGTAAAACCAAGCGAATTGATATCGATATGACTGGTATCTTTACTTAAAATACGCAATACTACTTTTTCGCCGTGTAAAGTAGGCAAAACGGATACACGGACATCAAAATCCTGATAATCTGTTACCATCGTAATACGTCCGTCTTGTGGCAAACGTTTCTCCGAAATGTCCAGCTGAGCCCGAATCTTTATTTTATTGACAATTACCGGATATTCTTCAACCGAAATATGAAACTGTTCTTTTAATTTTCCATCCAGACGAAAACGAACTCTGGCATTTTTTTCATAAGGTTCAAAATGAATATCACTGCTTCCGATTTCTTTTGCGTTTAAAACAATTTTTTCTAAAAAATCGGCGGTATAATGAATTTCTGAAACGCTATTGTTTGCTGTTTTTCTATAATTGGTACTTAGATAACGGTTTATATTTTCAGTAGAATCATTTTCTAATTCAACTTTAAAACTTAACAAAATTCCTAATTCGTTTTGCAAGCTTACAATATCAGGAGCATCTGTCTTTAATAAAACAATCTGATCCTTTTTTCCAACAGGAATAATCCGATAATAATAAGCCTGTTCTGATTTTACAAGCTGTTGAAACTCTATTGGAATATCGAAGTTCATCATAATTAATAAACGTATAAAAAAGTGCCATTACATAAAAAAGTCATTGCATATACCGCTCCAAAAAAAAGAGCCATATAACCCGCCAAAGGAACTGTCTCCTCCTCTTTTTTAATACTTAATACGAAATGCAGAAGGAGTGAAAACAGTAAGGCAAAAACAAACAGCACAATAAAAGATACGGTGGAAAAAGTACAGGAAATAAAGACAAAAAATAAGATGTCTCCTATTCCAATTGAATTTTTAATATTCAAATTACGCAATTTTAAATACAGAAAGCCAACACCTAGAATGAAAGACACCAGCAGTAAATTGACTCCCAAATTATAAATCGCAATATTTAGAGGTACAGTGTACAACTGAATTGCAAATGCCAAAATCCCGATAACGGGATATAAAAACCAATATACTAAACGACTCTTAAAATCCTGATATAAAACAATTGCAAATACAAGTATCAGTATAAGTTTTAAATACCACATCTAATCGTTTATAATTTGCTTGGGAACACCATTCTGATCAATCTCCCAAACGTTAAAAACACCATTCCCATTAAAATCAGTGATAGCCGTTGCTTTTACTTTAAAGGCATTATTATCAGATTGAATAATCTCATATACGTAGTTAGCACTACCATTTTCTTTTGTTGTTTTTGGAGCTTCAAAATCTATTTCCGAAAAATTGGGACTGTACTTCGAGTACATAAAATAGTATTGTTTTTCAGCATTATAAATCGCTTTTAATTGTACTTGTGCCTCAACACTTTTGGCTTTAGTAATTAAAGGCATCAAATTAGGCAGCGCAATTAAAAGTAAGATTCCTATAATAGCCAACACAATCAACATCTCCTGAAGGTTAAAAGAAGGTAGTTTTTTAAGGATATTTTTTTTCAAAACAAAATATAAATTAATTTGTACAAATATATCTTTTTTATTGAAAAATAAAGAGAGTAAAAATGAGAAATAATTTATTAATAATTACATAAAATTATAAGAAAATTTTTACTATAATTGTATGATTTTTTTAATGTTTGGGTTTTAATATAAATAAAATTTCCACGCTCTGCGAAGAGTTCTTTTGAAACAATGTGCGAACGTCTCCGACTTCACACCCGCAAAAAGCTTCGACAAAGTATAAAAACTCGAAACTTCGCCTCCCAGAGAGGTTTTACATTTTAAAATAGTAGCAAAAGAACCTTCTAAAAGCCGAAACCCAATAGGCTATAAAAGCAAAAAATAACCGTCGAAATCTACAGTATCAAAAATCTTAAAATAAAAATATTTTTTAACAGTCATTTACATCTATTTGACTAGTTTTGTTGATAAAATTTTAAGAAAAAAGAATCGATAGTAATTGTATATCAGAACTCTAATAAACAAAACTATCTAATTAAAAATCAGAGTTATGTTGAAAAGAATTGTTGTTTTGGTTATAATAATTTGCACTGCTTGCCAAACAACCAAAATTAAAAATGAAGAATATAAATTCTCCTCTTCAGTAGTAGAATTAGGAAGTATTGGTGAGTCTAAATTAACTTATAATCAAAATGTATTTGAAACCAAAGCTCTCCCTAAACTCCAAAATAATATTCGTGTTGAAATTGGCGTAGTTCCTTACAACAAGAAGTTAAACAAAATTTACAAATCGAAAGCTAAATACAACCAAAATCAAACTAAAGTAGCCTATATCGATAGCTTACCCATAAAACCGGAATTAGTAACGATTAAGATTTTGGATGTTGCTGGTTTAGTTCATGAAATAAATTCAGATTATAATACTGAAATTTTAAATCTATTGGTAAATACGCAGTCTTCAAAAATTATCTCAAGTCTGGCTGTTAGTTTGTCAACTGACGAAATCTCCAAAATCAGACAGGCCGATGCTTTTTATTTAACCAATAATGTGTATAAAAAATACAGTATCCTGATATTCAAATCCGGAAAAAAAATAGATGCGATCGATATCAATCCCGAAACCATTGTTGCCTATCAGGTAAGTTCGTTTTGCTGGACTACATCTGAAAGAGGAAAATGGTATGTAGCCGATATTGTAAAAGAGCATAGCAGTTGCAAAGGAATAACTGAAAAAAGAATCACCCCAAAGAAAAAAAACAAAAACTTATTTAACCTGTAGCTTAGTTAGTCCCTTCCCTTTTGGTTAAAGATCAAAAAATATTCAATTCTATTTTATCATGAATAAAATTTCATTTCTTAAATTCTCCTTTTTTATAATAATGCTAAGTTTTGTCTCTTGTGAAGAGATACTTCTGGTACCGGATATCTCTAAAAAAGAAGTAAGCCTTGTAGCTCCTGGTAACAATGTTGCACTTTCATCTTCAGGGGTAACCTTTTCATGGGATCTTGTTAAAGATGCAGAAAAATACAGGCTGCAAATTGCAACACCTAATTTTGATGCTCCACAACAAATAGTTCGCGATACTCTGGTGTCAAAGAGCTCATTTACGCAGCAATTAAACATTGGAAAATATGAATGGCGTGTAAAAGCGGTAAATAGTGGCTACGAAACTGCTTATACCAAACGAAGTTTTGAAGTTTTGAACAATAATGACTTTCAAAACAATACCGTGATCTTATTAACTCCTGCAAATAATTTAACAACGAAAACAGCGCTGCAAAAACTATCATGGGAAACAATTATTGGAGCAAGTTCTTACCAACTTCAGATATTAGACGAAAATAATACTTTAGTAAAAGAACAAAGTACGGCTACTACGGTGCTCAATTATACTTTCGATGAAGGAAAATATACCTGGAAAATAAGAGCCAGCAATGGTACTTCGCAAACTTTATATACTTCAAGGTCTATCCTTGTAGATACTAAAGTTCCGGCTACTCCCGTTCTATCAAGCCCGGTAAATGCCAGCACCACTACAAATACCAGTGTTAATTTTCAATGGAGCAGAACTCCTGTTGCCGGAAGTCCTGAAAAAGACAGTATCTATGTGTATACTGAAAGTGCGCTAACCAATTTGAACTTTAAAGACAAAGCTACTGCACCCTACAACAAAACACTTGCAAAAGGAACTTACTATTGGTTTATCAAATCATTTGATGAAGCGGGTAATGTAAGCCCAAGAAGCACTGTCTTTAATTTTACTATCAACTAAAAACGTTAAATCCAACAATTTTTTTCAAACACATTACAATAATAAATACTTCAAATATTGATAAAGATGCACTTTAATAAAATAATTACTTCTGCTTTAGTTTTCTTTTTTTCTTCGTTTCTTTTTGCGCAAACACATATAGACCAAAATGGTATAAAAACAAGCGTTATATCTGGATTGTCAGCAGTTGATATGCAGGCAAAAAGATATGAAATCGCCTCTGTTGGCTATAATTCTTACCACTGGCAAGCTGGAGGCCTGATCATAATAGAACTTTTTCAAGTTTCTTATGGCACTGGTTATGAAAGATACGTTGTTGAAAATGGTTTCCATCAAGGGGCTAATACCGGTTCGCCTGTTGCCAAACTTGTTGAATCAAACGGAATGTATCATTCCGGAAAAATTGTACTGGGCTCACCTACAGATTTAAGTACCAGTCTTGGTGACTATATCAACAGACGATTACCAATATTTTTCGATGTTCGAGATTATGCCACTTATAGAATTAAAATTACTTATTTACAAGAAAGGGTTGATGTCGTTACCGACAAAAATCAAATCCAGATTAATCAAACTCCAACTGGGGTTAATATACCAGATTTTTCGGCATCAAATGAACTAAATTATAACTTAATCTCAACTGGATATTTAAGAGTTAGCGGATTCGGAAACCATTATATCCAAAATGGGAATGTAGGAATTGGAACAATATCTCCTGACGAAAAATTAACTGTAAAAGGAAAAATTCATACCCAGGAAGTTCGTGTTGATATGACAGGACCACTAGTACCGGATTATGTTTTTGCAAATGATTACAAATTAAAATCACTGCAAGAAGTAGAAGATTACATCAACAAAAATAAACATTTACCTGAAATTCCATCTGCTCAGGATATTGAGAAAAATGGCCTTATGCTTGCCGAAATGAATATGAGTCTGTTGAAAAAAGTTGAAGAATTGACGCTTTATATGATTGAAATGAAAAAGGAAAATCAGGAAATGAAAAAAGAAATAGCTAACTTAAAATTAAACCAAAATAAATAAAAGAATGAAAAAGTTACTTTTATTGGTTTCACTATTTGCATTACAAGTAAATTTTGCACAAAATACCTATCCAACAACAGGAAGTGCTTATTACGATACCAGTTTGAAAATTGGAAAACAGGAAGCTCCTTCGGGCACAATTGCACAAATCAATCGTTTATCACTTCAACCTTATGGTCATACAGGTGGGCCATGGAATTTTAAGGCACGCGACAATGCCAGTATGGCATTTCTTGATATTGATTATGGAATCGGCGGATCTGCTTTAACAATTACCAGTGATAAAAACATAGGTATTGGCACAACAAATCCAAGTGAGAGACTAGATGTTTCAGGTAATGGATTTTTTAAAGGTGCAATTATTAGCTCTATTTCTGATGTTGGCGGTGGTCAAATTTAGCTTAAAAATTTTTCAAAAACGGCTAATGGGACAGCAAGTTCCTGGAATATTTATAATATGACTAGTGTTTATGGAAATAGTTTACAATTTTGGGCTTATGATAATTTAGGATGTGTGGAGGGCGGAATGTGCAGTAATCGTTTTACTATAATGGATAATGGAAATGTTGGGATTGGAACAGGAAGTCCATCAAACAAACTAGATGTAAACGGTACCATTCATTCTAGAGAAGTGAAAGTAGACCTGACAGGCTGGTCTGATTTTGTTTTTAAAAAAGAATACAACTTACCAACTCTTGCAGAAGTCGAAAAACATATTGCTGAAAAAGGGCATTTAGAAAATATTCCGAGCGAAGAAGAGGTTTTGAAAAACGGAATTAATCTGGGAGAAATGAATGCTAAACTGCTTCAAAAAATTGAAGAATTAACGCTTTATATGATTGAAATGAAAAAGCAAAATGAAAAGCAAAATGAGAACAACCACATTCTTAATCTTAAAGTAGAACAGATGCAGAATGAAATTAATAAATTAAAAACGAAATAAAATGTTAAAGACTAATAGAATTTTCTTTTTAAGTTCAATTATTGCCCTTTTACTAAATCTTTCAGTTTACGCGCAAACAAGTGGTCAGTTTGAGTTTACGCTTAACTCTTCCACATTTCCAAATAATACCCCAAATCAGGCTGTAAATATTCAATTTCCAGATATGCCTTTATGGGGTTGGATCGAAGTAAGTATAACTTCAAATTATAATGATCAGCTTTCCACCGGTAAGCTTACAAAACGTTTCGAAATAGGGCGTAATACCTCTGCTCAAGGCGGTTATTTTAATCAAACAACCGAAATCCCGGTTGCTTTCGGAAATGTCGCTAACCAATGGCATATTGGTGATTTTCAAAACAATACCACAAGTATTCCGATATACCATTTAGTTAGTACCGAAAATATGTTGACTATAACCATCAAAGGTGTCATGTCACTTACGCAGGATCTTAATTTGTTAAAAACTGAAACAAAAATAAGCCCCATACAAACAATTACTTTTTCAGGAACGCGTCAATATATGAGTATCATGCAAGATAGAGTTGGTATCGGCACCTCCGCTCCAGACGAAAAACTTACCGTAAAAGGAAAAATTCACACCCAGGAAGTTCGTGTTGATATGGCAGGACCACTAGTACCTGATTATGTTTTTGCAAATGATTACCAATTAAAATCACTGCAAGAAGTAGAAGATTACATCAATAAAAATAAGCATTTACCTGAAATTCCATCTGCTCAGGAAATTGAAAAAAATGGTTTGATGCTGGCAGAAATGAATATGAATTTATTGAAAAAAATAGAAGAATTGACTCTTTATTCCATTCAGCAGCATAAAAAAATTGACCAGCAATCTGAAGAAATTGAATCCTTAAAAAGTTTAGTTTTAAGGGTTGCCAAAATTGAGAAAGAGTTACGTCAGAAATAAAAATAATGAAAAATAAAAAAAACATATACATTCTTTTACCCATCGTGCTTATGGTTTGGGGCGCGGTCTTATTTCAGTTATTTTCTTTTACGAACTCTGACGAAATAGTTGCCGCCAATAACCCCGAATTAAGGATCAAACCCTTAAAATTGAATCAAAGGCAATCGTTCACTATTGATGTGAATTACAGGGATCCTTTTTTAGGAAAAATGTACTCAGAAAATAATGCTCCAAAAACGAAGGCAACCGGTTCTAAAACAGCCAAAGCTCCTAAACCAAAAGAAACTTTAGTCTGGCCAACTATTTTATACAAAGGCCTGATATCGGATACCAAAGAAAAAACTAAAGTTTTCATGCTTATCATTGACAACAAAAATTACTTCATGAAAATTGGTGATACTGAAAATGGAGTCTTCTTAAAAACTGGTGATAAAGAATCTGTTTACGTCAAATACAAAGGGAATCTAAATCTTATAATGCTGCAAGATTGAAATTAAAGCTTAAAATTAAATCCGGTGCATTACAATTTACTGTATTTGTAGCTGTACTAATTGCTTTGCTCTTAGCGGGTCTAATTCTTTACGCCTATACTTTTATTTATATGAAGGAGCAGTCAAAAGGTGCAATTGAAAATATTCAATTTGCCGACATGGGCATTTACTCCTTATTAGAACAGAAAGAACCCAGTACTGATACTACCCGTATTGATTTTATCAAAAAAGAAAATCAAATCGTAAAGGTTCATTTATCGCACTGGGGTATTTTTCAAAAAGGCATTTCTGAAGCACGCTTTCGAAAAAAGAAGTTTGTCAAATCGGCTATTATTGGCTCGCTTTTAAAAACCAATGAATCCCCTACTCTCTTCCTTCAGGAAACCCACAATGCTTTAACCGTGGTTGGTACTACAAGCATACGCGGAATTGCTTTTTTACCAACTCAGGGTGTAAATTCTGGCTATATAGCCGGAAACAGTTATTATGGAAAACAGCTCATTTACGGGACTATTAAAAAAAGTAGTGCTGAATTACCCAAGATAGGAAAAGCTGAAACAGATGTCATTCCGTATTATTTAAAAGAATACAAAATCAACAGTCAGGAAGATTATATCAACCTAAATGCATCGTCAAGAATCATCAATTCCTTTAAAACCAAAACAAAGGGATATTATACTATTGAGCCGATCGTTTTAGAAAACAAAGTACTATCCGGAAATATTATTATCAAATCGGAAACATCCATAAAAATTAAAAAGAACACGCTACTTAAAGACATCATTCTGATTGCTCCAATTATTGAAATTGAAGATGAGACTGTAGGCAGTTTTCAGGCGATCGCTTCTAAAAAAATTATCGTAGGAAAAAAATGCAATCTCAGTTTCCCATCAGCACTGGTTCTTTTTCAGGATAATAAAAACACTACAGCCGAAACTTCCAATCTTCCTTTTGAAAATCAAATTTTTATAGATAATGGAAGTATTATAAAAGGAAGTGTCTGCTACTTTCAAACCAAAGAACTATCCGATTTTAAAACTCAGATAGTCTTGGAAAAAGAGGCCAAAATAAGAGGTCAGGTGTATTGCAACGGTAACTTTGAGTTAAGAGGCAGTGTAGCCGGCTGTGTATACACCAAACAATTTATTGCCAATCAGGCAGGATCAATATTTGTGAACCATATCTACAACGGAACCATTGAAAATGAAAGTATTCCGGCAGTTTACGGCGGAATCCCTTTTGAGCAAGAACCTAAATCAGTTTTGAAATGGTTGTATTAAAAAAAATAAAATCGGCCACTTTGATTGAAGCTCTTGTAGCGACAGTGCTAATTGTAATCATATTTATAATTGCAAGTTTAGTACTTAACAACCTTGTGTTAAATACCTTTTCTAAAAACACACATGCAATAGAAAACAGAATAAGCGAACTGGAATATGAAGTTCAGAATCAGATTGTAAAATTACCATATCAGGAAAATTTCAAAGGCTGGGATATTCAGATTAACCAGGAAATTAAAGCTGCCAGAAAAACAATCTTTATTTCGGCCATAAACACCAATTCGAAAAAAGAAATTTCAAAACAACAAATAATATGGCAACAGGAAAATTAAAATCATTTACACTGTCCGAATTATTAGTCGTTATGATTATTACGGCAATAGTAGTGGGTATGGCCTTTAGTGTCCTTCGTTTGGTTCAAAAACAAATTCACGCCATACAAAGTAATTTTGACAAGACCAGTACATTGGCACTTTTTGAACAGCAGCTTTGGCAGGATTTTAATGATCCTTACACCGTAATTTTCGATGATTCGAATCAAATTTTAGTAATGACCTCAGAAGCCGATACAGTGATGTATTCATTTAAAGAGAAATTTACCCTGCGAAATCTCGATACTATTAAACTAAAAATTAATCCCAATAGAATCTTTTTTAAAGGAAAGGAAGTAAAATCAGGTCCAGTCGATGCATTATCCATATTTGCAGGTAATGAGTTACCCGATTATCAAATTTTCGTCTCTAAAAAAAATGATATAACCTTTTTTATGAATCAGGAAGATGGCCTTTAAAGTAGAAAATACCCCAAATAAGAAAACAACTCAATCTAAGAAAACAAATAGTATTGAAGAGTTGCTGAAAAAAGAAATTTCTCTTTTTGGTGACAGTTTTAATAATAAGAAAAAGCAGGCTTTTTATCAGGAATTAGCTGTTTTGCTTAAAGCCGGAGTAAGTTTTAAAGAAGGACTCTCTTTAATTGTAGAATCATTAAAAAAGAATACCGACAAAGAGCTAATTCAGTCCATACTCAATCAGGTGGTAAACGGAAAACCATTCTCTGAAGCCCTATCCGCTTCAAAATCTTTTACAGAATACGAGTACTACTCTATTCAAATTGGTGAAGAAACCGGAACTACAGCGCAGGTTTGCAATGAATTGGGTTATTTTTTCGAGCGCAAAAATGAACAAAAACGCATCATTGTTGCGGCCCTCACCTATCCCTCTATTGTATTGAGTACAGCCGTTTTAGTCGTTGTTTTCATGCTAAGTTATGTAGTACCAATGTTTCAGGATATTTTCAAACAAAACAACATGGAACTTCCCTTTTTAACTCAGCTAATTGTTCAGTTATCCGGTATGACCAAAACTTACGGAATTTACTTTTTAATAATTCTTATTGCCTTTATTTTCTCAACGCGATTCTTTAAAAACAATGCCCGATACAAACGAGCGTTGCACTATTTTTTAATCAAAATTCCGGTGTTAGGCGCCTTTATGACCAAAGTTTATCTGGCACAATTTACGCAAGCTGTAACATTGCTTACTACGGCCAAAGTCCCGTTATTGAATAGTATACAAATGGTCAAAAAAATGATACGTTTTGTACCGCTTCAGGAGGCATTAGCAGAAGTAGAAAAAAGTATTTTAAAAGGGAATAGTCTGAGTTCAAGTTTAAAAAATACACCTCTTTTTGATAACCGAATCATATCTCTTGTAAAAGTAGCCGAAGAGACCAACCAAACCGAATACGTTTTCAAACAATTAAGCGAACAATACAATCAGGAAGTGGTACAGCAATCTAAGATTATGACAACTGTATTGGAGCCCTTTATCATTCTTTTTGTTGGAGTTTTGGTGGCCGTATTATTAGTAGCGATGTATTTACCAATGTTTCAATTGAGCAGTGCAATTGGATAATTTCTTTCAGTTGATATCAGAGTTTCCTTTTCAATATAAAGAAGAAAACAGATTCATTACTAGTGCTTTTTGTTTCTTTTATTCCGGAATACCACAAGTGCCTGACCCTAAATAATTTGTTAAAAACTACATCAATTTATACGTCTTTTTTTATTATAATTACGTAGCTATTCAACCGAAAGCAAAACCAATATAACAAACTAAAAATCAACAAATTAAAAAAATATCTAGTCCAATAAAAGCAGTAACAAAGATAAATCATGAATAAAACACTACTAAAATCTTTATTAATATTCATTTTTTGGAATTCTACTTACAGTCAGGAAACCAAATTAAGCGCTGATTTACTAACATTTCCAGTTTCTCCTGAAGCAGCACGATTAGGGAATTATGAAGAGGTCCCTGTAAATTTATTTTACGGCAGATTGGAAAAAACCATTCCGCTTTTTAATGGTAAAGTTGGAGATTTTAATCTTCCAGTTCAATTAAGTTACAATTATGCTGGAAACAAATTAGAAGAAACTCCTTCAATAATTGGGCTCGGCTGGCAACTAAATTTAGGAGGAGTTGTTTCGAGGGAAGTCAGAGGCTTGCCCGATGAACATCCACGTGGTTATAATAATGCAGCAGTTAAGGAAATAGTAAATGGCTACATTAACAATTCTTCCCTTGTTTACCACAACGCTCAAAAAATAACTTCAGGATTCTATGATTCAGAAGCAGACCGCTATAGCGTAAGTGTTAATGGTATTAATTTTTCTTTCAAAATTGGATTAGATGGTACTCCTGCTTTTTTATCTAAACACGATAACAAGATACGAATAGTACGTAATGCAAATAACAGCCAGATTATCGAAGGCTTTATTCTGACGGACGCTAATGCCAATCAATATTTCTTTGATCAAAAAGAGATTAATGAACCTTTTCAAGGTTACAGTTCTTTTTTCGACGAAGGATTCCCTTCTTATACCTCAAGTTGGCAACTGTCTAAAATCAGAGTGAATAATGGTCAGGAAATTGCTTTTACTTACGATACTGATGACTTTAAAACTTATAGTTTTTATGCAAGTGTTGAAATAAGAAGCCGCATTCCATCTGTCCCTGATGTATACAATCAAGGCTGTACCAATGATATCATAAAAAGAAAAATTCTGAAATCTATTACCTGTCCGAATTTCAATATCAATTTTAATTATATAACACTAAACAATCAGGAAGTTTATAATCAAATGCTTGTTAAGGACATGAATAACAAAAGTGTGTATTCATATGATTTTACTTATTCATACAATAGGAATTTGTTAGATAAGATAATGAAGAACAATCAACTTTTTTATGGATTTGATTACTATGATAAAGATTTACCCGAATTTACAAATTCCATTTATAATCATCCAAAAAATCAGGACGAATATGGTTTTGCAAATGGTGCTGATAACCTTTATCCTATTTTTGCCTATGGAACGAATTATAATGCCAATAAAAACCCAAACTTCGGATATACTGTAAAAGGAGCTTTAAGAGAAATAAAATATCCAACGGGAGGCACAACAAATATATATTACGAACAAAATTCGACAGCTAGTTCTTATGGTAATGGCGAAGATGAACCAAATGTTGGTATCAATTTGAAATTTAAATCTGATTTTTTACCGGATGCTCCCTCCACAAAAGAGGATATATTTATCAAAACTTTTGATACTGATGTAACCGCAACCCTAAGTCATTTTATAGAAAATGTAAATTATGTTGATTTAAGTATTAAGAAAATTTCGGGTGGAAGTGCACCAGGTACAGACACTACTACCCCATACTATTTATTAGTTCAGCGGGAACGAATTGTTACTGGAAGCGAAACTCCTTTAATATCAACACAGTTAAATGAAATCTCACAGCACGATAGCAACTGTTTGAATTTTAATAATTGTGAATCAAACAAAGACAGTGGTGGGAAATTTAGAATTCCCGCAGGTACCTACGAGTTTAAATTTAGAACAGACTACAATAGAACGCAAAATGTTAAGGCTTCCATTACCTTGAATTTTTATGACGCTGCAGTTGCACAATTTGTACAATATAAACCTACGGCTATGGTTGGGGGAATCAGAGTTAGTAAAATAGTAGACAGCCCATTAGAAGGTGAGCCAATAACTAGAAACTACGACTATACAAATTCTGATGGAGCTTCCAGTGCAACTACTTTTATGCATACCTCTTTATCCGATAAAATCATGTCAAAAGAAACTTGTTGTGCAGATAGTGGCCAGTTTCATCTACCCGTAATTCCTAATGTTATAACGGTAAGTTCAAAATCGCATAATTTATCCATGCAAAATAACTCTCCTGTAGGGTATCTTTCAATAAAAGAGTCTCCGATAAAATCTGAAACTATAAAACCTGCAAAGTTTCTTTGTAGAAATTGCGGAGGTAATTTTGGTTCCAATTGGGACAACACACCAGTATACAAATACCTTCCGGGAGTATACGGAACCAAAACAATAGTTTACCCAAAGGGTTATAAACAAACTGACTATTTTAATGCAATAGTAAAAGGATCTGATTATCCTTCAATACCAACCGGTAATGATTTAAGTATTGGAATAGAAGAACGTAAAACTGTTTTTTCTAGTAATGACCTTACCACTACTAATAAAACACTAACAGAAGAAGCTAATTTGTATCTTGATACCGATAATACAAACTATACACCGGTTGATGTAACAACCAATCCAAATTATCCGAAAAGTTTAAAAATGGCATATAAAGTTAAACTTATTGATGGCTCACAACCCGTTTTACCTTTTACTCTTAATGACTTCTTCTATTTTAAAATTTATAAAGAATTTGATGTAGAACGATTTATCTACAACAAAAAAACAACCGAATATTATAATAATCAGCCAGTAGAAAAAAACATGACTATTGAGTACAATTCCCATTTTAAACAAAAGAAAATTACGACCTCCTTTAATACGAATACTATTCATACTAATGAATTATTCTATCCATATGACTTTACTGATGTTGTTTCACTGGATATGGTAAATAAAAACTCTATTTCACCTCTGGTAAAAATTATAAACAAAACAAACGGAGAGCTTACAGATCAGTATAAATATGACTTTACTTCTGTTTCTGACAATTTTAAACCGCAATTTTTATATAAGAGTAAAGGAAATCAATCTTTAGAAAAAAGAATGTACTATAGTTATGATGAATTTGGAAATATTGTTTACACAGGAGCGGTTTCATCAGATAATGCGATACCTCGTTTAACAACTACCGAATCTAATATTAGAATCATATGGGGGTACAACAAAACCCTGATTGTGGCAAAAATAGAAAACGCTGCTAATATTAATATCCCGGCAAATTTAATAACTGCAATAGAAACGGCATCTTCAGGAACTGGAAATGAGGCCTCTTTATTATCAGCATTAGATGCCCTTCGTAATGATTCTTCAGTAGCCAATACACTTGTGACCACTTATACCCATATTCCATTGGTGGGAATAAGCACCATCACCGATCCTAAAGGTGATAAGATCACCTACACCTATGACGGTTTAGGAAGACTCAAATTTGTCAAAGACAAAAATGATAAGGTCCTTTCTGAAAACCAATACAATTACAAACAATAAACCAGAAGCATCATGAAAAAAGCAATTAAACTCCTTTTGG
>NZ_JBLYEG010000023.1:0-40112 GCF_048514875.1 Flavobacterium sp. T12S277 | reverse complement strand
CTTCGCATATTTTGCGGGGTGCAAATGTAATATCCGTTTTCCATTCTCGCAAGCTTTTTTTGAATTTTTATTTGAAAATTTCTTTTCGTTTTGATTCTCTCTCTTGCCAGTATTTCGGTGAACGTCTATCGCTGTTGCGGGTGCAAAAGTAGTCACTTTATTCGCTTTCACAAGCTTTTTAGGGAAGTATTTTTGATGTTTTTGAAAACTTTTTGTTAACACTCTGATAACACCCCTTTTACAATTTAACCTATTTTTGGTTTTGAAAGGTTTTTCTTTAGTGAATTAGATTCAATACTACACCTGCCTTTGAAATACCCCGATTTTACTGGTCTCGCAAAACAAACCCGACAGGTTTTGAAAACCTGTCGGGTTTAAAAAGACGCTACATTTTTGTTTTTTGGGTTATTTTCGTTTGAAAACCTATCCCCTAGCCCCGATAGAAGTGGAAATCCTTTTGCTTTTTCCTTTAAAAAGCAAAAGATTGTAACGAATAGCGGGAGAGGGCTTCTAAAAAATTCCAAACTCCAAACTCCAAATTCCGAATTCCAAGTTCCAAGTTCCAAGTTCTAAATTCCAAATTCTAAACTTGATGGCTTCGACTTCGCTCAGCCAGACAAAAGCACTCTTATTATATTTTCGCTCGGTTGGACAAAAATTACTCTTATATATAGGTAGACAAAAATAAACCCGACAGGTTTTTGAAACCTGTTGGGTTGTTATTATAATTTATGGAAGACTACTTCCATAACAAAATGAATGTTTATTTAACAATCAGTTTTTGCACGGCAGTGTTTCCGTCCTGTTCTACTTTGATGATGTATACACCACTTGGTAAACCTGAAACATTGATTTCTGTTTTCTCTGTTTTAACAGCATGTACTTTTTTACCAGACATGTCAGAGATCAAAATGTTTTTAGTGCTAGCTGATGCCGATTCGATATGTACTTTTCCTTCCGTAACCGGATTTGGATACAATACAAAACCTTCAATCACATTAACCGGTAATCCTAAAGTACAGGTAGTAGACGATACGTTTACCGTACGTGTTACTGTTGATTGATTTTGCAAAGCGTCTTTAACGGTGTAGGTAATTACATACTGACCCGGAGTGTTTACGTCGACAGTACCTGATACTACTACTGACGCAGTTATATCTGTATTAAGGTTGTCTTTAGCCGTATAACCTGCATCTGTAAATACACATCCTTTGTCTATTGAAACTACAGCATCACCTAACAATGTAATTGTAGGTTTGGCCACCTCAATCGTTACAGTCCAGTTTTCAATAGATCTGTTTTGTGCAGTCACATTATACACTACTGGTCCTGTATAATTCAGGGTAGTTACACCGCTAGTTTGAATATAGGTTCCAATACGCAATGTAGCAAAATCCGACACCTGCACAACAGGCACCAAGGCACTCAAATTAGCATTATTATTCACCACAACTTTAACGGTTTTCAAAACCGGATCAATGATACTTGTTCCAATTTGATTGGCTACAGAATAGCTAAGAATACCAGCCTGAGAATTTTTCGCATTAATATCTATCGTATAGTTCGTTTGAGCAAGTTTGTTCTCTGAAACTACCGTTACCAGGAAGCTATTACTGTAATCTGAAGCAACTACTTTTGAGTTCAATTGTTTTACTCCGTCTACGAAAAGCTCAGCTCCCGCAGAAATAGTAAAGTCTGCTACTAAATTGGTTACATTATAACCAAACGGTACCGTTTTAGTTACATTGTTTCCTGCAATATCAGTGATGATTTCTTGTGGTAAACTAGGGTTTGAAACTGTTTTAAAGTCATAAGAAAGCAATTTACTTTGATCACTTAAACCTGTTACAAGTTTAATAGTATAGGTTTCAGTGATTCCGGTATTAAAACCAACACCTTCCACTGTTAAAGTAACCGGATTGCTAAAATCGTTTGGCGTTACTCCGTTAACTTGTGTAACTCCACCAATTTTTGCAATACTCTTCATTCCTAAGGTATAATTGGCAATGGCAGTTGTTAGATCTGATCCATTACTTAATAATATAGAGAACGTTTTGGTTGCTGCATCATAACTTGATGATAGTTGGTTGGCAAACTCGATTTTTTGCAATAGTACCGGTACATTCCAGAATTTCCCCTCACCTACACCATTGGTATCGGCATTGGTTACAACAGCTGTGTTATCGCTTATTGTACTATCAAATACAAACGGTTTATCACCTTCTGAGAAGCTGTAATACGCCAATAATCCAGGTTCGTTTCCAACATATTTAGTGGTTGAATTTGCTGCAATTGTTGCCTGATTGCGAACTCCTGCCCAAATACGAACTTCATCGATATTACCAATTAAACCACGAGCCAATCCTGCATTATTACCTATATAAGCCGCTGAAGTAGAATTTGTAGTTGATGCTCCTGCAGTACCTGTACTAGTATAAGGAACTGAAACTCCGTCAATATAAACCGTGTACACATTGGCAGCACTTACGGAATACGCAATATGGTGCCATGTATTTTGTTTAATCGTATTTACACCTGTATTAATTACATACGAACCTGCGGCTGTTGTAATCGAGATTACTAAACTATTCTCTTTATAAAGTGACAAGCTATTGTTGTTATGTATAAACATCAATGCTGTACCTTTATCTAAAAGTCTACCAAAAATAGAAGGCTGCTTTTGATTCACCCAAAGCTCATACGTATAATTATTCGTAAGATTCAGCGCTGGTGAAATTGGCGAAACATCAGTTTTAATAAAATCGTTTACACCATCAAAAGTCCCTGTAACATTAGTCGCATAATTTGCAGCATGTGAAAGTGTTACAGACTTAGAATCATTTGTTGGATCTGTATCTGCAGGCAATTTGGTGTATACGTCAATCGTATAATCGCCAGGAGCTCCTAAATTAGCTTTTGCAGCAAATGTAAAAGTAGCTGTTGCCCCTGCAGCAATTGAAGGCACATGAGTCTCAACTACTTCTGCCATTCCATTAACTTTATAAGCTACAGGGAAGTTCGAAATTGCTACTGTTGAATAGTTACGAATTACAGCTGTAACCGCCACTGGTGCATTACCTGGTTTAATAGGCGCTGCAATTCTTTCTACACTTGCATCAGCAGCTGTAAATGGCAATACATTAATGGTGTATTCTTCTACTTCAAAATCACCTCTTGAACTTGTTAATCCGTCAAAAGTTGGTCCCAAATTAACATTGTAATATTCTGATGGCGAACGGAACATATGAACGACACGCATTAATTTTTCGCCAGCTGTTGTACCCGCTGGAATAGTTAAACCTCCTACCAGAGTAAAATTGTGTCTGAAATAGTGAGTGCTTGTTGTAGATGGAATAGCAGGTGCTGCAGAAGTTGGTGTAGTATTTACCCAAAAAGTTCCCGCATAAAATTCATCTGTTAAATTTCCATCACCATTTAAATCGATAACAATCATGGTAAATACCCCTGTTGCACTCGCTGACAAGTCTCTTGTGATTGGTGTCTCCGGTTTGGTGATTGTCGCTTCCGGCTGATAGGTAAAACCAGCATAAACCGGAATTTTTATATTTTTAAAATCAGAATAGGCTGTAGTTCCTGAATTGTTTACCACATCATTCCATTTTAATTTCGAAATTGCATACCCATTTGTATTGGTATGAACCGGTAATTCATTTTTATTGTATACCACTTTTTCAAAGGAATCGTTAGCAGGATTATCATCCGCTAAATCAGTCCCGGCTTTGATGGTATAAGTAGCATCCACAACTGATAAATTGGCTTTTGTAGCAAAAGTAAAAGTTGCAGTACCATAAGCAGCTATTGTAGGAACAACGTCTGTTACTTTTGCTGCGCCATTTACCTGATAAAATACAGGATGGTTCGTCAGAACATTTGGTCCTAAATTAGTTACTCTAATGGTTATATCATGTGTACTGCTCTTTTTTCCTAAAACCTCAGGTGTTGTAATCGAAACTACTGACACGTCATTTACAATAGGTTTTACAACACAGCTAATATCAGCAATCCATCCTAATTCATTAGTATTACTATCTGAAGTGAATCTAAAAGTTAACTCTCCTCCAGCAGCTGTTGATGTTAAAGAAGGAGGTAAAGTATTCCCTGTAAAGGTTCCTAATAAAGGCGCTGATGCACTTGTACCATTATAAACATACAGATAATCAAAATCCTGCTCTACATTAAAAGCAGAAAAAGTCACTTTTACACTGTTTCCTACTACGTTAGGTTTGAAAGTTATCGTTTGTGAAAGATTATCACCATAATTAGCAAAACGTGTACCGCTATCTGTAAATGTTGCTGCACAGGTAGGTGCCGGAGCGGCAGAACCCATCAAGATATCAGTTCCAATATTACTTACACTTTTTTGAATGGAGTTGTTGTCTGCAACTACATCACCTGTATAATTTACTTTTCCAACTACTGTATAAAGTTTAGGAGTTGAAAAATCTGCTTTTTGCACAAAGTCGTAAGATACCTCGCTTAAAGGATTGATAGGTCCTGCGATAGTTTCAATTACTTCTGCTCCTCCGTCGATTTGATACGATACCGGAACATTACTTACTGCAACAGGAGAATTGTTCAATACTTTTATTTTTACCGTTTCAGTAGCTGTAAGCCCTGTATTGGTAACCAAAGAAGTTAATTTTAAATCGGTTGTAGTCGCTTCAAAAATAGACACGTTATCAATAAACACATGACTGTATACGTTATCGTTAGCTACTACAATTACATCGTTATCTATAACAGATTCGAAAGCAATACTAAAGATAGTTCCCGCATAAGCTGATAAGTCGTAAATCAATTCAGTACTTCCGCTTAAAACAGTTCCTCCATAAACACCAACATTTTCAGAACTATTAACAGGTGTACCATTTACAACCAGTCTGAAAAAGTTTTTGTTTGTTGGTCCAACACTATTCCAAATTAAATTAAATTTCAAACGAAGTGCTTTTCCAGCCAAACTTGAGGCATCAATATCGCAGAAAGATACTTTCTTAACAAAGTTTGGATTATTTGCGAAAGCATTTGCTGTTGTACTAGCTACCCACGGTGAAGCAGATACATCCCCAGATCCGGCCATTTTTGCTCCGTCTACAAAACTTGCATTAACGTATTCGTATTTCACAGTACCGGTTGTACCTTTAGAAAATACATAATTTGATGCTTTTCTGGAGTTAAAATTTTCAGTAAAAGGAAGTGTTACCGCACTAACAACAGCTCCGGAAACAGGTTCTACATTTACCGCTCTTACTCGCTCAGAAACTAGTCCTGTTGCAATATCAATGCTTCTTACGGAAAACCAGTTATCGTTTCCAGGTGCAACTACGAAAGTATAAGTAGGATCGGTAACTGTTGCTACAACGTCAAACTTATAACCGTTCATTTTTAAAACTTCGTATTTTGCTCCTACGATAGGATCCCAATCCATTTTATAAGAGGAAGTCCCACATGCTGAAGGTGCTATCACTAAGTTTTTAGGCTCGGTAATAATCGTAAATACTTCTCTTGAGGTATCCACTTTACTACCAGCAATCACTCTTACTTTTGCATTAGCCACAATTCCCGCAGGAACTTTCCATGCAAAATTTCTGGCTGCTGATGGAATATCTTTGGCGATTACCTGATAGTTAATTCCTCCATCAACAGAATATTCAAGAGTAAACGTTTTTGGCTCTCCTTCATAATCCCAACGAATGTATTCTGTAGTATCAGTATTGATTTTTTCTCCTCCTATCGGATAAGTCAAAGTTAATTCCGGAGCTACATAATCGTATACTACTGAGAATTCCTGTGTACCAATAGGCACTCTTGTACCGCTAACAATAATTTTATACGTTCCCGGTGCAGGATTGTCTAGAGTGATCTGTTCGATGTTATTCATATTATCAACTCCACGAACTGCATTCACATTTGGTGTTGTCGGATTTAATATCCATGGTAAAGTAGTTACACCGTCCTTTACAATTTTAACATCTAAATCGTTAACCAAAATAGAAGATGCTCCCGGTGTTCCTTGCAAATCAGTATAAGCAAGCATCACTTTTAAAGTCACTAAACCGGCCGGTACAACAATTTCTTTCTCATTGCTTTGTCCGTTCGATACGCTCTCAGAATAAAACATTTTGTTGTCTAAAGCTCTAATCGCTCTAAGTCCATTTAAATTTCCAAAACCATATTTATAATCCGGTCCAGGATTTCCTGCATCTTTAGAAGTACCTGTTACCAAAGCTTTCATTAAAGAAGCCAATGGTTTTGTACCGTAAATGTTCTTGTATCTTTCATAAAGCAAAGCTACTGTACCTGTAGTTCCAGGTGTCGCCATAGAAGTACCACTCATAATTTGATACGAGTTACTGTAGTCTAATGAATACACATTAGTTCCTACAGCGGCAATCTGAGGCACCAAACGACCGTCGATCGTTGGTCCGAAACTACTATAACTACTAATTAAATCATCCGGATTATTAGCAGCCACATGCAGCGCGTTTTTTGAATTTTTAGTTGAAGTATTAAATCCACCCGGATATGCGGTTTGTGCATTTCCGTTTGAATAAATGTTTAATAAATAAGGGAATGTCACCGTAACGTTGTCGTCTCCACGATCACCGCTATTGTATCTTCCAGTATTATAACCTGAAGCTAAATTTACTCCGTACGAGTTTGATGTGATCTCAATACCGTCCTGAGTAGCAGCGATAGCTCTTTCTGCCTGAACAGTCAGACCATTAGACTGCGTATTAAAGTTCCATCCGTACATTTGTACTTCAGGAGCCATTCCTCTTGCTTTTGGATCTAATAAACCAGCACCACCAATAGTTCCGGAAACGTGATCACCATGCGACGAATTTGATTCGTACTCTCTGTTAATTACTCTTCCAGTGTGGTCTTTATGTGGTTCCAAGTTACCATCCCAAACACCCACTTTTACTCCTTTACCGGTTAATCCGTAACCAAAGCCCGGAATTGTAGATCCCAAAACATTTGCTTTGTGCGAAGTTACACCCGGCTTGTTGTCGCTTTCTACCGGAGGCGCAGCCAATTCGATATTTTGTACCCAATTGAACTTTGCTAATTCTTCCAGTTTCTCTTTTGAAGCCTGAACATAGATTTCATTAAAGGTCGTGTCATTTTTGCTGTTTTTCAAAAACAAACCTGCCAGGTCCTGTTGGATACGTTTGTTATCAACCCCTTTAAAATAACTGATGACCACTTTAATTCCGCTATTACCCTCTAAAGCGTAATCCGGAATTGCATTGTCTACAATCATTTGATCCAGTTTGAATTTTGGATCTACGGCGATCACAGCTCTTATATTGTCGGAAACACTGCTCTTGTTATAAAATTCAGGAGCAATTTCCGCATAATAAGCGTTGTTCGATAAATAACTAAGTAATGTTATCCCTTGCGATTTTAACTTTTGTTGCTCTTCTACAGAAGGGATTTTTGTAAACTGCAACAGTGTGTACTCAGTTTTAAGGTTTTGTTTACTGGTACTTTTTTTGTCTTTAAACTGCTGTTTAAAATTGGAAGTGGTCGTGATTTTATTTCCGTTGACGGAAATGGCAAAATCACTGTCAGATGTCTTTTGTGACCATAAGGACATAGTCACTAATAACACAAATAGTGTAAGTAGTTTTATTCTCATAGATTAAATTGGTTTTGGTTAACATAGTGGTTGTTAATCAGTAAACCTACAAATTAAACTATAATTGACAAATTATATTTGTAATTAATTTGTTAAAAAACAAAGCAAAAACTCTTTTAACTACAAAAATTATAACAAAAACGCTTATTTTACGGGGCTTCAGCGAAAAATCAAAAAATCGTAATTTAAGTAAGTAAATTCTTTTGATTAGAACTTACTTTGTAATCCGAAACCAAAAACCATAAAAAAAGACTTACAAAATTACTTGTAAGTCTTTTTTGAAATATTTTAAATAAAATGCGGTTATTTTTCTGCTTTTGTCTCTTTTGCTTTCGCCTCCCACTGACTCATTAAATCATCATAATTTACAGGATTTGCTGCTTTTTGATTGACGAGTTTTCCGGAATCAAATGCCCGCACCAAAATCGTTTCAATTAAATAATCCTCATTAGATTCAAAAGGCTTGTATTCGGTTTTTAAACTAATGTCAAATAAATTGGCTGTGGTATTGGATACAAAAGCTTTAAAACCACTTTTTAAAGTTCGGATTAACTCGTAAGTGGTTATTCCGGTTTGCCTGTGAATGAGCTTGACCAGAATCTGACCTTGTTTACGGGACAGTTTTTTAAGTCTCGCTTCAAATTCGTTATTAAGATAGTCCTCCACAATCTTAAAATACTTTTTCTTTTCACGGTTGGTTTTCAAACGTGCCATTCCGTTATTCAATGCTGTCAATCGATCTGCGGCAAGCCTTGCATACGGATATACCTTATACACACGGTTTTGCAGAATCGTGAATTGCTTTTGCGCTTCGGGATCCAGTTTTTCTTTAGAAATGATAATTTCAGGCAATTCGATAGTATCATTCAAAATCGAATCCTGCTCGGTTAATATGTAGCCCATTTGCTCATTCTCTTTGGGTTTAACCTGAGCCTGACTAGTTAACGAAATCAATATAAAAAATAAAATAGGGGCAGTAAATCTCATCGAGTCATAATTTAAATGTAAAATTATATATTTATATACAACTCTGATACCAAATTTATAAATTAGCAAAAAAATATTTTTATGAGCACAAAATCGATCTTAAAAGATACCTCAATTGCTTTCCTGGAAAGCTATCTCAATAACGCCTCCCCTACAGGCTACGAAAGCGAAGGGCAAAAACTTTGGATGAATTATTTGAAACCATATGTAGATACTTTTATTACGGATACTTACGGAACGGCTGTAGGAGTTATAAATCCCGATGCTCCGTTTAAAGTAGTTATTGAAGGGCATGCCGATGAAATTTCATGGTATGTGAACTACATTACAGATGATGGTTTGTTGTATGTAATTCGAAATGGTGGTTCCGATCATCAGATCGCCCCTTCCAAAAGAGTACACATTCATACGAAAAAGGGAATTGTAAAAGGTGTTTTCGGATGGCCTGCTATTCATACCCGTTTGCGGGCTAAAGAAGAAACACCAAAAATCAGTAATATTTTTATCGACTTAGGCTGTGAAACCAAAGAAGAGGTTGAAGCAATGGGCGTACATGTAGGTTGTGTGATTACTTATCCGGACGAATTTATGATTTTGAACGAAAATAAATTTGTATGTCGTGCTATCGATAACCGAATGGGTGGTTTTATGATTGCCGAAGTAGCGCGTTTGTTAAAAGAGAATAAAAAAACACTTCCTTTTGGTTTGTATATCGTAAACTCTGTTCAGGAAGAAATTGGACTTCGCGGAGCCGAAATGATCGCTCAAACGATTAAACCAAATGTTGCTATTGTAACGGATGTTTGCCATGATACCACTACTCCAATGATCGATAAAAAGGTAGAAGGAGATTTAAAAATGGGTAAAGGACCGGTTATTGCCTATGCGCCTGCCGTACAAAATAAACTTCGTGATCTGATCGTAGATACCGCAGAAGAAAAGAAAATCCCGTTTCAGCGTCATGCGACTTCCCGTGCTACAGGAACCGATACCGACGCTTTTGCTTACAGTAACGGCGGTGTGGCTTCAGCATTGATTTCTCTGCCTTTGCGTTATATGCACACTACTGTAGAAATGGTTCAGAGAGAAGATGTTGAAAATGTAATTCAATTGATTTACGAATCACTACTTAAAATTGAAAACAACGAAACTTTTTCTTATTTTAATTAGTGCTTAGTGCCTAGTCCTTAGCTCTAAGCTTAGATTTCATGAAGATAAGTTATAATTTTGAAGTAATTAGTCCCTAGCTACTAATCGTAATAACAAATCACCAGGAACTAGGGACTAAGCACTAGGGACTAAGGACTAAGAACTAAAAATCCAACCAGAATACTATGAAAATACTGCTACTCGAAGACGATTTTACCTTATCTAAAGAAATCTCTGCATTCTTTACTTCAAAAGAGTTTGAGTGTTTTCCCTATTATGATGGCTCGTTATTGCTGAAAAAATATTTTCCTTACGAATATGATTTAATCATTCTGGATATTAATGTTCCGGGCAGTAATGGTATTGAAGTTTGCAAAGGCATTCGCGAAGTCGATAAAAAGACGCCAATTATCATGCTTACTGCTTTTAGCGAAATCGAGGATAAGCTGGCTTCTTTTGATAGTGGTGCCGATGATTATCTGGTTAAACCCTTTCATTTTGAGGAACTCTATGCCCGAAGCTCCTCCCTTTTACGTCGAAAGGAAATTCCACAACAGACAGAAACAAAAATAGTTATTGCCGATTTGGAGATTCTGGAAAGCGATATGAGAGTATTTCGTTCCGGTGAAGAAATCAAACTAACTCCTAAAGAATTTAAGCTGATTCTGATTCTCGCTCATGCAAAAGGTAAAGTTTTATCGAAACAATTCATTGCCGAGAAACTCTGGGATTATCACATCGAAACCAATCAGAATACGATTGAAGTTTACATTAATTTTTTAAGAAAAAAAATCGACAAGGATCATGTTGTTAAACTGATTCGGACCAAAGTTGGCTACGGATATTATCTAAGCGATCAGGAATGACTTTAAAAAACCGGATATCACTTTTAGTAAGCTTATTATTTACAATCCTTTTTGGATTGGCTTCTACATTGATATTTGTTTTGTATTCTAATTTTAGGAAAGAAGAATTTCGCGATAGACTGGAAATTAAGGCGCTTTCGAACATCAAGCTTTTAGTCAACGTTAAAGAAGTCGACGATCAGCTTTTAAAAATGATCGACCAAAATTCGATCAACCGATTGTATGATGAAAAAACACTGGTCTTTGACTCTAATTTTAAACTCATCTACAGCAGTATTGACGATGCAAAAATTAACTGGTCGGTTGACGATTTAAAATACCTCAAAAAGCATAAAACCTTTTTTAAGCAGCAGGGCGATTACGAAGTTTATGGTGTTTTTTATGATACTAAAGACAGGGATTTTTATGCTTTAATATCGGCCACCGACGATTATGGCAAACGAAAATTACTTTTCCTCCGCTATACCTTAGTCATTTCTTATATCTTTTTCTCCTGTATTTGCTGGGTTTTGACCTCTTTTATGGTCAAAAAAGCCATGAGTCCGCTAAGCATTTTTCATCAAAAAATAAAAAACATAAACGAGAACAATCTCGATACCCGCGTTGCTTCCAAAAACAATAAAAATGAAATTGATCTGATTGCCAATGAATTTAATTTCATGATGGACCGGATTGAAGTTTCGTACCAAAAACAAAAAGAATTTACGGCTAATGCCTCTCATGAACTAAGAACTCCCCTATCGAGAATTACTTCACAAATTGAGAACACTATTGCCGATCCCGCAACATCAGATAAAGGGAAAAGCTTTTTAAAAACCATTTTGTCCGATATCAATCAACTGACTGAATTGATTAACTCACTGTTGATTCTTTCTAAAATTGACAACAAGAAAAACGAAAGCACAGAACTGCATCGTATGGATGAAATTTTGTTTTCGGCCATAGAAAATCTGAATAAAAGTTATCCCGAATTTCTAATTTTATTTGAAATCGAAGAAAACAACAATCTGGATACGGCTTTAGAGGTAAATGGCAATAAAAATTTACTGGAAATTGCCCTGACCAATATCCTGAAAAATGCCTGTGTTTACTCTGATAACAAACAGGCAAAAGTGACCATCAGTACTCAGGACGATCAATTAGTGCTCTCCATTTCAAACACGGGAGAGACTTTAAATGAGGAAGAACAAAAAAATCTTTTTCAACCTTTTATGCGCGGCAAAAATTCGAAAGGGACTTCGGGTTTTGGCCTTGGATTACGTATTGTTCAACGTATCCTAACCCTTCATAACGCATCTATAACCTACAGTGTTCCATATATTAACACGAATTTATTTCAGTTATTTTTTCATTCCTAATTTATTTTAAGTTATTTTTAAGGTAGATTTTAAGGTGTCTTAAAGTCCGGTGATAGCATATTTGTATAAATTAAAAATGATACAATGAGAAAACTCTGTGCATTCCTACTTGTACTTTTCGGTCCGGTAGTTTTGGCTCAAAAAACAGTCACCCTTCAGGACTGTGAAAGCCAATTTCTTAAAAACAACCTCTTTTTGTTGGCATCACAATACAATATCGATGCTTCTAAAGCACTAACCATTCAGGCCCGAATTTGGGATAATCCCTCAGTAACGGCAGAACTTAATGCCTACAACCCCGAAAGAAATCAATATTTTGATATCGGAAAGCAAGGGCAAAAAGCATTTGGCATTGAGCAGTTGATCTATCTGGGCGGAAAAAAACGCAACGAAATTAAGCTGGCTCAAACCAATGAACAATTGGCCGAATTACAGTTTAATGATTTACTAAGAACTTTAAAACTGCAATTAAGGAAAAGTTTTTATACCGTATTCTACAACAAAAAAAGCCTAGAAACTACCGACAATCAGCTTGCTCATATCGAAGATCTGATCAGCTCTTATTCGGTGCAGGTACAAAAAGGCAATCTTCCTTTACGGGATCTTGTTCGTTTGCAATCGCTGTATTTGAATTTCAAAAATGAGCGTATGGAAGTGGTCAATGAGAACATTGAAGAACAGGCCAACTTAAAATTGCTTTTAAATTCTGCCGAAAACGTAATTCCGGAAGTCTCTAAAGAAGAGTTTAATAAATACCTGAAAACCGTTCCTTTTGATCTTAAAACCTTTCAGGATGAAGCCATTGCGAATCGTCCGGATTATTTAGCCAAACAAAAGGATATCGAAGCCAATGAAATAAATGTAAAATGGCAAAAAGCACTTTCTGTTCCTGATATTACTGTGGGCGCCACTTACGATCAGCGCAGCGGAGCTTTTAACAGAGAAGCCAATCTGACACTTGGAATTCCATTGCCTCTTTGGAACAAAAACAAGGGAAATATTAAATATGCGAAAACCATTTTAGAGCAATCAAAAGTTGAAAAGCAAAATTTTGACCTGCAACTGCAAACCGAAATTACATCGGCATGGAACAAATGGGAAGAATCCCGCAAAAACTATGTGGTCATCAAACCAACTGTAAATTCAGACTTTGAAGCAGTTTACAATGGAATCCTGACCAACTTTCAGAAAAGAAATATCAGTTTATTAGAATTTACCGATTTTATGGAAAGTTACAATCAGGCCGCTATTCAGGTAAACGAACTAAAGAAAAAAGTAATTCTTTCAGGCGAGGAATTAAACAGTACCATCAACAAAGACTTATTCTAAAACTAAATAAAATGAAATATAAACTACTAATAGGAATTGCTTTCGTGAGTTTATCCCTCGTAAGCTGCAAAAAAGAAGTTGAAAATCCGGAAACAAACACCTCTTTTGCTTTAAGCGAATCGATGCTGAAAACCACTACAACAGCGGAGGCAGTAACACAACCTGTAAAAAATGTATTGAGTTTTTACGGAAAAATTACCGCCGATAATAACAAAATGATTGATGTTTACCCCCTTGTGGGCGGAAATGTCATTAAAGTAAATGTCGAACTTGGCGATTATGTACGCAAAGGACAAGTTCTGGCTACTATAAAAAGTACCGATATTGCCGATTTTGAAAAGCAATCTATCGATGCCAAGAATGATTTGCTGGTAGCCAAAAATCATTTAAAAGTAGCACAGGAATTATTTGACGGAAAGTTAAACTCTGAAAGCGATGTACTTCAGGCAAAATCGGAGGTAAATAAAGCGCAATCACAATTGAGTAAAGTTCAGGAAACGTATAAAATTTACAATATAAAAGCAGGTTCTATTTATGAAGTAACGGCACCAATTAGCGGTTTCATCATTCAAAAAAGCATCAATCAGGATATGCTTTTGCGAAACGACCGCTCTGAGAACATCTTTGACATTGCCGAGATCAGCGAAGTTTGGGCATTGGCCAATATCAATGAAATTGACATCAACAAAGTAAAACTGGGTATTGATGCCGATGTTACTACACTAAGTTATCCTGATAAAGTTTTTAAAGGAAAAGTAGATAAAATCTTCAATGTTATTGACCCTGAGACCAAAGCCATGCAGGCACGTATAAAACTGGAAAATCCTGGTTATATGCTGAAACCCGATATGAATGCGAATATTAAGTTATCGTATAGCGAAGCTCAATCTATGATAGCCGTACCCAGTAAAGCGATTGTTTTTGATAAAAGTAAAAACTTTGTCATGATTTTTAAAGATCGTCATAACATTGAGACCAGACAAGTAGACATTTACAGAGTCGTAGGCGATGTAACCTATATTTCGAAAGGCCTGAAAGAAAATGAAAAAGTAATTACCAACAATCAGTTATTTATCTATCGTGCCTTAAACGAATAATGAGATGGAAAAGTCTGTAAAAATATTGGGGTTTGCCACGTTATTTATTTCAACACTATCCTTTTCGCAAGAAACTGATTCGATACGAAAATATAGTTTGGGATTTCAAATGACGTCTATCTATCAATACCATCCGGCTTTTCATGCTAATTATTCCGGGACCAACAGTATGTCGCCCGAAGCCGAAGGCGCTCTGTCGTTAACATCAACTTTATATCTTGATGTTCCGCTTTGGAAAGGCGCTACCCTAACTTTTAATCCTGAAATGTCAGGAGGCGAAGGTTTGTCTCAGGCTAAAGGATTGGGCGGTTTTCCTAATGGGGAAACTTTTAGAATTGGAGATACTAAACCAGTTGTTTATGTGGCCAGAATGCTTTTGGAACAAAAATTTCAATTTAAAAACAACCAATCCTTACAGTTGGTTTTTGGAAAATTCGGACTATCCGACTATTTTGATACCAATCGCTACTCGCACGATCCCAGAACACAATTTTTAAATTGGGCCCTAATGACACATGGAGCGTGGGATTATGCTGCAAACACCCGCGGATATACCGATGGATTATATGCGAATTACCAATTGGACTCCTGGCAGCTAAGAGCTTCATGGTCGGCTTTGCCTACCAATGCTAACGGTCCAAATGTTGAGTTTAGTTTTAAAGATTATAACGCCATAAACGTAGAAATTGAAAAGCAGCTGACCTTTCAAAATAAAGATACAGGAACCATTAAATTGTTAGGTTTTAGAAATACAGCTGGGATGGGAAATTACAACGAAGCCAATTCAAACTTCACCACAATTCCAGATATAAAAAGTACCAGACAAAATGGACGCACCAAGTATGGCATTGGTTTAAATATGGATTATACACACGGAGATAATTGGGGACTGTTTGCCAGAATGAGTTATAACGACGGTAAAAATGAAACCTGGGCTTTTACGGAGATTGACCGATCGGCACAGTTGGGAATGAACCTGAACGGAAAAATGTGGAACCGAACCCATGATTTTGCCGGTATTGCCATAGTCGCCAACGGATTATCGGATTCACACAAACAATATCAAAAGCTCGGAGGAAATGGTTTTATGATTGGTGACGGTACGCTGAATTATGGTGTCGAGCAAATTGTAGAGCTGTACTATTCGTTTTTAGTTCCTAATACCCATATTACACTTTCGCCGGATTACCAGTTTGCCATGAATCCCGCCTATAATAAAGACAGAGGCCCCGTTCAGTTTTTTGCCTTGCGTTTTCATACCGAATTCTAATTAAGAAATACAGATTATAAAAAATGCTCCGCACAGCAGCATCAAAAACAAAAATTCATCATTAAAAATACTTTTTAAAATGAACAAATTCATAAGAAACATTATAGCTTTTTCCCTGAAAAACAAGGCATTTACCTTTTTCTGGGTGGGAATATTGGCCGTTGCAGGATTCATTTCTTTCAAGAACATGCCTATCGATGCTTTTCCGGATGTAACCAATACTCAAATTATTATCATTACACAGTGGAATGGAAAAAGTGCTGAAGAAGTAGAACGTTTCGTTACCTCGCCTATCGAGATCTCCATGAACTCGGTACAAAAGAAAACCAGTGTTCGCAGTATCACCATGTTTGGTTTATCGGTCATCAAAATTATCTTTGACGATGGTGTCGATGATACTTTTGCGCGTCTTCAGGTCAATAACCTATTAAAAAATGTTTCGCTACCCGATGATGTAGAACCGGATGTTCAGCCTCCTTATGGACCCACGGGTGAAATTTTCAGATATATTGTAAAAAGTGACAGCAGAGACAGCAGGGAATTACTAACCTACCAAAACTGGGTGATTGACAAACAATTGCGCTCTGTTCCAGGTGTTGCCGACCTGAATGTTTTTGGTGGACAAACTAAAACTTATGAAGTTGGAGTTGATCCTATAAAACTAGCCAAATACAACATTACACCGCTTCAGGTTTACAATGCCGTAAACGGAGGAAATTTGAATGTTGGTGGAGATATCATTGAAAAAAATGGTCAGGCCTTTGTCGTTCGCGGAGTTGGACTTCTAAAATCGATTCAGGATATCGAAAATATTATCGTAGACGATGCTAATGGAAATCCAATCCTGGTTAAAAATTTAGCAACGGTTTATGAAAGTGCGATGCCAAGAGTCGGGCAAACCGGTCTGGCTAAGAATGATGATGTTGTTGAAGGTATTATTGTAATGCGAAAAGGTGAGAATCCACAAGAAACATTAGCCTTAATCAAAGCCAAAATACAAGATCTGAACGATAATGTTCTTCCAAAAGACATCAAACTGGTGACCTTTTACGATCGTGATAATTTAATGAATTTCACGACCGAAACGGTTATGCATAATTTATTTGAAGGAATTATACTGGTTACTTGTGTGGTATTTCTTTTCATGGCCGATTGGAGGACTACTTTTACGGTTTCGATTGTGATTCCGTTATCCTTATTATTCGCCTTCCTGTGCCTTAAAATGATGGGAATGAGTGCCAACCTGCTGAGTTTAGGGGCGGTCGATTTTGGGATTATCATTGACGGTGCAGTTGTAATGGTTGAAGGATTATTTGTCGTATTAGACCATCGGGCCCATCAATTAGGGATGACGGCCTATAATAAAATTGCAAAAGGAAGTCTGATTAAAAAAACGGGAGCAGAAATGGGTAAAGCCATATTCTTTTCTAAGTTAATTATCATTACAGCCTTACTGCCCATATTCTCTTTTCAAAAAGTAGAAGGAAAAATGTTCTCACCTCTGGCCTACACCCTTGGTTTTGCTTTAATGGGAGCCTTACTTTTTACGCTGACACTAGTACCCGTTTTATCGCATATTTTATTAAACAAAAATGTAAAGGAAAAAAACAACCCGTTTGTCAATTTCTGGGATCGAATTGTAGGTAAAAGTTTTGCCTGGACTTTTAAGCATAAAGTAAAAGCACTTATTGGCTCTATAGCCCTTTTAGTAACGGTTTTCTTCTCGGCTACATTTTTAGGAACCGAGTTTTTACCACAGTTAAATGAAGGCGCTTTATGGGTAACGGCCGAATTACCAATGAGTACTTCCTTGCCTGAAAGTGTTAAAACAGCCGCTATCATCCGAAAAGATTTGGAGAGCTTTCCGGAAGTTAAAAATGTTTTATCGCAAACCGGAAGAAGTAACGACGGAACAGATCCCAATGGCTTTGGTTTTATACAGCTTCAGGTAGATTTGAAACCAAAATCGGAATGGAAACGAAAAATTACAATGGATGAATTAATTAACGAAATGGACGAAAAACTGAGAGTTCATCAGGGAATTACCTATAATTATTCGCAGCCCGTAATTGATAACGTAGCCGAATCTGTTGCCGGTTTTAAAGCCTCAAACGCCGTAAAAATCTACGGAGATGATCTCGATAAACTGGACGAACTTTCCAATGAAGTTTTGGCGCAAATAAAAAACATCCCGGGTATAAAAGATGCCGGAATACTAAGAAATGTTGGGCAGCCTGAGATAAGTGTTGTCCTCGACAGAGATAAAATGGCTGCTTACGGTGTAACCTTAAGTGATGCACAAGCTGTTTTAGAATTGGCTTTTGGAGGAAAAACAGCTACTCAAAAATATGAAGATGACAAAAAATTTGATGTGAGAGTCCGTTTTTCAAAAGAATATCGTAAAGATGAAAATGATATTGCCGAACTTAAAGTTCCAACTATTAGCGGAATTAAAATTCCGTTAAAAGAAATATCCGATTTAAAAACCATAACGGGTCCCGCTTTTATCTACAGAGACAATACCAAACGTTTTATTGGGGTCAAATTCTCTGTTCGTGATCGTGATTTGGGAAGTACCATTGCAGAAGCACAGGCAAAAGTGGCCAAAATGAAGCTTCCAACAGGTTATACCGTTGGCTGGACCGGAGAATTTGAAAACCAGGTTCGCGCCAGTGCCCGCTTAGCTCAGGTTGTACCGATTAGTTTGATTGGAATTTTTGTACTGTTGTTTATACTGTTCGGAAATATTAAAGATTCGCTGCTGGTTTTAGCCAATGTTCCTTTTGCCATTATTGGTGGAATTATTGCGCTGCATCTTACCCGAATGAATTTTGGAATCTCAGCAGGTGTTGGTTTCATTGCCTTACTTGGAATATGTATTCAAAACGGGGTGATTCTGATCTCCGAGTTCCATCACAATCTAAAGGCAAAGTTCTCACTCGAAGAATCCATTTTTATGGGGGTAAAAGCCCGAACAAGAGCTGTGGTTATGACTGCCCTGATGGCTTCGATAGGTTTAATGCCGGCCGCCATTTCTACAGGAATTGGTTCTGAATCACAAAAACCATTGGCAATTGTTATCATTGGAGGTTTGATTACGGCAACGATTCTGACACTTTTGGTTTTCCCAATCATCTTCTGGGTATTCAACCGCAAAAAACACGTTCCAATTGAATAAAGAGGTTTAAGATATTAATTGGTTAAATTAATTTGATTCCGTTTTAACGAAAAAACACCATTATTTTTAATGGTGTTTTTTTTATATCGCTTCAGAAAAAGAAATGCTCCTGCTTTCTTTAAGATCATTCACATTCAATTAAAATCTTTGTGACTCTCTGTGTACGTTTTGTGTGACTTTGTGAAATAATAGCGCAAAAGAGACAACGCTATATAAAATGAAAAACGACCTTCTGCTCAAGGAAGGTCGTTTCATATACTAACTCAAAAACTCGATTTAAACTTTTATTTTAAATCTTTTAAAATGGCTATAGCTTCTGCAGCGTTTGATAATTGTGCATATTTCAAAGCGGTAAAACCTTTTTCATTTCTAGCAGAAGCATCAGCTCCTTTTGCTAATAACACTTTCAAAATATCCACTTTGTTATAACGTGCGGCGATCATTAAAGGTGATAAACCTTCTGACATCTCGTTTACGTCAGCCCCATACTCTAATAATTTTTTAACGAAATCTAAATCTCCTTTACTAACTGCGACATTTAGCGGTGTTGAAAAACTATTTACAATTTCCAATTGTGGTTTCACAACTGATGTTTGATTTGATGCCATTGAGACATTTGCAAATGCTACTAAAGCAACTCCTAAATAAATGATTGAATTTTTCATAATGATTGATTGTTAACTGATTGATTGATGATTTTTTAAATTCTATGTAAATGTAATTCTATTTTCTGTATTATGTATAACAAAGTACCATGTTTTAACTAATTCTTAACATTCAATTAATAAAAGCCTTTTAAAGTAATTTGAATGTTAGTTGTTTGCTTTCTTAATAGACGCTTGAAAAGTCGATATGTTACACTTTACAATAAAAAAATGTATAAAATCTTATTATTTTTTTTCGCCGTGACAAAAACGAGGCGTAACTTTAATAACTTTACAGTACAAAAAACGTTATCAGTAAAGGAGTTACACTTTAACCAGGTGAGCAAAAAAAATAACAACCTAAAACCAAAAAACTATGAAAATCCTAAAAAAAATTCTGATCCTTTTAATTCTTATTGTTGCTGTCGTTTTGATTGCAGCTTATTTTATGCCTAAAAATTATGCTATAGAAAGAGAGATTACCATCAACAAACCTGTTGACAGTGTTTTTAAATATGTGAGATCTCTTAAGAATCAAAATGAATTTAGCGTTTGGGCCAACCTTGATCCCAAAATGAAATCGACTTATAAAGGAACTGATGGTAGTGTTGGTTCAATCTCGGCCTGGGAAAGCCAGGTAAAAGAAGTTGGTGAGGGCGAACAGGAAATTACCAAGATTACAGAAGGCAAACGCATTGACTTTGCGCTACGTTTCAAAAAACCAATGGATGATACTGCGATAGGTTTTATGTCGACAGAAACCGCACCGGGAAATCAAACCAAAGTAAAATGGGGCATCAGTGGTGTTATTCCTTACCCAATGAATATTATGCTGCCTATGATGAAAATGGACCAAATGATTGGTAACGACCTGCAAAAAGGTTTGGAAAACTTAAAAACCAAAATGGAAGAATAAAATTTATCGAATCCTTTTTATACAACAAACCCGACAGCTTTTAAAAACTTGTCGGGTTTAATAATAAGGTAGGTATAAAAAATATTATTTTCCTGAAAGGTATCCTAATACATTTTTATCGATACGTTGGTCAATATTATCGATATCAGCTTTTACAAACTTTTCTCCCAAAATATTCTCGTACAATTCGATGTATCGCTCCGAAACTGACTGGATATATTCGTCTGTCATATCCGGAATTTGTTGTCCTTCCTGACCTTGAAATCCATTTTCGATCAACCAGCGACGCACAAACTCTTTTGACAATTGTTTTTGCTCCTCTCCTTTTTCCTGTCTTTCCTGATATCCGTCAGCATAAAAATAACGCGAAGAATCAGGTGTATGAATTTCATCAATTAAAACAATAACACCATCTTTTGTTTTTCCAAACTCATATTTAGTATCTACCAAAATTAAGCCACGACTTGCTGCTATTTCAGTTCCTCTTTGAAACAAAGCACGGGTGTATTTTTCTAAAACAAGGTAATCTTCTTCAGAAACAATTCCTTTTGATAAAATATCTTCACGCGAAATATCTTCGTCATGAGAACCATTATCTGCTTTTGTCGTTGGTGTAATAATAGGTTCCGGAAATTTATCGTTCTCTTTTAAACCTTCTGCCATTGTAACGCCGCAGATTTGTCTTTTTCCGGCAGCATATTCGCGTGCAGCGTGTCCTGAAACATATCCACGAATCACCATTTCTACTTTAAAAGGCTCACATAAATGTCCCACAGCTACATTAGGATCCGGTGTTGCAATCAACCAGTTTGGTACAATATCCTGCGTTAACTCCATAAATTTTGTTGCAATCTGATTCAGGATTTGTCCTTTGTACGGAATTCCTTTTGGCAAAACCACATCAAAAGCCGAAAGTCTGTCGGTTGCTACCATTACTAAAAGATCGTCATTGATATTGTAAACCTCTCTTACTTTTCCACGGTAAACCGATTTCTGATTTGGGAAACTGAAGTTTGTAGTTGTGATTGTATTACTCATTATTCTAGTGTTGTGTTGTTTTTTATGAATGCAAATTTAAAACTAATTAAAAGAAAAAAAGAACCTATTCAGATTCTTTTTTTTAGTCACGGTCTCAGTCGCAGTTTACAGTTTGCAAATTGCGATTGTTATTATCTTATGCATTTGTTAATTCCATATGTAAAATCGGATATGGTTTTCCGCAACCGTCTACATCAGAAACAGATTTTACTTCAAAACCAAAATGCTGATAGAATTCCAAAGCTTGCAAATTATCTTTATTAACATCAACTTTTGTCACGTTTAAATTTTGAATAGCATGCAGCAAAAGTTCTTTTCCAATACCTTTTCCAATTTCATTTGCCGAAACAAATAACATTTCCAGATTTTCATTATTTGTTCCCATAAAAGCAATAATCTCCCCTACCTCATTTTTTACACCATGTAATGTTACGTGCTCAAAGAAGCCAGGAATCAGCTTTTTATAAAACTCAAAATCTTCATTCGTTAAAAAATCGTGTGTAGCTTTCACCGAAGATTCCCAAACATGCATTAATGCCGTATAGTCGCCATTCTCTACTTTGTAAATCAGTTTATTCAAAACTTTAAATGTCTATTTCTAATTGTTCGTTTTTCTACGTATAGTCGCAGTCTCGGTCTCGGTCTCAGTATACAGTCTCAGTTTACAGTTTTCAAACTGCGACTGTGACTGAGACTGAAAACTAAACACTACTTTTTCAATAATGTCGAATTAAACAAATTCAGGATTCTGCTGTATTCGTCAATCCAGGAATACGTTTCTTTAAATCCGTGTGCTTCAACAGGAAATGAAGCCAGACTCCAGTTCTTCTTTTGAAGTTCGATAAAACGCTGTGATAAACGAACGATGTCTTTGTATTCTACATTATCGTCTACCATTCCGTGTAACATCACCAGATTTCCTTTTAAATTATCCGCAAAATAAATTGGAGAGCTTTTTTTGTAGGCTTCCGGATCTGTTTCAGGGAAGTTCAGAATGTTTCCGGTATATCCGTGATTGTAATGCGCCCAATCCGTAACAGAACGTAAGGCTGCACCAGAAGCAAATTCACCAGGAGTGGTCAACATTCCCATTAAAGTAATAAAACCACCGTATGATCCACCATAAATACCCACTCTGTTGGCGTCGATTCCGTATTTTTCAACTAAGTATTTTTTACCATCAAGATGATCTGACAGATCTTTTCCTCCCATAAAACGGTAAATTCCGGTTCTGAAATCGCGTCCGTAACCATCACTTCCTCTGTAATCTATATCCAGAACCGTGTAGCCTAAATCAGTTAGTAAATTATGAAACATATACTCTCTGTAATAGTTGCTCCAATAATTGTGTGCATTTTGCAGGTAACCTGCACCGTGAACAAAAATGATGGCCGCTTTGTTGGCATTTTCTGTTTTTGGCGTATACAATCTCGCATTTACAGGAGTTCCGTCCTGTGCTTTGAAAGTAATTACCTCCGGTTCTCTCCATTTGTATTCTTTGAAACTTTCAGAAACAGAAGATAAGATTTGCTGTAAACTAGTATTCTTTTTATTGTCGGCGATATAAAAGTCCCAAGGGATATTTTTATACGAATAACGCACTAAAAGTGACTTTTCATCAGGAGAAACCACTACTTCATGTGCACCGTCTTTGGTTAAAATAGGTTCCAAAGTACCACCGGCAGCAGGCAATTTATAAAAATTTCTGTTCCCCGGATGTGTAGTGTTGGTCGTTACATAAAATGTCTTTTTATCATTGGACAGGGTCACATCACGAACTTCCCAATTTCCACTGGTTAGTTGCGTTTTCTTTCCCGTTTTTAGGTTGTATGTATACAAATGAGAATAACCTGTAGCCTCTGACTGGAAATAAATGGTTTCATTATCTGCTAAAAAGCCAAGAACTCCCGAATCGAATGAATAAGAAGGAATTCCGGGACCTGCAATCCAGGCATCGTCATGCTGATGCTCAATTTCTTTAAACGATCCGTTGTCAGCATTTAAGCTTACCAGCCATCTGTCTTTGTTATCCTGACTCCTAAGTTCCACAATTGCCAAAGAGCCATTTTCGTTATACACAGGAGCCTGTGCTGTAATTAAACGGTCTTCCTTAGCTTTATTTTTTAAATTGTCGTACGCTTCATAGTACTTCGGATGATCCTGAATATGACTCAAAGTCGAGAAATTAACAAAGTAAACACTGTCTTTTGCAACAGAGTAAATTCCGAATTTCGTTTTTACCAAATTTGCCGTCGAAACCTTGTCTTTTGTATTCGGAGTTTGATTATAACCATCATCCGTTATAAAAACTTCCATTTTTTCTTTTTTAGTGTCTGCCTCTTCGGCCAGGCTAAAAGTGGCAAAATTTCCGTTTGGATTGGCTTTTAAATTGTAAAAATTATCTTTTCCGTAAAAATATTCTTTTGCAAAATCAGATTTAACAGCTTTGCTTTTCGCAAGATTCCATTGTTTCTTAGCCGCTGCATCTCTGATAAACTGAAAGAGTTCTTTTTGCTGGGTCTTTAAAAAAGAATCTTTCTCAGGAGCTTTTTCTTTTTTTGTTCCTTTAGTAAAGTTCGTTAGTTGTAAAACGGTCCCTTCTTTTGCATTGTACTTAAAAATATTATCGTTCTGCTCGAAAAATACCGTTTCTGCCGCCGTACCAAGTTCTACATTTGAGATTGGAGTACTTTGCTGAATAATTTTTTTAATCGTTTTAGTACTGATTGAATACGAATACAAACCTCCTTTATCGCTGTAATACACTACATCTGAAGTCGGTTTCCTTTTAAAATCTAACTTTGAAAAAGCAGCTTCTTTGGGTTCCACCAAAACAGGCTTTACTGCTCCTTTTTGCCAGGAATACGTATTTGCACCCAAATCATTGGTTGGATTCCACTCAAAATATACTTTTTTCCCATCTAAAGACCAGCGTCCGTAAGTGGGTTGATTTCCGATAAAAGATTCGCCTTTCATTATTTCTTCCAATTTCAGGGTTTGGCTATTGCCCGAAATCGCAAGCGTAAAAAAGGCAAGCATAAAAATGTTTTTTGTCATGGTATAGTTTTTTGATCAAACAAAAATACACTTTGAAAATTATTAAAAAAATGTTTTTACAACTTCACACGCTCAATCACTTATCATTAACAAAAAAATCCCCAAAGTGATCTTCGGGGATTCGTAAAATTTATGATACTCTAACGGCCTATAAGACGTAAACCGTCTGTACGTTATCTGTTTTAATGAATTGCTAAGTCGTAAAAATGCTTAAAATTAAGGACTAAAAATATTAATTAACAGCCAATTCTTTATTCAGAATCTTCGAAGCGATATAGCTGGCAACTCCATCTTCGGCATTAGTTTTAATTACTTCCAGTTCCGGTAACGTCTCTTTTAACAAAGCCGGAGCATTTCCCATAATTAAACCTTTTCCGGTTGACGCTAACATTTGTACATCATTAAAGCCATCACCAAAGGAAACTGCTTCTTCCAGAGAAAATCCTTCTATTTCTAAAACACGCTGGATCGCAACGGCTTTATCAACTGATTTATCCATGAATTCCAAACAAGTTGGCAAACTAAAGGCATGGTGCAAATCACTGGATGAATTGGCTAAAATGGCATCTTTTAAGGCTACTAATTTTTCGTGATTCTCATGAGAAAAGAATATTTTAATGGCTCCGAAATCTTCCAGCGTCTTATAATCCACTAATTCCGGACGGTATTTTAACTCGGCTTGAAAAGCGTTTAGTCTTTCATTTACCCTATTGGTTTGCCAAACATTTTCTTTGAACAAAACCACTGTAATTTCCGGGTCAATATCCACATTTAAAGCTGCCTTTACCACGTCGCTTTTTAAATCGAACGCAAAAAGTTCTTCTTTTTCAGGAGAATGAATCCTTGCTCCATTTGAGCTTACGAGATAAACCGGAACTTCAAGCGTTGCAACAATAGCCATCGCATCAAGATGATGACGGCCTGTAGCTACTACGATAAGATAATTTTGATGGTGTAGTTCCTGAAAAATTGATTTGGTGTAATCTGATATTCGGTGTTGAGGGTTGAGTAAAGTTCCGTCTAAGTCACTTACTACAACTTTTATATTTTTAAGCTTTGTCATATTAAAATTCAGGTATTTATCCATTGCAAAAATACTGCTTTGTATGCACAAGAGCAAAGATTTCGGGCTCTGAAAGCGCCAAATACGACAAGTTTATTATATATTTAACTATTTCGTTAAATACTGCATTTTAAACATTTAAACTTTAACAATTCCGTTTTTATATAAATTTAAAGCTTGTTCCAAAATCTTTTCAATCCTTTCTATGGGCAAATCTTCCTCAGCATCGAACAGCATAATTTTCATTCTGGATCGGGCTTCCTGAAGCAAAAAAGGTTCCTCAAAATGTTTTCCTTCTACAATTCCGATATAAGGCTGTTTGTATTTTTTGTGCGTCCATAAATAACAAAACATTTTTCCTTTGTAACAAAAAAAGGGCATTCCGTATTTTAAAACGTTGGTAATGTCAGGATCTTGTTTGAGGATAATTTCCTTTACAGCAAGAAAGATCCCTTTTATAGGTTCTTCCTGTTTTAGGTAGAAATCATCCAGTTGTTTCATCTTCTGATTTTTTCAGTTTTTGCAAAAATAATTTTCAAAGTATCCGGACAACTGGAACTTGGCTTTAACTTATACACTAATAGAATCATTTTTGATGTAAAATTTTTCTTTGGCGAAAATTGCGAATGATGCATTATTCGCAGGTTCACAGTTGGGTATTGTTAAAATGTCTTTTCTATCAAATTTCCCAAAAGGAATGCATTCTACAAATGGAAACATCTTGTAACAAGTATCACTACTTGTACTATTTAGTTCTATCGAATCTCCAACTATTTTCCAATTCCCTTTAGAAATTACTCTCCAATCACAACCTGCACTTTGATATTTAAAAGTACTGTCTTTGTTTATCTTCAAGATTGATTTGTTCGGAATTATATATTCAGTATCATACCAGGTTCCAACAAATTTATTTGGCAAACTTTCTGATTTTTTACATGAAATCAAACTAACAAGAACTAAAATAGGGATAATTCTAAATTTCATTAAATTCTACTTTTTAAACTTCTAACAAAAAAATATTCGTTTTACGCCTCTCTACTCAAAGATAGACATAAAACGAATATTAATAAATGTCAAAACGCATTTCACGATTTACATTTGACATTTTATAAAAAAATTAATCGTGATTTTCTATTTGTTTGTAAGCGTCAATTACCTTTTTGACTAATCTGTGACGTACAATATCTTTATCGTCGAGATAAATAATTCCAATTCCGTCAACGTCTTTTAAAACCAGAATAGCTTCTTTCAAACCTGAAATGGTCCTGCGTGGCAAATCGACCTGTCCGGGATCACCTGTTATCATAAATTTGGCGTTTTTTCCCATACGGGTCAAAAACATTTTCATTTGCGAATGCGTGGTGTTTTGTGCCTCATCCAGAATTACGAAGGCATTATCAAGTGTACGTCCGCGCATAAAAGCCAAAGGCGCAATCTGAATAATTCCTTTTAAAATGTAATCTTCGAGCTTTTCATTGGGAAGCATATCTCGTAAAGCATCATAAAGAGGTTGCATATAAGGATCTAGTTTTTCTTTCATATCGCCAGGTAAAAAACCCAGGTTTTCTCCTGCTTCTACCGCTGGTCGCGTCAATATGATCCTTTTTACTTCTTTGTCTTTAAGTGCTTTTACCGCCATTGCAACACCCGTATACGTCTTTCCGGTTCCGGCAGGTCCTACAGCAAATACCATATCATTTTTTTTGATGGTATCTACCAGTAACTGCTGGTTAGGCGTCATGGCTTTAATAATTTTACCGCCAACACCATGAACTAGTATTTTGTCATGATCGTATGCTTTTTTTTCATCCTGACCATCACTCATGATTACTCGTTCAATTACATTATCATCAATGTTGTTGTATCGGGTAAAATGAAGCATAAGCCTCTGAAACCTTTTTTCGAATTCATCCAAAACTTCTTTTTCGCCAAACGCTTTCAAAGTGGTACCTCTCGCTACTATTTTAAGCTTTGGGTAATACTTTTTAATGATTTCAAGATGAGTGTCTTGAGCGCCCCAAAAGTCTTTTGGAGCGATGTCTATGAGCTCGATAATTCTTTCGTTCAAATGAGATAGTTTTTAATTAAAAATAAATCAGTTTTTATAAATCAGTAGTTGTCGGGTCTTTTTTAGTCGCAGCTTTAGCAGTAGTTTTCAGTTAAGGTGACTGAGACTGAAAACTCAGACTAATAATTGCAATTTATCATTTCATTTTTTCGTTTTTGCAATTACTATTACTAGCTTTGCATTTCTCAAATTTAATGAAAATTAGATTTAAATACTACCAATAGTTATAAACAAAATTATGTCAATAATTACCCTCACTACCGATTACGGCTTAAAAGACCACTTTGTTGGTTCGCTAAAGGGTAAAATACTATCTGAGTATCCAGAGGTTACACTTGTTGACATTTCGCATGACATTGACCCATTTAACACAGCCGAAGCAAGTTACGTTATCGGCGCAGCCTATTTAAGCTTTCCCAAAGGAACTGTTCACCTGATTGGAGTGGATATCGAACGTAATAAAGAAAATCAGCATATTGCCATGCAATGGAACGATCACTACTTTATTTGTGCTGATAACGGTATTTTGAGCATGCTTACGCAAAAGATTGTTCCGCAAAAAATTGTTGCCGTCAACATCCACGACCGATTCCCGAGTGAATTTAGTGATTTGGATATTTTTATAAAAGTAGCCTGCCACATTTCCAAGGGAGGTTTACTTAATGTTATTGGCAAGGAAATTAAAGAAATCAAGCAAATCACAGAGCTACAGCCTGTAGTGGCCAGTGACAACAACTCTATAAAAGGATATGTGATCTATATCGATCATTTCGGAAATGTGGTCACCAACATTTCTAAAAGACAATTTACAGAAGTTGCAAAAGGCCGATCCTATGAAATTGTGATGAAGCCCAAAAGTATCAAGACTATTTTACCCAATTATTCTGCAATTGCGAGTTCGGAAAAATATCCTATAAAAACCTATGAAGGCGAAAAACTAGCGATTTTTAACGAAGCCGGCTTTCTTGAAATTGCCATTTTCAGAAGCAATCCTTCCAAGGTGGGCTCTGCCAATAGCTTGTTAGGATTGAATTACAGAGATGTGATTACGATTAAATTTTTGTAATCGTTTTTGACATTCTGTTTTAGATTTAAAACACTGAAAAATTGGAGTTTGGATTTTCATTATTGGAATTTATTTTTTTTCATCAAAAGAACAATCAATTTTGGTATTTTTGCGCACCTTTAGTATTTGAGATATCAAAAATCTAAAATCAAAAATCTAAAATTGCAATATGTTTGTTCGAATAGTAAAAATGAGTTTTCACGAAGAAAAAATTCCTGATTTTCTGGAGAATTTCGAAAGTGTGAAAGACAAAATACGAAAAGCAGATGGAAATCGGTTCTTAGAACTGTATCAGGATAAAAATGACAAATGCATTTTTTTCACCTATAGTTACTGGGAAACCGAAGAGGATTTGGAAAATTACAGACGATCTGAACTTTTTAATACAGTTTGGGACTTTACCAAAAAACTTTTTAATGCCAAACCCGAAGCGTGGAGCGTGGATAAGCTGGTGAGTTTAAATTAGTTTGTTTCAAGTTTCAAGTTTCAAGTTTCAAGTTTCAAGTTTCAAGTTTCAAGTTTCAAGTTTCAAGTTACAAACAACAGGCAAAGTAAAGCAACCTGAAACTTGAAACCTGAAACAAAAAAAACAATTACACAATTACACGATTAAACAAATAAACGAATAAACCTTATACATGAAATCAATCATTTTAAGAGAAATAAAATCCTTTTTTGGTTCTCCTATTGGCTATCTGGTCATTGCCATTTTCTTAATCAGCAATGGATTATTCTTATGGGTATTTGAAGGAGATTACAATATATTAAACACCGGTTATGCCGATTTAACTCCGTTTTTCACCTTAGCTCCGTGGATTTTAATTTTCCTGATTCCGGCAGTAACCATGAGAAGCTTTTCTGATGAAAAAAAACAAGGAACCCTTGAACTGTTATTGACGAAACCCTTATCGATTTGGGAAATCGTAAACGGAAAATTCCTGGGCTCATTCCTTTTAATTGTTTTAGCCATTATCCCAACGCTTATTTACGTGAAAGTAATTTCGAACTTAGGATCTCCTGAAGGGAATATCGACATGGGAAGCACTATTGGCTCTTACTTCGGATTATTGTTTCTGATTGCTGCTTATTCTGCAATCGGGATCTTTACCTCTACCCTGTCCGAGAATCAGATTGTTGCTTTTATTATTTCGGTTTTTCTATGTTTTATTCTTTATTTTGGTTTTGAAGGTCTGGCTTCATTGATTCCGGGATCTTCTGCTATTGTTTCGACACTTGGCATGCAGGATCATTTTAAAAGTATGAGTCGGGGCGTAATCGATACCCGTGATGTGGTTTATTTTTTAAGCATCACTGTATTGTTTCTGTCATTTACTGTTTATCAATTAAAATCTTTTAAAGCGTAATGAAGTCATCTACTCAACAAAATATTAAAACATTAGGAATTACTGTTTTTGTTTTAATCGTTTTAAATGTATTGGGAAGTTTATTTTTCCACCGATTCGATTTAACCAAAGACAAACGATACACCTTATCCGAAACTTCTTTACAGATCGTAAAACAGGTTAAAAACCCACTGTCGATCAAGATTTATATGCAGGGTGAACTGCCGCCAGATTTTAGACGTCTTCAACAAGAAACACGTCAGCTGTTGGAAGAATTTCAGGCCTATAACCACAATATTGTCTTTGAATTCGTTAATCCTTTAGAAAACGAAGACGAGAGCATGGATGTTATTAAATCGCTTTATCAAAAAGGCCTAACACCCATAAATATTACTGTCGACGACAAAGGAAAACAATCTCAGGCTATGGTTTTCCCATGGGCTGTTGCGGTTTACAACAATAAGGAAGTTAATATTCCGCTGTTGAAAAACATCATGGGAGCTTCAACTACCCAAAAAGTAATCGGATCGATTCAGCATTTAGAATATTCGATTGCAGATGCGATCAATAAAATTAGTAAAGACAGACAAAAAAAGGTCGCCATTATAAAAGGAAATGGAGAGTTGAACGAGATTCACATTGCCAAAATGCTGCAGCAAATTCGCGAAAGCTATTACATCGGTCCGTTTACATTAGACTCTGTAGCCAAAAGCCCGACTGAAACTTTAGCAGCGCTTAAAAAATACGACTTAGCCATTATTTCAAAACCAACAGAAACTTTCTCTGACGAGGAAAAACAGGTTTTGGATCAGTTTATCATGAACGGAGGTAAAACTTTATGGTTAATCGATCAGGTGGCTGCCGACATGGACAGTCTTTACAACCAGGCTGGAGCAACTCTGGCCTATCCGAGAGATCTGAATCTGAACGATATGTTTTTTAAATACGGCTTCAGAATCAATCCTGATTTGATCAAAGACGAACAAGGAAGCCCTATTAAACTGGCTACTGGCGAACAAGGAAGCGCTACACAATATCAGGACTTTATTTGGAAATATGCCCCGCAGGTGTACCCAACCAGCCAACATCCGATTGTGAAAAATTTAGGCGGCATCCGATTTGATTTTGCGAGTCCGATTGACACCTTAAAAAACGGAATCAAAAAAACAGTTTTACTGCAATCTTCTCCCTATTCAAAAGCAATTGGAACTCCTGCTCCAATCAATCTAAACAGTGTAACCGAAAAAGCATCTCCTCAGGAATATGCAAACAAAGGCAATATTCCGCTTTCCGTTTTACTGGAAGGATCCTTCCATTCCGCTTTTGAAAATCGTGTTTTGCCTTTCAAAGAAAATTCATTTTTAGCGAAAGGAAAACCAAACAAAATGATTGTAATAGCCGATGGTGATTTGGCCAGAAATCAGTTGGACAAAAACATGATGCCTGTAGAATTGGGCTATGATCAGCGTACCGGAAACCTGTATGACAACAAAGATTTCATGATGAATTGCATCAATTATTTGCTGGATGATACCGGACTTATTAACATTAGAAGTAAAGATGTCAGCCTGCCCCTATTGGACAAAGAGAAGGTTTATGAAAATTATACACTCACACAGTTCATAACTATCGGACTTCCAATTCTAATTTTACTGATTTTTGGATTGGTATTTACCTATATGCGAAGAAGAAAGTACAGCAAGTAGATGTTAATAAAAAAATTACTTAAATTAAGATTGTTTACGATATATTTGTAAAACCTATCTTAGTTGAAGAAAAACTAAAGAAAAGAGCAAAAAAATAAAATAATAGAGATGAAATTTATAGTATCGAGTTCGTACTTATTAAAACAATTACAAGTTTTAGGTAGTGTAATTAACAGCAACAATACGTTGCCTATTTTAGACAACTTTTTATTTGAACTAGACAACAGCGAGCTGACAGTTTCGGCTTCGGATCTTGAGACTACGATGTCTGCTACATTATCAATCGATTCTACAAGTAAAGGAAGTGTTGCTGTGCCAGCTAAACTTTTGCTTGAAATTTTAAAAACGTTTCCGGAACAACCCCTAACTTTTACGGTTGAAGAAAACAATACTGTTGAAATTAGTTCTAACTCTGGAAAATATGCTTTAGCATACGCTGCCGGTGAAGAATTTCCAAAATCGGTAAGTCTTGAAGAACCGTCGGTAACACTTGTTCCTGCTGATGTTTTAGCTACTGCTGTAAGCAAAACTATTTTTGCTGCCGGAAATGACGATTTACGTCCGGTAATGTCCGGAGTTTTCTTCCAATTCTCACCTGAAGGATTAACTTTTGTAGCAACAGATGCACACAAATTAGTAAAATATGCCCGTACAGACGTAAAAGCGTCTCAGGTAGCTGATTTTATTATGCCAAAGAAACCTTTGAATATTTTAAAAAGTATTTTAGGAACTTCTGATGCCGAAGTAAAAATCGAATACAACGATTCAAATGCGACTTTCTCATTTGACAATTATATTTTAACGTGTCGTTTAATCGATGGAAAATACCCTAACTATGAAGCGGTAATTCCAAAAGAAAATCCAAACAAATTAATGATTGACCGTTCTCTATTTTTAAGTTCAGTTAAGCGTGTGGCCATTTTCTCTAACAAAACTACACACCAAATTCGTTTAAAAATTGCCGGAGCTGAATTAAATGTTTCTGCAGAAGATATCGATTACTCCAACAAAGCCGAAGAAAGATTAACTTGTGATTATCAAGGAGATGATCTTCAAATTGGTTTCAACTCTCGCTTCTTAACTGAAATGCTGACGAACCTGCAATCGGATATGATTATGTTGGAGATGTCATTGCCTAACAGAGCAGGAATCCTTACGCCGGTTGACGGTTTAGAGGAAGGCGAAACTGTAACAATGCTGGTAATGCCTGTAATGTTAAATAGTTAACATCAAAACTTCTTTTTGTTACAGAGATTTTTTTTAGTTTGAAATTAAAGACATATCATTGTAAAAAAAATAACATCGCTATTAACCAACCATTTTTTATACCTAGAAACCGCAATTCTTTTTTTAAGATTTGCGGTTTTTTATTTTTGGTAATTTTTTTGTTTCAGGTTTCAGGTTTCAGGTTTCAAGTTTCAGGTTTCAGGTTGAAATGCGAGTTTCTTTCTAAAAAGAATAAAATTTCAAATTCTAATAAATATAAATCCCAAATTCTAATGATCAACAATTGGAATTTGGGATTTATTTTATTGAACATTTAGACCCGACAGGTTTTAAAAACCTGTCGGGTCTATACGATATCGATTATATCAAACCAACAACTTGAAACCTGAAACCTTTTTTTTTAACTTTGCAAAATGAAAATAGAAATTTGGTCGGACATCATGTGTCCGTTTTGTTATATCGGAAAAAGACAACTGGAAACAGCTTTAGCTGAATTTCCAAATGATGAATTTGAAATTGAATGGAAAAGCTTTCAGCTCGACCCAACGATCACGCCGCAATCAGGTAAAGATGTTTATACGTTTCTGGCGGAACGAAAAGGGTTTTCTGCTGAGCAATCCATCGAAATGCACAAAGGTGTCACAGAACGCGCAAAAAGCGTAGGTTTGGACTATCATTTTGATAAAGCGATCATTTCAAATTCACTAACAGCACACCGTATCATTCATTTGGCTAAAACGAAAAGCCTTGGTGATCAAATGGAGGAAATTTTCTTCAGAGCATATTTTACCGAAGGAAAAGATTTAAACGATTCCCAAACCCTAATCGAATTAGGCGTTCAGGCTGGTTTAGACCCAAAAGAGGTACAAGAAGTCGTAGAAGATGAAAAACTTTATTTAAACGACGTTCATTCCGACATACATGAAGCCAATCAAATTGGTGTGCAAGGAGTTCCGTTTTTTGTTTTTGATCGAAAATATGCCGTTTCCGGGGCTCAGCCTGTGGAAGCTTTTGTGAACACCATTAAAGAAATGCAGAAATAGATTGTAGATTTTAGATTGCAGATTGCAGATTGCAGATTTTCTGTGCGATTACTTTGTCGCTTGCTGTATGTATTAACTCTCCTAAGAATTAAAAAATAAAAAGAAAATTGTTGTCTTCTTCGACTCCGCTCAGTGTGACAAACCCAATACACAGTTTATAACAATAGATTTCGCGGTCAATAATCTAAAATCTGCAATCTAAAATCTTCTAAATAACTCCCATTTTTTGCATCAGGAAAGTAGCACTTTTATTTTTACAAATTCCGCTTCGAAGTTTGTAATCAAAATGAAGATCGTTATTTTTAATTTCCACTTCAAAACACTGGTTGGTTAAAATATCAGGATATTCATTTGTTGTCAAACAAACCTCAATATCGTGTGTCGCAATAGCCCCAATCGCTTTCCTGGCGATTATTTTTTTAACGACTTCGATCGTTCCGTTTCGTTTATCATCGGAGTTTGTTCCTCTTAAAATTTCATCCAGCAAAACAAAAGCAGGGCGTTCTTCCAACGCATCCATAATTTGTTTCAAACGCTTAATTTCAGCAAAAAAGTAGGATTCACTATCTGCTAACGAATCAGACAATCGCATTGAAACTAATACTGGAAGTGGATGCAGCTCCGCTTTTGATGCACAAACAACTGAACCTATTCCGCCTAAAACCATATTGATCCCCAAACTTCTCAAAAAAGTACTTTTTCCCGACATATTAGAACCTGTCAGAATCATAAAAGATTCAGGGTAAAAATGAGTATCATTCCCTACTCTCGTTTCCGGATTTAATAAAGGATGTCCCAGATTTGAAAACCCAATTTTATAGTCTGAGTTGATCTCCGGAAAAACAAAGTCCGGATTATTGTAAGCCAAATTGGCTAAACTATTCAATGTTTCAAATTCTCCAATAATAGCAATCCATTTTTCAAGTTCAGCCGAATAGTTTTGTTTCCAATTTAAAAGTGCTTTCAAAACGTGCAGATTGAACAAAAACATACCGTTAAAAACAGTAGCGGTTACAAAATTGTTAATGGTATCCATTCTCGAAAACAACTCCGAAAGATCTTTCAAGTGTTTGCTTGCGGTTGCATTTCTAAAAATAAGCTGCTGCTGCAAATCAATTAATCTTTTAGACTGAAAAGATTCGGTTTCTATTTTCTGAACCAATAAACTATACTGTTTGATAATTTTGTCTACATTATCCGCTTTGGCAATCTCCGACTGAATTCGTTTAAAAGAACTCCCCAAAACAATCATATTAGCAATAAAAATGTAGCTCAGATAAGATAATAAAATTGTTTTTGAAGTAATAAAATAGGCTGCCAAAAAGCCTAAAAACAAACTTGGAAAAATAACCGAGATTGCAATTAATACTTTAGGTAAAATATTATTTTTAAATGAATTCCAATGAACTAAAGATTGGTAAGATTCTTTGGTGTCATAACTAATCATCGCTAAAGCCATGAAATCCTGACGCCAATCGATTTTTGTTTTTAATTCATTGATCGCTTCCTGATTTTCAAGAATAGTTTCATTCGAAGACAGCTTCAATAATTGATCTGCCAATGTCTTTTTACCAATATAAGTTGCCGTTCGGTTTAAATTCTGAAACAGCGAATGATCTCCAAAAACATCAAGATCGTACGCATAAGGATGACTAAAATCATTAAATTCTACTCCATTCTCAAAAGAGATTTTTTCTCTTTTTAAATACGCAATTTCATTCTGATTTAGTTTCAAAATTGCTTTAGTAAGTTCTCTCTGAAAAGACAGAGCAGAATGAATTCGCATTAAAAAAAGAAAACCAACAAAAGACAAAAAAGCAAAAGCTGCATAAAGTATTTCGTTGGTTTTAATGTAATAAAACAATAAGAACAAACATAGAAATACGCTTAAAAGACGCAGTATACTAATGCTATTGTATTTTTTGTTGATTTTATTAAAACGTCCTGTATAGTGCTCAACTTTATTCTGATATGCTTCCATTCTTCTAATTTAATGAAACACAAATATAGGTTTTACACTTACATTCCAGTAGTAATTCTCTAATAGATTTTAGGTTTCATGCATGACCAAAACAGGTATCGAAACTTCTTTGGTGATCTTTTTTGAGAAACTCGATTCAAAAATACTTTCGAAGAAAGATCTTTTGTGTGTAATAACCGTTAAAACATCCAGATCTTTATAAAGTACAAAATCAAGAATGGTTTCTTTTACTTCGTCACTTGGCAGAACCAAAAACTCTACATTTTCATTCGCAAATTCTTTATCCCACTCTTTAATTGTGGCATCAGAAACATCTGTATTGGATGCCCTGACATACAAACTTTTTACCTTCGCATTTGTTTTCTTTGCAATTGCCAAAACTTTACGAAGCTCGGCTTTATCTTTTTCACGGTAACGGGTTGTAAAACCAATTGTTTTTATTTTTTTAAATTTCGCAGCTGCCGGAATACATAAAACAGGAACTTTAACCTCTGAAATTACAGAGCTGGTGTTTGATCCGAGAAAAAATTTCGTCCAGTCCGAAACTCCTGAAGTTCCCATGATTACAAAATCGATATGGTCCTCTTCTACCGCATTTTTGAGATTGTAAATTAAATCTCCATCCATCAAACGGTGTTTGATCACAATTGAATCCAGTTTTCGCTCGGCAGCAATGGCTCTAAGCTTTGGAATTTCGTCTTTAAACATTTCAAATTTTGCCAATTCGATCGAACTGTAGATCGAAGCGTAATTTTCGGGGAAAAATTGACTGTCGTAAACCGGAATCTCAAAAGTATGCAACAAAACAAGCTCGGCATTTACAATTTTAGCAAATTCTAAGGCGTGAACAAAAGCATTTGTTGCCGCTTCAGAAAAATCTGTTGGAAATAATATCTTTTTCATTTTGTTTGAGATTAAAGGTTTGTTTCTCAAATTTAATCATTCTAGGCTCAAAACAAACTGATAATTATCAGTATTTTAACATTTGACAATTTATTAAAATTGGCATTTTAAAAAACTTAAATCCTCATTTTCAAGTCAGCTTTGAGTTCGTAATTTTGTGCCTTTTTTTATACCTTTGCAACATGATAAATCAAGATTCTATAGTTGCATTGGCTACCCCATCAGGGGCTGGAGCTATCGCTATCATACGTATTTCAGGTTCTGACGCCATAACGATCGGAAATTCAGTTTTTAAATCCATAAAAAACAAGGATTTAACCACGCAAAAAACACATACTTTACATTTAGGGCATATTGTAGATGGTTCTAAAACGCTGGATGAAGTATTGATTTCTGTTTTTAAAGGTCCTAACTCTTATACAGGCGAGAATACGATTGAAATTTCGTGTCACGGCTCTACTTACATCCAACAGCAAATTATTCAGCTGCTGTTAAGAAAAGGATGCCGAATGGCCGATCCGGGAGAATTTACGCTTAGAGCTTTTCTAAACGGAAAACTTGATTTGTCGCAGGCAGAAGCTGTTGCCGATTTGATTTCATCAGATAACGAAGCTTCTCACCAAATCGCCATGCAGCAAATGCGCGGTGGTTTTAGTAATGAGATTGCCAAACTCCGTGAAGAACTTTTAAATTTTGCTTCTCTAATTGAACTGGAACTGGATTTTGCCGAAGAAGACGTAGAATTTGCAGACCGTACGCAATTTCATGAGTTATTAAACCGAATTGAATTTGTTTTAAAACGTCTGATTGATTCGTTTGCCGTTGGAAATGTTATTAAAAACGGTATTCCCGTTGCCATTGTGGGCGAACCTAATGTGGGGAAATCAACTTTACTGAATGCCTTGTTAAACGAAGAACGTGCCATTGTTTCTGACATTGCCGGAACAACACGCGACACGATCGAAGATGAATTAGTGATTGGCGGAATCGGCTTTAGGTTTATCGATACAGCAGGGATTCGTGAAACCAAAGATGTTGTAGAAAGCATCGGAATCAAAAAAACATTTGAGAAAATCGACCAGGCACAGGTTGTGATTTATTTGTTTGATGGTTTCAAGTTTCAGGTTTCAAGCTCTGAGTTTGTTTCTGAAATTGAGCAAATCAAAAATAAATATCCGCTAAAACCTCTGTTAATTGTTGTCAATAAAAAAGATATATTGTCTCCTGATGAAGTTGCAAACATCACCAATAAACTTGAAAATTTAAACGCAAAATTATTATTGATTTCAGCTAAAGAGAAAATTGGTGTTGATGATTTAAAAAATGAATTACTTTCTTTTGTCAATACCGGAGCCCTCCGAAACAATGAAACGATAGTAACGAATACAAGACATTACGATTCTTTACTTAAAGCATTAGATGAAATTCAGAAAGTAAAATTTGGTTTAGAGACTAATCTTTCCAGTGACCTGATTGCACTTGATATTCGCGAAGCTTTATACCAATTTGGTCTTATCACAGGTCAGGTTTCGAACGATGAGTTACTGGGGAATATTTTTGCTAATTTCTGTATTGGGAAATAACATCGCAAAACAACACTAAACAAACGCGTTTAAAATTACCAGAATCTGCGAATTCTGTAAAAATGAGTTTACAGCACGCACAACAAAAACACTTTACTACTTTCTTAAATTTAGCTCCAGGAGCCTAATAAATTAAGGACTAGACGGTCTAAAATTGACCAAAGCAAAGGAAAAACATACCGGCTCATTGAGCGTGGCGAACTTGATATCACTAAGTTCGCCACCATAATCGCTCTTCGAAGATGTGATCTGGATATCTTTTTCTCCATTCCATCATAAGCTATTCTTTACAAACACGACCTTTTGAGGTAGTCACTTTAAACCGGAATCAATTGATCTTTTCTACCGCAATACGGTGGTCACTTTTACCAGAATTTTCAAGCAATCCTATAACACTATCACCGAGTTGTAGCATGGCTCATTTTTGCCTTTTAGCCTTAGCAGAATATTACATGAAGCATTACTGTTTTGACTAAACATATGTGTATTGTAAGCTGTTGGTTAGTCCTGCAAACAAAAAAAAAGCTAATTTATTTAAAATCAAGTATTTATACGCTATCTCATAATTTTGTAATAAAGTAATTTTGAAGAGTAATATTACAAAAGCAAAAACTATCAGTAAGCTAATTTTTACAATACCAAGCGTAATTTAGAATACGATATTCTAAAAAGTAACATAAAAAATACGGATTTATGGTCTTGCTTAATTCGTTTACTAGTAGAAAAAAAACAATGCTGCAGCACCCATTTAAACAAACCTTCCTGTAGAGGTTTTTATTACAGGGGCGGAAACCGAAAAGCCTCATGAGTAGGACAAATACTTTAGAAACACCGGAAAGTCTGGTGGTCTAAGGTTAGTTGTTACAGGTAGTTATAAATTCTTGTAGCAATGATTACAACCCCAAAAACAAATAAACAATGAGCACTATTATTGACAATTTTGAGAAACATGATTATGTTATACTTGAAACACGTGGCGTTACTAATGATGGCACATGGATACATACAGAAGGAAATGATTACATCTTTTATTATAAACTAGACATCTGGTCCGAGGAGCAAAACCGAATAATGGGAAATGCCTTCTTAAGAGCCTTACAAGTTCCTAACAAAATAAAAGACGCTGTACTGGCAACTTCAGGACAACAAGTGGTGGATGGTCTTTATACACTAGATCAACCTGCTATGGTGAAAGCTTTGAATTCTATAAGAGGAATGTCACAAACTAATGTAGTCCAAAGAACATTAATTGGTAATGGTACTATACAGCAAGCAAATGAGCAGTTGTTTAACGATATCCTATCAGGTGTGGGCGGTTCAGTAAACCCAATGCGCGACTATCTTAATAGAGCGATGGCTGCGACTCAGGCTGCGGCTGCGGGTAACACAACAGCTCAAAACCTTGGTACAACTATTACGTTACTGTCTTTAGTACCTGGTCTGAACATACCTGCAAATTCCGGTTATATTGATCACCCCATTCCGTTTTAAAGTGAGCACCTGATTCCAGTTCAAAATGACCACCTAATTCCGGAGCAAAATGACCACCTCCGTTTTGATTAAAAACTATATTTTTT
>NZ_JBLYEG010000022.1:0-43261 GCF_048514875.1 Flavobacterium sp. T12S277 | reverse complement strand
AAAAATATAGTTTTTAATCAAAACGGAGGTGGTCATTTTGCTCCGGAATTAGGTGGTCATTTTGAACTGGAATCAGGTGCTCACTTTAAAACGGAATGGGGTGATCAATATAACCGGAATTTGCAGCCTCACTATTGAGGCAGTTTTTATTTTTCTATTCTTTGTCAAGTTTCCTTGTGTTTCTTGGCAAGATGCTCGCCAGCAGGGGAAACATCTTGTTAAACCTTTTTCAGATAATTTTATAACTAAACTGACAATATAAAAGAAGATTAAACCTAATTTTTTCTTCCCTTATACAAACTTTCTCTAGACAAATTAAGTAAAAATTATTTGTTAGTTTCTACATACTTAAACACTTCTTCATACAATTGTTTTTCACATTTTAAAGAAACCAAGATTTTGTTGTCACGATTATTTATTATTTCTAAATTTCCATTTTTATAACCAATATTAGTATTTTGTATTGTACTTGTTCCCTTAAATAAATTTAATCCACAAGAGTACAATATTTGTATTTTTTGCGGTGTTAAGAATATATCTCCACATTTTTTAGATTTACACTCAATAAATAAATGAATTTCACTTTCATTTTTTACCAATTTACTGATATAAGGTTTTTTAAAAAAATAGCTTAAAAACATAATGATTAAAGTTATTAATAGTAAAATAATTAGACTTAGTAATGAAATAGATCTTATTTGCATAAAACCTTGAGTCTTTTAGATAAGCTTGATGGTGTAACCCAACCTCGCATTTTCAATTCCCGTATCTTAGCTGCCTGAGCAGCTCCGTAAGCAAAACTGGCACATTGTCTATTTCTAAGATTATAACCTTTACCGTCAACATTTTTTGCATCAAATTCATCAATATATTTGTTTACACTATCTAATTGTTCTGCAGTTAAATTATAACTTTTAGAAACTGTGTCCGGGTCATTCAAATAGCGTGTGTCATCTTTATCAAGGGCACCTGGCATATCTGAAACTAATATACGACCTATATCATTCTTAGCAAAACCGGGATCAGGCCATTGTCCAATATACTTTGTTGTTCCACTAGCATCCGTTACTCCAATAAATGCATGACCAATAAGATCTCCTTGGGGAGAATGTGAATATATGGTCAAAATTCCAGCCGATAACCCAAATGGATCTACCATTTTATTAGTATCATGAACATACGCATAAAAATTCGGGTTATTACCCAAAAGTCCTATGGGATCCTGACTTAAATAAACCCCGGCGTGACAATTATAATACCTAAACCTATTGTAATACAAACCTGTCTCACCATCTTCATATTGTCCCAATTGTCTAAAAGGCATAAAACCCCTATCTCCTTTCAGGTTAAGTAAATCCCCGTAAATATCGTAATCGGTTTCCCAAACTAGAGCCCCTGTTTCACTATAAACCTGTACTGGTCTACCAATATAATCATTGATAATAGAAAACTTTTCTCCCCCAATTATTTTTGCACTTGGCACAAAAGAACCGTCTTCATAAACCCAGGTCGTTAAGTTTTCAATTGGTTCTGGTTTGTCATAAACTAAATCATCGTCTTGAATAACAAGTTGAGGCCTGTCTTTTAGATCGTATTTCCATTCGTGAATAAGAACATTTCCTTCCCAAACATAACGATATATTTTTTGGTTTGCAATTTTTGCGGTACGTCTGCCTAAAGCATCATACTCAAAATACACTTTTTTTCCATCCGGGTTGGTTATACTTTCAAGTCTTCCATTCGCAAGCCAATTATAAATAGTATCTCCCTCCTGCCATTGCTGGTGTTCTTGCTGTAATCTTGTTTCTTCGGTTTTATTATTCGCTAGTTTGTCGATCCAATTGACTGCTTCATCAAATTTTATTGGTTCGTTAATGTTTCTTGTACTTTTGTGTATCAAATTGCCCAGCTCATCGTATTTGTAATAATACTTTTCGTCCTGTAACAATTTACCCCCCTTACCGTACTTACGATCGCTGCGGTCGGAAGTTTTGTAGAGATTCCCTATTGCATCAGGAGTTTTGTAAAGCTGTCCTTTACCATTATAATCAGCTTTAGCCAAATTGCCAAGGTCATCATAATCAAAGTAGGTTATATTTGAGGTCATTTGGTTTATGGCACTACGTAACTGTTGATTGGTGTCCCAATTGTAATAACGTGAACCTGTACGTTTACCATTGACAAATACTTCCTGCTCTTTTTGTTTCCCAGTGCTGTTGTAGCTGGTTTTTATGTGTAATCCTCCTGTAGCAAATCGCTCTATTTCGCGCCCTAATTCGTCTCGTTTCAGCGTAGTTTCCCAAGCCTTATGCTGTTCTTTAAGCTCTTTACTTTGGGCTTCTATTCGCTCGAGTTGTCCTTTTGAGTCATACTGTGTATTAATCTCAGCTCCCAAAGAACTATTTACACCTATACGTTGTCCCAGTTTGTTGTAGGTCGCGGTAAGGGTAACTGCATTACTGCTTTTATCAAGCTGTTGTTGCTGGGTTTCTTTTACGATACGCCCCATTTCATCTCGTTCAAGGCATATTCTTACGTTTTGATTTACGGCCTCCATTAAAAGTCCGTTTTTATTGTAGCTATAGGTTTCCCAACTGCCGTCATAGTAGTCAACTCTGGCAATACGTCCCAGAGCATCTTGTTCGTACTCGGTAAATTTTCCGTTTCCATGGTCTATTCTAGTGACTTCACCTACAAGATTACGCTGGTACTTTTTAACCATACCATCAAAAGCAGTTTCTTTAATAATTTGCCCAGCCTTGTTTCTCGCAAAATAGTAAACTTCGTTATCTTCATTTCTTATTCCTAACAACTGCTCCATCTTGTCGTAGTCAAAACGGACTTTTACACCATTTTGCTCTCTTGTAGCAAGATTCCCCATTGGGGTATAACTAAACTTAATGTTGTTTTTATTGTCTTTTAGGGCTATTACTTCGTCATAATTGTTGTACGTAAATTGAATAACATTACTGTCTTTTTCGACAATTTGTCTGACTCTGTCTAGTGCATCGTAACTAAAGTAACCCGCCATTTGCATTGGAGTGTAAATAGCCTGTACGCGCCCACGATGGTCGTACTCCCATGATTTTAGCTTTTTATCATTTTCTCTCCATTCAATGAGGTTGTATTGTTGATCATACACCAGTTCAAGCTCGTTGTTGTTTTTGGCAACAGTGGCCAGTAGTCCGTTTTCATAATAAGCAAAATGAGTACTGGTTTTGTCCGGAGCGATTATGGTTTTAAGCTGATGTGGCTTTTGATCTTTGTACAGATAGATTGTTTTGTGTCCTTCGGGATCTATTGCTATCGACGGACGGTTCTCTTCATCAAACAACATCATTTCTTCGGTACCATCGGGATAGGTGGTGCTAATTTTGTTCCCCCTGTCATCGTAACTGAATCCTAAGATACGGCCTTCTGGATTGATCTCACGATACAATTCCATAAAATCGGTATAATCATAAAATGTGCTGTTCCCCATCGGGTCTTTTATCTGAGTCACAAGCTGGTTGGGCTCATAATAATAAGTGGTTACAGCTCCGTTGGCATCGGTTACGATGTTATAGCCTTCTTCAGTGTGGTGTTCGATCCAGCCTTCCTGCCAGCCGCCTTCACCCCAGGTGTGAATGCATTTATTTTGAGTATCGTATTCCCAATAGAAGGTTTGTCCGTTACGGTCGGTTTTCTCGACCATAAGGTGGTCCTCATATTTGATACGCGTTGGCACTCCTAATGCATCAATAATGGCAACCATATTATGATGCTCGTCATATTCATAAGCAACCAAAAGCTCATCTTGTTCAGGAGCAACAAGTTCTAGTTTTTGAATGAATCCGTCTTTGGTGCTAACTTTTATTACTCTGCCTGCTGAATCGATGATTCTGTTCAGGCTGTATCCTTTAAATTCAAAAACGGTGGTCAATCCATCAGGATTACTTATTTGAGTGAGCTGGTATTTTTTTCCGTCAAAAAGGGCGAAATCATAAAAGAGTTTGCTTTTATGATCGTAAGCCTGATAACCTTCGGGAGTTCTTTTCAGGGTAGTTTTTTCCTGACGAAGGTAAAATTCTTCCTCAGGTAACAGCGCCGGAAATGCGACCACCCTACCATCGTCCATTCGAAGTCCTAAAGCATCTTCTTCAGGGTATAATTCTACGGCTCTGTCGTATACACTATGTACGCCATGTCCAAGCCAGCCTACATACTGAGAATCTGAATACCAGTTACGTTCCCAGTTAAGGGGTATAGGACTTGTGATATCAAAATCACTCCCTTCATAAAAAACGGCTCCGTTGATTAGATTTATAGGCTCGAAACCCGCTTTACACAACAATTTGCTGAGTTTGTTGGGCCCTATAGCGCCTTTAAGAAATTTATTGAATGCTTTTTTCCCTACTTTCATTAAAGTACTAAAACCTATACTGGCGAGCAGTCCCGTAAGCATCCCACCCCAATCGGGTGGATAAGGGCCTCCAACCATAACCGGTTTCCCGGTAGGAATAGGCAAGGAAAATGAAGTTGGGGCAAAAAGGGTTGGGGCAAACGGTAACATTTTCTTGCCTATTTTAGTCTTACCAAGGGATAATGATAACGGAATACCGATATCATTACAAGTCATTAACATATGACCTTTGGGACTCATTCGGGTGCTGTCTGAAAATACGGTTTGAGAAGCAAAAAAATTCATGCTTTCGTGGCCAATAATAGGCGTCATCAGCCAGGGTGGTGTAAAAAGCGGAATGTGTACCAATGGAATAATGATACCACTGGTGTCAGAGTTCCCTCGTTTAAAACCATTTACATGCACACTGGTGCCTAAAAATGGAACATAATCAAAAGGGTCAATGACAATACCTATGTAAGGGTGAAAAGGGTTAAAAGGAGGCAAAGTGGTGAAATGGATGTCTATTCCCACCACAATGGTTAAATGGTTATCGGTTAATAACATGGTTTAGTAGGTGTTGCTTAATTGATATTCTTCCCGGATTTGTTTGGCGATTTGTTTTGGGGTGTCTTTCCAGTTTTCTCCAAAAATACTTATCATTCTGTCGGCTATAGCTTCTTTTTCTGCGTACTCTATTTTGGGGTCATTCTCTAAATAACTGTTTGCGATAAAGGTAAAATTGATGATTTTAAGGTCGCTGTCTGTTAACGCATAGCCGTACTCAAAAGCATCGTTTAAGATTGCAGTATATTGTCCGTCTTTCTTTTTTGCAGCGAGTAACAATGCATAATTATAACCGTTAATGACCTGCATCTCCTGCCCTATTTCTTTGGCAATAGCCACTTGTTTTAAAAAGTGATGTATCGCCAAATCCGTATTTCCGGTAATACTGTAATGTGAGCCTTTGTAAACTAACACCTGCATCAAGATTCCTGCAATATCTTCTTTCTCTTTATAAAACGGAGTCGTTATTTTTATTCCCTTATCCAGCAATTCATGAATCAGTTCTTTTTCATCTTTAAACTGAAATAAAAAACTGGCATAAATAAGATAGGATGAAGCCCAAAAACTGGTTTCTCCGGTACTCTTGCTTATATCAATAAGCTCATTACCTAATCTTTTTACTTTTTCTTGTTTTTTATCCTTTGCGGCTTCTCCAATTTCAAACAGGCATTTTCGATAACGCACCTGCGGATCATTTGGATTACCCTGTGTGGCTATTTCTTTATAGGCTTTGTTAATTTCCTGCTTTGGAATTTCGATGAGGATTCCTTTGTCTTTTAACTGTCCCATCATCTGGCTGTACAACTGCCTTTCCTGATAGTCAATACATAAGAATCCGATATTCTCAGGTAATAAAGCAATCAGTTCTTTTATACTCTCTAATAAAACCTCAGGATCACTAACTTTTTTTATTAAAAAACTAACGATTAAAAGATTTCCCGTTTTTGCCTCAAAATTTTTAAAACTAATGAGCATTCGGATATAAAAATCTTTTAGATCCTGAATGCTTAGTTGCTCTATCTCCGGCAATGTATCTTTAAAAGAATTAAATTCTTCCCAATTCCAATTTGGATTTTTCTTGAGGTCTTCTTCAAAACCTAACAGCCATTGTTCAATAATGGTGGTGTAAAAATCTTTTTTATCGTAAAAATCAATAGCAAAAGCGACAAACGAATCAACCGATTGTCCGTATGCTGAAGATTCTAAACGAATAAATCCATCTACTAAAGGATAATCCTCTGTAAAACAAACCATATTGAATATTTGTACCTTGGGATTATCTTTTCTGGTTTTGATCCAAATTTTCTGAATGTTTTCGACCCTTATAGCAATAGGATTGTGTGCGTTATTCATTTTCGGCTTTAATTTAAATTTACAACTCCTCCTTTAACATTAGTCATCGTTTTTCCGTCTATGTCGACAATTTTTCCTTCTGCCAAAATGGTATTTTTACCTTTAATATTAATACTTGGTGCTTCGTTACCGATTTGCGTATCACTTTTCACACTAACTTCATCCGTACCTACAGCCACTATTTTTTTACTGTCTACATTTACTTCATTTACGCCATTTATATTGACCTTTTCATCGGCAATAATGTTTATTTCTTTAGACAGTACGTCTATTTTATTTGGTGCATAAATAGTCATTGTACCATCTCCGTTAAGTTTTATCATGTTACCACTTGGATCGGTAGCTGTAAAGGTGTTTTTTTCTTCGTCAAGAACAAGTGAGGTTCCTCCGCGGGTTGCAAAGCTTCTTTTGTTGTTGTCGGTTCCACCGCCTCCACCGCTTTTTCCGTGAAAAACACTCCCCAGAATAAAAGGTCTGTTTGGGTCGCCATAACGGAAATGTACCATTACGTGGTCGCCTACATCCGGTATAAATACCATTCCTCTATTGGTGCCTACTTTGTCGCTGCTTCCCGCATCCGGGGTCATAACACGAAGCCAGGCCGTTTTCATCGAAGTACCTTGCTGCCAAAGCATTTGTACTCTAATTCTTCCCTTGTTTTTTGGATCGGTATTACTTTCTACCAAAGCTTGCTGTGTTTGTGCAATTGGATAGGCAACATCCGGTTCAGGCAGACTAAGTACTTTTGAAGGAATCGCTTTGAAATTGTTCTCATACTCTCCCAAATGGTTGGCATAATGGCTAATTTCTGTAATGAAATAAGAGCCAATTTCTTGTGTAATCGCATTGGTGTTTTCTAAAACACTCGATTTTATGTTAACGATGCTTCCAATTTTTAATTTTAGGTTTTTGGTAGTCGCGGTAACATAGTTGGTGTTTGCGGCAGCACTTTCCTGCTTTTTTTTCAGGAAGGATTCCAATACCAAATCATCACCTGTACTCACGATTCCGTGCGTAAAAGCTGGTGTGGCAAAAACTTCTTTTGAAGCTGTAAATGCCTCGTTGCCCAATTTAGGCAAACCTCCTACTGTGTCTTTAGATTTTGCTGTATATCGTTTATCGGCACTTTCGTTGTACGTAAAGGCACTAAACTTATTCGGAACTGCCTGTACCGCTATTTGCAGTCTTGAAATATCACTATTGTACGTCAATGATATGGGAGCATCGAAGCTTTTTGGCTTTCCGAAGTTTAATTTTTCTCCGTCATAATACAGCCATTCATTGTATTGTTTAGCCAATCGCTGGATGAACTGAAAATCGGTTTCCAGATATTGATTCTGATAATCCATTTTACTGCTGTACTCCGGATTGATATCATTTTGAATCTGCTCTCCTGCTCCATTTTTTATAACTTCTTTTATAATATCTTTTAAGTTTAATTCTTCCCAGGAATATAATTTTTCACCCGATTCCAACAAGATCGTTTTAGAGTAACCTGAAACAATAATTTGATTTCCGGAATGTCCCATTTCCTGATCAAAAGCGATATTGGTCACCACACCCAAAAAATTATTTTTCTCTTCAAGTATGATGTGTACCACTTTACCCAGCCATGCCTGTGCATTCTCCAAAGTGTAAGCCAAAGGGCTTTCAATTGCAGCATGCGGAACAAGAATTTCAAATCTATGGTGATCGTTTATCACCTGTACCAGCTCAATACTGGTAAAATGACTTATTTTTTTAGAATCTATTCCAAAAATTATTGATGGTGGTGTCATAGTTTATTTTTTTGTATTAGTAGCTATTTATTGGGGAATATTATTGTTGTTTTCATTTAAATATCTCGAAAACAAATCGTTGCTTTCAAGCATTTCAGGTGTTAAATTTAAATCTTTAGTCCCTTGATGAGTTATCAGGTTTTTACCCATTTTATAATAATGAACGGTTGTTTTTCCTTCATAATTCAGACTATTGGTACTTATAATTATGTTGCTTTTTTCATTAAAATAAAAAGAATTAATAGCCGTGGTAATTACATCAGATTTTTGCTTAAACTGAAAGTTAATTTCCTTTTTATTCCTTAAATCAATTGCCATTAGGTTTATCCTGTTGTTAACCTCATTTAATGGTAATAAAAGAACATGGTCACTTGTGATAAAACAAGCTGTAGATTTATCGTTCACGATCAGTCCGTTGACTGGAAATGCCTTATCGAACCGGTTTGGATAATTTATTTTTATAATATTTACGCTCCCCTGACTAATATGAAGACTATCCTTGTAATATTTAATGGTGTATAAAACGCCTTCTTTGTCTTTAACTTTTAGGCTGTCGATAGTACTTATTTCCGCTTCCTTTTTTTCGTCCTGTTTTACTACAAGCTTTTCATTACTTTTTAAGTTACATCCCAGAAGAATAAAAACAATTGCAATTATTTTTATTTTAAAAAAGTTAGTTAATCTCATTTGAAATAGCATTAAATTTTTCATTCTGATTGATAAGCACTCTTTTTTCTTCCTCTAATTTAGTTTTCACCGGATCTGTGAATAAAAGGGAATTGGTTGTCAAAACCGTATTTATTTCCTTTAGTCTTTCTTTATTAACTTCTAACTGATAGTCCAAACTATTTTTGAAACGCTTTTTTACACTGCCTATTTGTTTTTCCAGATGCTCTCCATAATGATTATTACCGGCGCTGTCCATATCGGCATTGTAGGCATATTTCCCACCATGTCTTTCTTTAGCTGTCGGATAATATGTTCCGGTATTAAAAGCCTTGTCAATATCATCTGCCGTTATAGTGTCTTTTGCTATTATCTCCGAAAAATGGCTCCAGTTTTTATTGATCTTATTGAAATAATCCGTCAGTGCAGCCTGGTAACCTCCCAAGGTAGAATAATCCTTAACAGTACCGTGACTGGTGCTTCTTTTGGAAGGCTGTCCCATTACTCCGAATAAATTATAATCGCCGTTTTTTAATGCCGATGCTCCATATCCACTTTCCAAACTTGCCTGTGCCAGCACTAATAAAGCTCCTTTGGAAGATGCTCCTTTTGCTTTAGCAAAATCATATATATCAACAGCAATTGTTGTCAAAAACAGATGATGAACAGGTTTTTCTTTTTTAGGTGCCGAACTTACTTGTTTAGCTTTAACATCTTCAGCAACGCGATAAGCTTGTGCACTTCGTCTTTGCATCATCGCCCCTAACTGATCTGTATTTTCCCATTGACCACTTTTTTGGTTGTATTGAGCGCCTTTAACTCCCAAAGAGTTAGCGTTTTTCTGTTTTGCTGAGGATGAAGATCTTCCCATAGTCCGTTTTGTATCTAATTATTTAACTTCACAATTAAAATGATTTACACTTTTAGAATCTATTTCATGAGATTATTGCTGGTGGTGACATAATGGCTATTTATTATTGTGATTCCTTAAAATCTAAATCCTTTTTTACTCGAAAAAACCAATCGCTTCGGAGAGTCAAAAGACCTAGTATCCCAATCGGTTAGTTGTTTGTATATTGTTTTAGTAAATGTCTTTGATTGACTTAAATTATTAGGCGTCGGGCCATTGGTATAACCATGATCCACAGGATTATAATTATAGACCAATTTTTCATCGATTACTAATTCATAAGCCGGAAAATGGTTATGTTCACCATTAATCGTAATTAACAATGACTTCCCATTTCTATACATTGTCACTTTTATTGTAAAATCAATATTTGGCGTTGCAAAACCCGGTGTAAATGGATATCCCGCAGAAGCAGATGCTTCAATAATACTTGTATTATTAGGAATCTTTGTACCAACCCGGCTTATATGAGTACCACTTACAACATTTTGTATACTCGTTTCTAACGGCACTTCTTCAGACGTTTCTACGAGGACTTTTTCGCAAACCCCTCTATATTCAAAACTAGTTGCTATACTGCCCGTTGCTGCACGGCCATAATAAACGGGGACTTTTTGAATATATACCTCAACCCTGTGTGAAGCATCAGAATGCTGTCCCGATTTATATGCGGTTCCACATTTATGTCTAAAAAGAGCACTTTTGTCAAATAAAGTATATTTTCCCGTTTTAGCCCCATCAAGATTCATCACAAGACTTAAGCGATTGTGATGATCGTTGTGTTTATTATGAAAATCAATTTTATCGGTAGAAAAATAATAATCTGATACAAAGTTCCCGGGTTCCGGTAACCAAGCGTATCCCTGACTATCAATTTCCTGCAATTTTTGTTTGAACTGATAATAGTTGGTCATTTTACTCGGATTAAATCGAGAATCCTTCTCAAAATAGCTCAACAATGTTTTACCTAGATTTTTTGGAATATAGGCATTGAATTTTATTGTAATCGGTATCATAGATGGGTATTATTTATAATAGTGATCTCTTAAAATATTAGACCAGGAATCTATAAAAATACCTTGTTCTTCCATTTTTTTTATTTCGTTCTGCGTATAGAAATAATTTTTATAATCATTCACTTTACACACCACGACTATGTTTTTTTGCTTGTTTACTGCTGTTGTATAAGCAATTGGCAAGTTTTTGTTTTTTAATTTTTCATACTGAAAATCTTCAGTACCTGCACTTTCATTATAAGTATACTGGGGTATTTCTTCTTTTAAATTATTTTCATAATAAATTTTCAGTCCCTCCAAAGAAACCTGTGAGTGCGTTCCAATAAGTGGTATGTATTTATCTTCATACGCAAATTGAGTTTTTGCCTTACCATTACGGTCTACTTTTATAACTCTGGAACCTCCCATGCCTAAAGACTCACCGATCCATTCCTTAGGTTGTCCGTCCTTTTGGTTGTATTCTATTTTAACAATACCTTCATACCCTTTTGGCAACACAATAACCTGATTAAATGGTCTTGTCAAATACCAAAATGAAAAAGCGATAAATAAAATGGGGAATAGATACAGAAAACAATCCCAAACAATAAACTGATTTTTTGAGGCACTAAAAGAAATCTTTTTAACCTTAAAAACAAACCGAAAAAGAAAGTAGATTATCAATAAAACAACTCCTATTATTGCGAGTTTCCAAAAGCCATAAAGCCAAAAAGAACAGAAACACAGTATTCCCAAAACAATATAATAGATAGCGATATTCCTTAATCTTTTCATTCAGCTTTGAAATTGTATTGTATGTTTTAAATTCTATAAAAACAAGAAGCGGTGTTTTACCGCTTCTTGTCAAATGGGTAAAATTAGATTTTAGCCCAGTTGTTATCTAATGTAGCATTTCCTAATGTGATTTTTTCTGCTGAGAAAGTGATCTCAGTAGTCATAGGAGTTTCAGCTAAAGCATCTAATTGCTCACTGAAGAATACGATAAATGCATTTTCAAAAGCAAGTTCTTTCATTACTTGCTCAGAATCAGCTTTAAAGTATTTAATTTTTCCGCTTACCGGTTTGTGTTGGCTGTTTACTGCCTGCTCAATAACTGTAGTATTATCTGTAGATTTTACTCTAAGATTTAATCTACCTCCTTTAATTTCAGATGAAACTGCTCCTTTACCGTCAGTATGTCTTAACATATCAACTTTTGAAAATAATACTTGGTACTCGTTTCCTTCGAATTCTAAAACTGCTTTAAATGCCATAATAAAAATAATTAAGTTGTTAAAAAATGTTTTTTTTTAGAATCCTCTTTATTTTGTCTGACTAGTATAAACAAAAAAAAGAGGTATTCTACATGATTTTAGAATACCTCTTTTTTGTACTAACGTACTTTTTTTTAATTGCTTCTTGTAGGAAGATGAGGGTGATTCGCAATCAATAACTTGTACGAATATACAAATACAATTTTAAAAAACAAGTCAATTCGTAATCTTTTTCATAAAAATATTCAAAAAAAAGTCAAGCCTGATCATTCAAAATTGTAAGAATTCAGCATTCACGGGGGCTGACAGAAAATTCATCTGTTTTAAAAAATAAATATTCCGTTGTAAAAACAATTCAATTGTCAAAAAGACACTTTTTTTCGAACACTCCTTTTGTTTTTTTACCTGCCCTTTATGAACAAAAAAAGAGGTATTCTACATGATTTTAGAATACCTCTTTCTATTATTTTTTATTGATCCGCTTTTTTGGAATCAAAATGAGCTGCTGTTATAAAATACACACCATTTAATCTCTGATATTTTTCATAAAAAACAACAGAATAAATCCTAACAACACAGCTGCTATGTGAAGGAATATTGAATTTACCTGCGGCTGTAAAGAATTTACCTGATTTCTTATGTCCAAAGTTGCGGTGGTATGAATTTCATTTATCTTGTTTACCTGTTTCTGTAGCGAATCAATTGTTTTATTTAAATACAAAATGTTCTGATGCTGATTGGAAAACAATCGCTTTACTTCTTTATCGGATAAGGCTGCTTTTTTCCTGATCACTCCTGTTCTCGGTTCTTTAAGTGTCAGCTCGCTTACATCTTCTACTTTAGTATTATTGATTTCAAAGCTATTGTTCAGTTTGTTAATCAGAAAAAAGATAAACAGTATATAGGACAGCAAAAATGTTGGCAAAATATACTGAATAATAATATCCATAGGTTTTAGTCTTGTCGCACTATGAATATTGTTGATGGTGCTATAATTGGTAAAAAAAATAGGCTCTTGTTTTTTCTCTCTGTTCAATCTTTCGTTTTTATATTTTACTTCTAAATCAATCAATTCAAAACGGTCCAGGCTATAAAGTCCCAGTGTTTCGTTTAGTTTTTTATGGTGTACCATCCAATTGAGGACTTCTTCCATTTGATACTCGGTAATAGCCGGATCTTTTAATCTCCACAAAATTTCATTCTTTGTAAGTTCAAAGGGTTTTCCTTTGCTTTCAAAATAGAACAACTCTAAAATTATTTCATGCAAAGGTTTTGTTATTTCTACTGTATTGATAATTTCCATAGTCGTTAATTTATAATAGAAGTTTTTTTGGTATGTAATAGTATTTTAGCTGTGCTTCGTCATCAAAAACCTCAAAAGCATTGTTGCGCAGCATTTTTTCTAAAACCTCAACCTTCGCATTTAATGTGATAAAAAGTGCCCGAAATTCATTCCGCTTTTTCTTAAACTTTCTAATATCCTTGATTCTAATTTCATGCAATTGCGAACTATTTACAAACACTCTCGTTTTGTAATAAAGCAGATCCGCAAGGGAACTTCTGGCTCTTAAAGGCTCTGTTTGTCTAATGTTTTGAGCAAACGTTTTACATTTGTCCTTAAAGTTCAAAATCTCTACTTTGTCAATATTCTGATTGGTGTACTCTTTACTGATTAACTCTCTGTAGTTTTCAATAAGCAATTTGATTTCTGCCTCCGTAAATAAAAGATGCACGCTACTTTCTAAACTTTCAGTCAGTGTGTCTTTTGCTGTTATGGCAAAGGATTCACTTTTATAATTTTTCGGTATATCGGTGTCGACACTATCTTTATGCGGAAAGTTTTCAAGAAGACTGTTTATGGTTTCACTTGGCTGACTTCTCAAAAAACTAAATTCATTTTTATACTGCGTGAGTGATTTTAGTAGTCGGTTATTTGTTTTTATGGTCTTACTGATCACACTGTCAATCGCTTTATTAATGGTTTCAGGAGTAAGCCCTCCATTTAGTTTCGGAAAAACAATCCCTCCATTAAAATTACTCTTTAAAGGAGCATCGTAGATGTAATCATTATCGTATTCACCAGTATACACAAACTCATCGTTCTTGGTGATCAATTTTGGATCTACGTAATAATTTTGAATGTTCTTTTTATTGGCATTACTGGCATCACTCAAATGCATTTTGCTTTGCAGAATAAAATCCTGATTGTCTCCATTGTTCTCATTCCCAAAAAGAATAAACAATAACTTACCATTATTTTTAGCTAACTGAGTAAAACTATCGTTGAGTACCGAATTTACAGAACCGTCCAGACCTGCCAGAATGAAGAAGTTATTCTCAAAATTCACATCTGAATCGAGGAACTGACTGATCGCCGTATTGTTGTTAGGCAAAATATTTTCTGCCGGAACCTCTTCGGGTGTTTTGATGCTTTTTTCAATTAAATCAAACCACTTTGAAAAAGAGGTTGATTTTTTCAGATAATAACTCTTCGATCTTCCTTTAGCAATAAAGGAGTACGTGAAATTATAGTTTGCATACAAATCACTGCTGATCGTTAATTTAATATTTTGCAGTGCGGAAAGCGTTTTCTTTAAATGCGTTTTGGTTCCATTGTTATTCTCAAAAACGTAAAAGAAGTTAATATTTTTGCTTTGCAAAGCAATTTGTTCAATCGTTTTGATCGAAATATCATCTCCTTTTAAATTGGTGATTTTGTTTTTATCATGATTCCATATGTTGGCCGGCAATAAAATTTTACTGGCATTGTCAAACTGAACCGGTATGCTGGTTTGATTTTCGTTTACAAAAAAAGTGTTCTTATACAATTCACTCGCGTGAAAGTTAATTTTTCCGGACGAAAACTTTAACGTATCGGTAGGTTTCAGTTTTACTACCATGTTATCTTCAAGAGGATTCAGATATTGCAAAGGAACCCAGCCGTATTTAAGATTAGTCGTGTCTTTTGGCATCACATCATCAAAGTTGGATACAAAAGCCGAATTGATTGTTTTATCTATCTTATAGACATATACAAAATCATTTAGTTTTATACTTTTCTTTGATACCGCTTCTAAATTGGGATCGCTTTTCAGTAAAAGGGTGCTCTTTTTAACGTTTATTTTACTCGAAAATAAGTTGTCTAAGGTATTGCAGGCCACAAAATACTTTACATATTTTAAATTGACCTGATTTTGCATTGCCCTGCTGTATTCAATCACATTGTCCTTTTTTATCCAGCCCAGATACTGAACTTCCTTTGCATTAGAAAAGTGATTTGTTTTACTTCGAAAGACCGAAAATGTCCCTTTGGGTTTACCAATCAGCTTTTTATCAGCAACCACCACTTCGTAATAATTTTTATCCTGATTGATTACATACATCGGCGACAAAATATTCACCTTGTTTTTTACCTTGGCCCCATAAGGTTCTTCATAGATTTTATTTTCATTTCTATCTGAAAGCACTAATTTAAGCTGTGATTTTTCGTCTTCTTTTTGCCTTTCATTGTCGTACGTATTCACAATTTTTTCTGTTTTCTTGAGAACACTTGTACTATTACTAACCTGCGAAAAAATTGGACTTATAACCAACAAGATCATCAAAGAAGTATATCGAAGTAAAATACTAATTTTCATCTGTTGCTTTATTTTTTTTGGTTTTTTGGGTAATATTGATCTGCTTAAAGCATTTGATTGTATCTAGTTTTACTTCCTGAATGATAGTAGATTTTCCGTCTAAATAATGCAGTCCCTGACAATAACTCAAAAAGTCATTGTATTTTTCTTCATTAACCACCACTACTACATCTGACAAATTATTACAGATGTACTTGTTTTTCAGATAATTGACCTGCTCTTTGTAGGTTCTTGTATCCCTTGCTCCCAGATTGGCAATAATTTGCAGTCGTTTTTTAATATCATTTATGACAATGCCTGCCGAATCAATTTTTTCCGGTTCTTTAAAGGGTTCGTACAATGGGTAAATTTCAATCTCTTTTCTTACCGGATATCCCGTTTTATCTGTCTCCAATTTTACGGTGTAAACACCCGGTTTGGTGAAAATGTAAATAGCCTGTTTTTCATAAGAATCGATAGTCCCCGTTTCGCCAAAATCCCAATACCAGTTGCTCGAACTTGGCGAGTATCCGGTAAATACAATTTCTTCGCCCACATAACCAAAATCCGGGGCAAATATTTTTGAAATAGAGTCTCTTGCAGTCAAAGCTCTTCCGTTAACGATGTTGATTTGCTTCGAAAAATCAAACTTATTGTCAATTTTTAGCGTTACCAGATATTTACCTGCTTTTTCATAGGTATAATTTACACTTCCTTTGCTCACAATTGAATCACCGTTTCCAAAATACCAGACCGCTTTTTTATCTTCTATTAAAGTGCTGTCGTTTATTTTAAAATTCAACTCCTCATCTAATTCGTACTGATGATTATCATTCTCATCTAATATCGAAAAATCAAGATTATTTAATCTTTTATTGTACGGAAATAGCAATGCCACGATCACTAAAATTACCGCAAGGCAGAACAAAAGGATAACTACTGTTTTATTTTTAATGTTCATTTTTAAAATTCGCTTTACATTCGTTTAGACTTCTTTGAACAAGAGTATCATTTTTCCTGACCGTACTTTCTTCCAGATTGATCTCTAAAAAAACATTTAACAGGTTCCCGCCAATCACACAAAAATTGTACGACGAATGAAATTCATTATCCTTATACAATTGTTTGTATTCGGATATGTTTCTTTTTACTTCATCTATTCGCTGTACCTGATTAATATCGTATTTGATCGTATCAATGGTTTTGAAAATCAGTTTTGATTTATTAGCATAATCTACTTTAATCTCCTGCATCTTTTCATAGTCATTAATTCTGTTGAGCATATCCGTATTATTAAAATTTGGAGTTTTTAATAAAAATTTGGTAACACCAATGTATATTACACAAGCACTTATAATAAATAACAAATTGAATTTTAGCTTTTTCCAATATGTTTCATCAAATTCTATTGCCTTTTTCATGATTATAGGATTATTTCTTTTTATTTTCCTGGTTGTGTTTTTCGATACAATTTTTAAGCTGATTTTTGTTAATCCCGTAACCTGTCTCGGCTTCTTTCAAAACATCAATTTTAGTCTGTATTCGTTGCAGCTCAACCAAAAACTCTTCGTATAACCCAAAAGAATTTGTCAGATTCGTTTTTGATTTTCGAATTTCATTATTGATCGCGAATCTTTTTTCATTGATTAAAGACTGAAGATTCTTGCGTTCGTTTAAGGTTCTGTCTTTAAATCTCAGGTCGTTAATCTCGATTAGGATTTCGTCAAACAGCAGGTTCATTTCTCCCTGTTTTACCGCAATATCATTATAGTACTTATGCTTTTGCTCCAATTCGGCAACACCTTTATTGGCGGTAGTTAACGTAATATACAGACAACCAAAAATAAAAGCAAACGTGATAAAAAACATGCTATAGAACTTACGCTTTTTAGCCTTTATTTTAATGTGATTAAGTGGTTCCATTGTTTTGTTTTTAATCTAGTATTGACCATGTATTGCTTTTTGGTGCAGAAACTTTGGTTTCTTCACTAATAACAATATTTTCTTTTCTGATTCCGATATATTCTAACTCGCTTAATTTTTGCCATAAGCGTTTTAAAATCCCTAAAAACTGGTTTAGTTTTTCGAGCGTTTGTGCGATATCATTATGGTCGTAAACCGCATTTTTCGCTTCAAACAATACTGTTAGCAATTCTGATGGTTTAACATCAATCCACTCGTAGTAATATTGTAACAAAACCTCTTTCTCTTTATCATCCATTAAGGTCAGAGCCGAAAGAAGGTGATTGGCCAACACGATTATTTTGTCAAACATATAAACCGGAGACTCTTCAGAAGCAATGTTTTTAAGGTAAAAACAGTTCTCCGCATAATAGTTCAATATCTTGTTACACAAACTAAATGTGTTAGACACTAGTTTGTTATTGATTGCGCTTTGGGCATTCTTTTTATGAATCTTTATTGAAAAGTCATTTAACTGATACAATTCCGTATTCACTTTCGTCAGAAACTGGTTTAAAATCTCGCTGTTTTTGGTTTTTACTACAGGAGCGATGTACTTTCCGTCTTCGATAAAAGTTCCGTTCTGGAAGGCTATTTTCTTAACAATTATAAAGTAGCCCGACAAAAAGTTATCGTTTACTTCTTTTTTATTGACAATGTGCAATTTTATATCGGGAAGCACATGGGGATGGTGCAACGGAATGCTCTCAGGATCCGGAATACCTACAGGAATTAAATCATAAGGATTTATAGAAACAATAACATAATATTGCTCAAAAGAATTGCGATCTAAATCATTTGCATTAATACTTACCTCGGGAAGTTTAGTACCATAAATATCCTGATTAAAAGAAATGATGTGCCCGTTCTTAGCAATTAATTCGCATTTTTTTAAATAGGCAACTAATTGACCACCTTCAATTTTTATTTCAATCTCAATAGATTTATTACCTGCTGGCTGGATACAGCCATAATTGAAATTGTTTAACTGAACTTTATTATAATCGCTTACAATTGTTATAAAGTTGAAATAATTATTGATAAAATGGTCTTTGGTTAGTTTTACACCATCTGTCCAGTTAATGGGTAAATGTATGTTTGATTTCATAATTCGAAGTTGTTTTATGGTGGTATTCGTTAGTTTTTTTTTATTTCCATTTCTTTTAAATCCATCTGGTTTCAAAAGAAGTCAAAGTTTTAATTATTCTTCTAGTTCATCCTGCTGCCTGTTTAAAGCAACTCTTTTAGCAAAAATGATTTGTTTGTTTTTCAATTTACTCTGAGAGATGGTCTGATACGGACTCAGATTTCTGATAAACAAGGGAAATCTAAAATATTTTGCCGTATAAAAAATCCAGCCGGTATCTTCGTTCTCAGCACTGGATTCGATAGCATCGTTTGGAAATCTATAATTTTGGTCTTCAATAAATTTATCAAACCAGCTGCCCAGATTGACATCCTGAGCAATTTTTACATCAAATTTTGAAAAGAATTCAGAGTCTATTTTCTTCTTAATATTAATAGAAACCTGCATCAGACGGAATTTGTCAATATTGTCCCAATAGTCAAAATCCTTGCGCTCTTTACCCACTCTCCAGTATTCATAAAAAGGCTCAGGAATCTGCAAATATTTTTTCTTTGATTCCTCAAAAAAGATTGGCGCATATAACCACAGTATGTTAAGCATACTGATGTGCGCATAACTTGATATGGCAATATAATTAAAGACGAGGTAGTAGATCCAGGAAGAAAGAATGGCTACAATTAAAAAAAGAAAAAGTTTTGCGGGAGCACTATTTTGTATTCCGATCTTCTGAAATAAAGCCGTTTTCATGAAATACAATAAGACAACTCCAAGCAGTAAGTAGTAAAAGATTGAAAAAAATAAGCCAAACCAAATGAACTCGTTGTTAAAGAAAGCAAACAAACAGGGTAAAGCCGCGATAAGTGAAAAGCATAAAACAAATACGATCGCTGATTTTGTTTTTATTTTTATGCTTGCAAATTGATTCATTACAAGCGTAATAATTAAAATTAAAAACGGTGCCAGGAGGTATTTCAGAAAAAAGGGCAATATTGTATTCATAATTGAAGTGGTATTATTATGATGCTTTAAAAAATTATAAAATGGTATTTATGCCTAAATAGTTTTCGTTTAATTTTATTCCCAATTGATAGTTGTTAAAAAAAACAATGTCAACTCTCCGGTTACTGATAATAAAATACTCGAGTACTTTCCGGGTAAGAGTCATCTTCCGCTCGAGTATCGAATAGTCGATATTTCCCTCAAAATATAGTGTTACCTCAACATTATCAACTTCGCTTTCTACAGCTCCGCAAAGGCCCAAATTAAAGCCGAGTAAACCATCGCTTAATTTTAAAAATGGAGATTCTGTAAAAACATGTTTTTTGTATTTTAGTTTTACCGTGTCACCCAGCAACATTTCCAACACTTTTTCCAATTCAGGAAGGTTCTCTTTTAATTTTTCAGCCTCACATAAATAGATGAATAGATTTTTCTTTTGTGTATTAGACAGATCAAAATCAATTGCAATTAACTCATCTACGATCCTTAGAAACAAATCAATCTTATCGCTAAACAAGTGAAGGCTTCTTACGGCAAAATTTGAACTTGCCGAAAAAATCTCATTGTCAAAAGGCATAAAGAAATCAAGCGCGTTCTTTTCTGCTTTTTTATTTTCCTTTACCGCTTCTACAATCTCTTTGTTGGACATGGTAGAATTACTAACCGATAACGGATGAAACAGTAATTCGGGTAAATTATGGTAAATGCTATTTTTAGCCAAATGCAATAACAGCGCTTCCTTTGTATATTTTGAATCTTCCTGATACAACATTGAAGAAAGATCAATAGCATCTCTGGAATTGTTTCTTTTAGAAAGGCCTTTGTGTCTGACAAAAACTTCAGTTTCATTTTTTAAAAGGTTCTGCAATTCATAAAAAAGAATTTCGCCCTTTAGATTAAAATTAAGCTGTTGCTTTAAAACTGCAATATCCTGCTCCATAGCTTATTTTTTTTCCCAGATAAATTCATCCTCTTTGATATCCAGCATTATACTTTCATTCTCCAGAATCGCCTCTGAAATGATTAATTTTGAAATCGTCTTCTTCAGATAAGTTCTTACGATTCCGGCAATAGGCCTGGCTCCGTATTTTTTAGAAAAGCCTTTATTGGTCAAATATTCCAAAGCAGCCTCCGATATATCGAACGAAATATTCTTTATACTTTTTAATTGCTCCTGCAAACGGCTCAAATGCAGTCTGAAAATAGCTTTGGCAATTTCGATATTGATTGGAGCAAACGGAACCACTTCAGTTAAACGTCCCAAAAATTCGGGTCTGAAGTGCTCGCTCATAATTTCAATTAACTGATTGGAGGTAGGTAAATGACCATTTTCGATTTGTTCCTGTATCCATTGGCTACCAATATTTGAGGTAAAAATGATGATGGCATTCGAAAAATCTCCTTCTCGTCCTAATTTATCATGCACTTTTCCTTCGTCCATAATTTGCAAAAACACATCGTAAACGGAACTGTGTGCCTTTTCTATCTCATCAAAAAGGACTACCGAATAAGGCTTTTGTCTAATTTTATTCACCAGCATCCCTCCTTCTTCGTAACCTACGTATCCCGGAGGTGCACCATACAATAACGCAGCGGAATGCTCTTCTTTAAATTCCGACATGTCAAATCGGATCATGGCATTTTCATCATCGAATAATAATTCCGCCAGTGTTTTGGTTAATTCAGTCTTACCGGTTCCTGTTGGCCCAAGAAAAAAGAAGGATCCAATAGGTTGTTTTGGATTACTCAAACCACTTCGGGATTCAATAATAGCCTCCGACAAGGTTTTTATCGCATGTGCCTGTCCTTTTACCCTTTCCTGCAGTTTGTCTTCAATAGTCAAAAGTTTTTCTTTTTCTCCGGCACTTATTTTCCCTAAAGGAATTCCGGTTGCATTTGAAACAACTGCCAAAAGCTCCGATTTTGTAACAGTGGTCACTTTTTCTTTGGCCAGATTTTCAATATCGGTAGATAATTGTTCTATCGCTTCAAAAGTGACAGCTTCATTTTTAGAATTATTCGAATTTTCGACTACACTAACTTTACTGGTTACGATGCAGCTTATGCGGTTGTAAATCTCTTTTTTCAGCAAACTCATCCTTGATTCGTCGGCAGGATCAGACTCTTTTATCTGCTCTTTTATTTTTACAATCTCGACTAAGGAGTTGGCATTTGATACGATAACTGATGAAGCAGTACGATCTAATAAATCGATCGCTCCGTAGGGTAATTTTTTTTCTTTATAAAATCTTTTTGATAAATGAATGGCTTCTTGAATGACTTCGTCCTGAATCGCTACTTTATAATGCTTTTCTAATTTGGCTTTGTACAGACTCAAACATTCAAGTAATAAAGAATAGTCTAATTCTTCAATAAAAATGTTTTCAAACTTTCCGTTAATCGTCGTTCCTTCAATTGATTTACGATAAGAATCGGAGTCAATTGAAGCAATAATATTAATAGTACCCTCAGTCAATTGGGTGTTGATGATATTGATTACGGCATTTGATTTTGAATTGGACGAATTCAATAAAACCTGTATATCATCAATAAAAAGGATGCTTTTCGAGTTTCTGGCTAGTTTTTCAAAGATTTCAATCAGTTTCTTCGAAATCTCATTTTCACCACTACAATTGGCTACCAGTTTGGCTACATTTAAAGACAACACCAGAGTTTCTTCAAAAAAATCAGGATCTGTTTCGTGCAACGAGGAAATTAGATTTTTTATAATACTCGTTTTTCCAATACCCGATTCTCCAATTAATAAAATACCGTGATTTTCGTATCGCTCGATATTTTCAAGGATCAGCCTTACCTCTTTATTTCTGCCAATAACACTGCTGCCCTCTTCAATTATATTTTTTTTGTATAAGGTATCGCAATAGTTAATATTGACCGTTTCTTCTTCATCATTAGTATCTGCGAGATTAAAACTTTTTTGATTGTTGCGGAGTCCAAAATGTTTAAGCAGTTCTTTATCGCTTAAGTTCAACCCGTCAATTTGTTTATCGCTATACACCAAACCAGGTTTGATAATGGCAATAAAAACGGAAAATGCATCAATAGAATCTGATCCCAGTCTAATTTTATTAAAATTTGATTCTGTAAAAACATGTTCTACTTCAGTATCCGCTGTGATTGTATTGTCATTGTTTTGAGCAGAAGTATACACTTCCTTCCTTACATCAAACCATTCTTTGATATACTCAATGTCTTTTGATAATGTTCTTAAAACTTCGACTAATCCGGTTGGTTCAAATAATAGCGCATAGGCTAAATGAGCAACACCGTAAGTACTGTGTCCATCCTGAATTGCTAACGATTTGGCAGATTTAATGGCAGATAATAAGCTTGGACTGTAATCTAGTTCATTCATAGGTTTAGTTAATTGTAATTTGAAATGGAATGTTCATAACAGACTGTTTTTCTAAGGTCTCTTTTAAAAACAACCCAATTTTCTGCTTGTTTTCGATCTGCATAGCATACTTATCCTGTAAAACAACTTCTATATCAATAGTTCTGAATAAGCCTTTTTTTCTTTGATCGCTAATACCAACTCCATCTTTAATAAATACCTCTTTGGTGATATTTCTTAAATGGTAGTGTACTGCCGATTTTATGTCTTGTTTGGTTACTAATCTTTCTTTAGACAGAAAGCCGTATCTCAAATTGATTAGTTTTTCTGCTTTGTTGTTTCTGTAAATTCCTCCAACCGAACTTGTTTCAAAAACAGTAGCATCCTGAACCAATTCAGACAAAGCGGTTTGTTTTAAAATAGTTCCTTTTTTTAAGTTGTTGGCCAACTGCCCATTTGAAGTCCAGTACGAGCAATACAGAATTTTAGATTTATCGGTTTCGTGAATCAAAGCATATACTTCCTCTTCGCTAACCTTGTTGTAACTGCTATTAATTTTGCTTTCAATTGAATTAATTTCCTCATTAATTCGGGTCATCGTAGCATCAATATAATCGGCATTAATATTCGAGAAAGAACTAATATCTTCTCTAAGTGCCCGGGCTAATTTTTTAAGGAAAAACTTTGCGGTTCGTGAATCATAATTCTCCAATCCGCCATAAAAAATAGTGAATACATTAGAACTAAGATGATTCGGTTGTTTTATACCGTTGGTGAATTCAACATTTTTTTCGTTAAAAATTCTGGCCACATCCAAAAAATGGGTATTACTCTCGGCTTTCATTGCAAAAAGTCGTCCCTCTAGCTTGGCATTGTGTACTCTGTTGTTTAACTTTCGATTGATAACCGGAAAAGTATTTATTTTGATCTGAATTTTATCCAGCTCTGCTTTAGAGAAAATTTCAGGAAATATAAATTCCAGCCAAATTAGTCCTGTATTCTTTTTACCCGACTTCAGGCTTTCTTTTTCAATTTTAAACTTATCTACTATCGATTCGTAGACCAAATTTTCGGGGTTCAGCTTTAATCTGTAAATAAAGTTTTTATAGAATGATTTTATCGTTTCTGTATAATGTTTGTTGTCCTGAACTTCATCAAAAGTTTCTCTTTCAATTTCAAGAGTATTTCCTAAAGTGTCCTTTACTACGATAAATTGCAGAAAAGAATCTAAAGACGAATCTTCCGTTATAAAAGTAAATTTCAGTGAATTAAGTTTCTCCAGATTCTCTTTGGAAGCATCCAGTCCAATCCAAATACGATGATCTGAAATTCTGTGCGGCGCAGGTAAATGCTTCACATGTTTTGAAGAGTCAATTAAAAAAGAGTCGTGCAATTGAAAGCTAATTTCGCCTTCAATGACACTTTCGTTTGCAAATGGAGTAAAATGAATATCAGCATCGACACTGGTTACCATATTCGATTTTACAACAAATTCGGTATCGTCGTTTAAGAGGACAATACCATTAGTGACACTTGTACTGGCCAGAGTATGTGCAGGCATCGGCAGATTCCACTGACTTGGTACAATCTCCTGAGCAATGCGCTCAATAATTTTGTTGTCGGATTCAACTCCTTCGTGATGCAGGTAATAAAGTTCATGGACAAAAACGTCTAACAACATCATTACCAGAGGATCTGCCATGTTGATGTCCTCAATACCCCAGATTTCTAAACACTTTTTCTGTATTCTATTTTTTATTTCAACAAACTTAACGTCTTTCATATTGTGGTATTATTGAGAAATTGGGCTGATATTCAATTTAGTATGAAAATTAAACGGAACTAAGCTTTCTATAATCGAACCTTTTACAACTATATTCGCTTTTCTCCTGATGCTTGAGGCTAACTCCTTATCATCAATCTCATCTAAAGAAATCGTAATTTCACTTAGCAATAGTCTTTTTTCAAATTCGGTAATCGATTCCTGCAATGATTTTCGTACCAAATCTTCCCAATCTCTTTTTTTTATATGTTGATTAAATTCTAAATCCCAAATAATAGTCCCGTATCCCGGCGTCTCTGGTATCTCTCCAAAAGAGGTCGTAATGATCATCATAATGTTGTACGCAATTGATTCTTCAATCTTACAAAAATTTTCTTGAGAGCCTCTTAATAACGACTTAAAATTAACGGGATATTTCAGATATTTCATTTTTTAACACAAATTTAATTGAATTATGATAATTTTATAACATTACAAAAACCCCGGCAGGATACGACAAAAATCCAAATAAAATACTTACAAATCAATAATAATTTAAAGTTTTTTTTTACTAGTTTTACACACTTAACTAATAATCCTATTAAATTATGAGCATGTTCAATTATGGTATTGGTGGCAATGAAGTAAAGATTGACGCCAATGAATCTATTTTAGAAATTCCTTCAAACAGAACATTACTAATTCAAAAACTTACAAATGAGCAACCGGTTGGACCGGAAGCTGTGTATGATTTGCAGACGGTAGAAGCTGTTTTTGAAAAGTACAAACCGAGTGTAGATTTTGAATTTTCTACGGAAGAAGGTTCAGATTTAAATGAATCCATGGTATTTCAAAACCTGGGAGATTTTGGAGCCAAATCGATTAAAGAGAATAGTCCTTTTTTAAATAAACTAAATACCGAAAAAGAACAGGCTTATAAAATTGTACGCCAACTTTCGAGCAACAGAGGTTTAATAAAAGCTATTCAGGACCCAGCTGTTAAAGAGGCTATAATCGAATTACTTGAAAACGCGAAGAACGAAATTAACACCAACAAACAATAAATATGGCAACTCAAACCAAAGAACAAAAAAGTCATGGTTCTTCAGTAGAACAATTGGTTCAGGAACAAGGCAGTAAAATAAATTTATTAAATGAATACGGCGGTTTTGCCTTTTTAGAAAACGTAATTGACGGATTATCAAATCTAAACCCTACCAGAAAAGCCAGAAAAAATATTTTTCTTAACGATGCACAATGGGAAAGTGAGAGAACAACTCTTACCAACAGACTGGATTTGTGGCTGGATTTGCTAAAAAGCAATCAATCAGTAGAATCTATGATCGAAGTAGCTAATGCTAAAGCGACATCAGCAGATTCAACTTTAAACAAAAATTTAAAATACGCTTTAAATGTTTCAAGAGAATTAGAAACATCTTATAGAAGTGTTGCTTTATTTTATAAAAATGCAGAAAGTGACAAAATCAAAAATGTTACGATCGTTAATGCAGACATCTCTCAATTAAAAGATCTTGACAATAGTTTGTTTATTGATTATGTTTCAAACGAATTAAAACAAAATTTTGACAGATTAGACTTGAGAAAAAACTACTCTATCCTTTCAGTACCAGGTTATTTAGGTTCAAATGCAGTATTAGACAAATGGTCTAAAATCGCACACGAGAACAAGACAGTACTATTAACTGACTTCCAGGATCTTGAAACACCGGATGATGTTATCGATATTTTCTTTAATGCCAACCATACCGGAGGTGATGTATACAAATCAAATACGATCATGACTTGTAACTATTTGCTTGGAAGAAGTAAATATGATGAAGTTGGAGAAGAAGACAACTTATATGTACCGCCATCCACATCATTAGCAGGTAAAATCTACAAAACTTTAATGTCTCAGGTTGTTGCCGGTAAAAAGTTTGGAGGTTTGAATGAAGTAGAAAGCGTTCGTTTTGACTTGAAGAAAAGCGAAATCTCTGAAATTGAAAAAATGGGATTAGTTCCTATGGTAAATGAGTACAGCAAAATTATGGCTTTCTCTGCTAAAACTTTATTCAACGGAGATAACTTAGGTTTACAAACGTATTCAGTGGTTAGAGTATTTGACCACATTACAAAAGTACTTTTTGATTTCTTAAACAGAAGAGCCTTTGAAAACTGGACAACCAGAACTGAAGCTGACTTAAGAAGCCAAATCATTAAATTTTTAGATGGAATTAAAGGACCTGCTAATCTTATCGAGAAGTTTACGGTAATGAAAATTGAGCAGGATAAAACTCAAAAGGACAGAATTTTACTGGACATTCACATTACACCTTATTTCCCTGCTAAAAGCTTTGTAATTCAATTAGATGGACACAAAGGAGATGGTCCGGAAGAAGCAGTATGGCATAGCGATTACAAACAAGTTTAATCGCATCCTGAATTAGTATAAGCCTCAAAAAGTTTAAAATCTTTTTGAGGTTTTTTTTGGTCTCTTCTAAAAAATACTTTGGTGCATCAGTTTTAATTAAGCATCATTTAATTAACAATAAAAAAACAAACTATTAAAGACTAAAGTAATTTAAACATTGTTATCAGCGGATAAAATATCCCTAAGCGCATCTTTTGAATCAACTCTTAATACCATGTACTACATTAACCCAATTACTAATTAAAAAACGATAAATGATTTTAAAACAGTTTCCAATAAAAAAGAGGCTGTTTCAAATGATGAAACAGCCTCTGTTATTTTGTAAAGAGAGCCCTTAGTTAAATTCTAGTATAAATAGTTAAGAGCTGTAACATCGTTAGCATTGAAAGCTCCAGTTTCATTTGAACTGAAACATGCTCTCATGTAAGATGTTGAGTCATATCCTGTAGGTGTTCCCGGGATATGAATTGCTCCAACACCAGCTGCTCCTTCGTTTGAATTTTGACCACAGCTTTGACGGCTGAAGTAATCTGTATGGCGTAAACCAATACAGTGTCCAATTTCGTGTGCAGCTACGTGCGCATTTACATTAACTGAATAAGTATCTAATCCAGAATACAATGTAACAGAGTTAAAAGGATTCCCTCCTGAAGGGAAACCAGCTACTCCACCGGCACCTCCGGATTGTCTTCTTACTACAATGTTTGCACCTGTAGTACTTGAACTAAAAGTTAGTGTAAAGTTGATAGACAGTCCTAAGCTATTGTATCTGTTTACTGCCGCTTGCAATCCAGCACGCATATTTGTGCTTAAAGCTGTTGTTCCAGTCCCGGATAATCCAACAATTTTAATCGTTTTTGGAGTAGATACTAAATTAGTAGTGCGGTATTGTTCTGTGGTAATACCTCCATGAATATTCATTTTATTTAATTGTTCTTCCGTCATAATGATATCACCTTCAATAAGGAACGCATCCTCAGTGGTACCATCTAACTTCGTGTTTTTAATCACTTGAACATCCTTATTATTTAGCGCAAGTGCACTAATTTTATTCAACACCTCTTGTGTTACTTGAAGAGATCCGTCTTTTGGTTGATCAGCTTGATCATCTTTGTTACAAGACAACACCATTAGCGCCATAAATGACAAGGCTAAAATTGATTTCATTTTTTTCATAAACAGGTTTTTTTTGGTTGTTAAAAAAGTTTGGTAATGTGGGGATCTTTACAAAATATTAATACTATTTATCTCCAAACTTAAATATTTTTTATATTAAAATACTTATAAAACAGTAATTTAACAATTTTAACAGTTTTTGTTATGAAATTAATTTAAGAATTTTTAATCATAATTATCTGATTATTGCGCTGAGCCCAGCAAAACCAATAATTAAATACAAATCAGAATGTTATCTATAAAAATACGTTTTTAATATTCAATTTTAGGTTACTCTTGCTAAAATGTGAATTTGCAATTTTACACCACATTTAAAATAGAATATGGAAACTAAAATGAGAATAGTAGACGTAACCATTTTGAAGATACTGTAGGAAATAAAAACTCGTATTTTTTTTACAAATATTTTAATAACTTTGATTTTCTCACAATTGATAAAGATTTCAATTAGAAATCATTAAACATAAATTTCTCCGTTGCATCATCTAAATTTAGAAGCAATCAACCGCTGCAAGCGTATTTTTTATGTCAATTGGAGTAAATGCTTATAACTGCCCTAACCCCTATAGTAAATGAAGACACCAATTATTTTCCTCCTTTTTTTGATTACGACAATTAGTCTTGCACAAAGTCCCGAAAAATGGAAACACTACATAAAAAAGGAAAATGAAAGAAAATTGGAGCCATACTATCTTACCTCTTTAGAAAATGCACGCCGCTTTCAGTACAAGATTGTAAAAAAACTGGACGACACTTTTTGCATTGTTGAAAATAAAACCTCAAAATCTAATCGGGTATTAAACAACATTAGTCCGGTTAATAATTTATGGAAACTACCGGCTGACTTTTCAAATCATACAGCAGACAAGCCGTATATCATCGCAACAGATACCCTCAAAACCTTAATTGCCGATCTGAAATCAATAAACATTTCTGACGTCAAAATACTCAATAACCATCTTGTAGTTCTAAAAAGTGATTCCAAAAAAATCATAGATGCCATTATCAATTTGAGCAGTGTAACTTCGGTTTCGCAGGAATCACTGCAGCCAAAAACCGAATCTAAAATAGTAGATCAAAACTTTACGATCAATTCTATCAATAAAGCCAATATTAATTTTCCTCTTCTAACAGGCGAAAATCAGATTGTAGCCATCAAAGACGACCTTTTTGATGTAAATGATGTTGATTTATTAAACAAACTCATTCCTTCTACGGGGCAATCCACTACTGTAACCGTCCATTCCACCGCAATGGCAACTATAACTTCGGGATCAGGAAATAGTTCTGTGTTAGGAAAAGGAGTTGCTCCAAAGTCTAAAATACACTCCTCTGACTTATCGAATATCTTTCCCGATGAAGTAGCCAATTTACAGGGTGCCACCACTCAAAATCATTCCTACGGTACCGTGATTGAGAATTTTTATGGGGCACTCGCCAATGCTTATGACGCTCAATTGTACTCCAATACCAATTTGACCCACTGTTTTTCCTCAGGAAATATAGGCCTTCAGGGATACAAATCGATTACTGGTAATTTCAAGCAATCCAAAAACAGTATTGTAGTGGGGTGTATTGACCAAAACGGAGTAGTTATGCCTTTTTCTTCAAAAGGTCCGGCCTATGACGGCCGTATAAAACCAGAGCTGGTAGCCTATAGCATGCAGGGAACTTCAAATTCGACAGCCTTGGCCACAGGGATTATCACACTTATGAAACAGCATTATCAAGCGACATACAATACCCCTTTGAGTAATGCCCTGACAAAGGCAATTTTAATTAATAGTGCAAAAGATTTAGGCAATCCGGGTCCCGATTTTACTTATGGTTATGGTAATATCAATGCGGACAAAAGTTTAAAAACAATCAGTGAAAATAGAATCCTATCCGGTAATCTCACATCCGGCCAGAAAACTTCACACACTATTGCCTTACCGGCAAATGCAAAAAACTTAAAAATTACGTTAGTGTGGAATGATTTGCCTGCCGCGATAAACAGTAACATAAGTCTGGTAAACGATTTAGACCTGGAAGTCGTTTCGGCTGACAACACTACTATCTTGCCCTGGATTCTTAATCCTGATACCCCTCAGCAGCAAGCCGTAAGAGGAAAAGATAAAATAAATACCATCGAACAGGTGACAATTGAAAATCCCGCATCCGTATCCTATACGATCAATGTTATGGGTTCCTATGTTTCGAATGCCTCTCAGGAATACAGCATCGCTTACGAGTACGAACTTCAAAATCGATTTGAATGGAACTACCCCATTCAAAATGATAATTTCCCTTATGATGGCCGGATTATTTCTCCTTTCAAATGGAATTCGTCCTTTTCCGGTACCTCCGGGCAATTATCTATTAGTTACAACAATGGGCAAACCTGGGAAATTATTGCAAATGATATCCCTTTAAACAATGAGCAGTTTACTTATACTCCAAAAGAGCAAAAATTTTCAAGAGCAAAATTAAAGATGACCATTGGTACTACTGATTATATCTCTGATAGCTTTACGATTTCATACGATTTAAACATCCGTTCCAGTTTAGTCTGCGACGGTACCACTGAGATTAATTGGGACCAGCCTGCTGCTGTTACATCCTTTAACATCTATCAACTGACCAACAATGGTTACGAATTTAAACAACAAACCACAAACGCAACTTACGCCTATACGGACGGGAAAATTTATACAGTTGTTCCTGTATTTGACACTAATGAGGGAATAAAAAGCGAGTCGACATTACAGTATGCCCAAAACTCAAATTGCTATTTTGAGTTTGCTTTGGCAGAAGTTTATGAGGAGGATAAAATAAAAATTAATACCAGCCTTTTTAGCTTATACAATATCAAAAGAATTGAACTGGTCAAAATAACCGACGATGCCGAAACGGTTATTAGTACAACAAATGATATTAGTTCAAAAACATTTTCATTTTTAGATCCCGCTCCGACAAAGGGACGAAACAAATATAAAATAAAGCTTATTCTGGCCAACAATACGGTAATAAGTTCTTTAATCGTTGATGCCAATTATTTAGGGGATGCTTTATTTTTGATACACCCTACCTTACTAAACAAAAATGAAGACTTAAGTATTGAAGCCAAAAAAGAGGGAAGCGCCACTTTCTACTTGTATAATGTCAGCGGGCAAATGACTAATACTTTCCCTTTACTTTCTAAAACCAATACCGTTACGCTGAAAAATATTGCCACAGGAATTTATCTCTATAAAATAATTACAAGCTCAGGCGAAATACAATCAGGAAAAATTGCCGTATTTTAAGCTCTTATCGGATCTTTAAGTGACGATACGTCTATAAACAAACAAGCCTGACGATACTCGTCAGGCTTGTTTATTCTTATAGGCAGTGAAAGTTTTACTTTGTAACTCCAAACATCATTACCAATTTGCCATTCAAATAAAAATTCAGTGTCTGATCTGCTACATCAAAACGCAGCTCTTTACTGTTTAAATAAGATACTACCTTTTGCTCTGTTTTATTCCCTTCTTCACCAATACATGCCATTGCAGTAGTTCTTACATTATTAAAAACAACACGGTCTCCTTTGCTTTCGTAAGTTCCTCCAAAATTGTTGCAACCTGTATTTCCACTCACTTGTTTTTTTGCTGTATCAAATTTAATAGAAGCACGGCCATAATCCATCCCTACATTTTCAAGCATAATTAATTTCCAGTTGTTCTTACCAATAAAACTCCAAAGTTCATTTTGAGTTGGAATGGCAAACTCCATAACAGTCTTGTTCTTTAAGTTTTTAAACTGTACTTTATTGTTTTTCTTTACAATTTTAAACTTTTTATCTTTTATTGCCTCGCTAAATTCATGCTCTAATTTCATGCTCTTGTCGTCACAAGCCATTAAAGTTCCAAAAGGAGCATCGGTTTTGATCTGATTTTTTGCAGCAAGCTTTGTATATTTTACATTAAAGTTATTGCAGCCGTTTTTACCGCTGATTGTACCTGTTTCCAGGTTTATCGTGATAAATGCTTTACCATTATTTATCTTTTTTCCATTCAACTGGGTCAAGATCATTTTTGTATTGTAAATCCCTTTCTGCTCTTTTACTGCCGTTTTCGAAATAATACTTTTCAGTTTGTATTCGTACAAAGAAGCATCGGCAGGAACAACACCCTGTCTTTTTGTTCTGGTCACCATAAGCTCATATCGGTTTCCTTGTTCAAAATTGAAACCTTCAATATGATTATAAAAAAACTGCCAGTCTTTGTCATTGTCATACTTTACCTGTAAACATTCCATTGGAGCAACACCCTGACATGGTACTTTATTCTCTCTTACAAACATTCTTAAATTCTCCTGACCATATGTAATTGATGATAATAACACGATCATAAAAACATACATACCTTTAAATCTTCTCATTCTTTTTAAATTTTGTAATACTTCATTAAGTATTCTGATTATACTATATTTCCTTGGTTAGCATTAACTGTGCCATTTGAACAAAGCAGTTTGTTTTTAACTTTTTTTTATACCTCCGGAAAAGCCTTATTTTACGGGAGTTTTTAGCTGTTACATCCTTCTTTTTAGGGCTACGCAACTACTAACTATACTGCAAACCGACTAGTTACTCCATACTCTGGCTTTCTTTTTTCTGCTACAATTGCAATGCAACTTCGGCTGTTGTAAGTTTCATGACACTGCCAATACTTTCATATTTGATTTAAAAATGATCGATCCGGAATATTTTTAGATGCTTTTTTGGATCGAAAATTTTCGAAAGAGCGAATTCTATATTAAAAGTACAAAATTTTTAATGCTAATAAACTGACAATCAATTTCTTTTTTTATAAGAAGTATAAAAAGAAACTCGAACAGTTGCGTTTTTACCCTATAATTTAATAAAAACACCAAAATATCTATAATTCAGCAATTTACCAATATAAAAATAGGATTTTTTTGAATAAAACTTAATTAATTTTCTAATTTTGCGCCTCAATTTTATTTGACTATCAAACGATTAAAGAATGACACAATTTAGTAAAACAGTATTTATTGGTGACTTATTATTGTCGTCAATTTATACTTATGCTGATGAAAGTACACGCGATTACACTTTGACTATAGCGACCGGAGATCAAAAAGTAATAAACTTTACGCTGGATGCTGCCGAAAGTTCATCTTTCAATATTTATGATGAAAATCGAAATTTAATTTACTCCAGAGAGTCTGAAACAAACAAATTAGAAATATCAACAACAATAAGTTTAGAAGGCAGTTCGTCTGATTTTTATTTTTTAGAGATAATAGAAAATGGTAAGGTGATGACGCACAAAATCGAAGTTACAGCAAAAAAAATAACAGCCAAAGCTGTAAGTGAGAGCCTTTCTTTACAAGATTAACCTTTTTGCCCCCACAATCAAAGGACGACTCTATTTTGAGTTGAATAAGAGCAGCTCCATGAGCTGTTTTTTTTTATATAAACCCGCTAGGTATTACTACTGGTTTTAGGCTATTTTACCCGCTCGGGGTTCGATTTCTTAAATCTCGGCTTTATAATAAAAATAAGCTCTCATCTCTTTTCCGTTTGAATCAAACCCGGACGATCGATACGCTTTTATGTAAATTACAGTATTGCTTTTCCATTTAATCTCCTCTATTGAATGATCACTTTCTGAAAGACAGCTTTTATACTCTGCTAAGAACTTCGTCGGATCGGTTTTATCATTCACTTTCAAAATTACTATAGCCTGATTTTTTGATTCATATTCCGGATTTTGAAAATAGACCATAAACTTACGATCCGGTGAAAGCTCCGGAACTGAAACGCTTGCATCGCCCAAAGAAATGATTTTAAACAGTACATCGTTGGAACTATCTAACAATTGCATTTCCGAAAATCCCAGATAATCGGCAGTACTGGACTCTTGTAGGGCCACTAAATTTAAAACAGCGCAATGTCCAAGATACTCATAACCACTCCAGCTTAATTCTCCTTTATAATCTTTATATTTTTTAAATTCAAACTTTTGTTTTGCTCCCTGGATGTAAAAAAAATCATTTTGTCTCTCAATTTCTGTAGTTTCAAAAGTTTTTTTCGCTGCAATCTTATTATAATCAGCTTCTTCAATACTGTCCAGTTGGAAATGAGAAAGGCCTTCTAATTTTTCATAGTATCCCACTTCGATAATTTTGCTGTATTTCGCAGTTTTTGATTCTTCGGCAGTATTTAAATTCTTCTTCTGCTGCGAATTTTTGATTGTGCCTGATCTTAATAAGATTGATTTACTTTTTCCAGGTTCTTTACAGGAAACAAGCAACACTACTACAAAAATGAAATATCTTAAATTCATAAATTAAGAGGTAAAAAACACGAATTACTATTTTAAAAACTTTGCGGAACATTGTAAACTATCCATACCAACACTCCAATTAGCGGATAGCCAAAGACTATTATTTTTTTCAAAAAAACCATTTTATCTGATTGCCGAAACAAGTTTATTAAGCAGATCAGCCAAAGGATTGGCATTAAAAAAGGAAACGGAAATAAAACCAATGAAAAAGGAATCCAGAATTTATCACTTCCATAATTATCGTCGTACCAGCGAACGATAAAAAAAGGGTTTAGTTCTTTTTCTTTTAAGGCTTTCTCAAAGTCCTGTTTGTTGTGGAAGACTTCTATCCTATCCTTTTTTTCATCAATGATATAAAAAGCAGCATCCCCTTTTGCAACCGTATAGTTTTTGTAGAAATAAAATTCTTTAAACCACACCTCCTTCTCTTTAAGAGTTAATTCTACGAGCCGCTCACTTCCTCCATCATAATAAAGTTTATTGCCATAAGGAGTAGCATCCTCCCAGGCAGAAAGTCCTCCCGCATAACACATATTAGAAAATGCGACAAACAATACTACGTACTTCAATACAACAACAGGCTTAATTAATCGCATTTTTCCAGATGGTTATAATTTTTTCAGAATAGTAATAATTCCCCGTTTGTATTAATGAATTTAATGTTGTCGGGCTAATTGGGATTTCCGGAAATTGTGATTTTGCATCCGCAATAAATAAATTCTTTTTCTTCGTATCTCCAATCAAATAAGCTGTAAGTATGAGTCCTATATGTGTATCAATGTTTTTTTTATCAATTTTAAAAGACACTTCAAACTTTGCCTGTGCATCCTGGTAATGTCCCTGATCCAGCAAAAGGTAGCCATAGTTACTGATTTGTACACTATCCCCTTTATTTTTATCCAAATACTCCTTATAAGCCGCTTCGGCCTTTTTGTACTCCTTAATTTCCTGATATGTTTGTGCAAGGTTAATCAATAAAATACTTTCTTTTGGATCGAGTTTTAATGCTGATGTAAAATCATTAATTGAGTCCAAAAAATCTCCCTTCTCCTGAAAAAGCCTTCCTCTTTGGGCACGATATCCATAAACATCAGGATACATCACAATCAATCTGTCGTAAATATCAAGAGCATTTTGCCAGTCCTTTAGCTGCTGGTAAGCTTGTCCGCTATAAAATTCTAAATCGCTTTCAAAATTTCCTAAGTCATCTGCATATCGGGTTAAATTATCTGTTCGATATTGATAAAGCTTATAAACTTCTATAGCTCTTTGCGGATTAGGAATTTCGATCAAACATCGTATGTAGTTGTGGTAAATCCTCGTGATGTTTTCTCTTTCATATTGAATTGCTTTTTCAAAGTTCTGAACCGCATTTGCATAATCTTTTAAAAAATAATAATTGTTCGCTATTACTTCGTACAATTCCGCATTGCCGCTATCCATTGTAAGTGCAAACTTCGCTTCATCTGAAGACTGTTTGTATTGCATCAAGTTGCCTAAACACAATGCTTTTAACCTATGATAGTCAGGATTTTGAGTATTAATCACAATTGCTTCATTGATTACAGAAATTGAAGCTTCGTATTGTTTTTTGTTAAAAAGCTCCAGTGCTTTAGTATATTTTTTTTCAGGTAATTCACTTGTTGAAACTGCGGCAACAGCACCTGAAAAATTAGGTTTAAGAGCTCCAAACTTTGAACTCTCGCTTTTACTCAATGGTTTTATCGATCTTATATTGCCACTTATCTTTTCAATTTCTATCTCAAACAAACTTTCGTAATCAAAATACCCTTCTTGCTCATTTTCCTTTAGTAATGCATCACTTTTAGTATAATTGATATTGTTTTTTACCTGTAGATAGCATAATTGCGGATTATTGCCTAATTCTACTGTAATTTTATCCGGTTCTCTACGAATGCTTCGAATGTAATTGATTTCTTTCTGAACTTTTTCTTGTCCTAAACCTTTTAGGGTAAAGAGTATAAATAACGAAAAACATAAAACTCTCCTCTTTATGAATTGTTTTTTCGGCAAATTATTAGTGTTCAAAATCAAAAGTTTATTTTATTAATTCTCATAAAAATATTCATATACATTGATCAGTTTATTGTCCATATTATAGATATTAACTTTTTTAGTACAGCCTCTGGAATCAGTAAATGAGATGGTTTTTGAAAGGATCTTGTCTTTATTTTTGGATGTAAAAATGATCTTGTCTTGTTCTTCGTTTCTTATATTTTCACTAACCAATGTATGGTCTGTGTTGTTATAGATTTTCATTGTGGAATAAAAATCTTCTTTTTGATTTTTATACTCGTATTTTATCGTCTGATTTCCGGAGGTTTCCTCAATAGTTCGTCCGAAGTCATCATACTTTAAAGAAGTAGTTAAAACGACATCTCCACTCTCGTTTAGGGTTTCAATATTGATACACTGAAATTTGTCGTTTAAATGATACACTTTTGAAACCATTGTATTTTTCTCATCCACAGAAATGACATTAAAATGATCTTTTGCATACTTAAAAACACTTTTGCTTTTCAATCCTTTTTGATCCTTCCGTGCAATACTGTCAATTAAACCAGTTGCATTTCTATAATAAACATCTTCCGAAAATAAGGCTTCATTCATAAAAGTGGAATACTTTTTCAGCAGTCCTTTTTGATCGTACAGGCTCTCTTCCTGCATAATACTCTTTTTGTTACTCGTATTCCCTTCAAAGATGTTTGCCCTTACTTTCCCATTAGAGCAGGTTAAAGAGGCTACTTTTCTGGGGTAATAGGAAATGTTAGCGTATTTTATCAAACGATCTGCATAGTTTGCGTCAATTTTAAATTTTGCTTTCAATATTTCCTGTGATTCTTTCTGACGTACCGCTATCTCCGCTTTTCTTAGTGCGCCGTAGTACACTTTATCATCAAATGGAACTCCGAAATAAGATTCGTATGCCTTGATATATTTATCCGGATCGGTCACCACGACGGGCTCATCAACACCATTAGACAGTATCATCCCGGATTTAGAACCATTGTCATTATTATTAAAATAGTAATAACCATAATTCTTGAATTCAATTACACGATTCTGATTGACATGAACCACATGCACCTCCTGAATAGTATCAAAAGCTTCAGCAAATCTTTTATGCAAATTCAAGTGCTTTTCTAAGCCATCTTGGTTATGATCAAAAAAAACTAAGCTCACCTCCTCCTTATGGTCGATTGCATAAAGTTCAGTCTCCGGTTCCGGATTATACGTCAGTACCTTTTTTGAACAGGCCGGCAATACCAGCAAACACAATGCAATACCGATTACATTTCTCTTAATTATTTTTCTCAATCTTTCCATTTTTATAAACGATATAATCTTGTGTATCTGCCTTTTTCAAAATCACTTTTCCATTTTCAAATTTACCTGTATGTGTAAATCCAGGTTTTACAATCATTTCATTCTACTTCCTGTTTTCCACACAAATGTGAAAAATAAAAGCATATCAATTTAAACGGATATAAATTCGGTTACAAAAATCAGTTATGCGTACTGATCCCTTTTAAATCCGCACTAATATCTTTTGTTTTTGACAGGAAGTGTTAGTAATATCACGGTACCATTTTCGCTAGAACTAATTTCTATACTTGTTTTTATTTTATTTTCTCTGGCCAGAATATCCAAACGCTCTTTGGCTATAGTACCCGATAAAGACTGATGCTCAGCTTCTGTGTTTGATGTATTTTGATATCCTTTTCCATTGTCCGTAATTTTTACCAGTAACTGATCTTTTTCCAATTCAATTTCCAACACTATATTTCCTTTATCAGAATGATTCCCAATACCATGTATAATTGCATTTTCGACAAAAGGCTGAATAAGCATCGGTGGGATTAATACCGCAGAAGTATCCATATCCGCCAACAGTATTTCATAGGTAAACGTATACTCGAAACGCATTTGTTGTAAACTCAGATAATTTTCCAAGGCTTCAATCTCCTGATCAAGAGAAACGTAATTTTTACGGCTCAATTCTAAACTGCTTCGGAGTAATCTGCTAAATTGACTTAAGTATTTGATTGATTTCTCTTTTTCATCAAATCTGATAAAACTTTGCAGCGCCGACAAAGTATTGAAAATAAAATGAGGTTCCATTTGTGTTCGGAGCAATTGCTGCTGCAACAAAATTTTCTCCTTTTCCTGCTTTTGTCTTTTTTGTCTCTGGAAAAAATAAAGCAAAAACACCCATGAAATCGCTAATAGTGCCAATAATCCAACAATAAACAACAGCAGTTTATTACGTTCCAGGCGATCCGTCGCATGATCAATAGTTCGGTTAAGTCCGTAAATCGATCTGTCTTTGGCCTGCAGCTGATAAATAGTAGCCATCTCTTCTGTAGCCTGAATACCTGAATTTTTCAGGATAGTATCTTTCAGTTCCAATACCTGATTGGCCAGATTTTGTGCTTTAGTACTATCTCCCTTAGCAAAGTAATAATGCATTTTGGCCTGTTTATTAAGACATAATTCATAAAAAGATAGAATATGAAAATGCTGCTCCTCAATTTTATCTGCCTGTTTAATTAAGTCTTCGGCTTGTGCAAATTGTTTGGTTAGAACATTTAAATCAATAAGATTGGATAAAGTAGTATACAGATTTTTTACTGCAACAGGTTTCTCCGGGTCTGCCAGCAAGATTTCCGCATCATACTGTTTTACAAAGTCATAGTAATGAATCGCGTCCTTGTACCGATCACTCAATGTATAGTAATGTGCCGTATGCTCATTCGCAAATCTAATTTGCATCGGATCATTCGTTTCCAATGCAATATGTTTCAGCTTTTGGAGGTAAAAAAGAAGCGAATCTGCCTTATAAACTTTACTCTCTTCGCAAGCTGTAAATAACTGCGAATAGGCCCTGAAATTGTACTTATAATTAGCATCAGGGAGTTTTTTTAGAATTCGCAAAGCAAGCTGATTTTGCTCTACAGACTTTGGGTACTGGCTAATTTTATTATTGTCCTGAGCAGCATTCAGCAAACAGATCACTTTTGCCAACGGTTTGCTTTGCAGCGAATCATCATTCATTATGATGGCAGCTGACTTATTGAAATAATATACGGACTGATAAAATTTCCCATCAAGTTCTGACAGCAAACCAGCTCCGTTGTAAATAGTAAATTTAAGATCATTAAACTCTTTTTCTTTTTCAATCAAAGTCAAAGCTATATTGATGTGTTTTTTAGCACTATCGATATCAGTCTTTGCTAAGCCCTTAGCAAGATTGTAATGTATAAAAGCCAAACTTGAGGTCGACTTTGAAAAATCTTTTTGTTTGAGTTTACCAATCCAAAAAGCAAGTTTATCTATTTCTGGATCTTTATCCAGACTATCACTGGTCAGCTGTAATTTTTCTACTAATTTTTCCGAATTGAGGAGTGAATGTTCCGGTTTCTGCTGACAGGAAATTAATAACAGCAACAAAAAAAGTACAATTTTGTTCATTATCTCAAAGGATTTAGGTGATCCATAACAAAATCTTTTCTGCGGGTCGCCACGGGAACTTCGGCCAAATTTTTCATAATGATTACACCCGTTTTCATGTATTTATCAATAAAATTTTTATTCACAATATAAGATTGGTGTGTCTTAATGAAAAAATGATCCGGTAGAATATCTTCGAAGTATTTTAAAGGTTTAGAAGCGGTTATCTTTTTCTTATCACCCAAATGAAATTGTGTGTAAGATCCCTCGCCTGACAGGTATATAATTTCATCCAGCCGCACGATCTGCATGCAGTCCACAGAAGTGATACAAATACTGGAACTCATTTCAATAGTTTTTACGGAGCTGTACTCTTTTACAACATTAATCTGACTCAAATAATCAGTGCGTTTAACTTTCTTAAGTTTCTGTATTGCGGTTGAAAATTCACTCTCATCTATTGGTTTTAGTAAATAATCCAATGCTCCGTACTTAATGGCTTTTATCGCAAAATGATTGTAAGCTGTAATAAAAATGATAGAAAAAGAGGGCTCTTCCAACTGATTCAATATATCGAAAGCGGTACCGTCTGACAGCTGAATATCCATCAACACCAAGTCTGGTTTCACCTCTTTTATGATTTGCAATGACTCTTCTACCGAGCCTGCCATTGCTTCGAGCTTTAGAGACTCTTCTTGTGAAACCAACCATTGCAATTCTTTTCTTATCGCAGGTTCATCTTCAATAATTACTGTTTTTATTTTGTCCATATATGAAACAACAATTTTAATAAAATTAGATTCTACTACTTAAGATTTCCTCCTAAACGAAATTTTTTCAACCAACAAATCAAACAGAAAAAGAAACAATGCTCCTACGACTAAAATTGGAATAACAGCCAATCTGAAACCAACTTCCCAAACATTCGTGTAAGTACTCCATGATGCTTCTCTTTCTATAAAAATTTCGGTATCTATTATCCACCATGAAGATAGGAGAATCAAAGCTGTAATTAGTATCCTAAAAATCTTTTTTGATGAAAACTTAAACAAGAAAACATGACTAATCGCAATTAAAAATACAGGTAGTATCGAAGAAAACAGTAAGTCTAAAAAAATATCACACTCCAAACAGGAAGAAGACGGTTGAGTTTTATAGTCCCACAAAGCCCAGTATCCCTGCGCTATAGTAGCCAAACTTATAAGGAATAATACACCTGTTAATAGTACCACATTGCTAAAGAATCGGTTGTTCATTGAAATAAATTTTATAATGCGAATATATACTATTTTACTTCTATGCAAGTCCGTAGCCCTCATTTTAGCGGTTCCAACAGTAAGAATTCGTGTATACCACCGTTAGTTGTTAAATAGCTACCAAATGTAGCCTAAATACAACTATAAGTTTTCGTTTTTTTTTGATTCTGGAAACACATCCAAATACCTTTGTAAGATCTAAAAATAAAAAAAACAATACCATGTTAAATACTAAAATGATAGGCAATAAAATTGCTGTAGCACGAAAAAAAACAAACTTGTCTCAGGCACAGCTTGCCGAGCAATTATTTATCAGTTCACAAGCTGTTGGAAAGTGGGAACGCGGAGAGTCGATGCCCGACATTACCACTTTTAATCGTCTGGCAGAAATTCTGGGTGTTGATCTGAACTATTTCTCTGAAAATTTTCAATCCGAAACTACTAAAACGACAGCCGTTGAACCAATGACAAAACAACCTGATGAATTACCCGCAACAAAGCCAAAGAAAAAAATTAGCTGGGATATGTCATATGCAAACTGGACAGACGCTGACTTTTCGGGATTAAAAAATCTAAACGAAAAGTTCGGTTTCTCCAATATGCAGCGTTGCTTATTTATCGGATCGGACATATCAGATCTTATTCTAAAAAACAACAATGTAAAGGACTGTGACTTCACAAATTCCAACCTTAGCCACAGTAACATCCAAAGCTCAAACTTAACGCACAATTTATTCAATAACTGCTCTTTAGAAGCAACCGAATTTTCCAGAAACCATATTAAAGATTGCGACTTCTCCGGTGCGAATTTCATTGGCGCTAATTTTCTAAAAAACAATCATCTTGATAACTGTAATTTTTCAGGTTCAGATATAAGCAATGCTCAAATTCAAAATTCCAGTTTAAACAAAAATATATTCAGGAATTGCTTGCTAAACGAAACTCAATTTATAAAAAGCCACATCAAAGGCTGTGATTTCTCAGATACCAATTTTACTGAGGCAGAATTCAAATCCGGAGTTTTCGCAAACAATCGTGTCGAAAATGCATTATGGAACCACACATCCTTTACTGAAATGCAATTTGAAGAGATCATCTTCGAAGGAACCTTAGAGGATTGCCATTTTGAAAACTGTGAGTTCAAAAAAGTAACATTCCAAAATTCAATACTTACCAATACTTTTTTTAAGAACAGCAACCTGAAACGTATCCAATTCACAAACTGTCAGACAGATAAGATCACCTATGAATTCCTAAAAAGCGGTAAAGCTGACTTGACTGGTATTACATTATTGCCGTAATTCTCAGGATCATCACCACATTATTAAACCAAAAAAACAACAAACCAATGATAGCACTTATAATAACCTTTTACCTGGCGCTAAGCAAGCTCATACTTTACTTCTTTACAAATAGCATCAACTAATACCTCCTGAAATCAGATACAACTAAATTGCCCCTGGTTATTCGTCTACCAAAACCTAGCGAATAAAAACAATTTAGTTGTATTCCTTTAATTTTAAACACATTAAAAAAAACATTTTGGGCGTTCCCCTACGGGTCGGGCTATCCGCTAAATCTTTTGCGATAAAAGTTTTCGGAGATCATTAGAAGATTAAGATATCGCAAAAGGATACCGCTGCCATCCCTAACGCAGTTTACGGTAAGCAAAAGATTACTCAAAGAATACAACCTAAAATAAAGAACAAACAGAAAAAATCCGCTTTAATCTGCGTTTTCGCATAGCGAATCAGCACCATCCGCGATCTATTTTAAAACAGAAGATCAGCCAAGTGTATAAAATAAAGAACAAACAAAAAAAAATCCGTTTCAATCCGCGTTTTCGCATAGCGAATCTGTACCATCCGCGGTCCATTTTTTAACC
>NZ_JBLYEG010000021.1:0-43371 GCF_048514875.1 Flavobacterium sp. T12S277 | reverse complement strand
ACATGTGATGTCGATTATCAATGCTATTAGGAATAAATTGATCTTAAGAATATTTGCTTGTGTAAGAGATGATAGATTTTATGAAAAAAAACATCAATATTTATTTGGATAAAACATAGAAACCCACGCCTGTAAGCGTGAGCAATCTACTTATCATCCTGTGGGTTTAAACTGCCAAGTTTTTTGAAACAGGATTCAAAGCGAAAGCTTCAAATATTTTTCTATATGAAGAATCGCAAATTTATTTTAAAAATCAAATATATACAAGTTTTATTTAACTACAAAATTTCATTTAAACATATTTTTTGTAGTCAAATGAATTTGTCAATTTGAATATGGCAAGATATACGAATGAAAATACACTAAAGGCTTTAGGTGAAAGAATTAAAGCGTACAGAATCCAATCGGAACTTGAGATTGAGGACTTGGCTACGATGACGGGGTTTACGTATAACACAATTTCTAATATTGAAAATGGTTCTGAAACTTATCTTTCTTATTTTATTGAAATTTGTTTTTCCTTAGGCATTCATCCTAAGGAAATTTTGGATATCGAGATGGAGATTAAATCTAAAAATGTTCTGCCTCCTGATAGACAGGAAAAATCAAGGTTAACTAAAAGAATTAAATCTTACATAAACAGTGGCTATTTTAAAGAACCAAGATTAGCCAGGCAAGTAACAGAAAAATTAACAGGAGATCATAAATTGGATTTTGAATCGAAAAACGTTTCTGTTATACTAAATAGACTCGTTAAAAATGATACTTTAAAGATAATCAAAAAAGGCAATAGAAATCTTTATTTTATTAATAATAAGGAACAAATGGTATAATAAAATTAACTGACGATAGGTCTACAATGCTTAAAACTGAGATTTGAAATATTGTAAGTTTTTTGTATCTTTCCCGTAAGAAAATAATTTTATAGTGGGTATTAGCTATAGCTCTCAATCTTGTAGCCCTTTTTATTGCAGCATCATTTTGCATCCCCACTTATTCTAAAACAATAAGTATGACAGCAGTAAATCTAGCCATTAAAAAACATTGGACTGTATATTTTGTGCCAGGGATAATAACTCTTGTGGCATTGTTTTTTGTGTATTTATCCTTTGGCATTGCAACAAAATGGATTTCTGTCGGGCTGCTGATTTTTGCCTTCCTTACTGTTATCTTCAAGATAATGAACATACTTTATCTAGCCAGCATCACTTGGTCTTTTAACGGCGGTGAGCTTCATATTATCAAAGGAGTTCTGCCGTGGAACAAGACCCACATACAAATTCCAATTTTTGACATTTATGATTCGAGTGTTTCGAGCGGTTTCCTTGGACATTATTTAAATTTTGGACATATCAGTATCCGAAGAACTGAGGGCATGACTTCACATCTCAGCGAGCGATATCTTGGAAGGGCAGTGTGTTTTTCGGGCATAGTGAATCAGTATGTACAGGAATATAAGAAAGGGCAGAACTCTGCGAAGATCAATCACGGACAATCAAGTGATGATATTGGACTAGAACTGCAACGGCTTGTTGATTTTAAAAAATCCGGTGCGCTTACCGAAGAAGAATTTGATCTATTGAAAAAAAAACTGATAGATTCCTCACCATAAATTTACGGCAGTGACCGCAACGGCATCCTTTTCTCTGGAAAAGATACAGCTATGAATAGCTTTAGATAATTTACTATCAGAACTTATAAGCAAATTTCTAAAAAAGTAACTAATTCCGAAGATTATAAAATAAGTGCTGCATATGCAAATATTATCTTAGGCAAATTCAGAAGTAAGAGCTCATAGACTACGTTACCATTGATTTTGCTTTATTATGAATGCGCCTATCTTACTACATCCCGAAACGAATAGTATCTTTTACCCGAGTGTACAGACAGAATATTTCGGACTATCCTATCTGGTCAAGAATAAGTGAATACCTAAAAAGAAGCGTTTTCCTTTTTCCTTAGAACCTTTATATATTTATGCTGTGTGGTCTAACTTATTATGTCTTCCTTTTGTAATTCTTCTATAAAATATTTTGGTGTTATCCCTGTACTATTGATAAAAGCTTTTACAAACCTTCTTGTGCTACTAAACCCAGCTTCCACAGCAAGGGCTTCGTGTGTATAATTCCTAAGAAATTTTTCTTTTTGAATTCTCTGTGCAATGTTATCAATTTTAAGACCATTAATATATTCATTGAATTTTTTGTTCCTATGGCGAGCTATAATTAGGGATATATATTTAGTGTTGGTGTTAAAATACCCTGCCAGCTTTGTCAAATTCAGATCTTTTTCAAGAAATTTTTTACTACTCTCAAATTTCTGCAAATTATGCAGCATTGCTTCCTCAGCACCTTTGCTCATTGAAAAATCAGACTCATCGCTTTTATTATCTTTGACATTGTCTGATTGCTCTAGTTTTTTAAGCAATTCTTCATATTTTGTTCTTGCTTCCTTCTTATTTTTAAAATATCTTACTATTCCGTATATTATAAAAATGAACATACCACCAATGATAGAAAAAAATATCTGATCATTATATTTTCGCAGATCAAGTGATCTTTTAAGTTTCCGCTGCTCTTCCTTAAGCTCTTCTGTGTCGTACTCCTTGTGTATTTTTCCCTGAAGATACTTATATGTAATGTGCAGTTTTTTATCCACCTCCAGTAATCTCTGAACATAATAAAGTTCTGTTTTGATCATATTCTTTTCTTTGCAATAAGAAATCAGGAACTCATAAGCCTGTCTTATATCCGGACGTATGTATCTACGATCCGTGTAACTTTTATCAACTTTTTTAAAGTAAACAACCGCCTTCTGCTTTTCACCCAATCCCCAATAACTTTTTCCAATATAGAAATAACCTACTGTTTCATTTGCAAAATCCTTGTTTTCGATAATGCCAGGTAGTGATGAATGTATCTTTTTGATAGCTATTTTGTAGTTGTGAATCATAGACTGGTTAACTCCTTCAGAATGCTCAAAGTACGGTTCCATTTCGAAATTTTTTGTTCTTTTTCCCTCGGCGATTCCCTTTTCATTAATAGATGTGGACAGTCCGTGATTGCCTACCATATCATAACAAACTCCCAATGAATGAAGAGAGTTTAAATATGCCCTAACGTTGGACTTCTCAAAGTAGTTAATACAGTCCTGAAAGATCAAAATAGCTTCATCATAGTATCCCAGATAAAATTTTATTTGCCCAATATGGTATTTCGTTTTATACAGTAGGTATTTATCGTCTGTTTTTTTTATGTAACCGTTTGCAATTAAGTAAATATCCATTGCTTCTGCAAGACGTTTTTGTCCATAGTAAGCGATGCCTTTTGAGAGATATGCTGCTCCGATAATTTCATTGCTGTCCGATTTCTTGGCTGCGGCTACCATGCTGTCGGCATAGAAGAGCTTGAACTTATCGGGAGCATAGTGGATATAATTTTTATAGGCATTTGAAAGCTCCTCCCAGTTTTTCTCAAGTCTGGCTTTCATTAGAAATGACATAAGGTATAACTCCCTCTGCTCATTACTGATACTATCATCTTCGATTCGGTCAAAAAGATAATCAAAATCCTTCCCCTTTAACGAATCTGGGATTTGAATTCTGTGCTCTTGTGCGTCCGCATATTGACTAAAGCACAAAGATATTACGAGTAAATATCTTATGATCATATGTTAAGTTTAAGCTATTTCCATTGACTGGAAACCCATCTAATACAGTACATATTATAACGGGATTTAGGTGTGGTCTAAATAGCAGTGAATATATCAAATATAATGATAAATATAGGAAAATCTATAGGATTTAGGACAAAATAAGTTGTGTCTATTTTCAGAAAATTGATAGTAGAAATGCCGTAAATCTACAGACAAGCATTTGTGGGAGCCACTTTGTACTCATAGTTTTGCTGTGAATTCAAAAGCAAAGTCTGGCTCAAAACCAGCAACTGTTCTGCTTTCTCCGCGGTGAAAAATGAACTGACGAAAAAAAGTAATCAGTCACATTTAACACAAAATACAAATGAAAAATTTAAAAGTATGGATGCTAATCCTGCCATTGTTTACTATAGCATGTTCAGAGCAACATGTAGAGGAAACTACAGAAACTGCTTATAAAAGCAAGAGTATGAAAAAATTAGATATTGCACCTGAGAATATAGCTAATCCTTACGATTCGGCAGGAATAATACATAATGAAATCTTAGAGATTTTAGAGAATATTGACTTTACTTCAATGTCTATTGAAGACATTACAATTTTAATAGATTCTGTTTCAGCTACACATCCGGAACTGATTCTGCTTGCCAATGATATTACACTATCTTCAAGGGTTACTCAAATCACAGCAATATTAGATCAGGGTAATCCATTGAGTGGCGTATTGGTAGAGTCCAACTTGGGAGTGAGCGCGAAGGCCAGTTTCTCAACATTTTTAAGTTCCCTACTTCTGGTGGCTAACAGCCCCTATGAAGACATTCATCCGATTATAGTTACCTACGAGGCAACAGTTCTTAGTAATACAGTATTCTCTGCCAATGATAAACGGATTATTTTGACGGCATCTTCTGTTGCGCGATATTCAATCGCCGAAAGAAAGCGAAAAGACAAGGACTGGGAAACCTCTGTTACAAATATTATAGTAGCTGCTTATGGAGCAGAGAGTAATACTACACTTGGCATCAAAATGGCAGCAACTGTTGGCATATGTAAAAGCAATAACATCTCGCAGTGAGTTGGATAATTTTGTTTCTGAGACGTAATGAGCGGACCGCAGCTATCATTATGAGCCTTCTGCTCATTGCGTTGAATGTAGGTAGCCTTTATTTCATCGTAGATCTATTGAATTATGATGAAATAGTGGTTTACCTCGATAACGGGAGCTTTAAGTGTTCTGATCCTCACAATTTTGTTTATGCTTTGATAATCATTGCATTATTCAATCTACTATTTGTGTTTGCTGTTTTATGTGCTTGGCTTACAAAAACGAACTGAGAAAGACTTAATAAAATTCTAAATTCTTTCAAACGCAATTACTTTTAAACAAAAAAACTACCATCTTGGGCAATCCAACAGATAGGCTATGGCTGAGCGAATTAAAAGTCCTATATCTTGCAGATTATAAAAAAATCCAGACCTGTAATACTATTATAAATCCAGGCTGGTTTTCTTTGGTCATTGTGGTGTCGGGCTCTATAAATTTTACAGAGAACTCTTCAAATATCAGTGTTTCAGCAGGAGATATGTTTGCAGTTCCAAATTGGGCTGAACTCAATAGGCTGAGCTCTCCTCTTAGAGTTTGCTTAATATCCTGTACTATGGATTTTGCAATTTTCAATAAGGCAGCAAGATTTGAAAGTTCCTGTATAAAATTATTGGCCAATCAATCGTCTTTTGTACTGTCACTTACCTCAGTTGAAATGAGACATATGATACGGTTGTTTGGACTACTGGAGAAAAAGATTTCCAGTGAAGATGCAATTTTCCAATACGAAATGGTTATGCACTGTCTTAATTTGATATTCTATGAATTTTGTGAATTGTATTATAAATATAATCAGGTTACAGCAGCACTTCACCACCGAAATGATAAAACCGTTACGAATTTCATCACACTTGCTCAACTCCATTGTAAGGAGCACCATGAAGTAAAATTTTATGCAGATTCTTTATTTGTCAGTCGGGGGCATCTGAATAAAATAGTTCGTAATGTTATAGGAATGTCTCCTAAGCATTTTACAGAAAGGGCTTTGATCTCAGAGGCTTATCAGCTTCTTGCAGACAATAACCTATCTATTGCTGAGGTCGCTGAATATTTAAATTTCAAAGACTCTTCATCCTTTAGCCACTTTTTTAAAAGACACACTAGACTATCCCCAAGCCAATATCGTCTTAACCTCAAATTTAAATTAATCGTTATTGGAATATCTATTTTAATCCATTAAATCGTAATACCTTTTACTAATTGGTTTTATTTGTGAAATAGCCCCGCTTTAAATCCTAAAGCATGTTTTGACAGGGCCGGGATGATAATGTTTGTTTAACCAAGAAGTGTTTCCAAAAGATAGTGCGTTAAATCCATGTGTGCTATGAAATCACTGAATTCAATTATTTCCGAAATACGTATCAAAGAAGATCAAGTATCTCGGGAAACTTTACACCTGATCGATGAGACTTATCAAATGACACTCTACCTGAAAGAGTTACTAAATACTACTCGGGAACATATTTTAAAGGAAGGATTCAAGAATGAGACAGATGAAATAGAATTTTTTCGTAATATTAAACCTCAGATTTTGGGACAACTGATCTATTATAATGAAATATTTAGAATCGAAACAATCTGCCCGGTAAAGGATGGCAAAATGTACCAAAAATTTTTTATGGGCCAGCTCCAACAGCTCAAACAGGAATTTAAAGAACATATTTACAGTTCTCATTTCTATCGCTATTACCGATCAGGACGAAGTGATCGTGATCAGGAATATTTTATAAGAGGGAAGATTAATTATAAGGATGGGCTTAATAGTTATGTCTTTGAAATAGACCATCAGTTTTCTACTTATTATGATTCTAAAGTAGCACGGATTTTAGCCAATGAACGAATATATAACTATTTAACAACGAAAATAAATCCAGAAGAGTCCACTTGTTTATTATTGCATAGTGCGGAGTCAACTAAAGATATTTTCTGGACCGATTCTAAAAATGCGCTAATTGAATTAATTTATGCGCTTCATGCTTCGGGGGTTATATCGCACGGAAAAATTGGTATCCGCAAAATTACACTGGTCTTTCAGATACTTTTTCGCATTCCGTTGGGTGATGTGCATCACTCGTTCCATCGGATGAAAGACAGAGCCGGCACTAGAACATCCTTCTTGGACCACCTAAAATCATCATTGGAGCAATATATGGATAAAGGGTTGTAGGATTTTTAACTACTCCTCAATTTTAGCAAGTTGTCTCTTTGCTATGCAAATTTATAATTTCACATTTTTTTCAGTTAATTACATATAATTATGTAAAAAAAAAACTAACCTGAAACACAACCACAATCTTAAAAAATGATTAACTCAATTTATCTTTTAAACTTTAATTGGTTTAGATAATTTTTGGTTAAATAATAAGATTTAAATTCATTAAATCTCTGTTTTTCATTAAAATGTCTGTTCATACTCATATGGATAATAAGCCAAGTGTAGGTATTAACTTGAATTGTATTTTGTTTTAAACTTTGAGACAATTTGTTTTTTAAAGCCTCATCCGAAACAAAACTTTTATATTGATATTCATTAATTTTAAACCTTATCCTAGTATAATCTTCATTAAAACTTTTTCTTAATTGTATTGTGAAATCAAACTCCTTTGAAAATTTCCTGATGGCATTTTCACAAAAATCAATCATTTCGTCTTTACTATAACCTAACAATTCCAAGTAATTGATAATTTTTAATAAGGCAACAATAGAAGAATCATCTTTATTAAGATCCTGTTGAATAACATTTTCAATTAAATCCTTACTATCAAGATTAAAAATATATTCGGCACAGCTCATTAATTCCGGGCCCCCATATCTGTGGATTTCCGGCTCATAAGGTAAAATTTGGTATTTTTTTATAATATTTTTCAACTTAAGATTGTCTATAAATTGCAATAAATCATTTTTATTTTCAATCAAATTTGTTTTGAATCTTAATCGTAATACACGACCATTATTTTCATAGTGAATAAAGAAAAAAGCCGTAAACGTTCCATTTAAATAAAGATCTGTATAGATGCTTTTTAAAATATCATTGTCTGCATATGAATTACATGAAACCTCGAAATACAACCAGTCCGAAAGGATTGGGGTGTTCTCTAGATTATAGTTTGTAATAACAATCTCATTATTAGAAAATTCTTCAGGCTGATAATAGCTGTTCTTCACACTGATTATAAGTTCATGTGCATAGTTGCCCAAATTATCCTCAACTGCGGGATTAAATAATTCATAAATATTCTCTGAGACATAAAAATAATCCCGAGTTTTAAGGTTGTCATAAATTATTCTCAGCTCTGCATCTTTTGACGTGTCAATGATGGAATTCCCTTTTGAATAGGAAAAATTTACAGTCTTTGTAAATTTAAATTTCAAAATTTTTTCTAAAAAATAAGATTTAAATTCTTCGAAATTATAGTCACTATTAATTAACAAAAGCTGAGCAGGGGACAATAGCACATTAGTTTGCAGATAAATCCTAGGAATAAAATCTCTAAAACAGGCATAAGAATTAAAGTTGAAGCTAATACCGTAAATTTCTTCATTATAAACCGCAAAATCACATAAAAACTTATACAAATCAGATTCTGAAATTTTTGAATTTATTGCCGATCCTTTTTTAGGTCTAATTTCTTTTTTATGTTCTTTGGAGACCAAGCGAAATTTTCCCCCTTCTAAATTCACATAAATATCTGATAAAAATATCGGGTTTTTACTTTCTTTATATGACGTATTTATAGGAATACAGTAATCATACAGCTGTTCTTTTGACGAAATATTTATACTTCTAAAGTTTCCTACACAATTTATGTCGGCTAAAATTTTATCCTTATAAAACTCTTTTTCGTAGGCTGTTATTTCCTGACATAACTCGCTACTTACTTCAGTAAATCGTGAAATTATATTTAAAGCCGATTCTCCGCCCAAACCACGAATGAAAATAGTTTCGCTTTGGGTGTTTTTACATTTTAAAATCTCGAGTAGTACATTAAAGGTTAATGGTAGACTTTTTCTTTTTTCATCAATATCTGCTGCAAGAGGAAGATTTAAAAACAACTCTGTTTCGTTTGAGGCAATTACTTTGCAAAAAATATCTTGATGAAGCTTCAAAACATAATCTGAATTGTCGTCTTGATAAGTTATTCCTGAATAAGGATTGAATATTGTATTTAAGGGAATAAATCCTTCATTATAACGCTCTGAAACTCTGGCTATAAATTGATTTATTTTCCCCGTAATAGGTTTTGTATTAGAATTATATGTTAAAACAAAATCTATATATTTTTGTACTAATGACTTAATATTCTCATTAACATGCCCCGATTGAATTTCAAAAGAATTTATAGAATGCGAAAAACGTTCCTCAACACTTTCTTTAAAAAAAAATTTTTGTTCATGAATATATTGACTATTGAACAACTGAACATCATTATTATCACTTATTAGGATATGTTTTTTAGCTATTAAATCCGATAAAAAAGGAGCTGTATTATTTTCTAATTTTTTACAATAAGGATTAAACAAAAAATCTTCAATAAATAACCCTGTATCGATAAGTTGAAAAAGGTAGTCTTCAACATCTTCTTTTTCAAAGCCCTGTTCTATTAATTCATTAAAAAGATTATTAATATCAGGTTTAGTTTTAAATTGTTCCAGTAGCCAGTTCAAATCTTCATCATAATCCAGTTCAACAAAATTTACCTCAATCTTGTCAAATTCTTTCGGTTTAGAATTATAAAAACCTATCTTTTCTTGGGACAGAAAATGGAGGGATGGATTTATAGAGTATTTAAAAGAAGACCAATTTCTTATTATCTCTTTATTTTTTTTTAATGACAAAAACAAATTATCATGTGACACGGACAGTTTAATTTTTTTTGATTTAGGTAATTCGGTGGCAATTCCCCAATTTGCAGCTCCTACGCTACTGAATAGACCAAAAGGGGTCGGATTAAAATGCGCCCTGGTATAATATTTTGCTAATGATATTTCTGTTTTCTCTCTTTTATTTTTTTTTATATCTTGATACAGACTAGAAGAAGAAATTAAAACTGAAAGCTGAAATAAATCATTTTTATGGAAAAAATTAATTACATCATTTTTATTAGTATCGTATGACTGAACAGGAAAATTTGTAGCTCTTTTAATAATTGTATTGAAAAATTTCATTTTACTGATTATTTATGAAGGTTAAAATGTTACCATTAAAATAGATTTATAAGTTCCAGCCATTTGCTGTCGATCTTATTTTCTAATGTAAATAATGTCAAAGCGAGTCCTACAGTCCCTTCTAGGAGGTTACTTTCACTTTTATATCTTCCTTTTTCATAGGATGAGAAAGTTTCATAATCTGAAGTTTGCTCATGGATAATATTGAGCCATTTCTCAATTTCTTCAGAACAATCAATATTGAGTTTTTTTGAAGCCAAATAGTACTGCAATGCAATTCCCGTCGATCCATGGCAAAGACCAAAATCACTAACAAGAGATTCCTCAAGTGATATTGCACGAGCAGCTTGTATCAATTTTTCGGATTCTTTAATTAGATGGTCTTCTTCTAAATAAGCTCCACAATTAAAAAGAGCATTTGAAATACCAAAATCACCCTGACACCATGATAATCTGGAATTAATAATACTTCCTGATTCTAGTAAAAGTAAATTTGGATAATATTGTTTCGAGTTATCATTGTAATTTTTATAGGATTGTAAAAACGCAATACCTATTTTTAATGAAGTATCGATATCCGATTTAAGCTCTGCAAAATTTCTTTCCAAATAAATTAAAAAATTCAAATACCCCGCAACACCATGTGCTAAACCAAAATAGATGCAGAACTTATCATCATTATCTAATGCAGTCTCGGTAGTTAAAACTTCTTTCAAGTCGGTAGATATCTTATTAACTAAATCTTCTGCAAATTGATTTAATTCAGAAATTAAGTTTTCATTCTTAGTGTACTTGCAGCGTTCTATAAAATACATTGCAATTCCCATAGAACCGTGCAGAAAATCATAGTTATTTGATTGATTAAAACTTCTGAAATCATCTAAGAGAATTGAATCAATAACTTCAAAATATTCCGTATCGATTTCAATTAAATGGTCTTCTAAATGTAATAGAGCAAGACCAAATCCGGCCAAACCACTACATAATGTCGAGGAAGAAGGCTCATTTTCAATTATCTCATTTACTTTTTCAACAACTTTGGTTAGTTTTATTAAGTAATCCTCTAATTTATAAATGGTGTACATTTTACTGTAAAAAAGAGCTATTCCTGATAATCCTGTAAGCAGTCCAATTCTTTTTTCAGTTTCAAATGACTGCCAAATATTTTTTTCAATTTTTAGTATAGAATCTTGCATAAATTACAACTAACTCATTATTCTTGTTTTTTCCCTCAATTTAATTAAAGAACCTAATATCTAATCTTCTTTTATGCATAACCCTCTTTGAAACGTCTTTCCATCTGGATATTCTTCGTTTGAATACCATATAGATACATAAAAACAATCCTCCTCTGTCGCAAAAATTGTGTATATGAATTTCATACCTATTGCTATTGGATCAGAACCATAGTTTTTTTTACAGACAATTTCATATTTACAATCGGATAGCCATTTCACATCCCATACTGACTCTAATTTATTGTTTGCATAAGTTTCTTCAATAGAATCCTTTCTTATAGTATATTCGTTCGGAAATGCACGAGAAAAGAATTTTCCATTTTTAAATTTTGCGCATTCAATTTTCTGTGAGTATCCCGCAGTTCCAATTAGAAGAATAAGTAAAATAAAAAATTTCATTTTATGTTTTTTTTAATTTTGAAACTAATTTATTGATTTCAATTAAAGAGTATTTTCAAGTTGAAAATACTCTTTATTGACTAAATACTTATAGTTTATAACTAGCAACCATATTTAAGAGTACTGTTGCAATTAATTGGCCATGCTGATGTGTCATTACAGGAGTTTAATCCTGAATTTCTGCAGGTTGGCAGTTTACCAGGATCCCCTGCTCCTTCAATTGTAGATTTTTCTTGATCTGATAATTTAAAAACTTTTAAATTTTTTAGGCTTAACTTTTTTTTCATTTTAATTTGTTTAATGTTTAACAATGATTTTATAATTCATTCATCTTAATTAAAAATATACTCAAAACCACGTCGACTTTTGGTTAAGAAATAAAACAAAAATTCCTCAATCAAGATGTGAACCAAAAATAGCCTACAATTAAGACAAAGCTTATGCAGTTTTTATGCATTTTTAACATGCTAATCGTTTAAAATTCAGTGAAGTTTTCTGCTTTAATGATAAAAAAAGGAAAATTTAAATTTCTCTTTTTTTATTGGTATATTCTTATAAATTTATTATTATTGTTCTGTTTGAAAAGAAGAAAAAAATGACTAAAATTAAGTTGCTGGTTAAACGTTTGGAACAACAGCTATCTCAAGAAGAAATATCCGATTTAGTTGGTATGACGCAATCTACATATAGTAGAAAAGAAAAAGGTATCACAAAAATTACAATGTCAGAATGGACAAAAATTGCAAAAGTATTGGGAGTCGAAAAAGAAGAAATATTCGAACCAATTAATCCAAAAATTAAACTACCCGCTATCGTCGAAAATGGGTTTACGTCAAATCCAAATGACATAATGGAGCAGATTAATTCTTTAAAAAAAGAAAATTTTGAATTAAAAGAACGACTCAGAGATATTGAAAGTAAATAAAGCATCTTTCTAAAAAAATCTCATTTCTCAGAAATTGCTGTATAAATTAATGCTCTTTCAAGAATTTCATCCCTCCCTTCCTGAATTCCCAAAATGGTAGGATTCACTTTTATATCCGGAATAATACCTTTACGTTGTGTTTCTTTCTTGTTAGGATAAAAAACTCCGTAACTGGTAAATTGTGTTACAAAACCTCTAATTATTTCAAATTTCACAACGCCACCATCAGCCCCTGCGGTCTGACTACCAATTACAACTGCCTTTGGAGCTGTTTGTAAACTCATTGCTGAATATTCGCCATGACTTTGTGTAACTTCATTAACTAGTATAACAACCCTTCCTTTATAATAATCTGGATTTTTTTTACCACATTTTTCAATCTCTTGCCGCCATATGTATCTTCCCGGGCTATTTAAATCAGCATCTAAAAATTTAACAAACTCCTTTGGTTCAGGATTTAAATATTCAGATATCAGGTAATTAGTACCTAACGCATTGTTTCGCAAATCAAAAATAATGGCTTTACTATTCTTAACTGTATCCATTATAAAAGGGACATCATCTTCTGTCACTTCTCCCAAATTTACATAGGCCACATCTTTATTAAGAAATTTCCATTTGTCTTTCTCTGCGGTCTTTGCCCTTAAATCATGGTAAAGATAACGGCGGATAAATTTCGATTCTTTTTGTCCTTGTCTTGTATAATCAATTTGAATTGAGTCTGATTTTCCATTAAAAATAGCCCAATAGAAATTTCTCAAAATTGCCATTTGGTTTGACCCTTCTACATACTTACTATTTTCCGATATAATGGCTTCTATCGATTTTCCGTCAACGGCCAATATAACATCACCTACTTTTAGATCAGAAAGATTAGCCAAAGAATCATTTTTTAAATTTATTACAACTGCTTTTTTATCTATAATTTTAAAATCCGCAGGTACAAACTTATCTCCAAACTTGTCAAACATTTTGCCAGTACCGATAGAAGCATGGCTATCGTTTAGCTTAACGGATAGCTCACGCATTGCAAGGTGAAAGTCTAATTCTGTTTTTGGGTTTATGATCTTTGGTAGAATTTCTCTAAGAGCTTTATCCCAATTTTGATCCATTTGATATTTATATGGGAAAAAATACTCAACATAGTTCCAATATTTGAAGAGCGCTAAAAGTCTCATTTTTTTATCAGCCCAATCAAATTTTCCATATTTGATTTCATTGGTAAATTGTAAAGGAGAAATGTTTGGATTCGAATCTTGAAAAGCTACATAGAAATTTTGACCATAAAATTTATTCTCTTTTATAAACTCCAACTTTTTAGAAAGTTCATTTGTAAAAAGACTTTTGTTTTTAAACCAAGAAAAATTTAGATTCTTAAGAAAGCAATCATTTTTAGAAATGCTGTCTACATGTTGTTTTTTGATTTCACCCAATGAGAGAATCCACTTATCAATGACTTTTGAAAATTCGTCCTTAGTTTTTACTTTTTCTGTTTCTTGGCAAATTTGGAATAATTGCTCATCCCAGTTTCTACTTCCGTTTGCTACATTTGGGTGATAATATTTTAGAAAACCCCAAATCTTAGCAGTGGCTTCAAGTTTGTCAACTTCTGACAATATACTTTTAGGTTGTGCACAGGAAAAACTTACATATCCAATTAAAAATACAACTACCAGGAAAGATTTTTTCATTATTATTTCTTTTATGATCTAAAGCCTAGTTCAAAAATATAACAAAATCACTCAACTATTATGCAACTATTATGCAATTTGTTATCCCTGAAATCTTGCAAATTAAAAATAATTTAGACAACAAAAGTCTTTGATATACTCAAAAACACCTTCTCAAATTTTGTTTGGAGACGTTTCTTTTTTTATGAACCCATATCTACCCATTGGCAAAAGTTGAAATTCCTTGCTCAGTCCTCAATAAATCTTCTTTACTAACTGTATCCGGGTATAGTTTGTACCGTCCTATTGAAAAAAAACAGCCATGCAATGGGCAGGACTTGGCAGAGAATAATTTTTTCATGTGTCAATTTTGTGGTGTTAAATCAAAAGTACAGGTTATGAATATCGATAGAATGGAATTCACAGCGTGGATGGAGCGCATCATGGAGAGGTTCGACATCCTTATGGAGGCGATAAGCACAAGTAAGAATCATCATACTGCTGTTGACGGAGAAGAGTTGCTGGACAATCAGGATATTATGCAAATGCTCAAGATAAGTCCGCGATCCCTGCAGCGTTACCGTTCCTCCGGCAAACTGCCTTATTATACCATCAGCGGAAAAATTTACTATAAGCTCTCCGACATACACCAGTTGGTCAGGGAAAGCTTTATAGCACCCGTTCCCCAAAAAAAGCCAGCAAGTGACAAATAAGGCCATCGGATGCCAGTTAACACCAGAAAGCAAAGACCTCTTCTACTTTCGGGATTGAATTTAAAAATTTTAAACTATGAGCGAACAAATTTCAGAAAAAACAGTGTTTCCCGAGCAACTATCGGAGATATTATTGGTGCTGGACAAAGAGAAAATGAAAATTATGGCTGTAAAAGGCATTAACGAAAATGGGAAACTGGAAACGGTTGAACCTACAAAGAAAAACCAGAACCAATTCATGCGGGTGGATAAACAAGGTGATTTATTTTCCAACTTCTTTTCCAATTTTATCAGCCAGCTGAAGAACCCTACCAATTTTTCCTTCTTTAAAATTCCTGCACCATTGACTATTAAGTTGGCAAAAGAAATGCAAAAACAGGTAGATCAACCAACCCCTGAAGGTGATAAGTTGATGAAGCAACACGAAGTGAAGACAGAACCAGAAGAGAATTATAAACAAGAAAATAAAAATAATATGGAAACAACGCAGAGCACACCGGATACAAGTGAGTATAAATACAAACCGGAACAGATTGATTGGGAAACCATGAACAACTTGGGATTAAGTAAAGAGAAACTTGAAAAAATGAACCTGCTCGATCCGTTGCTTAAAGGTTACAAGACAAATGAGCTTGTACCTGTAAGCCTAAACTTAGGGACCGCCGTTACAAGAATGGATGCCCGATTATCCCTGCAATCGAATGACGATGGACAGGTAGTAGTTGCTATTCACGGTATCCGAAAAGAGCCCAACCTTAACTTTGAGTTTTTCGGCCATAGTTTCAGCCAGGCAGACAAGAATAACCTACTAGAAACCGGTAACATGGGGCGTGTGGTCAATCTGGTCAATTCAAAAAATCCAAATGAAACCATTCCCTCTATTATCAGTGTGGATAGGCTTACCAATGAGCTGGTGGCGTTACGTACTGAGTTTATCAAAATCCCTGACGAGCTCAAAGGTGTAAAACTTAATGATGAGCAGAAGCAAACCCTAATGGAAGGCAAGCCGCTTTATTTAGAAGGAATGATTTCTAAGAAAGGAACTCAGTTCGATGCAACCGTACAATTCAATGCCGACAAGCGTTTTGTAGAGTTCCAGTTCGACAGGAACAACTCCAACAAGCAAACTCAGGACACACAGCAAAACCAATCGCAAGAGACACCGAAAACTTTCAGGGACAAAGAGCTAGATAAAGAACAATATCAAAAGTTCAAAGACGGCCAGACGGTTTATGTAAGTGGCTTGGTGGATAAGAAAGGAAAGGAATATAATGGTTATATCACTTTTAACAAGCAAACCAATAAAACCGATTTCTCTTTCCAAAATCCGGACAAGATTAAGGAACAGACCAAACCTACTGAAGCACATAAAACACAGACTGAGGTCAATTCAGAAGGCAAAACTAATGAGGCAACCAAGAAAATCAAAGAGCCCATGGAATCTGGACAAACAAATCCCAACAGCAGAAATCAGCAGGAACAACAGGAAACACCCGATGCCCCTGCCAAATCGAAAGGACGTAAAATGTAAGATGTATGAAAACTATAATTGTAGAAAAACCAAGCGTAGCAAGGGAAATAGCCGGCTTGTTGGGCGCATCCGAGAAAAAGGACGGCTACCTGACAGGTAATGGCTATTTTGTTACCTGGGCACTAGGACATCTTATAGGATTGGGAATGCCCGAAGATTACGGGATCACGGGATTTGACAAAGCATCATTGCCTATACTCCCAAACCCTTTTTTACTCACTATCCGAAAGGTCAAAAAAGATAAAGGCTATTCTGCCGATACAAGCGCATTAAAGCAACTGAAAATCATTGAACAGCTCTTTAATAACAGCAATAGCATCATCGTAGCCACCGATGCAGGACGTGAAGGCGAACTCATTTTCAGGTACATTTATGAATACCTGAAATGCAGCAAACCATTTGAACGACTTTGGATAAGCTCGCTTACCGAAAAGGCCATTAAACAAGGTTTTGACAATCTCAAAGACGGGGCAGCATTTGATGGATTATATCAGGCAGCACAAGGGAGAAGCCGCGCCGACTGGCTAGTAGGGATCAATGCTACACAAGCACTCTCCGTAGCAGCAGCTAATGGGGTTTATTCACTTGGAAGAGTACAGACACCTACACTGGCTTTAATATGCAAACGCTTTTTGGAAAACAGGAGTTTCCCGGTAAAAAATTATTGGCAGGTACAGCTGTCACATAATAAAGAGATGATAGATTTTAAAAGTATCTCAAAAATCAAATGGGAAGACAAAAAACCTGCCGGTGATACCCTTAAAGCCATTGGGCGAAGCGAAACGGCAGTAGTTACATCGGTAGAAACCAAAAGCGTTACAGAGCAGCCGCCTTTATTGTTCGACCTTACTGGCTTGCAGAAAGAAGCTAACAAAAAATTGAGCCTTTCTGCCGAAGAAACCCTCAGCATTTCCCAAAGCCTTTACGAAAAGAAGTTTATCACATACCCACGCACGGGAAGCAAATACATTTCTGAAGATATGTGGGCAGAAATTCCCAGCCTTGTAAGAGCTTTACATAACAAGGAAAACATTAAACAAAGCCTATCTCAAGTGAAATGGGGTCGTTTTAATAAACGTATCGTGAACGATTTGCGTGTTACGGACCATCATGGATTATTGATTACCGATAAAATCCCATCAGCGCTTAATGCAAAGGAAAATGCGGTTTATGATATGATTGCCTTTCGGTTGCTCGAAGCCATTTCCGTGGCCTGCATCAGAGAGTTGACGGATGTCGGCTTACAGGTATTGCATTATGATTTTGTCGCAAAAGGCAGCAAGATTATAGAAGCGGGCTGGCGTTCCATTAGGGGCCATTTCTCCGATGATGAAACAGAAACGGTACAGGATTTACCCCAACTAAAGAAAGGCAACGATCTTAAAATAAAAGAAGCTTGCGTTTTGGAAAAGAAAACCAAACCTCCAGTGCTTTATACCGAAGCGGGCCTTCTGTCGGCTATGGAAAGTGCCGGCAAAGAAATTGAAAATGCAGACGAACGCAAAGTCTTGCAAAATATTGGTATCGGTACCCCGGCGACAAGAGCTGCGATAATTGAAACGTTATTTACCCGTAATTATATCCACAGGGATAAGAAATCCTTGACACCAACAGAAAAAGGACTGGAGGTATATGAATTGGTCAAAGACTATAAAATAGCGGATGTGGCAATGACCGCCCAGTGGGAGCTCGCATTGCAGAAAATCGAAAACAACGAATCAGATGCCGGAACATTTCAAAAGGAAATGGAAAATTACGCTTCATCTATTGCCAGTGAATTGCTGCAAACTTCTATCGTCGAGGACAATTTGCCAGAACTCACGTGCCCGAAATGTAAAAGCCACCTACTTATTATACGTGACAAAATAGTGAAGTGCCCTGATGAAGTTTGCAGCTGGGTACAGTTTCGCAACGTCTGCGGGGTGCAGATCGGTATAAACGATATTGAGAACCTTGTCAGCAAGGGTAAGACTTCACTCATCAGAGGGATGAAAAGCAAGGCAGGAAAGAAGTTTGATGCTTACATTGTACTGAACGATAATGCTGAAACTTTCTTTGAATTTGCCAAAAATAGAAGTTCTTAGAATAACAACATTTAAGTTAGCACATCCGGCTGCTGGAGAGAAGAATTAGTATGTAGTTTTTGTAGAAACTCACTTGTGTTACAATTATTATGATACAGGATACAAAATGAATTAAATTTCCTCATTTGCTAGTATGATGGGGGAATCTTAATTAAAATATCATATAACGCAGTATAAACTATTATTCTTGTTCTTTTTTTATAAAAAATCTTACAAAAAACTTGGCGAATTCAAATTACTGTAGTATTTTCGTTTATAGCTGTATTTCAACATCTTCTTCTTCCTACAAGAAATAAAGCAAAAATAATTTGTTCACAAAAAACTATTGCCCAATAAGATGATAATCCTTTTTCGGGTAAAGACAATCCAATAGCAAATAACCGATAACCAAAGGAATACCACTTAAGCAACATCTAACTAATTATGTTATTAACCGATAATCATTTGACTATAGTGGTGGGTATAGACATCCATTTTACTACCCTGCCACCATTTAACCCATTTCATCCTTACATAGGTATTGTTATTGACCCGGCTGATTATATTCCTTTTATTGGAACCAGTGTGCACGTAAATGGCTTTAAACGTGGGAATTCTGACACAGGGGGGATAATTATTCCATTACAACACATTCCGCTTTTTACACCACCTTGGTTAATGATGCCTATTATCGGGCACGAAAGCATGAACTTTTTTGCTTCACAAACCGTATTCTCAGACAGCACCCGAATGAGTCCCAAAGGACACATGCTGATGACTTGTAATGATATTGGGATTCCATTGTCCTTATCACTTGGTAAAACTAAAGTTGGTAAAAAAATGTTGCCGTTTGCTCCAACCCTTTTTGCTCCAACTTCATTTTCCTTGCCTATTCCTACCGGGAAACCGGTAATGGTAGGCGGTCCTTACCCGCCCGATTGGGGTGGAATGCTTACCGGACTGGCCGCCAGTATTGGCTTTAGTACGCTATTGAAGAAAACAAGAGGACTAATTAAAAAATTTAACACCAGTGGTAAAAGTCCAAGTGGACTGAAAAAAATATTGTGTAGGTTTGGTTTTGAGCCTATAAATCTTATCAATGGAGCTGTTATTTACGAAGGAAATGATTTTGATATTGCAAGTCCTATTACTCTTAATTGGGAGCGTAACTGGTATTCAGATTCTGACTATATTGGCTGGCTTGGATATGGTGTACATTGTACATACGACAGAGCTGTAGAACTATACCCTGAAGATGATGCTCTGGGACTTCGTATGGACGACGGAAGACTTGTAGCTTTTCCTGCATTACTGCCAGAAGAAGAATTTTACCTTCGTGAAGAAAAAACAACCCTGAAAAGAACTCAGGACGGTTATCAGGCTTACGACCATAACAGTAAACTTCTCTATAATTTTACTTTATTTGACGGCAAAAAATACCAGCTTACACAAATCAGTAATCCTGATGGATTAGCCATTACTTTTGAATTTTCGGGATATCGTTTAAATAAAATCATCGATGCCTCAGGAAGAACTATAAAAGTAAGTACCAATAACGGTTTTATTGAAAAACTCGAATTGGCAGCCCCAGAGCAGGACGAACTTTTGGTGGCCTACCAATACGATGAGCATTATAATATGATCGCTATTATAGATGCACTGGGTAAACCGACTCAGATTGAATACGAAAATCACCTGATGGTTAAAAAAACTGATCGTAACGGGCAAACTTTTTATTGGGAGTACGATGCACAAAACAGGTGTATTCATACCTGGGGTGATGGAGGTTGGCAGGAAGGCCGGATGGAATACCATACTGAGGAAGGTTACAACATCGTCAGTGATGCCAACGGTGCCGTAACCACTTATTTTTATGAGCCGAATCAGCTTGTGACTCAGGTAAAAGACCCGATGGGCAATAGCACCTTTTATGACTATACCGAGTTCATGGAATTGTATCGAGAGATTGATCCCGAAGGTCGTATCTTGGGATTCACTTACGATGAGAAGGGGAATAAAATTAGCACCACCTATCCAGATGGTACCCAGGAAATGATGCTCTTTGATGACGAAAATCGTCCATCGATAGCCATCGATCCGGAAGGAAATAAGACAATCTATTTATACAAAGATCAAAAGCCACATCAGCTTAAAACCATTATTGCACCCGATAAAACCAGTACTCATTTTACCTATAACAATGATGGGTTATTGGCAAGTGTAGCCAAAAACAACAACGAACTCGAACTGGTTTACGATCAAGAGTACAATCTTGTAGAATGGCGGGAAAACGATCAAAAACTAAAATCCTGGGAGTACGACCACCGCAGCCGTGTAAAGGCGATTTACACGCCCATGCAAATGGCGGATTACTTTACCTATGACGCGCTGGACCGTGTGCAGCAAATTATAGAAAAAGACAGCAATGTTATCGAATTCAGCTATAACAACTATGATGAGGTAGTGGCTTTAACAGACAATAAAAACAACATCAGGTTTAGTTATACTCCAATGGGAAGTCTGGCCACCAGAGAACAGAACGGTGTAAAAGTGCGTTTTGACTACGACAAGATGGAGCAGCTGACCAGCATCAAAAACGAAGACAACGAAAGTTATAGTTTTAGCCGTAACAAAGCGGGATACATCATGCGGGAAACGGCTTTTGACGGTATCGTAAAAAAATACAATCGTAATCTTGCCGGTGAAGTCACCAAAATAGATTACGGAAACGGAAAGTTTACCGAATACGAACAGGATGCACTGGGCCGAATCACCAGAGCCGACTACCACGATGGCACCTGGGAAACCTACACCTATAACAAAAATGGATTGCTCATAGAAGCCACCAACCAAAACGTAAGTATTTCCTTTGAACGTGATGCTGTCGGACGCATAACACAAGAAACCCAAAAGCAGCAGCTTGATGCCAACGAAAACGGCATTACCCTTGTATCAACTTATAACACCTTAGGACAACGTACCAATATCACCACTAGCTTAGGAGCTAATATCAACACACATTACAATCAAAAAGGACAGCTCGAGTGCATAGAAGCCCAAAGTAACGAACTCAAAGAACAGCATCAGGCATGGGAAACCACGCTAAAACGGGATGAATTAGGACGTGAAATAGAACGTTTTGCCACTGGAGGTCTACACATCAAAACCAGTTACAACAGTAGCGGCAAGCAAAAGGAACAGGAAGTATTTGTCAACGGAAAACGCACTGGTTCACGTTATTACAACTGGGATACCAACCAACAACTTCGCAGTGCGGTCAATCAGCTTACAGGAGGCATGACCTATTTTGACTACGATGATTTTGGTAATTTGGCTAAAAGCTACAATGGCAAAGAAGAGTTGTATAAAACCCCGGATGTCGTAGGGAATCTTTATAAAACTGAAGACCGTAGCGATCGTAAATATGGCAAAGGTGGTAAACTGCTGCAGGACGAAAAATATTTTTACAAATACGATGACCAAGGAAATTTAATACATAAAAGTCCCCGGGATATTACCAAATCATTGGTGTTTGAACAGCCAACCAATTGGATCGATAAACTGGCAGGCAACAAAGAAGAAGAAAACAGATTACAAAAAGAACATGAGCAGTGGCAGTACGGAGACACAACTTACACCTGGCTCGCCAATGGCATGTTAGAGAGTGTTACCAACCCAGATGGAAAAAGAGTAAGTTTTGAATATGATGCACTGGGAAGACGTACCGCAAAAATTGCAAACAAAGAAATAAATCGCTATGTTTGGGATGGAAATGTTCTTATTCATGAGTGGAAATACGATCTAAAGGAAAGACCAAAACTTATAGTTGTCGATGAAGACAATCTGGTTTACGATAAACCGGAACCAATTGATAATTTGGTTACTTGGGTTTATGAGGAAAGTTCTTTTGTGCCAATTGCCAAGATAATTGGGAATGAAAAATTTAGTATCATAAATGATTACATTGGCAGACCAATACAAGTTTATAATGAAAATGGCGATGTAATTTGGGATACTGATTATGATATTTATGGTGATCTAAGAAATCTAAAAGGAGATAAAAATTTTATACCATTTAGACAATTAGGACAATATGAAGATCAGGAGACAGGTCTTTACTATAATAGGTTTAGGTATTATAATCCTGAAACTGGATTGTACTTGTCGCAAGATCCGATTGGACTTGCGGGAAATAATCCAAATCTTTATGCTTATACGCATGATACAAATTACTGGGTAGATATTTTTGGTTTATCTGTTGTTGCGTCTTCATGGAATCAATTTCAATCCCAAACAAGTGGTTGGTTCTCCAGTAGACAAGAGGCAGCAACAGGATGGAAGGTTTACCAAGAAAGTTCCCAGTCTACTGAAAAGTTAGCGATAGGAAGATTGACAGATACTGAGGCTGCTGAAAAAGCAGGCATGAGAAGGTTAAACACATCAGGTTGGACACCAGCAGTTAATGACGCTTGGATGCAGGGCGGTATTGATGCTGAAAAAGATTTTCATTTAGCCTCGGCTCCAGTTAAAGCAAATAGAGTAAACCCTCCAGGTTCTAGATTCCCATACACAGTATTTGATAGAGAATTGAAACAATTAGATGCAGCTGGCTATAAACGAAAAGGAAAATTAATGACACGAAAAGGGAAATTAATAAAATGTAAATAAAATTTGTAATCTAATAAACAATAACTTATGGACATCAACATAGCATTAGATGATTTAGATTTAATTATTACTTTACTTAATCGTAGTATTGATAAGATAAATAACTCAAAAGTTATTTATCTTATCAAAAAATTAGCTGTTACATATGAAAACATTAATCAAGAAAACAGAGAATTAGTCAGGAAACATGTTAAGGATAATCAAAGAATTTTGCTTTTGAGTATTTCAGAGCGTATAGCAGAAATTGCTATTAATAATAAAGATCAAGACCTTCCTAAAGTTGCATTATTTCTTCATTCACTTGAAGATTTCAAACAAGATCCAAGAGAAAATATTATATATCTATCAATAATATGGTATGTCTGTGAAAAATTATCATTAAATTCATTGGAATTATTCTCAGCAATAGCATTGCTCTCATCAAGTAAGACAAAGCAAAGTATATTAGAATTTGCAAAAAGACCAACTGCATTAAAGAATTTAAATGCGATGGGATTAATGGCTACAAAGAAAAATGGCAAAATCATTTTTGAACAGAAAAGAGCTCCATGGGAAATAAATTAAATCATCTTTGAAAGTTTCCCCCCTCTTCGAAGAGTTCTGCTAAACGCTGTGCGAAAGTCGGAAATACGATCTGAAAGAAAGACCAAAACTTGTAGTTCTTGATGAAGATGATTTGGTTTATGATAAACTATAACCAATTGAAAACCTGATTACTTGGGTGTACGAGGCAGGTTCCTTTGGACCAAGTGCTAAGATTATTGGTAGGGGAAAATTTTCAATCATAAATGATTATATTGGTAGACCAATACAGGTATATTCAGAAACAGGTGAACTCGTTTGGGAAACCGAATATGATATTTATGGAGGCCTAAGGAATCTAAAAGGAGATAGGAGTTTTATTCCTTTTAGGCAACTTGGGCAATATGAAGATATAGAGACTGGTTTATATTATAATAGATTTAGGTATTACAATACTGATAGTGGAATCTATTTGAGTCAGGATCCTATTGGAATCGCGGGAAACAATCCAAATTTATATGGCTATGTATATGACACCAACAGTCAAGCGGATTTGTTTGGGCTAGATTGTCAAGTGCATCATATTATACCTCAAGCAGTTTACAAACGATTTCCAGAATTGAAAAAAATGAAAGGATATGTTCAGGCAGTAAATCATCGAGTAGCTCAAAATAGAAATAACTTAATTGAATTAGAAACACCTTTTCATGGAAATCACCCAAAATATAATGAGTTTGTAACTAATGAATTAAAAAGTTTAAAGGAGGCTGGAAAACTAGATTTGGATAATGTGTCTAAATTACAAAATACTTTAAGAGATCAAATTGCAAAAGCACAAGAATCAGGATTAAATTTAAATGATTTTTTTGCTAATTTATAACAAAATAAAAAATGTATAAAAACGTATCAACTTCATCAGACCCAAAAGAAATTGGTGTCAATAATGGTATTTATCAAGTTGAATTATTAGAAAAAAAATCTTTTGTTTCTAATGATGAGAAAAAATATTACAAAGAATATTTTAACGGAAATGTAAAGAATTTTTTATTAGAAAATTTTGAAAACATCAAAAAAGACAAAGTTTCTTTATTGACTTACTTTCCATTGAAAAAAGCCAAAGAAACTGATTTTATAAGTTTTTCTCCAGATGAGATGGGATTAAATTTTATAGTTTCCCAAAGGATTGTTGACATATTTGAAAGTTTTGATGTATTTGAATTTGTGAAAATACCAACTAAAATAGAAGGTTTTAAAGATGATTATTATACTGTTGGTTTTCCAATGATAGAAATTCAAAAAATTGATTTTAAAAAATCGATTTTTATTGATTGGAAAAATAAAGGAAATATTTTAGTTCATTCTTATGAAGAGTTTATGTATCAAAAATTTGAAACACGAGCTTTAAGAACCCAAAAACTATTTTTAACAGAAAAATTAAAATCAGAAATATTGTACATCCAAACTGAGGGACTTTTCTTTTCCGATAAATTAATAGCAAAATTAGAAGATGAAAATGTAACTGGATTTCAGGTTCGCAATACAGAACTTGAATAAAACGATATTCTGCAGGATGACATTTATATGTTACGTAAAATAACCCAATTGCTGGTATATGCGCAACGATAGTGCGGAATTTTTTGTACCTACAATAGAGAACAACAAAGCATAAAAACAGAAAACCCCGCCAGCAATGGCGAGGTTTTTTAAGTTTAGGAAATAGAAAAAAGGCAAATAAAAGTAGGTAGTTTTGGAAAAGTGATGTAGAGACGGGTTTATATTATAACCGCTTTAGGTACTGTAATCCTGAAACTAGATTGTACTTGCCGCAGGATCCGATTGGGCTTGAAGGAAGTAATCCAAATTTCTATGCCTACGTATTCAATTCAAATTTTGAAATTGATTTGTCTGGACTTGATTGCCAAGTCCATCACCTGATACCGCAAGCAGTTTACAAACAATTTAAAAAAGATTTTAAGAAAATAAAAGGATATTCGCAAGCCGTAAACCATAAATTAGCTAAAAATAGAAACAATCTAATAGATCTAGATACTCCTTTTCATGGAAATCATCCTAAGTATAATGAATATGTAACAAGAAAATTAAATGATTTAAAGCTACAGCAAAAATTTGATTTAGATAATGTCCAAATTACAAAATCATCTAAGAGACGAAATTGCAAAAGCACAAAATTCGGGATTGAATTTGAATGATTTTTTTGGTAATTTATAACAAAAACATAAAATGTATAAAAGTATATCAACTTCATCAGACGCTAAAGAAATAGGTGTTAATAATGGCATTTATCAAGTTGAATTAATAGAAAAAAAGTCTTTTATTTCTATTGAAGAAAAAAAATATTACGAAGAATATTTTAACGGAAATGTAGAATCTTTTTTAATAGAAAATTGGAGAAACATAAAAAAAGACAAACTTTCTATATTAACTTATTTTCCTTTAAAAAAAGCAAAAGAGACAGATTTTATTAGTTTTTCTCCGAATGAACTTGGATTAAATTTCATAGTTTCTCAAAAAGTTATAGATATATTCGAAAGTTTTAATCTGTCTGATTTTATAAAAATACCATCTAAAATTGAAGGATTTATAAACAATTATTATACAATAGGTTTTCCAGTTACAAATTATAAGTATTTGGATTTTTCAAAATCAGTTTTTTGTGATTATCAAGGGAATCAAAAACTAATAAACACTTATGAAGAATATGATGAAAAAAGATATGATTTAAAAATTAAGAAATTAAAATTGATTAATAAAATTAATAGTAATAGTAATAAAATTAATAGTAATATAATTTATAGTCAAATTGATGGTTTGTTTTTCTCAATAGAATTAATAGAAAGATTAGGACAACAAAATATTGCAGGATTTCAAACTCTCAATACGGAACTTGAATAAATCCTTCGCTGGCACAAGCTTCATGCTTGTTGACTCAACGAGATTAAAACAACAAAACCCGCTAAATTTAGCGGGTTTTGTTGTTTTAATAAAGAAACGTTCTGTTTATATTTTAATTGTCGAAGCTCTAAAATAAATGGAATAAACAACGCATATTGAAAAAGCTGTTAATCCAAAATACAATCCTTTAAGAGAGCCTTGAGATTTTACAATCCATAAGTCTAAGAAAAGTATTAGTCCAATTATATTGTAAAGAAAAGAAAGTGAATTAACCATTACTTTATGCACTATTTTCCCAACGTTAGAATTATAAAATTCTAAAACATGCCTTGAAAGGTCTTTGCGATTTTCATAAATGCCAAAAAATATCATAACAATAAGGCTTAATAATTCCATAGTACTTTGTTTTTTTATTATTAAGAGAATGCTTTTTTAACTTTAAAAGTTTGAATTCGATTTAAAATTACAAAATTTAAATAAATTACAAATAAAAAAACGTTTCAATTTTGTTTTGAGATGGTTCCTTTATTTTTCCTTTTGGGCTTTATAGTAGTATCCTTTGCGTCAAATCCTGCCACACAAAGCCAAAGTATTCAACTTCAGCGAAGGCTCTTATCTAGTACTATAATTTTAGGCTTCATGCCAATTCTAAACAAAATTATAGTATGGATACAAAGCAAAAAGACCTATCGTATTTCAGATTACGACTGCAGGAATTATTAAATACCAGCTTCCCCGAAAAAGCTAATGACCAAAAGTTTATTGAACAGCGTTCTTCTTGGGCAGCTAATGCATATGAGGGCGCATTTAGTTCGAGAAACACTATTGAGCAATGCAGTGAAATAGCGAATTACATCCTGTTTGAAAACCTGCATTTCTCCAGGTTTGACACTGTTTTTCAGGTTGTCTGCAATGAATTTGATACCATAGTGGCAGACGAGGAACTAAGACCATTTGCGCTGAAAATGTTTCCTGTCTGCGCTGCTGTTTTCTCCAGCTACAAGCTAACCGATGACTTCGCGTACAGTTATGAGTTTGACCTGCTCTACACCGAAATAACGGGAACCATCGCAATATGGATACAGGAAAATGGGCTTCAGTAAAAAGCAGCATCTCCAACAAAACATTGATGCCCTGCGAATTGCTTTTAAACTGGAAAAGGAGAAACGGCAAGTCACCGTAGGCGAAAGACTGCTAATGATGCAATACAGCGGATTCGGCGGTCTTAAATTCGTGTTGAACCCGATAGCGCATGACATTGACATTAATAATTGGAGAAAAGCCGAACAGGACCTTTTCCCGATAACCCACGAACTCCACCAGCTACTCAAAGAAAATTCCGAAGACGAAAAGCAATATCGCCGATATGTGGATAGCATGAAAAGCTCCGTTCTGACAGCTTTTTATACACCACCACAGGTTATAGATGCGATTTCCGCAACCTTGCGTGAAAGCGGTCTGAACATTGATAAATTCCTTGAACCCTCCGCCGGTATCGGCTCATTTATACAATCTTTTACAGAAAATCAAAAAATCAATATTACTGCATATGAAAAGGATTTGCTCACCGGCAAGATTTTAGAACAGCTATATCCTCAAAGCAATATCCGTATTTCTGGTTTTGAAGAGATCCCCGAAAAGGAGCAAAACAGCTATGATGTGGTAGCGAGTAACATACCTTTTGGTGACACTTCCGTTTTTGACCTTTCCTATTCCCGAAGCAAGGACAGTGCAAAAGTGCAGGCAGCCCGAAGCATTTACAATTACTTTTTTCTCAAAGGTACTGATATGCTCCGTGAGGGTGGTCTGCTGGTGTACATAACCTCGCAGGGCATTCTCAACAGCCCGAACAATGAGCCGATACGCAGGGCGCTCATGCAGGATAATAATCTGGTTTCAGTTGTTCGCTTGCCCAACAATTTGTTTTCAGATTACGCCGGAACAGCAGTTGGCAGTGATTTAATTATCCTGCAAAAGAATACGGCAAAAAGAAGTCTGACCCAAAGGGAAGATCTGTTTTGCCAAAGTAATAGAACGGAGTACAACACACCGGGCAATGCACTATTTCAGGACAGTACAAGGATTGTGCATACCCAGCGTAAATTAGATACTGATGCCTATGGGCAGCCTGCATTAATCTATACACACAAAGATGGCATTGAGGGGATTGCCAAGGACTTGAAACAAATGCTTTCCGATGATTTTGGGAAGTACTTGGATTTACGTTTGTATAAAGGAGAAAGTAACACAGAACCTACAGCAAAAATCCCAACTGAAACAACGGCTACACCGGCAGTTGCCCAACCTGTGAACATTCAACAAAAACCGCTCTCTGTTCCAACTCCTGAAACCAATCGGGAAAGTCCGCAAGAATTAAAACAGTTAAGCATTTTTGACCTATTTGAAAATATGGGCGAACCTGCGATTTCAACTGATCCGCCCAAAGGAACGCCCAAAGCTAAAAGACAAACCACTAAAAAGAATAGCCGTGCGATAGGTCGGCAAACCGACCTGTTCACTTCGATGCAGCAACCCTATACACCGGTACTTAAAAGTGCAAATACCTCCGCCGAAGATAAAAAACAGGAAGCTATCGACGACCTGTTTTCGACTGCCACAGGGAATAGTCATGCTGTTACGCAAGTTATTCCCCAACCTGCTCGGTATAGTGGCGAAATGCAATCGTTCCATCGCAACGACTGCCTTGCTGTAGATAATGGCTGGGTCGGTCACCTGCAAGATGTAGATGCATCAGGCGGTACAGCAGTTTTCCATCCTTTGCAGTTGCCGACCTTACAGAAAGCCAGAGCGGAAGCGTACATCAATATACGTGATGTTTACCAACAGCTCTACAATAAAGAGGCAACGTTTCAGACTGAACAAAAAGAAGAGAGGGAAAACCTTAACCGATTATACGATGCCTTTGTCAAAAGGTATGGCAGCCTTAATAGTGCCGATAATATCAAGCTCATTAAAACGGATAGCTCCGGCAAGGAAATCCCTTATTTGGAACGTGTCGTTGGTGGCGTTGTACACAAAGCCGATATATTCATTCATCCTGTAAGTTTTTCAACCACAACCATTGCAACTGACAATCCCGATGAAGCATTAGCGGCATCGCTGAACAAATACGGGTGGGTGGATTTCGACTTTATGACCGAAATTAGCGGTATGACGGCCGATGCACTGAAAGAAGCATTATACGGTCGTATTTACTACAATCCCCTGCAAAAGGAATATGAAATATCCGAACGCTGGATTGCAGGTAACGTAGTTGAAAAAGCCCAAGAGGTCAAAGCTTACCTCGAAAATAATCCAGAAGACAGGGAAGCCCAAGCAAGCCTTACTGTTTTGGAAGAAGGCCGACCAAGACGTATCGAATTTGAGGAACTCGATTTTAATTTAGGTGAACGCTGGATACCCACAGGCCTATATGCCCGTTTTGCTTCACATCTTTTCGACGCAGATGTACATATAAATTACTCGGAAAGCTCCGATGACTTTTCCGTAAAGTGCCATCAGGGGAATTTGCATATATGGGAAAAATATGCTGTCAAAGCTGAAAGCCGCACGTTTGACGGAATTGCCCTGGTCAAACACGCCCTTGTCAATACCACGCCGGACATTACCAAAAAAATAATTGTTGGCGACCAGGAGGTCAAGATACGGGATATGGAGGCGATACAAATGGCCAATGCCAAGATCGATGAAATCCGTACCGCCTTTAACAATTGGCTGCACGCCCAAAACGATGAGTTTAAAAATAGACTGACGGGTCAATACAATGACACTTTTAACTGTTTTGTTAGGCCGAACTATGACGGAAGCCATCAGGGTTTTCCCGGACTGGACCGCAAAGCATTGGGTATCGAAGACCTATATTCAAGCCAAAAGGACACCGTTTGGATGATAAAGCTGAACAACGGTGCGATATGTGACCACGAAGTAGGTGCAGGAAAGACGCTCGTAATGTGCACGGCTGCACAGGAAATGAAACGTTTGGGATTAGCCAATAAACCTATGATTATCGGGCTAAAAAGCAACGTTCACGAAATTGCCGAGGCTTATCGCACTGCCTATCCACATGCTAAAATCCTATTTCCGGGTAAAGAAGATTTTACACCCCAAAAGCGCATGCGAATTTTCGGGGATATTAAAAACAATGATTGGGATTGTGTAATCCTCACACACGACCAATTCGGGATGATACCACAATCGTCTGAAATACAAAAGGAAATTCTCGAAATAGAATTGGACAGCGTAGAGCGTAACCTAGATGCATTGCAATCGCAGGGCAAGGAAGTCACCAGAGGGATGCTTGCCGGAGTAATCAAGCGTAAAGAAAACCTTGAAGTCAAACTCAAAACCCTTCAGCACGATATTGAAAACCGCAAAGATGATGTGGTCGACTTTAAAATGATGGGTATTGACCATTTGTTCGTGGACGAAAGCCACCAATTCAAAAACTTGATGTTCAATACAAGACATACAAGGGTTGCCGGATTGGGTAATGTGGACGGAAGCCAAAAGGCAATGAATCTTTTGTTTGCTATCCGTACTATTCAGGAACGCACGGGTGCTGATATGGGGGCAACCTTTCTTTCGGGTACCACTATCAGCAATTCATTAACTGAGCTGTATCTGCTGTTCAAATACCTGCGACCTCGAGCAATGGAAAAACAAGGCATTCACTCTTTTGATGCTTGGGCGGCTATTTATGCAAGAAAAACGACCGATTATGAATTTTCGGTGGCTAACAATATCGTGGCAAAAGAACGTTTCCGATACTTTATCAAAGTACCGGAGCTGGCTCAGTTTTACTCGGAAATCACGGATTACCGGACGGCAAAAGATATAGGTATTGACCGGCCCAATAAGAATGAACTATTATATAATATACCGCCTACTCCAGACCAGGAAGATTTTATCAAAAAGCTGATGGAGTTTGCCAAAACAGGCAATGCTACCTTATTAGGAAGAGCACCTTTATCACAAAGCGAAGAAAAAGCAAAGATGCTTATCGCTACGGACTATGCCCGTAAGATGTCGCTCGACATGCGTATGGTAAGCGGCAGATATGAAGACCACCCTGATAGCAAGGCTTCGCATTGTGCGGCAAACATAGCCAAGTATTACAACCAATATAACGCACAGAAGGGAACACAGTTTGTTTTCTCAGATCTGGGAACCTACAAGCCGGGCGAATGGAATGTGTATTCCGAAATAAAACGCAAGCTCGTGGAAGACCACGGCATACCTGCACACGAAGTCCGGTTTATACAGGAAGCAAAGACCGATAAGCAGCGCAAGGAACTTATCAAGGGAATGAACGAGGGAAAAATCCGTGTGCTGTTTGGTTCTACAAGTATGTTGGGTACAGGAGTGAACGCACAGAAAAGAGCTGTTGCCGTTCATCATCTCGATACGCCGTGGCGACCAAGTGACCTTGCCCAAAGGGACGGACGGGCAGTCCGAAAAGGCAATGAGATTGCCAAGTTCTTTGCAGATAACAAAGTAGATGTTATTATCTATGCAGTAGAGAAATCACTGGACAGCTACAAGTTCAACCTGTTGTACAATAAGCAGCTATTCATAGACCAGTTAAAAAACAATAATCTCGGCAAACGCACGATTGACGAGGGAAGTATGGACGAAAAATCGGGAATGAACTTCTCGGAATACGTGGCTATCCTCTCTGGAAATACCGACCTTCTGGATAAAGCTAAACTGGAAAAACAGATTGCCGGATTGGAAAGCGAAAAACAAGCGTTTAACCGTTCTAAGTTCAGTGCCAAATACAAGCTGCAGGATTTCACAGAATTGCTTGAGAGCTCGCAATCCCGTTTTAACCGAATGAGCCTTGATTGGAAAAACTTACATCAGCGCATACAAAAATCTTCGGATGGTACAATCGAAAATCCTTTGCGATTAGACGCTTTACCTTCCCATGCTGATAGCAAACAGATTGGTGCAAAGCTCAACGAACTTGCAGAGAAAGCCCGTACCGGAGGTCAGTATGAAGAAATCGGTACTCTGTACGGATTTACACTTTTGGTTAAAACAGAAATATCCGAAAAAGAGGGCGTGGATATACGTGTAAACCGATTTTTGATCCAAGGTGAGGGTAATATTAAATATACCTATAACAACGGTTTAATCGCGAAAGATGAAAAGCTGGCCACTATGAACTTTCTTAATGCACTGGAGAAATTACCTGGCTATATTGAACAGGAAAAAAAGAAGATTACTGAAATACAAAAAGACCTGCCTGTTCTTCAGGAAGTGATAAACGGTACATGGTCCAAGGAAAGCCGGTTGAATGAGTTTAAAACGGAACTTGCTGCCGTTGAGAGGAAGATACAATTGTCTATTACTCCCGAAAATAAAGAGCAGAAAGAAAGAATTGAGGTTGACGGTATTCAGGTGCTGGAAAGGCCTGCTGCACGCTTAAAAACTTGATACCTAACAATTGTAATCAGGTAAAATGCTTAAGGTAATCGCTGTTAAGTAATGGCATTTTTAAAACTAGCTAATTTGCTTAGATTGGTAGAAATAATTAACGTTCCTTGTTTTTGCCCTTGTCATTCGTAAATATTTCTTTTCTAATTCCATCTACATATTTTCAGGTTCATTTTCCAGTAAGATGCTAATTTATTCAAGAAAAAAGGCTTGAGAACGATAGTTGGATTTTACCAAATAATTCATAAGCTAATTTTGTAAAAGGCATAAGTGTATTTGATTGAATTTTGTTGAAATCTAAAAAATACGAGAAGGAAAAAATATGAGCCAAGAAAAAGTGGTATACCGTGCAGAAGTTTCTTTATTATAAATTATTAAGATAGAAAGATATTTCATGTGTCGCGACTTGGTCTACTAAGAATGTAATTGTAATACTAAAAACTTAGCAATTCAAAATCAATTTCTACTTTTGAAATTCTATCTAATTCACGTAAAGTACTTTTCTTTATTTTTTTCTGCAAATTCTACGGACAGTCAAATTGATCGGTTTTTCCATTTTAACGAATAAGCCTTTCAGACTGTTGAGGAAACAAAGAGATTTTACTAAAAACAAATAGGCTGTGAAATGTTGCAGATTGTGAACTAAAAAACTCAATTAATTTTAAAAAAAAGTTATAAAATTTAATTCAAGACCCAAGTTTTTACCTAAAAAGCGAGACCTTTATTTTTTTTTATCTTTATAAATTTCTATTATTTCTTTCAATTCATTTATTCGTTGCTCATATTGCTCAATCAGCTTATCTGATAATTCCTGAACCGAATATGTTGAATTTAATTTTTGCTGGTTATTATTTCCGTCCAACAAATCTCTTCTGATTAAATCTTCTGGATAAATTGTAAAAATTTCGCAAATCCTTGAAATGTGGTTTGCCCACGAATGATTCTCACCATTCTCCATTCTGGCATAAGAAGATTGTGATATATTCAGGTAGTCTGCCATTTCCTCTTGTGAAAAATTTCTACTCTTTCTGAGTTTTTTTAACTTATTTCCAACCAATGCATTCATATCCTTGTTAAATAATATTTTTCCTAAAAATATAGAGGACCGATTTGCTTTTAAATACTCACTAGATCGTGTTTTTATTTATGTAAGAAAAAAAAGAGAAAAAATGGGTAAAATTACCCGTTTAGAGCATAAGACAAATCATCATAAAAACATAAATTTGAATTTATTAACAATTTAATTATTATATTTATGAAAAAATTAGAATTAAATCAAATGGAAAATTTGAACGGAGGACGACCTACTAAACAACAAATAGGATGTGCGGCCTCACTAGCTGGTCTAGCTTTAACTTACGCTGGAGCATTTGCTATTACTGCCGCTACAGGTGGCGCAGGATTATTTGCTGCTGCTTTTATCGTTGGATCAATAGGTGTAGGAACATCTTGTTAAATTAAATTAATCTTTTAATTTATTAATGGTTTTATTAGCGATAAGGCACTAATTAACTAGTTTTGGAACATCCTAAAAAATATACAACATGACTTTAAAAACAAAAAAATGGTTTTACTTTAACCTTATTTTCGTTAGCGGAGGTTTGGGTGGTTTTTTAATTGGTTATATGATAAAAAATGGTTTTTCAATTGGAATGGCTTTTACTGTGGCTGGTCTATTGATGACAACTTTAGCATCATACATCCAATGGAAATATATTGTAAAAACATTAACTAGCCAAAAATGATTTTATCTGAAATTTATTTTTAAAAAATAAAGTGATAAAAAAGATAGCTTCCAAATATACCGGAGCAATATTTTATGTATTGTTGATAATCGTAAATTACTTTACGAAATTCTGTCCAGAAATTAATCGTTTTTTGATTTTCATGACTTTCCTTTGTTATCTCATTTTTAGGCACAAAAAAACTTTACTTGGAGTTCGTTTATTTAAAAATAAATCAACTCCACAATTAAAAAACAGCAACTGAAAAGTTGCTGTTTTTCAACCCCACAATTTTATATTTATGAAATCTCCATTTATAAAATGGTTAGTGCTTTCTATTGTCACAATTTTAATTGCTGAAATTTTTAAAAAAGCAATACATTTTGATGATTTATTTTACAACTCACTATCCGAGCAACTTACTTCTCAACAAATAGAAAATTTTCTTGGATTTCAGAAAAAATGGCAATGGGTTGGCTATGTATTTATTCCTGTTTTGATGCTAATCAAAACATCGATAATCGCTACCATACTTTATATTAGTTTGTTTTTCTCTAGTAAAGATTTAAAATTTAAAAACCTTTGGAACATTGTCTTAAAAGCAGAATTTATTTTTTTGTTAGTTCCTGTTTTCAAAATAGTTTGGTTTTGTTTTTTTCAAACCAATTATACTTTAGATGATGTTCAAAATTTCTATCCTTTATCAGCTTTAAATATCGTAGAGTATAAAAACTTGGAAACTTGGTTTCTTTATCCGTTTCAAACTTTAAACTTATTTGAGTTAGCCTACATTATCTATTTAGGATATCAAGTCGGAAAGCTAACAAACATTAAACCAGACCATGGCTTAAAAATAGTTGTATACAGTTATGTGCCTGCATTATTACTTTGGGTAGTAACCATAATGTTTTTTACGCTTAATTATTCATAAAACTTCATGAAAAAAAAACTAAAAATAATATTGGCCATATCGTTTATATGTATTCTTGCTTTTTTTACTTATCAAATTGTTATCAAAATAAATCACAAAAAAGAAGCAGCAGAAAACATCAAAACCATTCCTGATTTTTCATATAAAAACATAAACGGAGGTTTTTTTACCAATCAGGATATAAAAATCAATACTCCAACTTTGTTTATTTACTTTAACAGTGAATGCGAATATTGCAACGAAGAGGCCAAAATGATAAAAGAAAATGTAGAAAAATTCCAAAACGTCCAACTCATTTTTGTTTCGTTTGAAAAACTGGAACTTATCAAAACATTTGTCACAAAACACCAACTTACTTCTTATGATAATATTCATTTTTTATGCGATAACAAAGTTACTTTCTCTGCTACATTTGATGTTAAATCTTTGCCTTGTTTAGTTTTATATAATAAAAATCAAAAACTAGTAGAAAAAATAAAAGGACAAACGAAAATCGAAATTCTTCTAAAAAAATTGACTTCAGAATAAATCCCAATGAATCTAAAGCATATCGAAAAAACACATACCCTGCAACTTGACCAATCAGATTGTGGTGTTGCTTGTTTAATGAGCATCATAAAATTTTATCAAGGCAATAATACTATTGAAAAAATTCGTGGGCTAAGTGGCACAACCAAACAAGGTACTACGATGTTAGGTTTGTATCAGGTTGCAAACAAATTAGGCTTTACTGCTGAGGGTTGCGAAGCCGATATTCAGGGACTTATAGACCACAAACAACCCGTACTTTTACATGTTCTAATTGAAAATCAACTCAATCATTATATAGTTTGCTATGAGTATGACGAAACAAAAGGTTTCCTAATTGGCGATCCGGGAAAAGGTATTTTTTATTTATCGATAAGTGAATTAGAAAAAATTTGGGTTTCAAAAACTTGTCTCACTCTTGAACCAAATGAAAGTTTTATTAAAGAAAAAACAGAAAAAAACGCTCAAAGAAAATGGTTTTTAGAAATCCTGAAAGAAGACTATAAACTTTTATGGATTAGCATTTTATTAGGTGTTTTTGTTGCAGCTTTAGGAATGGCAATGTCACTATTCTCTCAAAAACTAATTGATGATATTTTGCCATCTCACAATATCAAAAAATTAATTTCGGGTATTGGCTTGTTGACTATTTTATTATTGGCAAGAGTAGGGTTAGCTATTTTGAGAGAATTCTTTTTATTACAGCAATCTAAAGATTTTAATAACCGAATCAACAGTCAATTTTTCGATTCTCTTTTGCATTTACCAAAACCGTTTTTTGATACTAGAAAAATTGGGGAGTTAGTCGCTCGATTAAACGATACACAACGTGTACAAAGCGTTATAAAAACATTAACGAGTTCTTTGGTTATAGACGTTTTGATTTCTATTATATCGCTAGGATTTCTGTTTAGCTATTCCTGGACGCTGGGATTAATTTCTTTGTTGAGTTTGCCTATTTATTTTTACATCATCTACAGAAGCAATAAAAAAATAATCAATGCTCAAAAAGAAGTGATGCAAAGTTATGCTTTTAACGAAAGTAATTACATCAATACTATTCAAGGAATTTCGACTATAAAAAATGATAACAAACAAGCAATTTTCGGCAAAACCAACAATCTGATTTTTGCTAATTTTCAGCAAAAAATATTCAATCTCGGAAAAATAAACATTACTCTTTCCTGGCAATCAGGTTTGGCAAGCGTTTTCTTTTTGATAGGTATTTTAATTTATACTTCCATACAAGTATTTGATAAAGAAATAAAAACTGGGGAGTTAATTGCAATTTTAGGGATTGTCGGTTCACTTTTGCCATCGATTGCAAATCTGGCATTGGTTGCCATTCCCATTAACGAAGCCAAAATTGCTTTTAACCGAATGTATGAATTCGCATCAATTGAAAAAGAGAAAAAAGAAGGACTCGAAATTTCAGGAATTGAACAAATATCTATTCAAAATCTTTCTTTTCGTTTTGCAGGAAGAAGTGAATTGTTCCATAATGTTAATATAGAAATCAAGAAGGGAAAATTTATTGCGATTGTTGGCGAAAGCGGTAGTGGCAAAAGTACATTAGGGCAAATTTTACAGCGATTTTATAATTTTGAAAACGGAAATATCATTATAAACAACAAACACGAACTTTCGGAAGTACAACTAAAAAACTATAGAGATCTGATAGGTGTTATTCCGCAAGAAATAATCATTTTTAATGGTAATGTTGTCGATAATATTTTACTTGGAGCCATAGAAACGTCCGAAAATTTAATCGAGTTCATAGAAAATTATGGTTTTGATGTTTACTTTGACCAATTTCCACAAGGATTAGCTACAATTTTGGGCGAAGAAGGAATTAATTTATCTGGCGGACAAAAGCAAATTATTGCTTTAGCAAGAGTACTTTACAAAAAACCACAGTTCTTAATACTTGACGAAGCTACTGCGGCAATGGACAGAAACACTGAAAACTTTACAATGGATTTATTCCAGAAAATAAAAAAAAACTGTTCTATATTTTTTATTTCACACCGCTTAAATATGCTTAAAAATGTTGCGGACACTATTTATGTCTTAGATAACAAAACCATAAGCCATCTTGGAAATCATCAGGATCTAATGAATACTTCAAATTTTTATAGTGATTATTGGAAAATTGAATAATATAAACAAAAAGGTTTCACATTTAGAGTGAAACAGCTGTTAGCGGTCCCTGCTCATATTTTTTGTTCTCTCGATTTAATTTGTATAAAGTCTTCATATTTGGTAAAATACTCTAGGCCCAAAACTAAAAACATCGAGCTTATGATATATACTTTCTTCATTATGACTGCTAAACCCAAATAACCTAAACCAAAAAGTAAAAAGAAAAAATAATAAGTCAATAGGCAAATAATACAGTAGAGTTTAAGTAAATGAAGTTTTGACTTTAGGAGAAATACTGTAATAGTAAATAAACCAAATAATGTTAAAATGATCGATATTACTCCCAGGTCATGTAACGGTGTTGCGATTAAGAAAATAAATATTATGTTGGCAGCACCTATAAATTTTAAGATATCAGCCCAGTGTCTTGATGAGATTTTTTTTGGCATATTGATGAAAAAAAAATCCATATCCAATCGAGTGGAATCCCATTCCTATAACTGCCCAAATCCTACCAGGGTTTTCATAACCATTTATCGCTTTTGCTGTAAATAAATTGCTTAGGAAATTTTTTGACTAACCAAAGCCTATAGAATTTTTGTCAAGCAATGAGCCGCCTGGATAGGTCAATGTTGCTATTACTATTAATATCACTGAAGTAATCAAGCATATCAAAACCAAACATTTCTTAATCATCTGATTAAAATTGTTTATAATAGTTGTTGCAAAGTCGTTTGCAATGACCGCTATGCGCTATTAATGTGCGGATATTGAGTACAATACTACATAAGAAAACTATGTGATCTTTATTTTTTTTACGAATCAGGATTTAGAAATTCCTAATTTGAAACACTATTGTACTATCGCTGATATAGCATTTATAATCGGTCAAATAAAGGCCGGGATGTTACAAACTTCAACTTCGAATCTCATTTACTCGCTCTACTTACCACTATCCTTTTGTAACAGATGCTTTAAATTGGGATCATTCTTTATACGTCCCAATTCGGTTTCGATAACCAGTACAATATCCGTTTTTATCTGCCTGTAATTGCCTTCGATTGCATGCTTCATATTGTTTTTACCGTTTTCGTCAATAAAAGATAAGATTTCCGGTATTTTTTGATATCCTTTAGTTTCAGAAGCAACCTTTTCATTATCCACGACAATTTCAGCATGGAAGATTTTCTGCTCGATACGTTCATCAAAATTGTCCGATACAGATCCAACAAAAAAACCTTGTGTCAAGGTTGATATTTTGGAAGCCGGTATGAGACTGTCCAATTGGGTAGATATTGATGTCGAGGTATCATTGCGGTTGATGCTCATACTCTGCCTTTTCTGCAATACTTTCCCAAATCGCTCCGAAAGGCTTTTTGCAGTTTCCCCAACCACCTGGCCACTAAAAATATTACCTACGGTGTTCTGAATTACTTTGCTCTCTTTGTCGCCATAGTCCCTTGTCAGCTGAGAATAATCCTGAAATCCCAAACATACTGCCACCTTATTACTTCTGGCAGTTGCAATAAGGTTATCCAATCCTCTAAAATAGATAGTGGGCAGCTCGTCTATAATAACCGAACTCTTCAATTGACCCTTCTTGTTGATGAGTTTTACAATACGTGAATTGTATAATCCCAGTGCAGCAGAGTAGATGTTTTGGCGGTCAGGGTTATTACCTACGCATAATATCTTAGGCTCTTTAGGATTGTTTATGTCCAATGAAAAATCATCGCCCGTCATAACCCAATAGAGTTGTGGCGAAATCATTCTTGACAAAGGAATTTTTGCAGATGCAATCTGTCCCTGTAATTGGTCTTGTGCGCCTCCCTGCCATGCATCCATAAAAGGCGACAAATAGTTTTCCAAATCGGGATATGATGTTAAAATCGTAAATACGTCAGAATATTTTTTATTCAGGAGTTCAATAGCGTGTGGGAATGTACAATACTTACCGTCATCATAAATTTTCAGATACCATATTATGGCTGCCAAAAGGATAATCGGGCTCTCGACGAAGAAGTCGCCCTGCTTCTGTATCCAAGACCGGTTAAGGTTCAGCATTATCGTATACGCTGCTTCATAAGCATCCGAGATATCTGTCATGAAATCGGGATTGAGGGGATTGCAGCGGTGGCTCTTGCGTGGGTCGTCAAAGTTGATAACGTAGAATTTGGGCTGTACTTTGTACTTATCCCGATGTTTCATTAGATGATTGTAGGCAATAGTAGAAAGATCATCAAATTTGAAATCGTAGATGTACATACTAAAACCTTTCTCAATCTGCTGTTTGATGTAATTGTTTACAATTGCATACGATTTTCCCGAACCGGGTGTACCTAAGACAATCGTTGCCCGAAAAGGATTGACTATATTAATCCAGCCATTGTTCCATTTTCCTTTGTAATAAAACTTCGTGGGAAGGTTGACAGAATATTCGTTTTCCATCAATGCAGTCTCCTGCATAAAACTTTCGTTCTCGTTGTTGAAAACATCGTCCATGAGATTGTTACGAAGTAATCGGCTCATCCAGACTCCGGCTACCATTAAAGCAACATATCCTAAACCAGTGGTAAGGATATAAAGAATTGTGGCAGTAGTTATCGATAGCTTTAATAAAGGTGTGTTCAGAAAAAAAAAGACAAACCCAATCGCCAAAGCAGTATAAATTTTAGTCCAGGTCATCTTCTGGTTTTTAACTCCCTTTGACCCCAAGCAGCTTAATGCCAATAATACCAAGGCAAATACTTTGGTATAAAATGTATGCGAAAACAATCCCGCGGTACGCTGAAAATTACCTAATATTTTGTTGATTACTTCTAAAGTCCAGCCGCGATCTATAAAGTAACCGTAGCAAAACCAATAAAGGTGCATCAGTACCAAAAGGATACTTACTGCCCGCATAAAAGCCATAATTTTGGCAAGTCCTCTTACATCATCTTCTCCCTGCATTATTTTAATTTTTAATGTTCGGGCGTGAATTTAAAGGCTCTAACTAGCGGCTATAAAAATGTGACAGGCAAAGGCAGTACGAGGAAGTGTTTGGCTGAATACTAATCAATTACCTCTTTGGCCTTTTTCTTTTCTTCTTCATTCTATTGGCAAAATTCTGTTCTAGGGAATCTTCGCCCTGTGCTTCAGGAAGCAAACCGCCTAATGCTTCAATTAAACCGTCTTCGTGTTTTTCAGCAGTATTCAGGAAGTCGAACAAATGATGGGGTTCCTCTGCAGGAAGACCTACATCATTTAATGTGGATATTTTCGATTGCAGTTCGACCGGCTCTTTAATTTCAGGTGCGATATTATTGTTCCAGTAATCATTAAAGGTATTGGCAGAAAGCTCTTTTCCCAATCGTGAACCGTTCCACACTGTTTTAGAATTATGGTCTATAAAGGTGATTCCGTAAATACGTGCTGTATCATTTCTGCGTATTACTACGTTAATTCCCTGTTCGCCTAACTGTTTTTTAAAAGCCAGCTCATCACTTGTTGATTGTAAAGCAATGGTAACTGCAGCTTCAATGGTTGGCTTTGCCGGGTGGTCTTTTAAAGTTTCTTTGGATTTCGCGTAGTGCAATTCCAAAGTGGACAGGCCGGCATTCTTTCCGAATAAAGAAGCCTTAAACGGATGTCCGGCTCTTTCGCCTTTTTCATTTAAAGGAATGTACAGCAAACCTTGCCGGATCTCTCCTCGTAATTCCCCTTCAACTTTCTCGGTAGTAACATTAAACAGGGAAAGCAAGGCATTATATTCTCCCAAAGTTTGGTACTGATAATAGTTTGGCAAGTGTCGTATTATTGAAGCTATCTGACTCTTCACATCGCCTGCCCAATAATCTACTGGACGGAAGACCATGTCATTCTGTTTGTGTTCTTTATCCGTTGCGGGTATCAATCCATACTTAATTTCCATCTCCCTGCATACACTCATTGACCGCCTTTTCTCGAACTTATCCGAAATTTTTTTACCTTCTTCATCCACGCAAACAGAGACAATATGGATATGGCTGCGGTCAAGATCGGTATGTTTAAACACCACGTACGGCTGCTGCCCGTAACCCATTTCCCTCATATATTCCTCTGCCATTTCCCTGTACCTGTCATCACTTACTATATCGTTCGGGTCAGGGTTGAGCGAAATATGCAACGCATGTTTCTCGGTATTGCGATTGGCTATGAGATAAGGGGCAAAAGACTGTGCTAATTGTGCAACGGAATAGTGACCGCCCGCGGTTTCAATTATCTTATTGCCAAACAGAATCTGTCCGTTTTCATTCTCTACTTTTAGCTGATTGTACGCCAATGCCCCGTATAAATTTCCGCTTCTTCCAATTTTTGCTATCATTTCTAAGGCTGTTTTTTCAAATGTTTTGCTTCAAATTCTTCGGTTATCTGAATGATTTTTTGGCATAATAGCGCCATCTCAGCAGTCTGTTTTTCCAATTTATAGAGAAAAGCTGCCGCCTTTTTCTCGGAAAAATGACGGTACAACAGCTTTACGATCTGGTTATAATTTACGCCTACCGAGCGAAACTGGCTGTGAAATGAAGTCAATCGCATATAAAAATCAACTGTCCCTTTGTCAATTTTAACCGATTTCATCTCCTTGCTGAAAAGCAGCGAAATGATAAATTTTGCTTTATTGGGCATTCCCGATGTTTCAAAAAGCGATAAAAGTTTGGCGTTTTCCGCGTCCGTCAGACGAAATACGTGGCGGTGGATGCTTGGGTTGTCTTTTGGCGAACGTCCACCCTTATTGCGTTTGTTGTTATTGTTTTCGTCCATAACCTGTCCATTTTAATCCTTACACAAAACCCTGACTTCGGAAGGTGTTTTTCAGCTCCCGGCAGGGCAAGTTGTTTTGAGGCACGAACTCGGTTTCGAGTGCCTCAAAACACAACTTGCCATTACCTTTGTGGTAATATTTTTGCAAATACATTTTTTATTTTTATCTCTTCTAAAAGCGGTTAAAGGGTGAACATAACAACTTGCTAGAATTAAAAGTTCTTTACACGGCATT